>JBGAKG010000028.1:0-153084 GCA_044224495.1 Polyangiaceae bacterium | reverse complement strand
TTCCATGACCGGCTCCTTCGCATGCGGCTCTGGCGCGAAAGCGCTAACCCGCGATTAGGACGCATAGCGTCCGTACGTGCGTGGCGCCTAACGGCAGCTACGACCTCGCGATCGAGCCGGTCACTTCATACGTACTCAGTCCGCTCCCACCCGCAGCCGCAGTCCCACGTCCCACGTGACGAAGCCACCCTCGGCGACGGTGACGCCGCCGAGGGTGTAGTCCTGGCGCCGAAAGCCGACGTCGACCTGGTTCACGAGCCCGAGCGATGCGCGCTCGGTGAGGCGAAGATCGACCACGAACGCCGCCCGAACCCCGGGGTTCGGTCGGAGCAGCGCCACGTTCGTGCCGTCGGCGATGCCGTCGAACGTCGTGAGCGCGAGCACGGCTCCGAGGCCCGGCTCGAACGCGATCCAGCGCCCCGCGAGGAAGCGCGCGCGCATTCCGAGCGCGGGCGTGAACGAGAGGACGCGAGCGTCGACGTTGGCGCCGACGACCGACGCTCCGGGACCGAGCGCCATCTCGAGGAAGAACCCGAACGGATGGAGCACGCGCGGGTACAAGCTGAGCCCGAGCCCGAAGCGCGCCTCTGCCGGTTGGGTCGAGACGGCGAAGAAGCGAGCTCCGCCGCCGCCTTCGAGGAAGAACGACGGCGGCGACGGTGTCGTGATCGGAGGAGCGAGCACGAGAGCCGGAGGCGGTGGCGACGCGCCGAAGCGCTCGGCCTCGGGCGCGACGAGGCTCTTCTTGAGCAGCGTCTTCGTCGCGAGCGCGAGGGAAGCTGCGACCGGCCCCGTGTACGGCGGAGCGTCGGTCACGGGTCGCGAGACGAGCTCGTGCGTTCGCGCGTCGTAGACCCACAGCGCCCACCCGGCGGGCGAGCGCGAGATCCACACCACCGCGCGCGCGTTCGCGCGCCCGCAGACGGCGTCGGCGACGGTGGCGGCCTCGGGCAAGGTCGCGCCGAGCGTCGGCTCGCTCGCGGGCACCACTTCGACGTGCCACGACGCGAGCGCCACCGTCAGCGCGCGCTGGAGCTCGGCATCGTCACCGACGAAGGCGACGCGCGAGAGCGGCTCCTCGCTCGCCCGCGCGCTCGTGGGGGCGAGTGCCCCGAGCGCACCCAGCGCGGCGAGCAACGCCGCGTCAAGGCATCTGCGAGAGGAGCGCGCGCGCGTCGCCGACATTGGGCCCGGCAGGGTACCGCGTGACGTAGTCGCGGAGCACGCGTTGCGCGTCCGCCTTCCGTCCGCGTTCGAAGAGCAGACGTCCTTGCGCATAGAGCGCGTTCTCGGCCCAGGGGCCGGTGCCCTTCGCGAGCGCTGCGTACGTGGTGAGCGCCGCATCGGGGTCGGAGGCTTCGAGAGCCTCGGCCGCCTCGAAGCGCGCCTGGGGATCCAGCACCGGGCGAGCGCTCGCGCTCGCGTGGACCGACGGCGCGGACGAGGCGGCGGACGAGGCGGTCGGCACGACGATCGTTGGCGCGGACGCCGACGGAGGAGGCGGCGCCGCGGGCCAGCGGTCCCCGGCGTGGAGGTCGACGGACGCTCCCCCCGCGGTGACCTCGACGACGCCGCTCTCGACGTTCACCGTGACGTCCGCGCCCGCGCGCGTGACGGTGAAGCGCGTCCCTTTGACCGTCACCCGGACGTCGCCGGCCTGCACGACGAAGGGGGGCCGCCCGTGGCGCGGCGCGACGTGGCACCCGACGGACCCTTGCTCCAGCACGAGCACGACGCCGTGGTCGTCGTCTCCGGTGCTGACGACGGACGTGCGCGGCCCGAGATCGAGCTCGTTCTCGCCGAGCGTGACGTGCGACGCGGCCGCTTCGCTGAGCATGTGCGACGGCGCCGGCGCGATCGCCACGGCGGGGGCCGGCGCGGCCCACGGACGCGCGATCAGGAGCGCGATCACCGCGGCGGCGGCGAGCACGACCGCGATCCAACGGCGATCCCGCGCCGGCTTCGCCAGCGGCGCCGTGCCTTCGCGCGCGACGCGCTCGAAGAGCCCCCGCTCGATCCGCGACCAGCGCGCGTCGCTCAGCGGTTCGACCGGAAACCGTTCGTCCTCGAGCGGCTCCTTCACGGCTCCTCCTCCCCCGCGTCTCCGCGGACTTGGATCCAGTCGGCGAGGACGGGATCGCGGCGCGCGCGGTCTTCGATCGCGCGGCGCGCGCGCCAGACGCGAACCTTGGTGGCGACCACGCTCGCTTCCATCAGCTCGGCGACCTCGGCCATCGGCCGCCCTTCGATCACGTGGAGCACGAAGGCGACGCGCTGCTTCGCCTCGACGCGCTCGAGCAGCCGGTAGAAGCGGCGGCTCGCCTCGCGCGCGTTCGCGGTGGCTTCGGCGCTCGGTGCCTCGGACGGCGGGTCGTGATCCTCGGGGAGCGGCACGGGGCGGAGCTTCTTGGAGGCGATGTGCGCATAGCCCACGCGCACGGCGCACCGATCGACCCACGTCCCGAGCGTCGACTCGCCGCGAAACCCGTGGAGGGAGCGGAAGATCTGGAGGAACGCCTCTTGGATGAGGTCGTCCATGTGGGTGTTCGCGCCGAGCAGCCGGTGGAGCACCGCGTGAACGCGGCGCTTCTCGCGGTGATAGAGCTCACGCTGCGCGCTCACGTCCCCGGCCACGCACCGCTGCGCGAGCGCGAGATCGCTCGGCGCGTGGACGAGGCGGAGCTCCGGCGTGGCCATGCGATCACAGTAACCGGATGGGCCCGTTCGGTTACGATCCAGGAGCACGTGGCTCGCTCCAACCTCACTTTTCTCGTGCTCCCCGCGGTGGGGGCGTTGGTGGCGGCCTCCGCGCTCGAGCTGGGGGGTTGTACGGAGACCGTCGCGCTCGACGCTTCGCACCCGGCTTCCTGCGGCGCCACGGACGCCCCGTGCGGTGGGCCGCTCGATTGCTGCTCCAACGTATGCCAGGGTGGGAGGTGCAGCGCCGCGGGCCAGTGTCAGCCCGCGGGGGCCGCCTGCGCGGTCGCCGCGGCCTGCTGCTCCAACGTCTGCACGGCGGGGACGTGTGCGGCGCGCGACTGCCAAGGGCTCGGCGCCTCCTGCGATGGGGCGGGCGTCTGCTGTTCGGCGAGCTGCGTGAACGGGACCTGTCGCGCGGCGGATTGCACCGCGAGCGGGGGCGCGTGCTCGAGCGGCGCGGAGTGCTGCACCGGTCGCTGCGGGCAGGGGCTCTGCCTCGGCCCGGCCACGTGCGCCTCGACCGGTGCAGTCTGCAATGATCCGTCGGCGTGCTGCTCGGGGCGCTGCACGCCGGGGACGAGCGGGAGCGGCTCGTGCGCGCCGTCGTGCGCGGCGGACGGCGTCGCGTGTGCGCGCGCGGCCGACTGCTGTTCGCTCGGGTGCTTCGGTGGCGTGTGTGGCGGCCTCTGTCTCGTGCGCGGCACCGACTGCAAGTCCAACGCGGAGTGTTGCTCGAACTTCTGTACGGGCGGGAAGTGCGACGCCGATCCCAACGGTCCGGGCTGTCGACCGCCGGCGGAGGAGTGCGGTGATTGCTGCGAGGGCTTCTGCGACAAGGCGCAGAACCCAGCGCGATGCTCCTTCCCCACCGCGACGTGCAAAGGCCCGACGACGGCGTGCGGCTCCGACCCCGAGTGCTGCATCGGCAAGTGCTCGAGCAAGGTCTGCACGATCACGTGCGCGGGCGAGGGGAGTGGCTGCAAGCTCAACGGCGACTGCTGTACGAACCGGTGCGTCCAAGGCGCGTGCGCGCCGCCGCTCGTCGCGTGCAAGCTCACCGGCACCACCTGCGGAGCCGGCTCCGAGTGCTGCACGGGTACCTGTCTGGCCGGTTTCTGCGTTCCCCCGCCGAACTGAACGGAGCGGGCTGCTCGAGCCTTGACCCCGCCGTCCCCGCTCGTCGATCCTGCGATCGCGGAGGAGAACCCATGGCCCATTCTGCGGTTGCCGACAAGCACATGAAGAACGTGATCCTCGAGTGTCCTCGGGATCACGCGACGATGAAGGAGCACGAGAAGGGGGAGGCGGTGCTCGACATTTGCCCGAAGTGCGAGGGCCAGTTCTTCGACACCGGCGAGATGTTCGGCGCGTTCGGCATCAAGGCCGACCCGTCCGTGTGGGACCGCGCGGAAGCGGGCGGCACGGTGAAGGACGGCAAGATCAAGTGTCCGCGGTGCCACCACGCGATGCTGATTCAGGACGTGAAGTACGAGTCGCAGGCGGTCGAGATCGATCGCTGTCGCAGCTGCGGCGGCATCTGGCTCGACAAGGGCGAGGTCGAGCAGATCATGGCGATCGGCGAGAAGATCATCCCGATCCTCGAGGCCGAGAAGGCGAAGGCCAAGGAAGAGCTCGACAAGATGGGAGACGTCGATTTCTCGCCGGGCCTCATCGCGCGCTTCCTGAACCTGTTCAAGAAGAAGGGCTGAGCACTTTTCGTGATCGGTCGGCGCTCGCCGACCGATGGACCGATCGTGGACATCGACGATCTTCTCGACCCCAAGTACCTCGTCCCCGTCGCGATCGTGCTCGTGATCACGATCGGCGTCGTCGTCGCCGTCATTCGCTCCATCATGGGCAAGAAGGCGGCTGCGGCGACGCCGGCGTGGGCGCGCGGCGCCTACTCGATCTGGACGGGCGGCGAAGACTCCGGGACGTGGGACGCGCAGCGCGCCGCCAACGCGCTCCGGAGTTGGTACGGCGCGAACGACGCGCAGGCCTTCTGGAGCGTGATCAACGGGCTGCGGCAGGGGCAATCGGGGAACGTCGCGTGGGATCAGGTGCGCGCGCTCGACCTGCTGCGGATCGCGGTCGCCGCGCGGTGGATCGACGAGGAGCGCTGCTGGGTCGAGTGCGGCGGCATCGGTCGCTTCCTCCAGGCGAAGTTCCAGGGTTGGGAGCAGCTCGCGCAGGCCTTCGAGGCCGGCATGCACGAGTGGCACCGCCAACGGAACGTGCGCGACCCGCAGGAGCTGAACCGCGTGCAGCGGAACCTCCCGGTGCTGCGGAGTCAGATCTGGCCGTCGGTGCCGTGGAAGATGGCCTTGGCGTCCGGCGACGACTGAGCTTCAGCTCTCGAACACGGCCGCGCCGAGCACCTCGGTCTTCGCGCGATCGAGATCGCCGACGAGCTTCTGGTACGCGAGCGACGTGAGGTCCCCGCGCTCCTTGGCGAGCCGATCGAGGAAGCCGCCCTCGACGTGATCGATCCGCGCGCGCGCTGCACGCATGCGCTTCGCCCAATCGTGCTCGCAGCGCTCGAGGGGAATCGAGGCGTCCGGCGCGAGTGCGTCGCGGATCTTCTCGAGCAACGCGTGCTCGTCGGCGGTGCACTTCCCGTCGACGTTGGCGAGCGCGACGGCGGCGCGGAACGTGACGTCCTTCGCGTCGGCCGAGGCCAGCGCCGCGAGTGCGCCGTCCAGCTCCTTCGCCGAGACGGAGCGTATGGCGAGCGCGCTCCCGAGCCGCGTTGCGGCGGCGGCAAGCAAGCGTCGCTCGTCGGGGTCGACGTGACCGTCGGCAGCGGCGACGGCGAGGAGGACGCGAACGCTGGCGTCGAGCTCGATCGGAGTCATGGAGGCCTCCTTGTCGCGATCAGATTAAGACGCACGCCTTCGCGACGCTCGCGCAAAAGAGCGCGATTTGCCTGCAAACGCTGCGTCAGAAAGTGCCGCTCACCGCGAGACCGTTCGTCCCACCCACGGCGGGTGAGACCCGAACGGTGGCGCTGCGACGGTCGCCCCACTCGACGTGCGCGCCCGACGGCATCCCCACGATCGTGAGGATCGTCCCGAGCCCTTGCAGCACCCCGGAGGTGACGAGCGCGACCTGCGCGAGCGTCTCGGGGAGGCAAGGGTCGACGGGCGAGACGGCGGCGATGACCTCGTTCGGGACGCAGCTCGGCCGGGTCGCGAGATCGACCCACGGTCCGGCGAGCGGAACCCAGAGCCACTTGTCGCTCGAGAGCGACGACGTGGCGGCGACGAACGCCGAGGGGGCATACGACAGGATGACGCTGGCGACTCCCATCGCGATGGCGCCACCGGAGACCGAGCGCTCGACGTGACCGCCGTACGGGAGGTCGTCACCGGGCGCGAGCGTACCGCGCAGCTCGATCCGATCGTCCGCCTGGAGCGGGAGGCGCTCTTCGTGATCGACGAGCTCGCCGCGGATCTCGTCGCCGCTCCGCGTCGCGGTGCCGGGGACGAACTGGACCGTGGTGGCGCTGGCGTGCACGGCGACCACGCGGCCCATGCCGTCCGTCTCGACCGTTTCGCCGGGGTCGAGGTGCCACTCGAAGACACCGGGGCGCGGGATCTTCAGCACCTTGCCGACGACGCGAGCGTTGCTCGGCAGGTCCGCACGGCTATCGCCACGGATGAGCGCGTAGGGCGTGAGCTTGCTGCCGTGGTAGGCGGGTGCCTCTTCGACGGACACGACCTTGATCGCGTCCATGGTGCCACTGCAACCCACGGCGCCGAGCATCACCGACGCGACGCCGACGCGATGGAGGAGGGAGCGGAGCATGTCTACCTCCCCGTACGGCAGCGCGGCGGACCCCTTTAGGCGTCCGCGTCAGTAGCGCGAAGAACAGTCGAGGCGCGCGCTCATCTCCGACCAGGTCCCACCCGATTTACGTTGGGCGCACGCGTTCTGGCACATGGCGCCCAGGTCGTTCTGGAGCCCCACGTCGAGTCCCTTCTTGGCCGCTTCACCGCGCATCGCGCTGCCGAGCGCGGGGCAGGAGACGCCGGGGTCGGCGCTGTCGTAGCAGATCTGCGCGAGCGACTTCACGTTCTCGCAGGCGCGACGCGTGGAGCCCGACGACGAGTCGGTGGTGGCGGCGGTGGTGCTGGGTTGCGCGGACTCTTCGTTTCCGGCGCACCCGACGGCGAGGACGGAGGCGAGGGAGAGCGCGACGGCGGTGGCGAGGACCTTCTTGGAGAGGGTGGTGTTCATGGCCGGTGGACGCGGCTGCGCCGGGGATCTGACGTCGGCTATGCTCACCCTTGGACATGTCGGTCGCTCGAGCCCTCGTCGTCGTTGGTGCGGTCGCGTTCGTCTCCGCGTGCAGCCTCATCGTCGGGTTGGAAGATCGAGAGGTCGCCTCCGCCGATGCCGCGCCCGAGGCGGCGTTCGAGGCAGGCACGGATACCGCGCTCGATACGGCGCTCGAGGCGGCACCCGACGCGCCGGTCGACGCCACGCCGGATGCGCCGCTCGATGCGGGGCGCTGTGATCCGACGAAGCCGTTCGGTGCGCCCGTCTACGTTGCCGAGGTCAGTACGCCCAGCACCGAGGAAGGCGCCTGGCCTTCGCCGTCGAACCTGGAGCTCTACGTCGCGCGTCGCGAGCCGAACAACGATCTCCTGCTGCACCGCTACACGCGCCTCGCCGTCTCCGACATCTGGAAGTACGACCGGATGGTCGCCGAGCTCCGCGTGGGGACTGCTCCCGATGGCGGCTCGCCTGCCGCCAGCTCGAACATGGCGTTCACGCCCGATGGGCTCACCGCCTACCTCGCCGTGTACGAAGGGGAGCAGGAAGGAGGAACGTGGGGGACCTACGTCACTCACCGGCCCTCGCTCGCGAGCGCTTGGTCGCGGCCGGAGCCGGCGGCCGGCCTCGAAGCGCCCGCGAACGATCAGGCGCCGTTCCTCGCGGCGACGGGGAACCGCATCTACTTCCAGACGAACCGAAGTGAGCCCTCGAATTTTCGGATCTGGTCGGCCGACGTCCTGGACGGCGGCGACGGCGGCTTTGGCACTCCGGCCCCCATCGGTGTGATCGCGGCCGAAGAAGATCGATTCCCCGTCCTCCTGGCGGACGAGCTCACGATCTACTTCGGGGCGTACCGCTCGCTGACCGACGCCGAAGCCCCGGAGATGTACCTCCACAGCGCGACCCGAAAGTCGACGAGCGCGGCGTTCACCCAGGCGACCTACGAGGCGACGCTCAACGTTCCCCACCGCTACACCGCGCCCACCGGCATCACCCGGGACGGGTGCGAGCTCTACATGGTCGCCGTGCGACAGGGCTACGGTGGCGCGAACGTGTGGGTCGCGCGACGGCCGCCATGAACGAGGTTGCCTTCGTCACCGCGAACCAGAGCAAGCACGCCGAGGTCCAGCGGCTGCTCGCGGGCGTGAAGCTCCGCTGGGAGCGGCTCGACCTCGCGCGCCCCGCGTCCGACGACCTCGCGGTGATCGCGCGCGCGCGCGTGATGGAAGCGCATCGGCGGCTCGGCGTACCGTGCTTCCTCGAGAACACGGGGCTCTGGCTGTGGGAGCACGGCGGCGCGCCGGGGGCGTCGTTCAAGAAGGCGTGGCGGGAGCTGGGCGAAGACGGCTTTGCGGCGCGGTACGGCGGCGCGCACGGCATCGCGCGCGTGGTCGTCGCCTACGCCGCGAGCGGGGACGACGTGCGCCTCTACGAGGGCAGCGTCGCCGGCACGTTGCTCTCGGCGCCGCGCGGTGAGCCGGGCTTCGGGTGGGACCGGCTGTGGGTCCCCGATGGGTACGACCGCACGCTCGCGGAGCTGCGCGGAAGCACCTACGTCGTGAACATGCGCGCCGCGCCGTACCTCGAGCTCGGCGAGCTCCTGCGGGGGCACGTCGCGCCCGGCGTCTTCGAGGCGCACGTCACGGTCGCGCCGTGCGAGCTCGCACCGTTCCGCGCGGCGTGCACGGAGATTGGCGTGAAGGCGATCTCGATCGAGCTTCCGGCGGGCGAGGCGAAGACCCAGCCGATGACGGGGTCGTTCCATCGCGGCGAGATGCGGGGCGTCCAGCGCGAGGTGATGGACGTCGCGCGCGAGCTCGTCCGGCGCGGGTTCGACGTCACGCGCGTGAAGATCGAGGCGCACGGCAAGCTCGTCGGCGCGCCCGAGACGGATGAAGCGGCGCGTGCTGCGCCCGCGACGAGCTACTTCGAGTACCACCTCAAGCTCGCGCTCGGTCCCGCGGTCGACGTTGCGGCGCTGGGCGAGCGGCTGCGCGCGGTCGGCGCGCACCTGTCGCGCAACGCGCACAAGGCGCCCGACGCGACCGGGATCTCGGAGCGCTTCGTGACGCTCCGCGCGCACAGGGCGGGCCGCGTGACGGCCGAGGCGCGCTTTGCGGCCGTCGTCGCGCTGGTCGAGTCGGAGGGGCTCGTGATCCGCAATCGGATCCGCGAGTACACCGTGTTCGACACGAACGTCGCGCTCGACCGGGGCTGGATCGAGTGACCCCAGCGCTCGACCCTCGCGCCTGCGCGTGGCTCCGGCGCGTGGCGCGGTCCGCGCACCGCGATGCGCTCGTGCTCCGGGGCTCGATCGTCACGCGCCATCACGCGCCGGTGCGGGTCGCCGTCGACGTCGACCACCTTTGGCTCGGAGGTGACGTGGAGGATCGCGAGCGCGCTCTCGCCGACGCCCGTGCGGTCGCGCTCGCGGTGCTCGCCGTCCCCGACGCGCACCCGCTCGGTACCCCCACCTTCGAGACGATCTGGGCGGAGACGCCGTTCCCCGGGCTTCGCATCGGCGTCGACGGGCTCCAGATCGACTTGGGGTGGGGCGATCCCCTCGCGCGTCCGCCGATCGCGTTGGAGGTCGAGGGAGCGTCGCTCTCCGCGGTCGTGCCCGAGGTGCTCTACGGCTGGAAGGTCCACGGGCTCTTCGAGTTCGGCCACGGCCAGTGGCGCCCGAAGGACCTCTTCGATCTGTGGCTCCTCGATCGCTCCGTGAAGCTCGACGCCGCGGCGCTCGTGGACGCCACGCGCGTCGCGTTCACGAGTCGGGGTACGAGCTTCGCGCTCTGCGACCGCTTCCGCACGAGCGCGGAGTGGGGGCGGAGCCGCGGCAGCGCACGTCGGTGGGCGTGGTTCGCGCGCAAGGCACCGAGCACGGCGCCGCTTCCTCCCTACACCGAGGTCGTCGCGGCGGTTCGCGCGCGCCTCGTCCCGCTCCTCGACCGGGTCGCGCCGATCGGGCCGCCGAGCCCACCCTGATCGGGTACGGTGCAGGAGGACGCCGATGCGCGATGACTTCTGTTCCCACTGTGGTACCGCCTACGGCGATCGGTCGCGCTATCCGCGGACGTGCGGCTCGTGCAAGGTGACCGTCTGGGCGAACCCGGTCCCGGTCTGCGTCGTGTTGGTGCCCGTCGTCCACGAGGGTGCCACGGGGCTCCTCGTGGTTCGGCGCGCGAATCCTCCGGGGGTCGGCAAGCTCGCGCTCGTCGGCGGTTTCCTCGAAGCGCACGAGACGTGGCAGCAGGGCGGAGCCCGCGAGGTCCGCGAGGAGACTGGCGTTCGCGTGGACGAAGCTTCGCTCCGCCCGTTCTGGTTCACGTCGACGGAGCCACCGCCCGATCGCGTCCTCCTCTTCTCGGTCGCCGCTCCGCTCGACGCCGCCGAGCTCGGGCCCTTCACTCCGGACAGCGAGACCTCGGAGCGGGGGCTGGTGTTCGGCGTCCGCGGTCTGGAGGAGCTCTTCGCGTTCTCACTCCACGTCGAGGCCGCGCGCCGATTCTTCGGCGAGAAGAGCATCGACCGGGAGCATGGCCATGTCGTCGTCTGAGAACGGCGGTCGCCTGCGACCGCGCGCGGTCCTCGTCGCGTTGCTCGTCGCCGCGTGTGCGCCGCGAGAAGAGGCGGTCGTGGTCGAGGCACCGCCTCCGCTCCCGTCCGTTCTTCCGCCCTCGTCGGCGCCGCCGCCGCCGGTCGCGCCGCCGGTCCAGACGCTCGCGGGCGGGCTCCTGGTCGAGGAGCTTCGTCACGGCGGCGGAGCGGAGGCGCGGAAGGGACGAACGCTCGTCGTCCACTACGTCGGCACGCTGACCTCGGGGAAGCAGTTCGACTCGTCGCGCACGCGCGGGCAGCCGTTCACGTTCATCTTGGGGCAGGGGATGGTGATCAAGGGGTGGGACCTCGGCGTGGAGGGGATGCGCGAGGGCGACGTGCGGCGCCTCACGATCCCGCCCGAGCTCGGCTACGGCGACCGCGGGCACCCGCCGACGATCCCGCCGCAGTCGACGTTGGTCTTCGAGATCGAGCTGCTCGAGGTGAAGTAGTCAGTCGTCGCTGCGCCGCGCGAGGTCGAAGTTCTCCTCGAGGAACGCGATCACGCGCGCGGGATCGGTGTCGCGGTGGAACGTGACGTTCGGGCCGTGCCGATCGAGCATCACCGCCGCGAGCTCTCCGAAGCGGGTCATGCCGACGCGTGTATTCTCTCCGCATTCGTGCGACCCGCACTCGAAGTCGTGCTGCGCGCGGAGCGGCACGCGCGAGCCGGGCCGCTGGGGGCAGTGGACGTGGACGATGCAATCGAGCTCCGGGAACTGGGACAGCACGGCCCACTGGCTCCGCGCGCCCGCGCTCGGGCGTGCGCCTTCGGCGACGACGGCGTCGGTGCCGAAGCGCACGCGGACGAGATCGCGATCCGCGGCGAGGTTGAAGTTGCGCCGTCGGCGCGAGCTGAGCAGCTCGGTCGGCCCGGCGCGTACGGCGAAGTGGCCGACGGTCACGCCCGCGAACGGCCGATAGGCGCCCCGGGCGACGCAGTGCTCGACGACCACGCGGAGCGAAGGTGGCACGAGGGGACCGGCCCAGGGCACGAGCTCTCCGGCGACGACGCGGGTGCGCGTGAAGGAGAGCTTGCTCCGCGCCGCCGCCATCGCGACGAGCCCACGCAGTGCGGCGTCACGGTCGGCGCCCTCGTAGTAGCGGGCGAGCTCGGGCGCGATCACCGCGTGGTGGCGCGTCTGCACGTCGTTGGCGAGGACCAGGTTGGCGTGGCTGCGCTTGAGGAGGCCGAGCCCCGCTTCGTACTGCGCGCGCGCATCCAGCCCGGCGGTCGCCTTGAACCCGATCACGAAGAGGTCCTTCCGCGTCTCGCGCAGACGGCCGAGCAGCTTCGCTGCGGGCGTGAGCGCGAGGCTCGGCGCGGCGTCGCTCGAGCGGAGGCGCGGGCGGTCGCGCCCGGAGGGCGTCGGCGCACCGTCCTCGACGACGTGGCCTTCCCAGTCGCAGAGCGCGGCCGACATCACCACGATCTTGGAGGCAGGGTCCGCCGCGATCCGCTCGAGGAGCGCGGCGACGTCCTCGTTCGTCTCGGGCCCGGCCGGGTCCCCCGCCATCCGGGTGAGATGCAGTCTGCAATCATCGCCGGGGAGCGCGGCGCGGAGGAGCTCCGCGATGCGGCGAGCGGTGGCGCCGTAAGCGGGCGCGGCGAGCGCGAAATGCGGGCGCACGTGGAACAGCGTGCCCCCGCCCAGCACGTGGTGAGTGGGCATGACGACCTCTCGGGTTGCGTACCATCTAGGGGCAACGCCGCACCTCGCCCACTCTCCCGCCTGCGCCTGCGCATGCGCCTGCCCCTGCCCGCCAGCAGACCGACTCACGCTGCCCTTCTCCCCCTTGCCCTTGCCCTTGCCCTTCTCCTCTCCCCAGCAGACCTCCACCCGACCTGCAGGCGGGCAGGGGCATGCGCATGCGCATGCGCAGGTTCGGGTTCGGGTTCGGGTATTCTCTCCCCATGGCAAAGCGCCGAGCTCGTCTCGTGCCCAAGGTCGTCTTTCGCGTCGCGCTGACCGCGACGGCGGTACCGCTCCTGGCGGGGTGTCCCCAACAGCACCTCACCGTGGCGAACCTCGGGTATGGCGTGGCGGCCGTCGGGTACGGCCCTCCGGACCAGGACGCGTCGCGGGGGACGCCTCCGGAGCTGACGGTGGCCGCGCCGGCGTTCGTGAACCCGCCGCCGGAGGATGCGTCGCTCGGCGCGGCGGCGTTCGATGCGAGCCCGACGGATGCGAGCAAGCTCGATGCGAGCAAGCTCGATGCGAGCAAGCTCGACGCCAGCAAGCTCGATGCGGGTCGACGGGACGCAGCCGCTCTGGAACCCAAGCTGACCGATCAGCCGCCGTTGCCGGGCGTCGCGGCGCGGGGCTACACGAACCCTACCGGCGCCGGTCCGGTCGTGCCGACGAAGCCGCCTTCGAAGCCGTGAGCCCGCGGCGCGGGGAGAGGCTCGTTCGCGCGCCGGGGTGCACGTCGCCGGCGACGCGCTCGGCCGCGCGTGTCAGCGCCTCGCGGAAGAAGCGGTGCCCGGCGTCGCCGTCCCAACGGGGATGCCAGACCTGCTTGAGCGCGTACGGCGCGAGCTCGAGGGGCGCCTCGAGGACCCGAAGGCCGAAGTCGCTCGCCGTCGCTCGGGCCACGCGCTCGGAGACGGTGAGGACGTAGTCGGTCTTCGCGGTCAGCCGGAGCGCGGCGAGGAAGAACGGGACTGCGCGCGCCACGTGCCGGGTGAGCCCGCGCTCGGCGAGGACGCCGTCGACGTAGCCGCCCGCGCGCCCGCGCGGCGCGATCTGCACGTGACGGAGGGCGAGGAACTCATCGAGCGACAGTCGCTTCCCGACGGTGGGGTGGTCGCTGCGGACGACGCAGACGAAGCGATCGGTGAGGAGCACCTTCGTCTTCAGCTCGGGCGGGAGCTCGCCGTAGATCCCGACCGCGAGCTCCGCGCCGCCCTCGCGGAGGGTCGTGGGGTCGTTCGTCGTGTTCGGGATGAAGCGCAGCGCGATGCCGGGGGCCTCACGGCCGAGGAGGGCATCGAGCTCGACCCCGAGCACGGTGACCACGTAGTCGCTCGCGATGACCACGAACCCCCGCTCGATCTCGGCCGGCGTGAACGGAGCGTCGGGCTCGAGCGCCTGCGTGGCCTGGGTGATCGCGCTCCGCACCTTCGGGCGCATCGCGAGCGCGCGCGGCGTGAGCACCATCTCGCGGCCGGCGCGCACCAAGAGGGGATCCCCAATCCGCTCGCGGATGCGCGCGAGCGCGTGGCTCATCGCCGGCGTCGAGAGCCCGACGCGGCGCGCCGCCTTGGTGACGCTCCCCTCTTGGAGCAGGGCATCCAGGGTCGCGAGGAGGGCCAGGTCCGATGTGCGCATGGAGTGCAATGAAACTATACTCCAGTTGCACCAACTAGAACGACAACCGAACCGTGCTCGCCACCCGGAGGTCGGTGGGCACGACGGCCGTCGGCGGCGCGCTGTCGTAGAGGACACTGACGGTCGCCCCGAGCGCGAAGACCTCCGTCACCTTCGCCAACGTCTCGAGCTCCTCGAGCACGCGGACGTCGCTGAAGTCGTCGAAGCGCGGTTGGACGTAGACCGTGTCTTGAACGAGCCACCGGTTCTCGAAGAGCGCGAGCCGCGCGACCAGGTAGTTCGTCCACCGGTGCTCGTAGGCATCGAGCGGGTCGAGCGCACCGGCGAGGGGCTTGAGCCGCTGGTACTCGAACATGTAGCCGCTCCCGGCCCACAGCATGAAGACGGGCTCGTGCACGAGCTCGACGCGGACGCCGCCGCCCGCGACGGCGCGCGTCTCGAGCCGCAGAAAGTCGTTGTACTGGTGCTGGACGAACAGATCGGAGCCGACGCGCTCGTGCCACATCGCCGTCCACCGGGCGTGGATGAACGTCTGGCTCACGAAGGGCGTGGTCCCGCGCTCGGCAAAGCGCCCGTTCGCGGTGAGGAGCGCGCGCTGCGCGAAGAAGGGCAGTCGGTGCGCGGCCTGATCCTCGGGCGACTGCGGGTGGAGCGTCTGGTACTGGATGCGGCCGCCGCCGCCCACGTCCAGGAGCTCGATGTTGCCGCGCAGGAGCGCGAAGCTCAGGTCGAGCCCGCCGCTGGGGCCGGCGCGGAGGGGGTTCGGCCGGAGCGACTCCGCGTTGACCTGGGCGAACGCCAGGCGCGGGACGAAGAAGAGGAGGAGGACGAGGAGCGTGCGGTGCATGGCCCTCTCTCGTGCGCACGAACGAGTTACAACGCGTGCAACTCATGGTTGCAATCGTCTCGCGTGGTGGACCACGCCGGGCATGGCGATAGTGCTGCGCCATGAGCCTGAAAGATCCCAACGTCCTGAACCCCAAGAAGAAGAAGCGCGTCGCGCTCGTCATCTCCAACCCCGCCACGTCGTCCACCACGGGGTGGCCGGTCGGCTTCTGGTGGAGCGAGCTCACGCATCCGTGGCTCGCGTTCGAAGAAGCCGGCTACGAGGTCGAGCTCTTCAGCCCTGCCGGCGGCAAGTGCGTCGCCGACGGCATGAGCGATCCCCGTGACGCGAGCGGCTACTCCGCGAGCGATCTGATCTCGATGGGCTTCATCGCCACCCCGAAGCTCGCGGCCCTGATCGACGACACCAAGCCGGCTTCAGCCATCGACACGAGCCGCTTCGACGCGATCGTCGTCGCGGGTGGGCAAGCCCCCATGTTCACGTTCGAAGGCGCGACCGCGCTCCACGCCAAGTTCGTCGAGTTCTGGGAGGCAGGAAAGGTCGCCTGCGCCCTCTGCCACGGCGTCGCCCTGCTTCGCTACGCGAAGCTCGCGGACGGGACGCCGCTCGCGAAGGGAAAGACCGTCACCGGCTTCGCCAACGTCGAGGAGGACTTCGCGGACGAGGCGGTGTGGGGGATGAAGCTCCTGCCGAAGGGCAAGCACGTCATGCCGTGGCGGATCGAGGACGAGCTCCGGAAGCTCGGCGCCAACTTCGTCCAGGCGGGGCTCTGGCGCGCGTACGCCGTGCGCGACGGCAACCTGATCACGGGGCAACAGAACTTCTCCGGCGGCGAAACGGCGAAGCTCGTCATCGAGGCGCTCGGCCGATGAGCATCGTCCTCGTCCACGGCGCCTTCGCCGACTCCCACGCGTTCGATCTCGTGCGCCCGCTCCTCGCGGCGCGCGGCTTCGAGACTCGCGCGCCCGATCTGCCCGGTCACGGCGCCGACCCGACCCCGCTCGCCGCGATCAGCCTCGACGCGTACGTCGATTCAGTCGCGCGGGTGGTCCAGGCGGAGAAAGATCCCGTGCATCTGGTCGGCCACAGCATGGCGGGGATGGTCGTCTCGCAGGTCGCCGAGCGGCTCGGGCGCGCGAAGATCGCGAGCCTCACGTACGTCGCGGCGTACGTCCCGGAGAGCGGTCAGACGCTGCAGGCGTTGGCCGAGACGGACGCGGACAGCCTGGTCGGGAAGAACATGCAGTTCGCGCCCGACTGGTCCACCGTCACGATCGCGAAGGACGCCGTCGCGGCGGCCATCTGCGCGGACTGCCCGCCGCCGGTGCAGGCGATGATCGTCGAGGCCCAGAAGCCGGAGCCGCTCGCGCCGTTCCAGGGAAAGGTGACCCTCGGGGCGAGCTTCGCTGCCGTCCCCAAAGGGTACGTCATGACACGACTCGACCGCGCGGTGACGCCGGCGCTCCAAGAGCGGATGCTGGCGGCGACGCCGATGCGCACGGAGTCGCTCGCGACGGGGCACCTCCCGTTCGTGGCGAAACCCGAAGCGTTCGTCGACGCCCTGCTCCGGCTGGTCGCGCCATGAGCGAGCTCGAGCCGGTGACGGTGGTCGTTCGGCGAACGGTGCGCGCGGGCCGCGAGCGCGACTACGAGGCCTGGTTGGCGCAGCTCCTGAAGGACGCGGCGACGCTCCCCGGTTTCTTGGGCACCAACGTCATTCGGCCGCCCACCGGCTCGCGCGAGTACACCAGCGTCTTCCGCTTCGACACGGTGGAGAACCTGCGCCGATTCGAGGAGAGCGACCTGCGGCGGCGGGCGCTCGCGGAGGTGACCGACCTCGTCGAGGGCGACGCGCTCTGGGAGAAGCTGACGGGGCTCGAGCTGTGGTTTTCGCCGCCCCCGGGGACGGTGGCTCCCGTGCCCTCGCGTTTTCGGATGGCCCTCGTCATGATCGTGGTCGTCTATGGGCTCGTCTTTTCGATTGGCAAAGCGGTCGGCTTCGTCCTCGAGGCCGCGCCGCTCCCGCTTCGATTGCTCGTCACGATCACGATCGAAGTGTTCTTCATGACGTATGTCTTGATGCCCAGGCTCACGCGCGCGCTCGCGCGCTTCATTTTTCCCAAGGAGAAGAACGGATGAAGATTGCCATCGTCGGGAGTGGAAACATCGGGGCGGGGCTCGCGCGGCCGTGGGCCAAGGCGCACGAGGTCACGTTCGGTGCGCGCGACCCGAAGGACGCCGAGCTCCTCGAGACGAGCAAGGCGATCGGCGCGAAGGTCGCGACCATCGCGGACGCGGTGCGCGGGGCCGAGGTCGTGGCGCTCGCGATGCCGTACGGCGCGCTGGCCGACGTGATCACTGCGGGCGGCGACTGGAAGGGCAAGATCGTGATCGACTGCACGAACGCGGTCGAGCGCGGTGCGCAGGGGATGAGCCTGAAGTACGGCCACACGACGTCGAGCGCGGAGGAGCTCGCGAAGGCGATCCCGGGCGCGCACGTGGTGAAGTCGTTCAACGCGCAGGGCGCCGAGAACCTGGCGAACCCGGTCTACGGGGGCGTCGCGGCCTCGAACTTCTACTGCGGCGACGACGCCGGAGCGAAGGCGAAGGTGAAAGAGCTGATCGAGGCGATCGGGTTCGAGGCGGTCGACGCGGGACCGCTGAGCAACGCGCGCCTGGTGGAGCCGCTGATGCTGCTGTGGATGGCCAGCTCGAAGGCCGTCGGATCGCGCGACATCGCGTTCAAGATCTTGAAGCGATGAAGCTCCGCCCCATCGTCCCCGCCGATCTGCCCGCGCTCCACGCGCTCAACGAAGCCGGCGCGCCCGGCGTGCACCCCGAGCCGGTCGAAAAGCTCGCGGCGATCGTCCGCGAGAGCACGATCGCGCTCGGGGCCGAGCTCGACGGCGAGCTCGCGGGCTTCTGCCTCGTGCTCGGCCCCGCCGCCGACTACGGCAGCGTGAACTTCGCCTGGTTTCGCGAGCGCTACCAGAGCTTCGCCTACCTCGATCGCGTGGCGGTCTCGGAGCGCCATCGCAACCGAGGCATCGGCACGCTCTTGTACGACGAGGTCGAGCGCCTCACCGATGCGACGTGGTTCACCCTCGAGGTCAACCTCCGCCCGCGCAACGACGGGTCGCTCCGTTTCCACGCGCGGCGCGGCTTCGTCGAGGTCGGCCAGCTCGAGACCGACTATGGCGCGCTCGTGAGCTTGATGGCGAAGAAGCTCCGCCCCGCGTAGGTCACGGGGTCCATCGGAGGGAAACCTTCGCCCCCTCCGGCGCACACGCGACGAGCACGACCGCGGCTCGCTTGGCACCGCCGAGCTCCAGAATCGTCTCGACGCGGGCGGCGATCGACTGCCACATCGGTTCGGTGAAGCCCTCGACGCCGTACATCTCGCCGTCGGCCGAGCCCGTGTCGATCCGGGACCAACGTACGCCGCCCTGCGAGTTGTACTTTCGCCACGCGCGGTCGAGTCCTTCGAGCAGCGTGCGGTAGTCGGCCACGCGAAGCACGGCGCGGTACACACCACCGAAGTCGATTCGCGCCGCCTCGCGTCCGACGCGACGGTTCGCCTCGAACGTGCCGCCGCCGAGCACGTCCCGGACGGCATCGTGGATCGCTGCGCTGACCGAGACCGGATAGCTGCCGGAGGCGAGGACGATCGGCTCGATCCGGCGGCGCTCTTCGTCGGGGAGTGCCGCCTTCACGCGCGCGAGAGCAGCGGGCCCGTAGGCGCTCTCGATGGCGACGAGAAGGTTCCGCACGGAGACCCCCTTCAGATGCATCCATCCATCATCTCCGCCGCCTCTCGGCCTGTCGAGTATCCTCCCCGCATGGCGAAGCGCCGACCCCGTCTCGTGCCCAAGGTGGTGTTTCGCGTCGCGTTGACGACGGCGGCCGTTCCTCTTTTGGCGGGTTGTCCGCCCGAGCACCTCACGGTTGCGAATCGCGGCTACGGCGTCGCGCAACGCGCGTACGAGCCTGAAGCGGGCGTGGCGCGACCGGAGCTCACGGTGGCAGCGCCGGCGTTCGCGAACGCGCCTCCGGCAGACGCATCGTCCGATGCGACGACCGACGCGAAGGCGGACGCGGGCGCATGGGACGCCGGCACGACGGATGCCGCCAAGCTCGATGCCGGCAAGCGCGATGCGTCAGGCGGCGGCCCGCGGTCCGGGCCGCCACCGAACTACCGCGGCGTCGCGGTGCGGGGCTACGAGTACAGGTCGGTCGCGGATCGCGGGTACACCGACGACGGATGACCGTCACCGCGCCATCATCATCGCCTGCACCCGCGCGGCGAGCGCCGGGTCCGCTTGCATGCGCTGGTTCCACGCCATGGCGACTTGTCCGTACGTCTGCATGTCGAGCCCGAACTGCTGCAGCGCCGCCTGCGGGTTGCCGGCCTGCATCGCCTTCATGAGTCGCACGTAGTCGCTCGCGCGCCCGACGCGCTGACCCGGGAAGACCTCGACGTCATCCGTGGGAGCTCCTGCGCCCCCGCCTGCTTGCGCGAGCGGTCGCCCGCTCCGCTCCGCGAAGAGTGCGCGGAAGCGGTCGCGCGGCAGGCGCGTGCCGAGCTTCGCCGGCGGGTCCACCGGGAAGCGCGCGTTCTCGCGGATGCGCAGCGCCTCGAAGCGCACGAGCAGCGCATCGCGATCGGTCACGCCGTTCGTACCCTTGAGCACCGCGCGTGCGCGCTCGAGCGCGCGCGGGGTGACGATCGTGTCGTTCTCGGACTCGAGCCGCATCTCGAGCGACAGGATCGCCGCGCGCCGGATCCGGAACCCGGGCGCGCTCGCGGCGACGTCGCGCACCCGCTCCATGTCGCCGTCCTCGAGGGCACGGAACGCCTGCGCCTCGGGCTCGGCGCGCTTCGAGGCTTTCTTCGGCTTCGGATCGTTGCGCTGGCAGCGCGCGACGGTCTCGGCGAACGCCGCTTGGTTGTCGGGCAGCCGGTTCTGGGCGACCGACGCCTGGGCGTGCGGGAGCGCTTCGGCGGCGCGTCCGAGGCCGAGCAGCGCATCCGCGCGGTGGTGGGCGGCGTTGCTCGTCCAGGTCGGGTCGCCCCCCGACGCTTGCTCGAGCCACTGCGCGACCTGCAGCGCCTTGTCGTAGTGACCCGACTCCACGAGGACACCCGCGTAGGCGTTGAGCGTCGACGGGTCGAGGAGCGCGGGCTTCAGCTGCTCGACGCGCCCGTAGCCCTCGATCGCGAGGTCGTTGTCCTCGGCCATGTAGGCGGCGGTGGCGGCGCCGATCCACTCCTCGCCGCTCACGTACCACTGCGATGCGTAGCGGTACGCGACGTGGGCCGCGTCCCAGAGGTTCGCTTCGCGGAGCGCCTGCCCGGTCCAGCTCGGAGCCTGCTTCT
Source organism: Polyangiaceae bacterium (assembly GCA_044224495.1). Lineage (GTDB taxonomy): Bacteria > Myxococcota_A > Polyangia > Polyangiales > Polyangiaceae > JBGAKG01. The sequence goes on along the minus strand of JBGAKG010000028.1, from coordinate 132,947 downwards.
CGTCAGCGCGAGCGAACGCAGCCAGGCTCTCCGCGACCTTTCCGAGCCGCGCCTGCGCGATGCCGAGGTTCCGGTAGATCATCGCGTTGTCCCAGTCCTGCGCGGCGCACCACTCGTAACAACGCACCGCGGTCGCGAAGTCGCCTTGCTGCAACGCCGCGAGGCCTTGCTGCTGGGCGGCGTTGAAGTCCGCCGGGACGGGCACGCGCGCGGACTGGAACCCTTGCGCGAGTGATGCGACCTGCTTCCCGATCCATTGCTTGCCGCCGGCGGAGAGGCCGCGACAGAGCTCGGCGAGCGCGCGCGCGCCTTTGCCTTGCTGGAGCAGGATCTTCGCCGCTTCCACGGCCGGCGTCGCATCCGCGCTCGTCGCGAAGTTGACGTACGTGTGGACGTCGAGCGCTTGCTCCGGCGGCAGGCACTTCGCGGCTGCCGCGCTCCAAGCCGCCGCCGCATCGCGCCCGATCGCGCGCACGCAGCGCTCGTAGAGCGCGGCCGCGTCGCGCGCACGGGCGGGGTCCTTCGCGGCGAGCCACGCCAAGCGGAGCTCCCACCCGACGGCCTCGTCACCGCGGAGGAGCGACGTGACGATCGGGAGGCCGTTCGTGAGCGGCGCGAGCTTGCCGGCCTCGTTCGCCTCGAGATCGAGCGCGCGCTCGAGCCGGAGCAGCCACTGATCGAAGATCCACGGATCGATCGAGGGCGCGATCGCCTCGAGCCCCTCGAGTAGGTGCTTGATGACGATCCGCGGGATCGTGCCCCGCACGTCGCGCATCGCCTCCAGGACGTCGGTCGCGACTTGGCGGTACCCGCTCGCGAGCACGTTCGGCGGTTGCGTGGTGAGCGCGGCGTAGCGACCGAAGGCGCCCGCGAAGAGCCAGAGGAGCTTCGCCGCGCGCTCCGGTCCCGGACCCTCCGGCACGAGCGCTTCCCACTCGCCGGCGAGGCGATCGGCGTGGTCGAGCGTCGGTTGGTTGTAGGTTGCAAAGAGTTGCTCGATCGGGTCGAGCGGGGCCTGACCCGAGATCGCCTGCTGGAGCGCGGCGAACCAGCGCGGCTCGAACGCGACCGGTCGGGTCGCGGCGAGCTGCGCGAGGATCGACGTCGGCGCGATGCCGGGCACGAAGTCGAGCGCGTCGCGGGCGAGGAGCTTGGCGAGCCGATGCGCCCCGGCGTCGACCTGAGCCGCCGCGATGGCCTCCCACTCGGCGACGGGGATCGTCGACGCGATCCGGAGGAGCCGGTTGAGCGCCGTCTCGGCGCGGTGCGCGGGGAAGCGGACGGCGACGTACCGAATGTGCTCGATCGCCTCGGCGAAGCGCCCGGTCGCGAGGGCGGCCTTCGCACCGGCGAGGCGCGCGACCGGGTGCCGCGTCGGCTGGCGGCGCGACTGGTGCGCGTAGGCGAGGTAGGCCATCTCCTCCTCGCCGAGCGCGAGGAGCGCGTTGACGAACATCGAGAGCTCGAGCGCCCCCGTCCCGGGCGACGCGCGGAAGCCTTCCACGACGCGGCCGGGGTCGCCGCGCATCGCGGCTTCGCGGGCGTAGAGCGTCGCGAGCATCGAGGGATCGTTCTCCCAGTCGCGGAGGACCTTCGTCTGGTTGGGCCAGCTCCCTTCGAGCCCCTGGAGACACTGACGACGGAGCGCGATCGCATCCTGGAGTCGCCCCGCGCGCATGAGCGAGTCACTCATGCGGAGGCGGATGTGGGTCCCCTCGGGATCTCCGGGCTGGACGGCGCCCTTCTCCTCGGCGTGGTTCAGGAAGCCGACGTGGTGCTCGCAGTTGTCGAGCGCCGCCCCCGGCCGGCACATGTCGTACATCTCCATCGCCTTGATGTGGCAATCGAGCGCGAGCGGCGCGCTCATGCACGCGCGCTCGACGATCCGGTGGCCTTCGTCCCAGCGCTGGGCGTCGTAGACCTTCGCGCCGTAGTCACGGAGGGCGAAGAAGTTCCCCGGGATCAGGATGGAGGCCATCGCGAACGCGTGGAGCGACTCGTCCTTCTTCACGTCCTCGCCGAACATCGAGAGATAGAGCTTGCCGAACATCGGCGCGGTCGCGATCGCGTGCCGGATGGGCTCGCGCGACGTGGGCCCATTGTTGTGGAGACCGTCGATGAAGCGGTCGCGGATGGCCCAGGGGTTGTCCGGCTCGACCGAGAGGATCTCGGCGTAGGTGTAGCGATCGAACGCGACGTAGACCGCGCGCAGGTAGGGAACGACGAGCATGTGCGGCCGTCCGAGCTGGAAGCCGCCGTCGGGCCGGCGCGAGCGCAGCGTCTCGAAGAAGACGTGAGCGACAGCGCGGAACGCGTTCGCGTCGAAGGGCTCGAGGGGACGCGGCGGGAGCGGGAGCGAGCGGGCGCGGAGCCACTGCTCGATGCAGGAGCCCATCTGCTGCGCGAGCGGCATGTTGCCCATCGCGACGTACTCGTCGACCTTGCCGTCGTAGCGCTCGACGATCAGCTTCGTGGGGAGCGGGCGGCCGGGATCGAGCGAGAGCTCGAACGCGACGAGCTCGTCCCGGCGGCCGTCGCCGAAGTGAGAGGCGCGGAGGTCGTCCATGCCTGCGCACCCGAAGCCGAGGAGCGCGCCGTCGCGATCGGTGACGTGGAAATCGTCCGGATCGGTGACGGTCACCGCCGGGTGACGCAGGAAGTGCTCGAAGAGCACGATCGCCATGAGCATCGCCGCGGGCTGCTCGAGCCAAGCTTCGTTCTGAGCGACGTGGATGCGCGGAGCGAGGAACGTCACACGGTGAGGGAGGGGGATGAGGGGCATGGTTTCCTGGGCTTCAGAGCGGCGGATCGATGCGGCGGGCGCCGAGGGCGTCGAGGCGAGCGAGGAGCGCCGGCTTCGCATCCGGCGCGGCGAGGTAGAAGTGGGTGCCGGCGAACGGGCCGGAGACGATGCGCGCGCCTCGGGCTTCGAGCGCGGAGGTGAGCGCTGCCTCGTTCGCGAACGTCCCCGCGAGGTACACGGCGGCGCCGGCGAGCTCGCGCGGGGCGCGGCGCGAGCGCGTGAGCGAGAGGTCGACCTCGTCCGGGTCGGCGCCGTCGGGCGCCGGTCGACAGAGCGCGAGCAGCCCGGCGACGCCGCTCTGCGCGGCGCGGAGAGCCTCCGTCTCCTCCGGCGGCGCGTGCGCGAGGAGCCAGCTCTGGTCGGCGTCGAGGGCGGTGCCGGGCCCGACGCCGAGCGCCGCGAGCGCGCCTTCGGAAAGGTCGGGTCGCCCCGCGAGGAACGACGCGAGCGCTTCGCCGACGACGCCCTCGAACGCGGGATGACCGAGGAGATCGCGCGTCGCGAGCGCGAGGTAGGGGCGCCCGTAGCGGGCGAGGAGGAGCACCGCGTGATCGGTGTCGCCGTGGGCGCGCGTGACGCGCCGGAGGTCGCGGAAGCGCCCCGTCGCAGCGAGCGCGTCGAGGTAGGCGCGGAGCACTCGAGCGTCGTGGGCAATCGCGGTGGGGTGGGCGTCGATCGCCTTCGCGATCGCGGCCGGCGCGCCGCTCTGGATGGCGGTCTGGCGCCACATCCCAAAGAGGTACGACTCGGCGAACGGTTCGATCGCGGCCGCAGCGGCGAACGCGCTCGTCGCCGCTTCGCAGCGCGTGGCGCGTTCGGACGGAGCAATCGTCGCGGTCGTGCGCGCGATGGCGAGCGCTTCGACGAGGGGGAGCCGGCCGGCGTGGCTGCGATGCAGGCGGTACTTCGCGTCGAGCGCGGTTCGGAATGTGTGACCGGCGAGGTAGGCGGCGACGAAAGGCTCCGCCTGCGTGGCATCGAGCGCGAGCGCGGTCATGAGTGCCGTCTCGCGCTCGGCCGGTGGTGCGTCGCCGGAGTACGCGAGGAGCGGCGCAACGGCTTCGGCGCCCAACGTGTGCCCGACGAGCCGGATCAGCCGCGGACCGTGCTCGGGCGCGAGCTTCGAGAGGGAGGCGAGAAGTCCGCGCGCGAGCTCGGGCGACGCGAACGCCTCGAGGCTCTCCTGATGCGCGAGCGGGTCGCTCGTGGCGAGCGAAAGCCACTCCGGCGCGGCGACGCTGCGCAACGCGAACGCGAGCTTCGGCATGCGAGAGCGCTTCTCGACCGGCCATCCCGCCGCCTCGACGAGCGCGGCGTCCGCGACGGCGACCGTCTCGGGCGTCCAGAAGACGAGATCGTCGCGCGTGACGAGAGCTCGCTGGCCGAGCACGCGTGCGGCTTCGTTCCGGACCGCGTCCGGCTCTCGTTCGTCGAGGAGCAGGTCGGCAAGCCGGTTCATCGTCTCGGTCGACGGGAATGCGCCGAGCCACGTGCACCCGAGGACGCGTGCGCGCTCGTGGTTGTCGTCGCGCAACAGAACGTCGGCGATCGACGCGAGCGCGGGGGTGCGGACGAACGTCGTGCGCTCGCACTCGAACGTGCGCTCGAGCCGCGGCCAGAAGATGGCGTCGACCTCGACGAGGCACCCGGCGCGGGCGAGGGAGTACGAGAGCTCCGCGTGGAGGGCAGGTCGGACCCGCTCCGACAACTGCAAGAGCACCTCCCTCACGAGCATTCGATCGAAGCTACCTCAAGCGGGAAAGAGGGAATAGTCAGCCTCCCCCCGGCTCGTCCCCGTCCTCGTCGGTCCAGGCGATCTCGGCGATCTGAGCTTTGCTCAACGCCAAGACCGCCTTCTGAGCGCGGGTGAGGATCGCACCGCGCATCAATGCCTTCGTGAAGATGCAGTCGGTGTAGCTCGCTAGGCGCAAGTCGGCGTGTCGCAGATCGGCGTTCACGAAGGTCACTCGGTCGTAGATCGAGGCCCGGAAATCGCATTGCGCGAGGATTGCGTCCGTGAAGTCGACCGCGATGAAGTCATTCCAACACAGCGTCGATTCCGTGAGGTCGCTTCCGCGGAAGGTCGCTTCGACGACTTCGGTACGACCGAAGAAGGTTCGAGGAATGGTGAGGTTGCTCAAGTCTCCTTCGACGCGCGTGCGAAAGAAGGACACGCCGAGCACTTCATCGTCGTATTGGGGACGGCCGCTCGGGAGCGGTGGGATCTTGCCACCGAGGTAGAGCTTCAGGCGTTCGCAAGACTTCTCGTAGCTCAGTCTCATGACCTCGGCCTCAGCAGCCCGGCGCGCTCGTGATCCCCTTCAGCCGCGCGATCTCGGCGAGCTCGTCCGCGAGCGACAGCGTCTTCTCGGCGGCCCGCCGGGCGCGTTCTTGGAGGTCGTCCGTCGTCGCCAGCGCGAGCAGGAGCTTGCGCCCGAGCTCGTGGTGGTGCTTCTCGTCCGGCTGAATCCGATCGCGGTACAACGCCGCCGTGGGCTCGTCGCCCGCGGCCTCTGCGAAGCGGATGAACGCGTCGTTCCGCACCAGCGCGAGCGCCTCGCGCGTGAACTGCCCGGCCGCGACGCGCTCGACCGTCGTCTCGAGCGAGCGCAGGTAGACGAGGAGCGGGCTCGCGGGCTGCTTGGACGGATCGAGCGACGAAGGCTCCACGCCGAGCGCGGAGAGTCGCTCCTCGATCAGGCGGTAGTGCTTCGCTTCGTCCCCCGCCTGGCGCGCGAACGCGAGCTTGGCCCCGAGCTCGGGCGTGGTCGCGATCCACCCCGCAGCGCACTCGGTCGCCTCGAGCTCGTTCTTCAGCGCGAGCCCGAGCAAGCGTGTCACCGTCAGCGGGGCGGTGTCGGCGGCGCTCGTGGGGGCCGCGCCTTTTTCCATCAGACGTGCGAGCGCGCGCGCGTTCGCGGCATCGAGCTCGGCGACGAAGGCTTCGGGGGAGGTCACGACGTCGAGCGTACAAGAGCTCGGGGCGCGGCGAAGCGTTTCGAGTTTCCTGGTAGCCTCCGTCCGGTGGAGCCCGCGCTCGAACGATGGTCCCGCTACGCTCGCGCGATCGCGGACGAGCCGTGGCCCTGCGCGCTCGTGGATCTCGATGCGTTCGAGCGCAACGTCGCCCGGTTGCACGGGCACGCGACCGCGCATGGCAAGAAGCTCCGTGTCGCCTCCAAGTCGGTCCGCGTTCCCGCGCTGCTCCGCCGGATCGTCGACCTCGCGCCGGGCTCCTCGCTCATGACGTATACCGCGCGCGAAACCGCGTTCCTCGCGCGCGAGGGCTTCGAAGACCTGCTCCTCGCGTACCCGACGGCGCGGCGCGACGACGCGGCGGTGCTCGCCGAGGTCTCGCGCACGGCGAGCGTCGCGGTCGTCGTCGACGACGTCGCCCACCTCGAGGTCCTCGGCGCCGCCGCGACGGCTGCGTCCACGACGCTCGACGTGATCGTCGAGGTCGACATGGCGTTTCGGCCCCTCCGCGATCGGATCCACCTCGGCGTGCGCCGTAGCCCGCTCCGCGACACGGCCGACGTGCTCGCGTTCGTCGAGCGCATCGCGTCCTTCCCGGCGCTGCGCTTCGGCGGGCTCATGGGCTACGAGGCGCAGATCGCCGGGCTCGGCGACGACGGCCCGCGCGGGACGCAGCGGCTCCGGAGCGCGCTCGGCCGCGTGGTGAAGTCGCGCTCGCGCGTGCAGGTGGAGAAGATGCGGAGCGAGCTCGTGGCGGCGCTCGTCGCGCGCGGGCAGCCCCCGCGGATCGTGAACGGCGGCGGGACGGGCAACCTCACGTGGTGTGCTGCGGAGCCGGCGCTGACCGAGGTCACGGCCGGCTCCGGGTTCCTCTGCAGCCACTTGTTCGATCGCTACCGCGAGGTAAGGCCGGAGCCCGCGGTCTACTTCGCGCTCCAGGTGGTGCGCGCGCCGGCGCGCGGTCTCGTGACGTGCCATGGCGGCGGTTACGTCGCGTCGGGTGCCGCGGGGCTCGATCGTTTGCCCGTGCCGGCGCTTCCCGAGGGACTGGAGCTCCTCTCGCTCGAAGGCGCCGGCGAGGTCCAGACGCCGCTCCGCGTCCCCGCGGACACTTCGCTCCGAATCGGCGACCCCGTGTTCTTCCGCCACGCGAAGGCGGGGGAGCTGGCCGAGCACTTCCCGGAGTACCTGCTCGTCCGCGGCGACCGAATCGAAGGGCGCGCGCCGACGTACCGCGGTCTCGGGCAAGCCTTCCTCGGCTGAGTCCGTGATAGACAGCTGGCGATGCCGACCTTCCTCACCGGTGCCAGCGGTCACGTCGGGGCGAACCTTCTCCGTCACCTCCTCGAGCGCGGCGAGACCGTGCGCGCGCTCGTTCGTCCGGGAACCGATCGCGCGGCGTTCGCCGACGTGAAGGATCAGGTCGAGCTCGTGGAGGGTGACCTCTCCGACCCCCCCTCCATCGCGAAGGCAATCGCCGGCTGCAAGCGCGCGTACCACGTCGCGGCGAAGGTGCAGACCGTTCAGGGGCGCGAGCACGAGCTCTACGACGCGAACGTGCTCGGCACCCGCAACGTGCTCCGGGCGGCGAAGGCGGCCGGCATCAACCGGATCGTCGTCACGAGCTCGCTCGGGGCCGTCGGTCAACCGAAGGATCGTCCGTGCACCGAAGAGGATGGCTTCAACCCCTTTGCGCATCACCTCCCGTACGAGGAGACCAAGGCGTGGGTGGAGCACGAGTGCCTCAAAGCCGCGCTCGACGGGCTCGACGTCGTCATCGTCGTCTCCACGGCAGTGATGGGCCCGTACGACTTCGTCCCCTCGCGCATGGGCAAGGTGATCTTGGATTTCGCGAACGGCGATCTCGGCGCCTACATCCCGGGCGGCTTCGAGTTCGTCTCGGCGACGGACCTCGCGCGCGGCCACGTGCTCGCGATGGAGAAGGGTCGCACCGGGCAGCGGTACATCATCAGCACCCAGTTCCTCACCGTGGACGATCTGATGGGGATGCTCGAGCGAATCTCGGGTCGGAAGCGGCCGCGCAGCCTCCCGCCGGGGCTGATGATGGGGATCGCCCACGTCTCGAGCTTCGTCCTCACGCGCGCGTTCCCGGAGCGGCCCCAGCGCTTCACCCCCGACGCCGTGCGGCTCCTCCAGCTCCAGCGCAAGGCGGACATCACCAAGGCGAAGACGGAGCTCGGCTACGAGCCCGGCGCGATCGAAGACGCCGTTCGAGCGGCCTACGAGGGCTTTCGCGAGCGCGGGCTCGTGCGCAGCGCCTGAGGCCGACCGCGCCCGCCATTTACGCAGGATTTGCGCTGGTTTCAGGGCCGCGCCCGCGGTAATAGTGGGGCTTCTGCGGGAGCACCTTTCATGACGCTGTACCAGATCACGAAGAAGCCCATGCCGGACTACGCGTCGGCGAAGACCAAGCGCCAGAAGCAGCGCGCTGCGGGCCTGCACCCCGACTACTGGTACCCGGCGCTCTGGAGCAACGAGCTCAAGAAGGGCGAGGTCAAAGAGGTCGTCTTCTGGAAGCAATCGTTCGCGGTCTTCCGCGGTGAAGACGGCGTGGTGCGCGTCCTCGAGAACCGCTGCGCCCACCGCCAGCTGAAGCTGAGCCTCGGCAACGTCGAGGGCTGCAAGCTCACCTGCGCGTATCACGGGTGGACGTTCGACGGCTCCGGCAAGTGCACCGAGATCTCGCACTCGCTCTTCGGCCACAAGATGCCGAACGTGAAGATCAAGTCGTTCCCCGTGCTCGAGAAGTACGGGGTGATCTTCTTCTTCCCGGGCAACCCCGAGATCGCGAAGACGCGCGAGCTCCCGGAGATCCCGGAGTGGGACGAGAAGAGCGGCTGGGGCAAGATCTCGAGCGGCTTCCAGTGGAAGGCGCACCACTCGATCATCATCGACAACACGTGCGACTTCACGCACGCGTACCTGCACCGCAACAAGCGGCCGTTCACCTACGCGGAGCTCAAGCACCTCGAGGCGAAGGGCGACCAAGTCGATCTCGAGTACGAGACCAAGGTCGGCGACGGCCGGCTCCAGCGCATGTTCGTCAACCGGAAGACGACGAACACGAACGCGATGAAGCTCGGGTACAAGTACCCGTACCAGTGGTCCGACACGGACGGGAAGATCAAGCACTGGTGCTTCGTGCGCCCGATCGACGAGCGCAACACGCGCGCGTTCTTCCTGTTCTACTTCTCGCCCGACATGATGAAGATCCCGGGCGTCTCGTTCGCGATGCCGCGCCGGCTCGTGGGCGCGGTGATGCCGATCGCGAAGCGCATCCTGGTGACGCCGCTCCTGGACGAGGACGGCCTCGCGGTGGAAGGCGAGCAGGAGGGCTACGAGAACCACTGGGATCAGCCGGTCCCGGATCTCAACCCGGTCCTGCACGCCTTCATGGCGCTGACGATCCGCAAGTGGGACGAGTACCTCGCCTCGGAGCGGCCGGACGGCAAGGCGGTCGTGAGCGTGGACGAGTCGGTCAGCGCGGAGTGACCTCCCAGAATCGCTGACGCCATTCACGTGCCCGTGCCCGTGCCCGTGCCCGAGCGACGACGCTGTCAGCTCGGTTCCGTGGAACGAGGACCGCGCTTCTCAATCGCCCGCGACGGCGAAGGCCGCGCCGCGACCGCGAAAGCCGCTCAATCGCCCGCGACCGCGAACCACGAATGAGACTGCCCGTTCTTCTGCTGCGAACGCAGGATGAAGGGCGCCGCTCCCGTCGTTCCGTTCGTCCCGGTGCGCTGGATGGTGAGCTTCAGCACCTGCCCCGCGTTGCCCGTCGACTTGTCGAGCGTGAGCTTCACCGTCGGCCCGCCGCCGAGCGACGGTGAGAGATCCGACGCGGTCACCGTCCAGTCGCCGGTGCTCCCGTTCGCCATCATCACGACGTCGATCGTTCGCGTCTGGCCCACCGGCAGCTTCACCCCGCGGGCGAGCGTGGCGAACCCGCCGAAGTTCATCGACACCATCTCGCTCACGACCGGCGCCGCGACGAAGTAGACGCCGGTGGCCGGTTGGCACGGATCGTCGTGGAGCCACGCGGCGCGATTGGACCAGGAGCGCTGGACCGCGAACGGGTAGCCCGACGGCGTGATCGTCGAATCGAAGCCGTACTGGCACATGTCGCCGACTTCGCTGCCGCCGAAGATCGCCCATGCGGCGTCGACGTCGCCGACGCTCCCGTAGCCGCCGGGCGGCACCGGGTCGGTGGCGTACTCGATGAGCTCGTGGCTCGTGACGCTGGTGAGCTGATCCATGCTGCCCCCGCAGCGCGGCATGACCGCATACGGCGCGGGCTTGCCGCCGACGCTCGTCGCGCCGTGGTAACCGCCGAAGCTCGAGCAGCTCTTGCCGCCGAACGCGGTGACCTCGGTCCCATCCGGGTAGAAGATCGCGTAGACGACGTTGACGTCCGGCTTGGGGAACGCCGGGTCCGAAGCAATCTTCTTCTGGAGCCACGTCCGGATCTGTCCGTCGCTGATCGTCACCGGCGCGGGCTCGCTCAGGTGAATCGGAGGAGCGCTCACCGCGTCGCCGATGCCGTACTCGTTCGCGATCGCGCGCCAGTAGGGCGTGCAACCCACGGACGCGGTGAAGTCTTCGATCTCGTCGCGCGCGTAGTCGCCGTCGAAGGTGATCGGCACGATCAGCGGGAGCGTCGCCACCACGCCGTCGGGAGAGACCACCTGCGCCGCGTGCGGGAGCTCGATGCCGCCGTCACCGCCGTCGACGCCGCCCTCCACGCCGCCGTCGCCGGAGCCGGGGTTCGTCCACGGCGTGGGTGCTCCCGCGTCGGGATCGCGAACGCAGCGGACGCCTTGCGGCACGTAGCTCGCGGCTTCGACCGCGGCGTCCTTCGGCTTGACCTTGCTCGCGTCGGCGTCGGCGCCGGCGTCGGACGGAGTACCTTCGGTGGAGCCGCAGGCAACGGCCCACGGCGCGAGAGCAAGCAAGAACCAGAAGCGCCGCATTCGGTTCAGTCTATCACGTGAGTCGGCGCACGGGTCGGCCGAGGGCGCTCGCTTCGCGCAGCACGGTCGAGTTTCCCTCGGCCGTCGACGCGAACCACAGCTCGGTCGACGCAGCGAGCCATGCGAGCGCTTCCGAGCGGGGCAGGAGGCCCGTGAAGCGGATGCGATCGATGGTGCCGAGCTTCCGCGCCAAGCGCTCGAGCGCTTGGCGCTCGGGCCCGTCCCCGACGATGACGAGGCGCTTCGCCTCGGCGCTGGCGGTGCGCACGGCGAGCTCGACGCGCTTCGTCGCGACGAGCCGTCCCACCGAGGTGACGAACGACCCGTGCTCTTCGCGCAGCCGCGCGGCGGCGGCGCGGATCGCGTCGACGTCCCCGAGCTCGTAGGCTGCGGGCTCGACGATCGAGCTCGTGCGGAGCGAAGACGCGAGCGCCGGAGGGAGCGCGCGGGCGAGCTCGTCGGCCAGCGTTTGGGAGACGAAGCGCCAGCGACCGCCGGCCCCGACGCGTTCGAGGATGCGCCCGACGACGACGTTCCGGAGCGGGCCCGGGAGCGCGAGCAGCAGCCGCACGTCGCCGCCGTGCGAGACGACCTCGAGCTCGGCGGCGAGCTCGATCCCGTCGACCCCCGTCACGAGGGGCCACGCCGAGGGTACGGCCCAATGTGCGATGACGCGGTCGTACGGTCCCGCATGACGCAGTGCGGCTCGCGCGGCGTCGAGGAAGCGCGCCACCCCGAGCGCCCGCCACGGCCGAGCTCGCACGCGGGCGACGACGCCCGGGAAGCCGAAGGCGTCGAAACCAGGCAACGGCACCACGTCGAGGCCTGCGTTCGCGACAAAACTCCGCTGCCCCTGGACGGCGGGGTCGACCTTGGGCACGAAGACGACCACGTCGTGGCCGGCGTCGCGGAGGGCGCGTGCCTCGGCGCGGACGAAGTGGCCGCTGGGGTCGTCGTCGTCCGCCGGCCAGCTCGTCGTGACGATGGCGATGCGGCGGCCCCCCTGGTAAGGAAATCCCATGCTCATGAAGGAGAACTCGGTGAAATTCGAAGGGCGTGTTCTCTACCTGACCGAAGATCCTACCGAGCTCGAGGCCCAGTTCGCGGGCAAGACGCTGAAGTACGATCCGAACCGCGCGCTGCTCGGCAGCATCTCGACCGACGAGCTGACGCCCGGTTGGGTTTGCTACTACTACGACGAGACGCTGGCCCGGTACTGCCTCGTCGGCTTGCGCGGCGGGAAGATCGGCAAGGACACGATCAAGGGCGGCGGCTACGGCGTCATCGTGAGCGGAATCTCGAAGGGCTGCGGGTCGAGCCGCGAGACCGCGCCGTACAGCGAGCTCAAGGCGGGCATCAAGCTCGTCGTCGCGAAGAGCATCGAGAAGATCTACCGCCAGAACGCGCAGAACATCGGGCTCCTCACCAGCACCGATTTCGGGCTCCTCGAGCGGATCGAGCGCGGCGAAGAGATCCCGATGGCCGAGTTCACGAAGGGCCTCGATCCGATCAGCGCCGCGATCGTCGAGCACGGCGGCCTCTTCGCCTACAACCGCGCGCGCATGGCCGGCCAGACGGTCCCGCCGGCGATCGAGACGAAGGCGCGCCCGATGACCCTGTGCGAGAAGATCCTCTCCGCGCACGCCATCGTCGACGCGAAGACGGGCGCGCTCGGCGTCCCGGCGGTGAAGCCGGGGGACGCGTTCTTCGCTCGGACCGACGTGCGGTTCTCGCACGAGTACGTCACGCCGATGGCGGACGCGCTCTTCCGCTCCGAGATGGGGGACGACGCGAAGCTCACCGACCCGCAGTCGATCTGGGCGTTCCGCGATCACCTCACCTTCCTCGATCTCGTGATGCCGAAGGCGCACCGCGACATGGGGCTGAAGGAGCAGGCGGCAAGCCTCGCGACGGTGCAGGAAGGCTTCACCAAGAAGCACGGCGTGAAGCTCTACGGCGAGGTCCAGCGCGACGGGAAGCTCGTCGGCTCGGAGGCCATCTGCCACAACAAGGTGATCGAGGAGATCGCGCTCCCGGGCCAGCTCGTGATCGGCACGGACTCCCACACCTGCATGGCGGGTGCGCTCGGGTGCTTCGCGTTCGGCGTCGGCTCGACCGACATGGCGAACGCATGGTTCACGAAGGACGTCCGCGTCTCCGTCCCCGAGACCGCGCGCTTCGTGCTGAAGGGCAAGCTCCGCGCCGGCGTGTGCGCGAAGGACGTCATGCTCCACATCCTCGCGCTCCCGTTCTTCAAGAGCGGCGAGGGCATCGGCAAGGTCATGGAGTTCACCGGCGACGGCATCGTGCACATGGGGCTCGACGAGCGCGCGACCCTCACGAACATGGCCGTGGAAGCGGGCGGCTTCACCGGGATCATCGAGGCCGACGAGGTGGTCGTCGACTACCTCGTGAAGCAGCGCGGGCTCCGCGCCGACGACGTCCGCGCGCGGATCGTCCGCGCCGACGAGGGGGCCACCTACCTCGCCACGTTCGAGGTCGATCTCGCGAGCGTCGTCCCGATGGTCGCGACGCCGGGTGACCCGCGCAACGGCGTCTCGCTCCGAGAGCTCAAGAGCGAGGTGAAGATCGACGTCGCGTACGGCGGCTCGTGCACGGGCGGCAAGAAGGCCGACATGGACATGTACGCGAGCGTTCTCAAGTCGGCGCTCGACAAAGGGAAGAAGGTCGCGCCCGGCGTGCACCTCTACATCCAGTTCGGGTCGCAGGACATCCGGCGCTACGCCGAAGAGCGCGGCTACTTGGATATTTTCGCGCGCGCGGGCGCCGAGACCGTCGACCCTTCGTGCGGCGCGTGCATCAAGGCAGGTCCGGGCGTGAGCGACTCGCCCGAGCAAGTGACCGTCAGCGCGATCAACCGGAACTTCCCGGGCCGGAGCGGTCCCGGAAAGGTGTATCTTGCAAGTCCGTTGGTCGTCGCTGCGAGCGCGGTCGCGGGCCGCATCGTCTCGCCGGAGGAGCTGTGATGGAGCGCGTCGGACCGAACACGTTCGTCCTGCTCGACTACGTGCTCCGGGCGGAGGACGGCGAGGTGCTCGACGACAGCTCCGCCGACGGCGGCGAGCCGATCCGCTACGTGCACGGCTACGGCATGCTGGTGCCGGGCCTCGAGAAGCAGCTCGTGGGGATGGGGGCCGGGGAGACGAAGACGTTCGTCGTCCCGCCGGAGGAGGCGTACGGCCTCTACGACGAGGAGCTCGTCCTCGAGATCGAGCGCTCGGAGATCCCGAACTCGTCCGGGGTGAAGGAGGGCGACGAGCTCGTCGCCACCGACGAGGACGGGGACGAGGCTCACTTGCGCGTGGTCACGGTGAAGGACGACGTGGTGGTGGTCGACGGGAACCACCCGCTCGCCGGCGTCTCGCTCCGCTACGAGGTCTCCGTGCGGGAGGTCCGCGCGGCGACGGAGAACGAGATGGCGGACGCGGCGAAGGGCTTCGAAGAGCACGAGCACGTGCACGGCCCCGACTGCAACCACGGCGAGCCGGAGGAGAAGCTCGTGACGCTGGGCAAGAAGAAGGACGAGCGCCCGAACTGAGGCGTCGCTTGCGTTGGTGGGGGGAGGGGAGGTGCCCCCCACGCGCGAAGCTCGGGATCGGCTCCCGCCATGCTCGGCGACGTGCTCGCCTTTTGCTGCGCACCCACCGGCTTCGCTACCCAACTGGGATGAACGCTGCGCAGCAAAAGGCTGCGCGCGACGCCTGCGCGTGGCGGGGGTCGGTGCTAGGATGAAGCGGTGCTCCGCGGACTCGCACTCGCCATCGTCGGAGCGACCATCGCGACCGCCATCGCGTGCTCCGGCGGAAGCTCGCCCGTCGCCTCCAACGCACCAGACGCTGGCGAGCCAGAGACCGATCCCTTTCCGGCGGGTCTCTGTGACGTGACGCCGAAGCACCTCGATGCCGTCGCACCACCCGACTGCGAGCTCTGCGCGAGCCAGACGCTCACGGAAGGGGCGACTTGCTACGACGTGCCCGTCGGACTCGAGTGCGAGAGGGGCGATCACCCCGCGTGGGAGTGCAACGCAGTATGGCGCTGCACCGAGGACCAACACTGGACTCTCGTGCAAGCTGCACGCACCGAGCACGAGTGCTCGCGCGACGTGTTCTCCGGTGGCGCATGCGAGTACGCCGACGAGTGGGGTCACTCGTGCTACGGCCAAACCTTCGACGGCGTGTGTCTCGATCCGAGCGGCGGAGGCTTTCATGAGCCGCTCGTCCGCTGGACGGAAGGTGGCGTCCTGCGCGGCGTCGTCGCTCTCGACCGAACCGAGCGGCTGGGTTGCGGCTGCAATCACCGCGTCTGCTATCGGAGCGTTCAATGCATCGACGCGCGCTATCGGCGCGATCCCGGTCCGTCGTGCTTCGCGCCTCCGTGAGTCGTTCGTGTCCGCTATCGATGGGTACACGCCATCACGTTCGATCCCATCGGCACCCCATAGGCATCGACCTGCTCGATCGACTTGCAGACGCTGCCGCCTCGGCAGTCGGCGTCGCCGGTGCACTTCGCACTGCACTTCTTCTCCGTGAAGCCGCCCTTGCCGAGGACGAAGCCCGTCGACTCCACGCACAGCCCCGACCGGCAGTCCTTCGGGCCCGTGCAGTCGTCGCCGAGCTGACCTTTGCGGAGCCACCCGACGAAGAAGAGCCCACCGAGGCCGAGCACGATGACCGCGAGACCGAGCAGCGCGCGCTTGCCGCGCGCCCGCGTTCCGGACCGCACGGCCGCGCGCTCCTCCAGCCAACGCTTCTGGCGGATGCGGCGGCGCTTGTCGGCGCGCTCGATGCTCCGAACGACCTTGGCCTTCGTCCCTAGCCGAACCAGCAGATCGCCCCGCTCGCCGCGGAGCTTCGGCGTGGGGCGGTCGCGGCGCAGACCCGGGACGTCTCCGCGCCCCGCGAACGTGATGACCGTCGCGTCGGTCGTGTTCGCCGGCCAGCTCACGCGCACGGTGCTGCGCTTCACGGTGGCCCCGGCATCGGCGCAGACGTCGCAGCCATCGCCGGCGCAGGACTCGCAGCGAAGGAGCTCGGTGATCTCGAGCTCGCGCTCCGCTCCTCGCAGGAGCTCGTCGTCTTCGACGTGGAGCGCGCGCGTGCGGTGCCCTTCGCTGGTCGTGATCTCGGGATCGGGATCGTGCTTCTCCTCGGGGGCTTCGGGCGCGCGCGGGTGCGGCTCGCGGTAGGGCCCGCTCACGGGCCCCTCGCCGCGAGCGCCTTCGCTGCCGCCGCCGCACCGGCGATGCCGCGCACGTAGGCGACGCGATCGCCGACGCGCGCGATGCCGTCTTCGGTGCCGATGTGCGTGCCGACCCGCGCGGGCGCCGGAAAGCAACGCGCCGCGGTGACGAGCGCGCGCTCGAACTCCTCCGCGTCGGCGGTGGAGTCCCAGCGCGTGAGCCACTGGAGCCCGAGCTTGTCCCCGGCGAGCGCTCCGATCGCAAAACGATCGGAGCCCCACCCCGCGGCGGCGCGCGCGGCCACGTCGCGCGTGGCGCACCGCGCGAGGAGGAGGAACGTGCGGTACTCGCCGAGCGTCCCCGTCGTCGACCACGTCGCGCCGGCCGGGGGCGCCGGATCGGCGAGGGCGAGGCGCGGCTCGCGCGCAGCGTACTTCTCGGGGTGCATCACCTGCTCGGTCGTCGTCGGTGGATCGCGGAACACGGCGTCGCTCGCGCGGAAGTCGTAGGGCGGCTTCACGGCCGAGAGGAACGAGAGCCCGCCGTAGTAGGCGAAGACGAGCGGCCGCCATCCGATCGCGGGGCGCTCGGTCAGCGACGCGTCGGCCCCGATCCACTTCACGACGTCCTCCTCCGGGAGCGTTCGCGCGCGGTCGCTCGCGCGCAGGATCGCGTCGCCGGCGGACTCCTTCGCCTGCGTCGCGCCGAAGACCTCCGCCACCATCGTCGCGTCGCCTTCGTAGGTGGCCTTGCGGGCGAGCATGCCGTCCTCGTCGTCGGCTCGCGCGAACGCGGGCAGCCCGAACGCTTGGTCCTGGAGGGCGTGCGTGAGCTCGTGGACGACGAGCGCGGCGTCGTCGCGTTCGCCGCGCGGTCCGACGCCGGCGTCGTCAGGACCCGCGAACGCGCTGGCGGGGCGCTTCTTGCGCAGGAAGACTTGTCCCAACGTGGGATCATAGAAGCCCGAAAACGCCGTCGTTCGGGCGGCCGCGCCGAAGCCGCCGTCGCCGCCGGCGACGAACCCGAACGCGATCCAGCCGCTCGTGATCCGGCGGCGCACGTCGTCGGCGACGGGGACGCTCGCGGCGTAGCGCGCGTCGAAGGCATCGTCGTCGAGGTACGTGAGCGCAACCTTCCGTTGGACGGGGAGCCCGCGAATGCGGGAGGCGACCGCCATCAGATCGTCGGGATCGATCGCCGCTCCGGCGTCGGCGGAGGGGGCCTCTGCGGCGCTGGCGTCCGCGCTCGACCCCGCGCGCGCCGCCCCTGCAGCCGGCGTCCCGCGGGGCGGGGCGTCCGGGCGCGCGCTGGCGCTTGCGCCGCCGCAGGCCGCGATCCCGAGCGCGATCGACGCCAGCCCGACCCCGCAGCGAAGCGCGCTATGCTGACGGGAGGGAGATCGCATGCGTCACGCCATCGTACTCTTCTCCGCGGCGCTTCTCGCGGCATGCTCGTCGCCGAGCACCTCGAGCTTCAACGGGAACGACGCCGGGAACGGTGGCGACGGCACCACGTCGGACGCCACGAGCGACACGGGCAACCCCATCCTGCCGGACGGTTCGATCACGGCCGACGCGTCGATCGACGGCAAGCCGACGGCGCTGAACCTGATCCCGAACGGCGACTTCGAGCAGGGCAACGTGCTCTTCGGCTCCGACTACACCTACGCGGTCAACAACACGGTGGAGGGGGAGTACACCGTCGGCACGAACGCCCAAGCGTTCAACGGCGCGCTCGTCACGAAAGGCGATCACACGTCGGGCGTGGGGAAGATGTTCATCGGGAACGGGAAGTCGACGCCCGATCGCGTCTGGTACACGAGCGCGTCGATCGCGGTGCAGCCCAACACGCAGTACTACTTCGAAGCCTTCGTCATGAACCTGTGCTGCGCGAAGGGGCTGGGCGACGGCATCAACCCGGTGGGGCCGTCGGTGCTCTCCTTCTATGCGAACGGGCAGCTGCTCGGGACGCGCACGTCGACGAAGCTCGGGGTGTGGGAGGGGCTCTCCACCGTCTGGAGCTCGGGCTCGGCGACGAGCGTCGATTTGAAGTTGGTGAACGCGAATACGGATGCGCTCGGGAACGACTTCGGGGTGGACGACATCTACCTGGGGACCGTGTCGACGGTGAACCCCCCGAACTAGTGGGGGCTGACGCGGGACGTGCGAGCGGCGGGGCGGGAAGGGCGGAGCGAGCACGTGCACGAGCACGAGCACGAGGACGGGAACGCCGACGTGGACGTGATTCGTGGACGTGATTCGTGGACGTTGACGTGATTCGTCCACGTGCTCGTGCTCGTGCTCGGGTCTCTCGTCGGAGGACGCTCCTTGCGCCATGCCAGCCTGGACGTTCCCGTCGGTGCACGCGCTAGGGCAAGGGCAAGGGCAAGGGCAAGGGCAAGGGCAAGAGATTCATGGCCCGATGTAGCGAGCTCTCGGGCGGAGGATGAACCCCGCCGCCCTCTGCTCCAGGACGTGCGCGACCCACCCCGCCACGCGCCCCAGCACGAACAGCACCTGCGCCGCTCCGGGCGGCGCTCCCAGCGCCGCTGCGACCGCGACGATGGCGGCGTCGACGTTGGGGAGCTCTCTGCGCGTTCGCGCGACGCGCGCTCCGAGCGCCAGCAACGTTCGGACGGTGCGGTCGCTCGGCGAGAGCTTCTTCGCGAGCGCGAACATCGGTGCGGCTCGCGGATCTCCGGACGGGTAGAGCGGGTGCCCGAACCCCGCGATTGGATCGCCGAGCCGCAGCCGATCGGCGAGCGCACGCGTCACGCCGCCGCGCTCGGCGACCTCGGTGACGAGCGCCTCGACGCGCGTGCTCGCCGCTCCGTGGCGCGGTCCGCTTGCCGTGTGGAGCGCGGCGAGGAGGCACGCATGCAGATCCGCGCCGGTCCCGGCGGCGACGCGCGCGGCGAACGAAGAGGCGTTCAGCTCGTGGTCCGCGACGAGCACGAGCGTCGCGTCGATCGCGGCGAGGTGCTCCGGGGTCGTCCGCACGCGGAGCGCGCGCGCGAGCCGCGCCGCGATCGAGCCCCCGCCACGCGCCCCGAACCCCGCCAGCGTCGAGAGCGCGACCCTCGCGCGCGCGAGCGCCGTCGTGGCATCCACGTCCGGCGTACGCTCGCCGTCGCGGAGCGCGAGCAGGAGCCCCGCGAACGCGCGGAACGGGTCTCGCAGCGCCGCGCGGGGCGCGTCCCCGACGCCGGGGCACGGCGGGAACTCCGCGTGCTCCGGGAGCGTCCCGGTCCACAGGAGCTCCGCCACGCGCTCGAACGACGTCCCCGCGAGCGCGAGGTCCACCGCGACGGCGCCTCGGTAGCGCGGCCCGCGCTCGTCGATCCCCGTGATCGCCGAGTCGAGGACCGGCTCGCCCCACCGGAGCGCGGTGGCCGCGACCGGCCCGTGCCCCGCGCGCGCGTCGTGGCGCGCCTTGAGCCGCTCGACCTCGCTCCGCAAATAGAAGCTCCCCTTCGAGCGCGCCCCGCCGTGGCGCGTGAGGAGACCGCGGCTCACGTACGCGTAGAGCGTCTCCTTCCGGACCCCGAGCATGCGCGCGGCCGTGGCGGCGTCGACGAAGCCGTCACCCTCTTCATGGATCGTCGAATCAACATTGATCATGTCGCCCTCGACTCTACGTTCCTCGGCGAGGTGATGCCATGACGACGGTGTACGAAGGTCTCGAGGGAGTTCACGTGACGCGGACCAAGCTCTCGCGGGTCGACGGCGAGAAGGGCGAGCTCGTCTACGCCGGCAGCGACGTGGAGGCGTTGGCCGGCAAGGCCTCGTTCGAGGAGGTCACGCACCGTCTGTTCGCGGCAGCGGGCCTGGACCTCGAGCTCGCCGCGGTGCGGAGCGGGATCGCGGAGGGGAGGGTGTACGCCCACGCCGAGCTCGGCCGTCTGGGCCCCGCGCTCGAGCTGGAGGGGGCGATGGATGCGCTGCGCGCCGCCGTTGCCGCGCTGCCCCCGTCGTTCGCGGAGTCGCCGGCGCGGCTCGTCGGGGCGGTCGGGGTGTTGGCGGCCGCCCACGCGCGGCGAGGCGCGCCCGCGGTCCCCGATGCGTCGGCCGGCCACGCCCACGATCTCCTCCGCCTCTTCGGCGCTCCAGTGGATGCCGCGCGCGCGGCGGCGCTCGACGCGTACCTGGTGACGGTCGCCGATCACGGCATGAACGCCTCGACGTTCACCGCGCGCGTCATCGCGTCGACGCAGTCGGACCTCGTGTCGGCGGTGACCGGCGCGATCGGCGCGCTCAAGGGCCCGCTCCACGGCGGTGCGCCTGGGCCCGTGCTCGACATGCTCGACGCGATCGGCAGCCCCGAGCGCGCCGTGGCGTGGATCGAGGGAGAGATGGCGCAGAAGCGGCGCATCATGGGGATGGGTCACCGCGTCTATCGTGTCCGCGATCCGCGGGCGGCGATCCTCGAGAAGGCGACGCTCGCGCTCGAGCAAGCGGGCGTCCGCGCGCCGCGCCTCACGCTCGCACGCGCGGTCGAGCAAGCGGCGCGGGGCGTGCTGGCGAAGCGCTACCCCGATCGCCCGCTCCACGCGAACGTCGAGTTCTACACTGCGGTCCTCCTCGACACGCTCGGAATCCCGCGCACGCACTTCACCGCCGTCTTCGGCGCCGCGCGCGTCGCGGGCTGGGCGGCGCACGTCGCCGAGCAACGGGCACGCGGTCGCCTGATCCGGCCCGAGGCGCTCTACGACGCTCGCGAAGCCTGACGCGCGCTGTGATACGCCGGAGGGATGGGATCGCGCGCGCGCGCTGCTCTCGCCGTCGGCTTCGCGTTCGGTGCGATCGTGCTCGCGAGCGCGAGCTGTCGCAGCCCGACCGACGTCATGGTTCGCGTCTTCACGAACGCGCCTTGCGCTTCGCTCGACGTGAGCTTGCGCCTCTCGGCCGCCGGCGCCACCGGCGGCGCCGAGAACGGCGGCCAGAAGGGCTGCCGCGATCCGTCCGCGGTTCCGGCCGACGTGGGGACGATCGTCCTCGTGCCCGGCGCGAGCGACGAGCCAATGACGATCCGCGTGATGGCCGGCATCGGCCGGAGCGCCCAGAGCTGCGTCGATTCGTTCGGCAAGGGCTGCATCGCGGCGCGGCGGTCGCTGAGCTACGTGAAGCACACCAGCCTCGACCTGCCGATCCTCCTCGACACGCAGTGCGACGGGCTCGCGTGCAGCGAACAGACGACCTGCGTCTTCGGGAAATGCGTCGACGCCACCGTCGATCCCAACGGGTGCCTCCGGGCGACGGGCTGCACCACCACCGATGCAGGTTCCCCCGACGTC
Organism: Polyangiaceae bacterium; assembly: GCA_044224495.1. Classification (GTDB taxonomy): domain Bacteria; phylum Myxococcota_A; class Polyangia; order Polyangiales; family Polyangiaceae; genus JBGAKG01. The sequence continues at coordinate 111,684 of JBGAKG010000028.1, read as the reverse complement.
GCGACCGACGCGAGTCCCGTGCAGGTTGCACACATCTCCGCGAAGGGAGACACGACCTGCGCGGTGCTGTCCGACGGAAGCGTCCGCTGCTGGGGCAAGGACGACGCGAACCAACTCGGGTTCGGCGCGTCCTCGTGCGGCGCCGCGCCCTGCGTCCGCACGCCGACCGCCGTGCCGGGGATCCCTCCCGCCAAGCTGCTCGCGGTCGGCGCGCGCCACGCCTGCATCGCGACGAGCGCCGGAGGGAACGTCTGGTGCTGGGGTGACTCCACCAGCGGGCAGACCTCGGTCGTCGCTCCGACGACCGCTCCGGTCCAGGTCGGCGGGATCGCCGGCGCGCTCGCGCTCGGCGCGGGTGGCAAGCACACGTGCGCGGTCGTGCCGCGGCAGGGGAGCGCGACGAACATGTGGTGCTGGGGGGACGACTCCTCCGGCCAGCTCGGCGATGGAAAGCTCGGGGGCGCGAAGCCGCAGCCCGTGCTGCTCCCGGGCACGATCGGGTTCGCGCTCGTGGTGGCGGGCGACGACTTCACGTGCGGCGGGACGGAGAACCCGATTCCGCACTCCAGCGAGATCGTCTGCTGGGGCTCCCAGACCCTCTGCCAGACGGGGACGTGCTCCCCCACGCCCCAATTGACTCTGACCTACACCGGAAACGCGTGCGACGGGGCGGCAGCGGCGGGCCAGCACCTGTGCGTCTACGGCGACTTCGGCGCCGGGAACACGTCGTGCTGGGGTGACGACGCGTTCGGGCAGAGCAGCGGCACGCCCGGGGCGGGGAAGATCGCCGGGGCGGGCATCGGGTTCCTCGCCTTCGGGGTGGGCGTCGGGGCTCGGCACTCCTGCGCGATCCTGGCGTCGGGCGCGATTCGGTGCTGGGGCGACGGCTCGAAGGGCCAGCGCGGGGTCGGCCCGGGGCCCTTCGTGGACACGACCCTCCCCGCGGCCGCGGTCGAGCTCGCCTTGGGCGACGCCCACACCTGCGCCTTGGCCGCGGACGGCAAGGTCTACTGCTTCGGGGACGACGCGCTGGGCCAGCTGGGCGACGGGGCCAGCGCAGGCCGCGCTACCCCGGGCCCGGTGACCTTCTGAGGTGCCGGGAATGAGCCTCCCCCTGCCACGGTTCTCCCCGCGGGTGCGTTTCCGTGCTAACCCCCGCACCCATGAGCAACAAGCTGAACCCCTGGGACCTCGACATCCGCGTTCGCGAACGCAACATGAAGAACGGAACGTTGTCCGAGAAGGACGTCGAGAAGATCATGTCGCAGCTCCCGGACCTCGCCGAGCAGACCGAGCCGGTCGGCACCTCCCAGCCGGCGCTGGACGAGGGTGGGGCGGACGACGCTGACGACGACGACGCCGAGGGCTGACCCGTGGCCGACCAGCTCCCCACGATCGATTTCGCGACCTTCATCCTCTCGCTGAGCCACTCCGCGCTCATGCACCTGGGGGAGGCGCCCCACCCGGACGACAACCGGGTCGAAGTCGAGCTCCCGCTGGCGAAGCAGACGATCGATCTTCTGATTCTCCTCGAGGACAAGACGAAGGGGAACCTCACGGGTGACGAGGAACGTCTCATGACGCAGATCCTGTTCGATCTGCGGATGCGCTACGTGGAGCGTTCGAAGGCACCGAAGAAGGAGTGAAGATGGAAGCTCGTGGGCTCGCGGTTCTGACTCTCTCGGCGCTGCTCCTGCTCGGAGCCGCCGCCTGCGGGAAGAAGCCGGACGACGGGGGAAGCACCCCGACTGCGAGCGCACCTGCTTCTTCCCCACCGCCCGTCCCCACGACGCCGCCGATGCCCACGCTGGCGAACGGCGCGCCGATGAGCTTCGCGCCGATCGTGAAGGCGGCGAACCCCGCCGTGGTGACGATCAACACCGTCGGCGAGGAGATCGTCTCCGGCTGGGGCGGAAAGACGCGCCGCCGGCAGGCCCAAGGTCTCGGCACGGGCTTCCTGATCGACAAGGACGGGACCATCGTCACGAACAACCACGTGGTCTCCCAGAGCGACGGCAACGTCGCCGGGCAGATCAGCGTGAAGCTGTCGGACGATCGGGAGATCTCGGCCACCGTGATCGGGCGCGACCCCCCGACCGACATCGCGGTCGTCCGAATCGACATGAAGGGAGTGAGCATCGAGCCGCTCCCGCTCGGGGACTCGGACGTGCTCGACGTCGGCGACTGGGTCGTCGCGATCGGCAACCCGTTCGGGCTCGAGCATACCGTCAGCGCCGGCATCGTCAGCGCGAAGGGCCGCACGAAGGAAGACGTTCCCCTCGATCCGAGCGGCTACTACGACTTTCTCCAGACCGACGCCTCGATCAACCCCGGCAACTCGGGAGGTCCGCTCCTGAACCTGAAGGGCGAGGTCATCGGCATCAACTCCGCCATCCGGGGCGGCGGTGCGCAGGGCATCGGCTTCGCGATCCCGATGAACCTGGTGAAGCAGCTCCTTCCGACGCTCCTTCGGGACGGCAAGGTCGTCCGGAGCGCCATCGGCGTGAGCATCCGGGACGTGCGCGAGCTCACGGCCGAGGAGCGCACCGAGCTCAAGGTCGACGGGGACAAGGGCGCGGTCATCGAGTACGTGGCCCCCGGCGGCCCGGCCGACAAGGCGGGCATCGCTCCGGGGGACGTCGTGGTCGCGTTCGACGGGAAGCCGGTCGATCGGGGCAAGGATCTCCAGTGGATGGCGAGCACGGCCGGGGTGGGCAAGAGCGTCACCCTGAAGGTGAACCACCAGGGCAAGAGCACGGACATCCGCGTCACCCTGACCGTTCTCCAATCGTCTACCCACAAGTAGGTTTTTCGCGGCACGGGTCTCACCCGGCGGTCCGTTGGACCTTCGGCGGGGGTACGCGCTAGGGTCGAATCGAATGGCGGAAGGGCCCGAAGACGACGAGACGGACGAGGCGAAGCCCAACGGGCCCACCGCCTCGAAGCGCCCGCCGCCTGCCTCCACGCCCTCGAAAAGACCCCCGATCGCGCTGAATACGGCACCCCCTCCTGCGTCCAACCCCAAGGAGCAGAGAGCACGCGAAGCGGAGGAAGATCGCGCCCTCATCGAGAAGGCGCAACGAGGAGATACGGCAGCATTTCGGGCGCTGGTAGAGCGCCACCAACGGCGGGCGTTTTCGATCGCCCTCTCGTTGGTGCGCGACGAGAACGATGCGCGTGAGCTCGTTCAAGACGCGTTTCTCAGGGTCTACAAGAACCTCGGCAACTTCCAAGGTCAGTCGAGCTTCTTCACTTGGCTCTACCGGATCATCACGAACTTGAGCATCGACTTGATCCGCAAACCCGGCCGGCAGGTGGCGGAGCTCAGCGAGGGTCGGCACGACGCGGAGGAATCATCCGAAGTGGACTTCCCGTTCTTGAGTCGAATCGACGGAGCCGATCCGTCGGATGTGGTGCGCCGCGGCGAGATCGCGGAGCGGCTCAAGACCGCCTTGGACGCGCTGCCGGAGTATCACCGCGGTGTGATCGTGATGCGTGAGGTCGAAGGTCTCAGTTACGAGGAAATGGCGCAAGCGATGGGGGTCTCGAAAGGTACGATCATGAGCCGGCTGTTCCACGCGAGGCAGAAACTCCAGCGCGCCCTCGTCGACTGCTACAAAGAGCAGGTCGGCGAGCCGGCGCCCGAGTCTGCGCCGCCGTCGAGTGAAGCTCACGGCGCGAGCGGAGCGAGTGGCGTGAAGGGAGCCGCGTCATGAGCCGCGAGGTCCGCGAGTCCAAGCTCGGCCTGAGCGAAGAAGAGATGCTCGACGTCATGGCGTACGTCGACGGCGAGCTCGAAGGCGAAGATGCGGAGCGCGTCGAAGCGCTGTTCGAGCGCTCGGCTGAGGCGCGCGAGCTCCGCGCGTCGTTCGGCGAGCTGAGCGAGCGCGTGAAGGAGATCGCGAACGCTCCGCCGATCGACGTGACCAAGCACGTGATGGCGAAGATCGCGCCGAACGAGCTCGATCGCGCGCGGCTGCGGAAGGCATCGCGCACGCGCGTCATCGCGGTGGGCGCCACGCTGGTGGCGCTGGCGGCCGCGGTCGCGCTCTACGTGAAGCACGGGGACACGTCGGTCGTGTCGCAAAACGGATCGGCGAGCACGAGCACGACCACGACGGCAGTGCCGCTGCCGGTCAACTCTTCCCCGCAGCTGGCGGCGCTGAAGGGCGTCCAGGTCGACAGTGTGGATACGGCGAGCGCGTCGCATCCAGTATCGGTTTTCTACGTTCCCAAGGGCGACGAACCGAGCGACAGTACGTCCAGTGTCGTCGTGTGGATCGACGACTCCGCTTCGGGAGGCAATTGAAATGGCTTTGAACGACAAGAAGCTCGCCCGCCGTCGCTTCACCGCGCTCGCCGTCTTCGGCACGCTCGGGCTCGCGATGGGGCTCGTGACCGGCGACGCGAAGCTCGCGTTCGCGCAGGCGGGCAACGCCAAGGCCGAGATCATGGTCCTCCACGCGACGCAGTCGCCGGGGCCCGGCTCCATCGATCCGCAGATCGGCAACCTTCCGCAGCTGAAGCGGCCGCCGTTCTCCTCGTACAACACGTACAAGCTCCTCGATCGGAAGGCGCTCGGCCTCGAGAAGGGGAAGCCCGTCACCTACGTGATGCCGAACAAGCGCGTCCTCCAGGTGACCCTCCAAGACGTCACGAGCGACGGTCGCTTCAAGATCGCCGCCGCCATCAACGATCCGAACGGGGGCGCTTTCCTCAAGCTCCTCGAGGTCACGGCGGCCGCGAACGAGACGTTCTTCGTCGCGGGCCAGAGCTTCGACGGTGGGATCCTCGTGATTGGATTCACCGTCCGCCCCTGAGCGTTTGCCGTTCAGGTCCGCATCGGCGCGGCTTTTTTTTCCGTCCGCGACCCATGTGGTACAACATCCCACCATGTCCAAGGGACTGACCGTCTCGATCCCTCCCCAAGGCTCCGACCGCCCGTCGTGGATGCGGGTCGGCGTCCTGGCCCTCGTCGGATTCGTCGTCGGCGTCGCCTGGCCGAAGATCGCCGGGGTGAAGATCGGGCCGAACGTCCCCTCCGACATCCTGGCCGCCTCCAGCATCGTCGCCGGTCGCTCGCCGGATGGGCCGCCCGCGTCGGGCGCACCGGCCGCGCTCTCGATGGCGCCGAGCGCTGCGGTCAGCGCGAGCGCGAGCGCCGTCGCTTCGGCGGCCGCAGCACCGCTCCCGCTCAAGGTCACCGTGACGCGCGGGCAGATCCTGTCCTGCAAATCGGAGGCGGGGGACACGCTGAAGGGCAAGGAGTGCGGCGGCCTCGCCGGGCTCGACCCGATCGTGCAGGCGCGCCTGAAGAAGGTCGCGCAGGCGCCGAACGCCACCGGGAACACGGGCAAGCTCAGCATCGTGCTCGGGCTCGACTTCGGTGCGAACAAGGTGACGTCGGTCGACGTCGGCAAGTCCTCCACCGTGAAGGACGGCGACTCGTACAAGACGTTCCTGTCGGGCGACCTCAAGGCGATGAGCCTGAAGGCGGTCGATCACGAGAACGTGAAGTACCAAGTCGCCTATACCGTGACGGTCGAAGAAGGCGCGCCGGGTACGGCGACGCCCGGCGCCAGCGGGGGCACCGGCGGCGGCGCGGCGACGCCCGACGCGGACGGCACGGCGACGGTCGCGTGGGAGGTCGCCATCGTGCGCGACGCTCCGCACACCGGCACCGTGCTCGCGCGGCTCCCGCGCGGGAGCAAGGTGCAGCTCGGGACCTCGCAGAACGGCTGGTACAAAATCAAGTTCGGGCCGGGCTTCGCGAGTGAAGGTTGGGTCTACCGCGGAGCGGTAGGGAAGTAGTCCCCGCCGCCGCGATCAGACACGCGACCATCACCCAACCGAAGACGTCGGGCCCCATCGTCACCTCGGCCGCGACGTGGAACGCGACGGCGAGCGCGAGCCCGATCCTCCGCGTGCGCGCGAGCGCGAGGAGCGGGCCGAGCGCCAGCTCCAGCGCGGCGACGGCGAAGCTCGCGACGGCGGCGCGGCCCGGGGATGCCGTCACCACGTCCGCGAGCGGACCGTGGAACGCATGCGCTTCGTGGAGCGAGACCAGAGCCGCGCCGGACAAGAAGCTCGCGTTGAGCTTCGCGAGCCCGGAGAACGCGTAGACGCTGATCGGGAGCGCGCGGACCACGGCGGGACCATCGCGCGGCGGCAGCGCGCCGGCGATCGCGATGCACGCCGTCGCGAAATACAGGAGGTGGAGCGAGCTGACGAACGCCGCGAGGTCTGCCGCGAGCAGGAGCCAGCCCGCGAACGCCGCGACGAGCCCCGTTCGGCGCGGGGACAGGCCGAGCAGGAAGAAGAACGCCGCGCCCGTCCGGAGCCCGACGAGCAGGACGGCAAAGAACGGAGGGAGCGCGAGCGCGGCGAGCGTCCACGAGCCTTCGGGCCAACCCACGAAGTGCTCGGGAGCCCAAGGGACGCCGAGCGCGCGGAGCGCCGGCGTGGTGCGGAGCAGGAAGATGGTGCCCACGAGGAGCCGCGCGAGCGTCAGCGGGCGCACGTGGCCTCGGCGTGCGTCGTCCGTTCGCCGAACGCGCCCCGCTCGTCGAGGTCGACCGAGACGTGCGCGACGGGGCGCACGGCGCAGACGTGCCGCGCGAGTTGGCCGAGGTGCGAGCGCACGGCCACGGGCATGCCGGTGCGGAACGACTCGGCGCCGCCGAGCGCCGCGGCGAGCTCGGGTGTCGCATCATGAGCGAGGCCGCTGGGGGCGATGGGGTGGCGCGCTCCGTCACGCTCTTCCACCTCGATCCGGAGGCGCGACTCGGGAGCAGAGGCGTACATCGTCCACGCGAGCGAGCCGTCGCCGGCGAGGCGCGATGCCACGGGGACCGCGAAGATGGCGAAGATGGTGGCGCGCGCGAGCCACTTCATGTCCGAGTGCTAGCATGGCGGCATGAAGCGCAGCGCGGCGGCAGCTCTCGTCCTCGTCGGCATCGCGGGTTGCCGCTCGGCGGAGCTCGACGTGGACGCCGGAAGCGATGCCGCTTCGGCGGACGCCGCACCGCTGGGCTTTCCGCTCGAGGACGGGGGCTTTCTCGATGCGATCGACCCGAAGCCGAAGGGGCCTCCGGATGCGGCGCCGCCGCCGATCGTCCCGTGCGGCGCCGATGCCGCGAGCGACGCCGACGCCGATGCCGGGGCCTGCGCGATCCCGGCCTCGTTCTGCCTCGACGGGCGGTGGCTCGAGTACTTCGAGACGAAGGGCTGTGTCGACGGGACGTGTGCCTTCGACGCGAAGCTCCTCTCGTGCAAGGGCTACTGCGCCGACGGTGGGTGCGTCACCTGGACGATGACGGCGCCGGCCCCGCCATGAGGGCCGCCGCCATCTTCGTCGTCGGCGCGCTCGTCGCGTGCTCGTCGGCCCCCTCCGGGGAGCATGCGACGACGCTGACGTTTCCGGCCGATGCGCCGCCGAACGGCGAGATCTACGCGTGCTGGTCGTTCCCGCGCTCGGCGGACGGGTGGGTGCGATCGATCGCGTGGGACGTGCCTTCGGCGGGCGCCTTGAACGTGCACCACGTCACGCTCTACGCCGTACCAAAATGGGACAAGTCGGACGGCGCCGAGTGCTGGGACATGCCCGGAGCGACCGGCTTCGCGGTCTGGGTGCCCGGGGTCGCGCCGCTCGAGCTCCCGACCGGGATGGGCCTCGCGCTCCCGGCCGACGCGACGCGCTGGGTCGTCCAGCTCCACGCGTACCGCGGAGCGGCGGGGCCGCCGGCGAACGTGACGGCGCACGTTCAGACGACGGACGCGAAGCCTGCGGTGGCCGCGGCGTGGGCGGTGGTGCCGGCGCCGGTCCCGGCGATCGCGCCCCACTCCAGCGCGCAGGGGACGGGCCAATGCAAGGCGCTCGCCGACGTCCACGTCGGGGTCGCGTGGCCGCACATGCACCGCGTGGGGCGCGAGTTCCACGGCGCGGTTCTCCGAGCGGGCGGAGCGACCGAGAAGCTCGTGGACGTCCCCAGTTGGGACGTGGGGCGTCAGGTCGCGTACCCGGTGTCCGTGGACCTGCGCGCGGGCGACGCGGTCCAGACGACCTGCGTCTGGCAGAACGACGGCGACGGGACGGTGCTGCCGGGTTACCTCGCGACGGACGAGATGTGCCACCAGGCGGTGCTGGTGTGGCCGGCGGAGAACAGCCGGTGGCAGTGCACGCCCTAGCGGCCAGAAGCCGAACAGGGAACACGGAACGGGAACGGGAACGCGGAATACTGAATCCGAACGGAGAAGCAGAACGTGCTCCGCGTTCTCATCCCGCGATCCGCGTTCCCATTCCCCTTCCGTGTTCCCTGTTCGTCTTTTCTCAGAGCTCGGGGTCGTCGTCGTCGTCCCCAAAGGGAACCTTCCGCGCCTTGCCCTTGTCGTCGACGCCGAGCAGCTTCTCGACTTTCTGCTGCGCCGCATCCAGCCGCGTCTGCGCCGCTCGCGAGAGCTTCACGCCTTCTTCGAACAGCGCGAGCGAGTCCTCGAGCGATTTCTCGCCCTTCTCGAGCTCCTCGACGATCTTCGCGAGGCGCGCCATCGACTGCTCGAAGCTCGGCTCCTTCTTCTCTTCGCTCATCGGGATCTGCCGTTCACGGGATGGAGGGCTCGAGCACGAGCCGCCCTTCGCCCGCGCTCACGCCGGGCACGATCGCATAGCCGTCGGCGTCGAACGCGATCGGGAGGACCGCGCCCTCGCTCGTGACGTAGGCCCCGACGAGCACCGGCGCCGCCGAGCCGTCGGGGGTGGTCACGTGGATCCACGCCGTGTCGCGGAGCATCGCGTCGCCCGGGCTGGGCGCGTTCGCGAGCGCGCGGGCCGCCACGTCGCGGACGATGCCGTCGGGATCGAGCGTCGCGGCGAGGCCGAGGACCTCGGCCCGGACCGGCGCGGCGGCCTTGGCGGCGAGCGCGCGCACGAGCTCGCGCCGGACGAGGACGTCCGTCTCGAAGCGATACGCCTCGGCCAGCATGCCCGTGCTCTCGGGGAGCTCGCTCCGGGCGAGCCCGCGCGCGGCATGGAGACGCACGAGCGGATCGCGCGACGCGAGGAGGAGCTCCACCTTGTGCTTCTGCGCGTCGTCCTTGCGGCCCGCGAGGGCCATCGCTGCGAGCGGAGCATCCGCGCCGCCCGCTTCGGCGCGGTCGACGAGGGCGAGCGTCGGAACGCGACCGTCGGGGTCGCCCCCGAGCAACCCGAGCGAGAGCACCCGCTTCGTCGCTGCGTCCGCCTCCTTGCCGTAGGCCGCGAGGAGCGCGGCATCCACCGCCGCGGGGGACTGCGCGCGGAGCCCGAGCGCCGCCACCGCGACGACGCGCCGAACGCGCGGATCGGAGTCGGCGAGCGCCGCATCGAGCCCTTCGTCGCCGAGGGCGACCCGCGCCGCCCGGCCGACGCTGCGATCCGCGGCGTCCTTCGAGCCAGCGAGCGTGCGCATCTTGTCGTCGAGGACCGACGACCGGCCCCCGCGGACGAGGACGCGGAGCGCGTAGCCTCGAACGGCGAGCCGCGGGTTCGTCCCCGCGAGCTTCTCGAGCGCGGCGAGCGCTCCGGCGTTCGGCGAGCGTGCCATCGCGTGCGCCGCGTCGCCGGCGAGATCCCGGTCCGCGGCGAACGAGACGACGACCTTGAGCGCGTCGTCCGTCAGCCCGTGACCGAGCGCGGCGATGCAGGCGCGCCGCTCGACGAGATCGCGGCTGGCGGCGAGCCGGGCCGCGAGCGCCTTCACGACGTCCGCGTTCTGCGCGCGCTCCGCGAGGCGGATGCCCGCCTTCGCGGTCGCATCGTCGGCGACGAGCAGCGTCACCGCGCCGAAGCGCTGCGGCGCATCGAGGAGGACGAACGCCTCGCCCGCCGCGGCGCGCAGGCGCGCATCCTTCTCGCCGAACGCGGCGGTGACCGCGTCGGGATCACGCGTGCCATCGGTCCGCGGGGGCGGCGGTTGCAGGATGCGCATGTCGCCCAGCTGCGCCAGCGCGACGAGCGCGGCGGCGCGGGTCGTGGGATCGCTCGCACCGACTTGCGCGCGGAGCGCATCGAGCACGCGGAGATCCGCGCTCTGCGCCAGCGCGCGCGCGTGGGTGGGGCTCGCGACCGGGACGGAGCGAAGCGTAGCTTCGTCGTAGTAGGAGATGCCGAACGCCGCGAGCGCCGCGAGCGCAGCCGGTTGACCGGGACCGCCCGCACGCGCGGTTTGAAGCAAGGACTCGCGCGCGGTGTGATCGGTCGACGTCGCCAGCGCGCGGGCGGCCGTCGCGCGCGCGAGCGCGACGCGCGGCACGGCATCGACGTCGAGCGCACGCCCCGACGGCACGGGCGCCTGCACGATCGAGAGGAGACGCGCACGCACCGCTTCGTCGGTCGTGAAGTGGGCGAGCGCCCGCGCGAGCTCGAGGAGGGCGCGCGAGTCGGTGCGGCCGATCGTCATCGGATCGATCGGGCCGTTGGCGAGGAGCGAGATCGCCTCGGGCGTGCCCATCGCGGCGGCGCGCCGGATGCCGCGGATGCGGTCATCGCTCTCGCCGTGCATCAGCCGATCGGCGACGTCGATCCCGAACCGACCGCGCAGGTTCGAAGGCGCGTCCCCCATCACCGGCGGGCGCAGGCTCGCACCGCCGAAGCCCTGCGGGGGCGGCGGTGGAACGGGCGGCGGATAGTAGGGCTGCGCGCCGGCGACGCTGCCCGTGCCGAGCACGGCGACGGCGACCGCGAACGCGAAGAGCCCGCGCCGCGCCCTCATTTCTTCGGCGCGCTCCCGCTCGTCGCCGGGGCCGGCGGCTTCGGCGGCGTGACCGGAGTCGTACCGGTCACGGGCGGCTTCGGCGGGGTGGCCGGAGTCGTGCCGGTCACGGGCGGCTTCGGCGGGGTGGCCGGAGTCGTGCCCGTCACGGGCGGCTTCGGCGGGGTGGCCGGAGTCGTGCCGGTCGCCGGAGGCGGCGGCGCGACGAGGAGCAGGAACCCGATCCCGGCCGTGCCGGAGCTCGCGGTGGGTTGCGCCTTCACCGCATCCCAGCCGACGGTCTCGACCGCGCCGTCGCGGCGGACCCAACCGAGGATGCGATCGACGACCGTGATCGCGCGGAGCAGCGCCGCGTTGTGCGCTTCGACGGTGCCCGCGGCGGGCTTCGCGCCGACCGCGAGCGTCCAATCCCGGTGACGTTGCAGCTCGAGCGCGAGCGCGCGGAGCGTGGGGACGCTCGCGTCGTCGATCGTGGGCGCATCGGCGGTGCCGCCGAGCTTGAGCGCGTTCGCGAAGCGCACGACGTTCTTCGCGTCGATCGTGACGAGCGGCTTGCCGCCCTCGTCGGGGCAGCCGTCGTCGTCCTTGATGCCGTTGAACGCCTCGGCGGCGTCGGGGCACTCGTCCTTGTCGTTCAGGAACGTGTCGCCGTCGCGATCCGGGTTGGGGCAGCCGTTGAACTTCGGATCGGTGGAGGGCTCGCCCGCGAGCTTCGGGCAGGCGTCTTCCTTGTCGGCCACGCCGTCGCCGTCGTCGTCGGGATCGGGGCAGCCGTCGTCGTCCTGGACGCCGTCCTTGTCCTCGGGGGCCTCGGGGCACTTGTCGAGGAAGTCGGGGATGCCGTCGCCGTCCTTGTCGCCGGAGGGGCAGCCGTTGAACTTGGTGTTGGGGTTCTTCGGGCCCGGGGTGGTGGGGCACGCGTCCTCGAGATCGCTGATGCCGTCGCCGTCCTTGTCCTCGGGCGGGCAGCCGTTCTTCGAGGGATCGCTGCTCGGCACGCCCTTGGCGAGCGGGCACTTGTCCTCGCGATCGATGATGCCGTCGTCGTCGTTGTCGATCTCGGGGCAACCGTCGGAGTCCTCGTAGCCGTCCTTGTCCTCCGGCACGTCCTCGCACTGGTCGACGTCGTCGCGGATGCCGTCGTGATCCTTGTCGTGCTCGCGGGGGGCCCAGCCGAGCCCGACGACGAAGCGGAACGCGGGGGTTCCGACGGCGTCGTTCAGGCCGACCTCGGCTCCAGCGAGAAGATAGGTGTCCTTGTCCTTGCCGATGCCGATCCGATCCGACGCCGCGAGGAGCACGGGCGAGAGCGCCTTGCTCCCCGGTTCGCCCGCGCCGAACGGGCCGACCGGGCCCGCGGGCAGCGAGCCACGGACGCCGACCTCCCAGAGCTGACGGTCCTCCCGATCGATGTGGAAGATGTCGGGGCGGAGGCGAATGCCGATCGCCCACGGGATCTCGTCGCCGAAGGTGTAGCCGCCGAGGCTCGCGTCGGGCCAGGTGCGCGACTCGGTGCGGAGCTTGAATCCCAGGCTTCCTTGGATGCTCGCGACGCCGAGGTTGTAGTCTGCAATCAACTTGAGCTGGATCGTCGCTGCGCCCTCGCCCGCGAAACCGGCTTGGTTGCCGGTCGGCAGGGTGAGGAGCCCCGTCGCCGCGAGGCCGAAGCCGCCGTCGCTGTTGTCGAGGAAGGCGGCCTTGCCGTGGAGCCCGATGTCGCCGAGGGACGTCGTGGGGAGGCCCGAGCTCGACACGCCTTCCGGCTGACTGTCGCCGCCCTGGGCGAGCACCATCGGGATCGAGAGCCCGAGCATGGTGCGCTTCCCGATGCCGATGCTCGTGAGCAGATCGAGCGCCCAGAGGTGCTCGACCGGATACGTCACGCTACCGTCGCGGGTGCTCGTCAGGCTGATGGGGCGGAACGCGTACGAGCTCACCGCGCCGAGCGTGAACGCACCGGGCCCTGGCGTCGGCACCGACTCCATCACGAGCCCTGCATGCGCGTCGGGGACGGGCCGGTAGGTGCGTGCGTCGAACGAGGGCGTGACGCCATCCGCGCAGGCGATGCGCGCGGGCAGGACGACGGAAGCGACGGACGCCGAGACGGCGAAAAGCAGAGCGATTTGGGGGAGGCGCAACGAGCGCTGGCGCATGATGTGCGGGGGAGAGGGTCGCACGAAAAAGCCCAGAAATGGGGGGAAAGTGGGGTAGCTTCCGCGGTCATGGGCGATTTCAAGTGGAGCTTCTTCCGGGCCGGTGGTGTGGACCAGGTGATCCTGAAGTCGGGGGCCGACGTGGCTGCGCTCCCGAAGTTGGACAAGAAGTTGTGGGTGGCGCTCGCGTGCCCGACGAAGGGCACCGAGATCGACGAGAAGACGCTCGAGCTCCTCGACGCGGACAAGGATGGGCGGCTCCGTCCCCCGGAGGTGCTCGCGGCCATCGAGTGGACGACGAAGGCGTTCAAGAGCCTCGACATCCTCTTCGAGAAGGGGGCCGACCTTCCGCTCGGCGCGCTGGATGCGGACGACGAAGAGGGGAAGGGCGTGCTCGCCTCCGCCAAGCGCATCCTGAAGGACCGCGACAAGAAGGACGCGAAGGCGATCGCGCTCGAAGACGTCCAGGCGATGCAGGAGGTGTTCGCGCAGACCCGCTTCAACGGGGACGGCATCGTCCCGGTCGACGCGGCGGGTGACGACGCGACGAAGAAGGCGATCGAGGATCTGATGGCCGCCGCAGGGTCGGTCACCGATCGGAGCGGGAAGCCCGGCGTCGACAAGACGATCGTGGAGGCGTTCTTCAAGGACGCAGCGGAGCTCGTCGCCTGGGACGACGAGGGCAAGAGCGAAGCCGTTCGCCCGCTCGGGGACGGCACGGCGGCGGCGTTCGACGCTCTCGTCGCGGTCGAGGCGAAGCTCGACGACTGGTTCACGCGCACGCGGATCGCGGCGTTCGACGGGCGCGGCGCGCTCCTCGCCGCGAGCGACGCCGAGCTCGGGACCCTCGCCCAGAAGATGCTCTCGCGCGATCTGGACGAGGTCGCTCACCTGCCGCTCGCCAAGATCGAGCCGGGCGCGGCGCTCCCGCTCGAGGGGGCCGTGAACCCTGCGTGGGCGGCGAAGCTCGCTGCGTTCCGCGACGCGACGGTCAAGCCGCTGCTCGGCGAGAAGCGCGCGCTGACGGAGGCGGAGCTCGCCGCGATCCGCGACAAGCTCGCCGCCCATCGGGCGTGGCGCGCGAAGAAGCCGACGACGGCGGTGGAGAAGCTCGGCGTCGATCGGGCGCGCGTGCTCGCCAGCGGCAGCGCCCGCGCCGACATCGAGGGCCTGATCGCCGAGGACACGGCGCTCGAGGCCGAGTACGCGAAGATCTCGCTCGTCGAGAAGGCGGTGCGCTTGCGCCGCGATCTGCTCCCGCTCCTGCGGAACTTCGTGAACTTCTCGGACTTCTACGGGAAGCGGAAGGGCGCGTTCCAGGCAGGGACGCTCTTCCTCGACGGGCGCTCGTGCGACCTGTGCATCCGCGTGAACGACGCGGCGAAGCACGCGTCGCTCGCGGGCCTCGCGAAGGCCTACCTCGCCTACTGCGATTGCACCCGCACGACGGCGACGGGGACGGAGAAGATGAGCATCGTCGCCGCGTTCACCGCGGGCGACGTCGACAACTTGATGGTCGGCCGCAACGGCGTCTTCTACGACCGCAAGGGCAACGACTGGGACGCGACGATCACGAGCATCATCGAGAACCCGATCAGCGTGCGGCAGGCGTTCTGGGCGCCGTACAAGAAGCTGCTCCGCCTCATCGAGGAGCAGATCGCGAAGCGCGCGGCCGAGAAGGACAAGGAAGCGCACGCCCACATCGAGGGCGCTGCCCAGTCGACGGCGCACGCGGACAAGACGCCGGTGGACCTCCCTCCGGCCGACGGCGCGCCGCCGGCTCCGGTGGCGCCGAAGAAGGACGAGGAGAAGGGGATCGACGTCGGGGCGGTCGCCGCTCTCGGTGTCGCCGTCGCCGGCATCAGCTCGTTCCTCGGGCTCATGTTCGGGAAGTTCGTCGACCTCGGCGTCTGGATGCCGCTCGGGCTGATCGTGCTCCTCCTCACGATCTCCGGTCCGTCGATGCTCATCGCGTGGCTCAAGCTCCGCCAGCGCAACCTCGGCCCGATCCTCGACGCGAACGGGTGGGCCGTGAACGCGATGTGCCGCATCAACGTGCCGTTCGGCGGGACGCTCACGCAGGTCCGCGCCCTCCCGGATGGCGCGTCGCGCTCGGCCGACGATCCGTACGCGGAGAAGCCGACGCCGTGGGGTTTCTACGTGTTCCTCCTGGTCGTCGCCGTGCTCCTCGGGATGTGGTCCGTCGGAAAGCTCGACGGGTTCCTCCCCGAGAACGTGCAAGCGGTCAACGTGCTCCACAAGAAGAAGGTGGACCCGGCTGCGAGCGCGAGCGCAGCGCCCGCGCCCGCCCCGCCTGCGTCGAAGTAGAACGCGCGCGATGGCGTCGACCGAGGTCGTCGTCGGTCCCCTCCCGATGCGAGGGTGGTACTTCGTGCCGCCCCTCGTCGCGCTCGCGCTCGTGGGGGCGCTCCTCGCGTCGGCGCTCCGGACGTGGAACGGCGAGCGTGCGGCCCCGTCGCGTGCGGCGAAGGCGGGCGTCGCCAACGCGAGCGGCCTCTCTCTGATGGCGGCGGGCGCGAGCTTCGTGTGGCTGTTCGTGCTCGGCTCGTCGCGCCGGCGCACGGTGACGCTGCGTGTGGACGCGGGGACGATCGTGGTCGCCGATTCCGGGAGCGAGCGTAGGGTCGCGCGCGAGAGCACGAGCGACGAGGTGAGCGTGCGGAAGGTGGCTCAGTACGTCGACGCACCGCCGCGGTGGTGTCTTGCCTACGGCGCTGCGAACGCGCCGCTCGTCGCGTTCACGACCTTCGACGCGAAGGAGCTCGAGCCGCACGCGACGGCGCTCCGGGCGGCGCTGGCGAGCGTGGCGCCGACGGTGTGAGACCCGGCGCTTCGACCCGTGCCCCGGCACGGGCACGGGCAGACCCCGCTCACTTTCCGCAGACTACCTTCGCGATGTTGGCGTACGCCTGCTCGAATTGGTCCCCGGCGCACGCGGCGGTGGGCCCCGCGTCCGCGGGAACGCAGTCGTTCTTGGTCCACGTCGCGCAGGAGGTCTTGCGCGCGTTCCAGAAACACTGGGCGTACGCGGGGATGGACGCCGTGTCGTTCGCGAGCGGTACGGTCCCGCAGAACTTCTTGCAGACGTAGTCCGGGCACGTCCAGGCGAGCTCGGCGGCGACGGCACACGATGCGTCAGCGCTCGTCTTCGCGAGACATCCGCTCACGTTGGGTCGATAGAACGGCGTGTCGGCCGCTCGGACCAACGCTCCCCAAGCCGATGCATCGTCGTCCGTGTCGAGGCAGCTCACGCAGGCCGCGTTCGCGGTGCGGAAGGGCGCGCACGCGCCGCCGTCGTCACCGGCGTCGGGGACGAGCGGGAGGAGGCAACTCTTCCAGAACCCGTCGATCTGCTGGTCCGTGCAGACGCCACCCTCGACGACGCCGTGCGTGGGGCCCGGGACGAAGGGCGGCGTACACCCGTTGGGGCACAGCGCGACCGTCGTGCAGTGGTCGTCACCCGCGTCGGGGACCGCGCCGTCCACGGCGGCGTCGGCTTCGATCGAGGCATCGACGGCGCTGGCGACAGGAGCCGAGCCGCACCCGACGAGGAGGCAACCCCAGAGCCATCGCCGCATCGGTGGAGTCTGCCTCAGGCCCGCCGAGAAGTCTCTCCGACCCGTGCCCGTGCCCGTGCCCGTGCCCGAACGACGATGCTGCCAAATCGGCCTTCGGCCAGAGACGCCCGCGGTTCTAGCGATTCGCTGGCGAATTCTGGTCTGCGGGCGTCCGGGCACGGGCACGGGCACGGGCACGGGCACGTGAAGAAAGAGTCGCGCTTCTCTGGGCCCAGGCGATCAAGGATGCCTCCGCGAGCGCGAGCGGCACCGCCCCCAGCGAGAGGAGCTTCCGATGGAAGCGCCGCAGATCGAACCGCGCGCCCTGGAGCCGCTTCACCTTCGTCCGCAACCGGAGCAGCCGCGTCTTTCCCACGTAGTACGCGAGCGCCTGCGCCGGGCAGTCGAGGTAGCGCTGCACCTCCGCGCGCGCGCGTGCGGGGGGCAGGAACGCCTGGGTCTCGAGGTAGCGCTCCGCTTCTCGGCGCGTCATCGCGCCCGTGTGCAACCCGGTGTCGACGACGAGCCGCGCCGCGCGCCAGAGCTGCTGCGCGAGGTAGCCGACGCGCTCGTCGGGCGCGTACCCACCGAGCTCGTCACGGAGTTGCTCCGCGTAGAGCGCCCAACCCTCGTCGAAGGCCGCGTTGACGGCGAAGCGACGCACGTCGGGGAGCTCGCGCGCCTCGGCGTGAAGTGCCGCGAGGTGATGACCCCCGAAGGTCTCGTGCGTCACCAGCGTCGCGAGCTCGTGCCGGCGCTGGGCGCCGAGGAGCGCGGTGGTGTTGAGCTGGAGCGTGCCTGCGCCGTCGCGCGGGGTCAGGTACTGCGCCAACATCGTCGCGTCCTGATGGGGCGGGATGCGCTCGACGCGGAGCTTGCCGGGCGGCACGGGCACCGCGCGCTCGACGATGGCGCGCGCGCGCTCCACTTCGCTCCGCGCGGTCCGGAGGAGCTCCTCTTCCGTTCGGAAGCGCTGCGCAGCGTCCACCGAGAGCCGCCGCATCGCGCGCGGCAGGCTCGCGCGCGCCCCGAACGCCGCCCGCACCGCGCTCCGGAGCTCGCTCCGCAGCGCCGCGACCTCGCGCCGACCCCACGCGCCGATCGCCGCCGGGCTCTCGTGGTCCTCGCCGAGGTGGAGCGCGAGGAAATGCGCGTAGGTCGCGGCGTCGACGCGCGCCGGCGCGCGCGGGAGGTAGCGCCGCACCAGGTAGGTGCGCACGCGCGCGAGCGCGGGGACGACCTCCTCGCGGACGACGCGCTCGAGCTCGCGCCGGAGCGCGCGCGCGTCGCGGTGGGGTCGGCGCCGCGCGAGCTCCGCGAGCTCGTCGCCGAGCTCGCGGAACGGGTTCTTCGGCGCATGGACGGCGCGCATCGCATCCAGGCTCGCGATGGCGCTCGCGACCGCCGGGCGAGGCGCGATCTCGCCCCGCGCGAGCCCGCGCTCGAGGAGCGCGACGTAGCTGTCGGCCCACGCGCGGGCCTCGCCGAGGCGCTCCACCGTCCAGCGAAAGTCGCGCCACCCGCGCCGCTCGAAGGAGGCGACGATCTCCACCAGCGCGTGCACGCCGGAGCTCGTGCCGTTGACGTCGCGCTCGAGCCAACCCTCGCGCACGAGCGCCCGCGCGCGCGTGATTTCGTCGACGAGCACGTCGCGCGTGAGCTGCGCCTCGCGATCGAGCGCGGCCGGATCGACCGCGGCGATGCGCGCGGCGAGGACGTCGAGGCGGCGCGCCCAGCGCTCGTTCGTCGCGGCATCCAGGACCAGGCGCCGCTCGCGTCGCGCGATGGCGGCTCCGAGCTCTTCGGCGATCGCATCGAGCTCGCGCCGGGCCCGGGCGGGCACCTCAGTTCTCTGCGCCGCTCGCCGCTGCCGCTGCGGGGATCGGTGACGGTTCTTCGAGGGTGGGGCGCTGCGCCGGCTCGCGGGTCGGCTCGGCGTAACCCGACTGCTTCTCGCGCCAGCGCTTGATCGCGCCGCTCAAGATGTCCCCGATCAGGTTGCGGTAGTCCATCCCCGCGCCGTTCGCGATCAGGCAGAGGTCGCTGTAGTCGGGCGTCAGACCCGGCAGCGGATTGACCTCGATGACGAAGAGCTTTCCTTGCGCGTTCATGCGCAGATCGACGCGCGCCACGTCCCGGCAGCCGAGGTCCGCGAACGTCATGCGGCACGTGCGCTCGATCGCGCGGAGCTCTTCCTTCGTGAGGTTCGCGGGGACGTCGTAGCGGACGTGGCTCTGCCAGTCCTGCTTGCAGCCGTAGTCGTAGATCGGGCGCGCAGCGGCGTGGAGGAACACGACCTCCATCGGCGGCAGCACGCGCGGGCGCCGCTCTCCCAGAAGCCCCACCGTGAACTCGCGCCCGAAGATGTACTCCTCGACGAGCGCGGGCTGCCCGTACTTCTCGATGATCTCGCGCGCGACCTCGCGCACGCCAGCTTCGTCGTCGACGATCGACTTGGCGGTGATGCCCTTGCTCGTGCCCTCGGCGTTGGGCTTCACGATGACGGGAAAGCGGAAAGTCTTGAGCTTCTCGCGGCCGGTGACGAGCACCTGCCAGTCGGGCGTCTCCACGTCCTTCTTGAGGAGCCGCTTCGAGAGACCCTTGTCGAGGCAGATGCTGAGCGTGGCCGAGTCGCTCCCGGTGTAGGGCACGCCGAGGAGCTCGCAGAGGCTGGGGACCTGCGCCTCGCGGTTCCGGCCGCGGATGCCCTCGGCGATGTTGAAGACGACGTCCACGCTGCTCGCGAGGAGCGCGCGCGGAAAGTCCGCCGTCGCTTCGAGCGGAGCGACGGTGTGACCGTGGCTCTCGATCGCGCGCGTGATCGCCTCGATCGTCGCGGGGGAGTCGTACTCGGCTTCGCGATCGTCGCCGTCCTGCGAGCCGATCCGCTTCATGTTGAACGCGAGGCCGACGCGGAGCGAGGTGCGGCGCGCGCGCGGGCGCGGCTTCGTCGCGTCGAGTTGGGCGGCGAGCCCCGAGCGCATGCACGCCGCGCGGAGGATGGCGTTGATGGCCGCGTCGTAGTCGAAGCCACGCTGCGCGGCGCTGACGGCGAGCGCGGCACCATCCTCGAGGCTCGGGAGCGCGGTCGCGCTCAGGAAGTAGACCTCTCCGTCACCGGTGACGCGGAAGTCGATGCTCCCGAGATCGCGGATGCCCAGCGCGACGAAGATCCGATCGGCGAGCTCGGAGACGCGCTCCACCGTGCGCGCGCCGAGCGTGGCGGGCTGCAGCTTCGCGATCGGCGGGCTGGCCGAGGCGAGCGTGAAGTCGTAGATCGCGACCTTGCGCGGGTACGAAGGATCGATCGCGAGCTCGAGCGGCGGGAACGCCGGGAGCCCGTCGATCCGGCACACGCGCACGTCCACGCCGGGGACGAAGCGCTCGAGCAGGACGCCCTCGGGGTAGTCGTCGAGCAGGGCGTCGACGACGCGCCCGAGCTCGATCGGATCCTCGGCGACGCTCTTCTGCGTGATGCCCTTCGACGACCCTTCGTAGTTGGGTTTCGCGATGACGGGATAGACGAGGTCGTCGAGGCCGCCGCTCCGAAGCGACGCGCGCGTCACCAGGCGCCCGCGCGGGCTCGGGACGCCGTGACCCGCGAGCACCTTCTTCGTGAGCGCCTTGTCGAGCGTGATGCAGAGCGTGTACGCGTCGCTCCCGGTCGCCGGCATGCCGAGCTCTTCGAAGAGCGCGGCGTAGAACCCGCGCCGCATTCGCCCGCGGCGCCCCTCGGCGGTGTTGAAGATCAGATCGGGCGCGTACGCTTCGAGCCGCGCGACGAGACGCGACGGCGGTCCGCTCACGTCGATCCGCTCCACGTGATGTCCGTTCCGGGAGAGAGCGCGCGCCAGCGCGTCGATCGTCTCCGGGGCGTCGAACTCGGCTTCTTCGACGGAGTGGTGGATGCGGAGGTTGTGCGTGAGCGCGATGCGCATTCGCCCCGCAGTCTACCTTCAGTTGCAGGTCACGGGCAGCACGTCGTAGACGACCTTCGACGACCCGAGGTCGACGTTCACGCGGTAGACGGAGCCCGCCGCCGGCGTCCACCCGTTCGGGTAGAAGGAGATGGCGTCGTCCCCGTAGCCCGTGCCGAGCTTCTGGATCGTGACTGGGGCATCCGCGTTGGTGGTCAGGTTCTTCACCGTGATCACCGCGTTGTTCACGGTGTTCTTCTGCTTCAGCGAGAAGCTCCATGCCCAGCCCTGGTTCACCACGGCCTGGGTGACCTGGACCGGGATGTAGCCGGGCGGCGGCCACGCGTACCAGGTGGGCTTGGGCCCGCTGCCCGTCGTGTCGAAGACACCGAGGCATTGTGCCTGCCCGCCGTAGCCGTTGGTGTTCGAGCCGGTCGCGACGTAGCCGATGCCGACCTTGCCCAGCGGCGGGTTGAAGACCCAACGGCGGTGGCCCAGGCTGCCGGCGTTCCCGGCGCCCGGCTCGCGGATGTAGAGGTCGATCGAGTCGCCCGTCGACGTGCCCCACGCGAGGTTGCTCTGGCCCGCCCACGTCGCGCCGAGCGACGTGTAGCAGGTCGCCGAGTTCGGCGGCTGGTGGGGGCTCGGGGTCAGGCTCGACGGGTTGTTGTTCGCCTGGATCACGGCGCACGCCTGATCGCCCGCGTTCTTGGTCGGATCGTCGGTCACCGGCGCGAGCATCTCGAACCAGCGGAACATGTTGATTCGCGTGAGCGTGTCGGTGATGCCGCCGGCCGAGAACGTGCCGAGGTCGCACTGGCCCGCGCCCTTCGTGAACGGCTGCGGCGTGGTGACGACGTGGCCGTCCTTCCACTTCTGGCACACGTCGCTCTGCGAGTGGCTCGCGGGGCTGTCGCTCGGCGCGGGGATGCAGCCGCCGGTCGTCTGGGGGATCGCGCCGGGGCCGCAGGCGCAGACGGTCCCGTTGAGGCAGACCTCGTTCGCGCCGCACACCGCGCTCCCGCACTTCGTCGGGCCCGCGTCGCTCGTCCCGCCGTCGCTCGGGGGGTTGCCGCCGTCGTTGCCCGGGTTGGCGCCGTCGTTGCCGGTGCCGGCGTCGTCGATGGTGACGCCGTCGTCACCGCTGCAGGCCGCGCCGACCGCAGCGAACGCCAAGAGAGAAAGCCCGAAGAGGATCCGCCGCATCCTCCCAGGATAGCAAAGGCCCCGTGGGACCGCTGCCCGTCAGAGGACGTCTATCCGGCCGTGAAAATTGTCGTGGTAGCGGAGGAGGTTCCGCGCGCCGATCGCGGGCGGCTCGCACCCGAGCCACGCTCGGATCGCCTCGCGCTTCGTCTCGTCGCCCCGAAAGACGAGCGAGCTCACGTCGCTCCGCGAGAGCGGCGCCACCGTGCACTGGTGCACCGCTTGGCCGCGCGCGACGTGGAGCGTCACGGGGCCGTTCTCGGCGGCGTCGCGGGCCCACTCGAGTGCGCGGCGCGAGAAGGGGAAGCCCTCGACGCGCTCGATCCGATCGCCGATCGCCAAGCCCGCGCGCGCGGCGGGGTGGCGGTCGAGGACCGAGGTGATCTCCGTGTCGCGCAGCACGATCCCGAGCTCGCGCTTCGCCGCGCGCTCGACCGTGAAGCCCACGTCGGCGAGGCGCTCGAGCGTCGTCAGCGCGCCCGGCCGATCCACCTCGGGCTCGAGGAGCGCACCGAGCGAGGCATCGCGCTCGCGCACGAAGCGCTTCACGTCGTCGGTGTCGAACCCGGTCGCGACGAACGCGGCGTACAGGTCGCGCACGATCGCGTCGAGCGACGACCCGACCTTGCGCGCGGCGACGTCGAGGTCGAACGCCACCAGCATCCCGGCGTCGTAGTAGTCGATCGTGCTCGAGGCCATGCCGGGGTACCGGCCGTGGTTCAGGAACGTCGAGCGCGACGAGTCGCGCGGCGACACGCGATCGAACGCGCCGAGCGCCGAGTGGTGGCGGAAGTACGTGCCCACGTTCGAGAAGAAGCGCTCGCTCGAGAGCTGACCCGCGCGGGCCGAAAGGAGGAACTCGTAGTAACGGGTGAACCCTTCGGCGAGCCACAGCCCATCGACGAACGTGCCGTGGTCGAGGTCGGGCCGGTCGAGCCCCTTCGGCCGGAGACGCTTCACGATCCAGGCGTGCCCGAGCTCGTGCACGGCGACGCGCACGGCGTCGAGGAAGGAGCTCTCGTCGATGTAGACGTCGGGCCCGAGGCCGATCGTGGTCGAGCTCAGGTGCTCGAGCCCCCACTGGAGGCGCGGGTCGTGCGTGAAGACGAACGTGTAGTCGGGGAAGGGGAACGCGCCGAACACGTCCGCGCATGCGCCGGCGGCGCGGTCGAGCGCGTCGAGGAGGCGCGGCGCCTCGAGCTCGAAGCCGAGCGCGTCGTCGAGGAACAGGTAGTAGAACGGCGTGCCGCGGACCTTCCGCTCGATGATCTTCGGTTGGGTACCGAACACGACGGGCGTGTCGAGCAGGTCCTGGAAGCGCGTGTAGACGAAGCCGGTCGGGCCCTTGCGCTCGAGCCCGTCCACGGCGGGGTGATGGAGCCGCCAGCCCTCGGGCGCGGCGTACTCGACGCGGCACGGGCCGTCCCACCCGAGCGGGCGGAGGTAGCGCGTGCCGAGGAGGAGCGCCCACCGATCGTGCACGTGCCCGGCGAGCTCGCCCATCGCCGGATCGCCCGCGAGCGCGAGCCACGTCACGCGGATGCGGCCCTTCGCGCCTTCGATCCGGAACCCTTGCCACCCTTCGCGGACGACGGCGAGCTCGGCGCCGCTCGCGTCGAAGGCACGCACCTCGACGACGTCGCGCGCATACTTGAGGAAGCCGTAGGCCCCTGGAACCCAGGTCGGGGTCCCCAGCACGAGCGGGCCGGCCTTGGCCACGTCGCTCGTGTCGAGCTCGAGCGCGACCTCGAGGCACTGCCGGTGGGGGAGGACGGTCACCTGATAGTGGAGCACCGTGGCAGCGTACCAGCGTGCACGTTCCCGGCGCGGCGAAACTCTGCTATGCCCCGCGCCCCCATCATGTCCCCCTCGAATCGGCCGGAGCCCGTCAACATCCTCTGCCTCGCCAGCTACTTCAAGGGCGAGCGGTTCATGCGGCGCGCGGCCGCCGAGGGCGCGCGCGTGTACCTGCTCACGGTCGAGAAGCTCCTGAAGAGCCCCTGGCCGCGGGACGTCCTGGTCGACGTCTTCGCGCAGCGCGACGGCGCCCCGCTCGACGAGACGGTCCGGACGGTCTCCTACCTCGCGCGCACGACCCGCTTCGATCGCATCGTCGCGCTCGACGACTTCGACGTCGAGACGGCCGCCGCGCTCCGCGAGCACCTCCGCATGCCGGGGATGGGGGACACGACCGCGCGTCACTTCCGCGACAAGCTCGCGATGCGCGTGAAGGCGGAGGAAGCGGGCATCCCGGTTCCCGAGTACGTGCACGTGCTGAACTACGATCAGGTGCGCGAGTTCATGAAGCGCATCCCGGCGCCCTGGATGAACAAGCCGCGGAGCGAGGCGAGCGCCACCGGCATCACGAAGGTGATGAACGAACAGCAGCTCTGGGAGCTCGTCCAGAAGCAGGGCGATCGCCAGTCGCACTTCCTGCTCGAGCGCTATCTCCCGGGGGACGTCTATCACGTCGACTCGATCGTCTCGGAGCGCAAGGTCCTGTTCGCCGCGGTGAACAAGTGCGGAAAGCCCCCGTTCGACGTCGCGCACGGCGGCGGCATCTTCACGACCCAGACCGTCGAGCGCGGCAGCGCCGACGAGCGGGCGTTGCTCGAGCTCAACGACAAGGTGCTCGCGTGCATGAACCTCGTCCGCGGCGTGAGCCACGTCGAGTACATCAAGGGCCGCGACGACGGGCGCTTCTACCTGCTCGAGTGCGCGGCGCGCGTCGGCGGCGCGCACATCGCGGAGATGGTCGAGGCCGCGAGCGGGCTCAACCTCTGGGAGGAGTGGGCGCGGATCGAGATCCTGGGCGGGAAGGGGACCTACACGCTCCCGCCGCAGCGCAGTGACTACGGCGGTCTCCTGATCACGCTGGTCGGGGCGGAGCACCCGGACCTGAGCGCGTTCCAGGGGCCGGAGCTCTTCTTCGCGTCCCCGGAGAAGAACCACGTGGGCCTCGTCTTCCGCGCGAGCACGAAGGCGGCGGTGGACGCGACGATGGCGAGGTACCTCGATCTCGTGCGCCCGATGGTGGCGTCACTCCCGGCACCCTCGCGGCCGAATCACTGAGCGACGGAAGTCGGGAGTAGGAGCACCCCGGACGAAGTCCGAGCAGGAGGGCACCCCGGACTGAAGTCCGGGGCAGCAATCGTCGATGCCGAACCCGCTAAAAGTCCGCCTGCGGCGGACTCTCGTTGCGGGGAGGGGGAGTCCGCCGAAGGCGGACTTTGACCGAGCTCTGCAGAGCCTTCTGCTGCCCCGGACTTTAGTCCGGGGTGCCCATGAGTCACTCCGCGTCGCTACCCGTCAGCTTCAGCTTCAGCTCCGGCACGTCGTGCGCCATGCGCACGCGCTTCGTCTCCACGTAGCGCGCTGCGATCGGGCTCATCTTCACGATGCTCGGCAGCCGCGACACGACGTCGATCCCGAGGTTGCGGAGGCCCTCGACCTTCGCCGGGTTGTTCGTCATGAGACGGATGCTCCGCACGCCGAAGTGATCGAGCATCCCCTTCACTGCGTCGTACCGGCGCGCGTCGTCGGGGAGACCCAACATGCGGTTCGCATCGACCGTGTCGGCGCCGTGCGCTTGCAGCGCGTACGCGCGAATCTTGTTGGCCAGGCCGATGCCGCGCCCCTCCTGCCGGAGGTACAGCACCGCACCCATGCCCCGCCGGGCCACTTCGCCCAGCGCCGCGTCGAGCTGCTCCTTGCAGTCGCACTTGAGCGAGCCGAACACCTCGCTCGTCATGCACTCGGAGTGCACGCGGATCGGCACTTCGGCCTTTCCTGCGATGTCGCCGAAGACCAGCGCGACGTGCTCCTTCTCGATCGGCTCCCCCGTCGCGTCGGTGTCGATCGCGCGGAAGACGTGGGTCGAAAACGTACCGTGCTTCGTCGGCAGGGGGCTCGATGCGAGCCATTCCGTGCTGCCGGTGCCTTGGGGCAGAGGCCGGATCACCCGAGGGGGGACGTGCATCTCTTGAATCTCC
Organism: Polyangiaceae bacterium; assembly: GCA_044224495.1. Lineage (GTDB taxonomy): Bacteria > Myxococcota_A > Polyangia > Polyangiales > Polyangiaceae > JBGAKG01. Next base: position 86,090 of record JBGAKG010000028.1, on the reverse strand, counting down.
TTGAACTTTCTTCGCTGGGGCCCGCGCGGCGCCTAAACCTCCGACGCGGATCGTTGGGAACGTATGTCGAGATTACGCGTGCGTCAAAGGGCTGGTTTCCGCAAACCGCCCGGTTCTTCCGGGACGGGTTTGCCGGTGGCTTCCTGGGCGGCACGGACGAGCGAACGCAGGTCGTCGTGACGGGTCACGTTGGACGGTAGGCTCGACAGCTTGTCGAAGCCAGCCCCGCCCACGACCACGCGGGTCTTGGTCGCCGCCGCCGCGCTCGCGATGACCGCCAGGTCGCCCCGAAGCACGTCCGGATCGGCGTGGGACGAAGCGGACAGCGCGAGGAGCGTCGGCGCCTCCTGCGCGATCATCAGCGCCAGATCGCTGGTCGGCACGTTCGCACCGAGCACGCCGACGCGATGGCCCAGCGTCCCGAGCACGAGCGCCACCATCTGGAGGGCGATCGAGTGTTGCTCGCCGCTCAGGCACGCGCAGAGGGCGCGACCGCTCTCCGTCTTCGGGCGCTCGACGAGCGGCCGAACGCGGGCGAGCATGTCGAGGATGGCCCCCGACGCGAGGTGCTCTTGCGCCGCCGTGAGCGAGCCGTCGGCCCACTCGGCGCCGATGCTGGTCATCGCGGGCGCGAAGATCTCGTCGAAGATCGACGCGAGCGCCAGGCCCTGCATGCGGTGCTTCGCGACGAGCGACACGAGCGCGTCGGCGTCCCCGGCGAGCGCGAGCGCGCGTGCCTCGGCCGCATCCGGCGAGAGCTCGCGTTTGGCCGGTGCCGGCGTGGCGGCGACCCGGACGGCGTCCTCGTTGTCGAGGAGAAATGCTTTGACGTCGCGCAGGCGAAACTTGCGGTGGCCCCCCGGGGTCCGAAAGCAGCGGAGCGTGCCGGCGTCCGACCAGCGCTTGACGGTCGCTTCACTGACGCCAAGCACCTCGGCGACGGCTCGTGTGGAGATGATGTCCATCGGCGTCCCTTCCGCTAGAGTCCGATGCGCCCATGAGCGGTTTCGTTGCGCGTGAGCGGTTTCCAGTGAATTCATGAGCAATGACGAAGCGTTGAAGAAGCCGCTCCCCCAGGTGGTCTGGCGGGTGGGCTGGGTTTCGCTCCTCACGGATGCGGCGACGGAGATGGTGTACCCGCTCCTCCCCGCGTTTCTGCGGAGCCTCGGCGGCGGTGCGGCGTGGCTGGGGCTCGTCGAGGGCGTCGCGGAGACGGTCGCCGCGCTCGTGAAGTGGCGCACCGGCGCGCTCGTCGATCGCTCGCGCCACAAGAAGGGGCTCGTGGTGCTGGGCTACGGCGTCTCGAGCGTGGTGCGACCGCTCCTCGCGCTGGCGATGGCGCCGTGGCACGTCGTGCTCGTGCGCGCGGTGGACCGCGTGGGGAAGGGGATTCGGTCGGCGCCGCGGGACGCGATCCTGACCGCGGCGGTCCCGCCCGAGACGCGCGCGGCGGCGTTCGGCGCCCACCGCATGATGGACAACCTCGGCGCGGTGGTGGGGCCGCTCTTGTGCTTCTTCTTCGCGCGCGGGCTCGATCTGTCCGTGCGCACGATCCTCGCGCTCGCGGCGGTGCCGGGGGCGCTCGCGGTGGCGACGCTCGTGCTCGGCGTGAAGGAGAAACTGGACGAGACGCCCACGCCACCGCCCGCGAGCGCGCTCGACTCGTCCCAAGTTGGTACGAAGGTGGCTCCGACTCTGCCGCCGGAGCTCACGCGCTACTTCGTCGCGGTGGGCCTGTTCTCGCTCGGGGCGTCGGCGGACTCGTTCTTGCTCCTGCGCCTCTCGAAGCAGGGGCTCGACGAGGAGTGGTTGCCGATCGCGTGGCTGTCGCTGAACCTCGCGAAGAGCGCGATGAACCTGCCCGGTGGGCGGTTGGCCGATCGCTTCGGGCGGAAGCGCATCTTGACGTTCGGGTGGGTGGTGTACGCGCTCGTGTATGCGGCGTTCCCGCTCGCGACGACGGTCACGGGCACGTGGGCGCTTCTGGTGGCGTACGCGCTCTACTACGGGTTGGCGGAGGGGGGCGAGAAGGCCATCGTCGCCGACCTCGCCCCGCGGAAGCTGCGCGGGCGCGCGTTCGGCACGCTGGCGGCGGTGACGGGGTTCGCGGTGCTCCCGGCGAATGCGCTCTTCGGGCTCCTGTTCGACTGGGACGTGCGGGCGGCGTTCGGGACGAGCGCGGCGTTCGCGGCGCTCGCGGCGGTCGTGCTGTCGACGGTGAAGGCGAAGTGAGCCTAGGCTGAGGGGGATGAACGACACCGGCCTGCTGCTCGTCGGCCTCGGGATCGGGGCCGTTGCCTTCGTCGTTCTGCTCGCGAAGCTCGTTCCTCTCGTGCGGCAGCGGTGTCCGCGGTGTGGGGCGTTCTTCAGCCGCGTCGATGCCTCGAACCACATCGTGACGGTCCACTCCACGAGCGAGAGCTACGACCATCGCACGGGAGAGCGGCGAGAGGTCCACTCTCGAACGGCAGGAAACTTGGTCGTGCGCCGCTGCCGAAAGTGCGACGCGACGTGGGAGCGGCTCGAGACGAGCTGAGGGCTCAAGGACCGCGCGATCGCGCCGTTCTCTCGGGTGTGAGCGACTTCGCCCAGATCCTCCAAGGCTTCCTCGGTCCGGATGAGCCCGCGCCGCCCGCGAGCGTCGCGCCGCGCTTCGCCGACGCCATCGCGGACTTCGAGACGAAGGTCGCCGCGCTCTCGACCGAGAAGCTCGCGGATCCCGCAGCGCGGGCGTTGCCGTGGGCGGCAGAGCTGGGCGTGACGCTCCCGTGCACGGCCGGCGAGCTCAAGCGCGCGTTCAAGAAGCGCGCGTTCGAGACCCACCCCGACCGTCCCGGCGGATCGCACGAGGCGTTCCTTCGCGTGCAGGAGCTCCTGGCTCAGGCGCAGCGCGACTTGGCCACCTGGCGCGAGCCGAAGGCGGGCGCTGCGTGGTGGTACCGCGCGCAGGCGAGCGCGTCGGGCCGCGGCATGAAGCGCGCTGCGTGAGGGCTACTTCTTCGGCGCCGGACCGCGCGTCAGCTTGACCACCGTCGCGCACTCGGGCTCCGCCTTCGGCCAACCGACGCGCTTGGTCGCGAGCTGGCAACGGAGATCCTGCACGGCGTACACGTCCGGGTAGAGCTTGAACAACGGGGCCGCAGTCTTCCACGCGCCCTCGACGTCGCCGCCTTGGTCGAGCTGCTTCGCCCGCGCCCACGCGGTGCGATCCGAGGGACCCAGCTCCGGCAGATCGTAGACCATCGGCGGGGGCGCATCGCCCGGGGGCCTCGTCGCTGCCGGCGCGGGAGGCGCCGCATCGAACGCCCGGAGACGCTCGATCATCTCGAGTCGGTCGGCCTCGACCCAGGCTCCCTTCGTCGCGCCGTCCAGCTGCGCCAGCATCTGCTTTGCGAACGCGGCGTCGCTCTCGCGCGTCGCGGGCTCGCTGCGGTGCGCGAGCGTCAGTCGCATGAGGCCGAGCCCCTCGGCCGTGAAGCCAGTCGTGTCCTTGTCGTATGCGGGGCGCATGACGCTCGTCGCGTCGGTCTCGTGGACCGCGCCGAGCGTGTGCCCGAGCTCGTGAAGGAGCACCGCGAGCGCGCGATGTTCCTTGCGCGCGCGGACGACGCGGCTCCGCTCCTCTTGCGGCAACTCGTCGAACGCGCGCTCTGCCGCGACGTGATCGGAGAGCCGGCTCGCCGCGCGCAGCGCGAGGTACCGTCCCGGCGTGTCCGCGCGCCCGACGTCGTGGAACGAATCCGTCGCGATCGGCGTCGCGCCGACGAAGCCGATCACCCAGTCCGCTTCGTCGTCCTTGCCGTGCAGGGCATCGAGCAGCACCTGCAGATCGGACTCGGCTCCGGGCCGCCACTCGTCGAGCGCCCCGAGCTCGAGGCGAACGCCGAGCGCCGGGCCGACGACGGCGTTCGCGGCGTCCACGAGCGCGCGGATCTCGCGCGCGTACTCCAGGTTCTCCGCGACGTAGCCCGGCGTGACGAACGCGTGGACGCGGTAGCCCTTCGTCGCGGGCGGGTGGTCTCGTGTGTCGGCGGAGAGCGTCGCCGGCATGGAGTAGGTGAGGTTGTGCGTCTGCGCGCGCTTGGTGGAGCCCCAGCGCGAGTCGTAGCAGGCCACGACCATGAGCGCGCTCAGCGCGGCGAGGGCAACGGACCGCAGTGTCATCGGCGGGCGAGCTTGCGCCGCGCGACGACCGCACCCGCGACGGCGAGAAGGATGGCGACCGCGGCGTCGCCAGTGGGAGACTCGACCGACGAACAGCCGCCGCCCGAGTCGCCGCAGGGAGGCATCGCGGACCAATTCGAGTTCACCTTCGCCATCTCGGCGCGACAGTCCTTCGCCTGGAGCGCGGTGACGACTTGTGCTCGCGTCACGGGCAGGGTGGCCTCCTGATCGTGCGCGCATCGCACCGGCCGTCCGCTCGCGTCGACTTGGAGAATGCTCTCTTTGCTCACTTCGATCGCGGAGAACCCCGCGTCGTCGAACGATGACCATCCGCCCCAGAAGTCGCCGTCGAAAGCACGCTTCAGCGGGACGAGGACGGTTGCGCCGGGCCCGAAGACGTTGCCTTCCTTCACTTTGTAGACCGCACCCACCGTGGCGCTCCCCGTGTCGCCATAGGTTGCGGTGACCTGGATGCCCTCCACCCCGCTCTTCCAAACCGTCACCGCTTCGAGCACGCCGTCGGCACCCGCTGATGGAAAGCGATGGACGAGTCCGTCGCCACAGACGCACTCCGACCAGGTCGACTGGCAGTAGGCGGGCTGAATCTCCGCCGCTTCATCCACCGTGAGCCCGGCGGCCGCGAGCCACGCCGCGACTCGGGGGTCGTGCGCGAGCTCTCGCACGAAAGCGAAGTTCCGCGCCGCCGCGATCTCGCCGACCAGCTCTCCTGCGCCGCCGAGCTCCATGAGGTGGGCGATCGCGCAGCGCGTGCCCTCCGCGTCGACGAAGACCGGCACTTGCCACGGGAAGCCCGGGTTCTTCGGGAAGCGCCCCGCGCGCCAGTAGTCCTGGAGCGCATCGAGCAAGAGCGCCCGCGCGAGCATCGACGCGCGCGCCGAGGTCGGTGCGGCCGCGCGCGCAGCTCGCCGCTGACCACGCCCGACGTGGCGCGCGACGCGTGCGCGCTCTTCGGCGCTGCTCGGGCCTGGCTGGGGGCCGGGCCTGCGGAGTCTGCCTCTCGTCATCGAACTAGCGTATGGCCAGCTCGTGAATTCACCATCACCAAATCAGCGCCGACATAGCTGTGTCACCATGCCCTCGAGGACGGCCTCCGGCGAACGCTTCGAGCCCTTCAGCGCCAGATCGGCCTCGGCCAACACCGTGAGCCAGCGCTCGAGTTCCCCCGGCTTCACCTCGCGCGCGCGATCGCGTAGCTCGTACGCGCGCTGCGGCCCGAACGCGCCGGCGCGGCGTGCGGCTTCGTCGTGCGACTCCCCGTCGTCGACCGCGGCCTTGTAGCGCGCGAGCTGCCGGATCGACCACGCGAGCGCACCCAGGAGCGGGAGCCCCCGATCGCGCGGATCGTAGGCATCCGACAGCGCCATCAGCGCCGCGCCCATGTCGCGGCGCCCGATCGCGCTCGCCACCGCCCACGCGTCTTGCGCCCGCACCCGCGTGATCGCGGTGCGCACGGCGTCGTCGTCGATCTTCGCGTCCTTGCCGACGTAGAGCGAGAGCCGCTCCAGGCAATCGTCCACGTACGCGAGCTCCGGGCCCGCGATCTGCGCGAGGTGCTCCGCCGTGTCGCGCGAGATGGCATGCCCGCGCTTCTTCGCTTGCTCGGTGATCCAACCGGGGAGCTCGCGGTCGCTCAGCGGATCGCACGCGACGAGCACGCCCAGCTTCTTCGACGTGGTGGCGAGCTTGCGGCGCCCATCGAGCTTCGTCGCCGAAACGACCAGACACGTCGAGTCGATCGGCTGCTTGAGGTACTCGGCGAGCTCGTCGAGCGGCGAGCTCTTCGCCGACTCGTCGCCCTCCCCCGACTCCCAACGCTCCGCGCTCCGGAGGAGCACGAAGCGCTTCGGCGCCATCATCGGCACCGTCCGCACGGCGGCGAGGACCCCGTCGATCGAGGTCTCGCCGGCCGTGAACTTGTCCTCGTTGAAGGCGGCCACGCCCGTGCCGAGCGCCGCCGCGCGGAGCTCGCTCACCACGCGCTCGCGGAGGAGCCGCTCCTCGCCGGCGACGACGTAGACGGGGCGGAGCTTGCCGGCCTTCGCCTCGGCGAGGGCGCTCTCGGGGGTCAAGCCTGCTCGTCGGACTTGGAATCTTGGCCGCGCTTGCGGCGCCGGGCGACGAGCGCCGCCAGCCCGAGGGCGGGGAGACCGATCGCACCGAACGAGACGGGACCCAGCCCGGCCGCGACGCAGCCGCAGCCCTTCGGGTGCTCCTTCACTTCTTCTTCTTCCGTCTTGTTGTAGGCGTCCTTCGGGATGAACGGCGACGCGCTGCCGACGGGCTGGACCTCTTGCGAGGTCGGCACCGGGCCGGTGTCGTTCTGCGCCGTCTTCGGCGCGCCCGAGTCGACGCCGTTGTCGACCTTCTTGATGCCGTGATCGTTCGCGTTGAACGCGATGCTGCGGCGGTCGACGACGGGGTTGTCGCCCTTGAGCGTGATGTTCACCGGCGAGCCGATGTCCGTGCCGTCGCTCGTGCGGATCTGCATCTTGTACTCGCCCGCCTCGAAGCCGTTCGTGCGGGTGACGCTGAAGTCGAAGTTGGTGATCTTGAAGATCTTGCCGGTGCCGTCGGCGAAGTCGACGTCCATGCTGACGATCTGCGGCATGGCGTTCGAGATGACCTGGCGGTTGATGACCGGGTCCTTCTGGTTGTCGACCAAGGCGCGCTCGTAGACGACCTGCTTCGTGAACAGGAACTTCATCGGCACGTGCGCCAGCGAGGGAGCCGAGGCGAGCTCGATCCGCATGCGGAGGCGCCAACCGCCCGAGATCTCCGTCGACTCGTTCGAGGTCAGGCGAAACGATCCGCCGGCGTGGGCGCGCGGAGCGATGAAGACCGCGGCGAGGAGCGTGAGGAGGGCCAGGAGGGCTTGGAACCGTCGGTTCATGACGAACGAACGGTACCATAGGCGCTGGAAAGATACGCGAGGCGCGATCGGGGTACCCGGGGCGCGGGCGCATGGTAAAGATCGGCCGAGCGTGGAAACCATGCATTTTGCACGTATCGCGGAGGGGGCCCCGGCTTTGCCGGCCGACGCACCCGGCGGCGTGGTGGTGATCGGGAACTTCGACGGGGTGCACCTCGGGCACGCCGGGGTCCTCGCCGACGCTCATCGGTTGGCCATCGGCGAAGGGCTCGAGGTCCGCGCGCTCACGTTCGATCCGCACCCCGCCACCGTGATGGGCCGGGTCGCCCCGCCCACGTTGACGACGCTCGTGCGCAAGGCGGAGCTCCTCCGCGGCGCGGGGGCCGACGGCGTCTTCGTCCGCACGTTCGACCGCGCGTTCTCCGAGCACGGCCCCGAGCAGTTCGCGCGCACGCTCCTCGCGGGCGTGCTGCGCGCGCGCGTCGTGGTCGTCGGCGAGAACTTCCGCTTCGGCCACAAGCGGGCGGGCGACTTCGGGACGCTCCGCGCGCTCGGCGCCACGCTCGGCTTCGAGACCCACGCCGCGAGCCTGCGCGGAGATGCGAAGGGACCTTTCTCGAGCACGCGCGTGCGCGCGGCGATCGCGGCCGGTGATCTGGCCGAGGCGCAGGCGGTGCTCGGTCGCCCCCACGCGTTCAGCGGCGTCGTGGCCCATGGCGCTCAGCGCGGGCGCACGATCGGCTTTCCCACCGCCAACGTGGACGGCGTGCAGGAGGTCGTCCCGCCCGACGGGGTCTACGCGGTGCGGGTCGATCGGCTCGAAGGCGCTTCGGACGTCGCGACGCCGCTCGCCGGCGGCGTCATGAACGTCGGGCTGCGGCCCACCGTGGCGCAAGGCGAGCCGCGTCGCACGCACGAGGTCCACCTGTTCGACTTCGAGGGCGATCTCTACGGCGCGCGGCTTCGCGTGTACGTGCTCGCGCACCTTCGGGGCGAGCGGAAGTTCGGCGGGCTGGACGAGCTCAAGGCGCAGATCGCGCGCGACGCCGCTGCGGCGCGGCAGATCGTGGCCGCGGCGCCGGGAAGCTCGCCGTCGTCGAACGCGTAGGCTCCCGTAGTGCCACGCGCTTCACGTTCCGCTGCGGTCTTCGCCGCGCTCGTCCTCGGTGCGCTCGCCACGGCGTGCACGACGACGTCCCCGACCTCCGGCACGACGCCGGCACCATCGGCCGCGCCGCCGCCCGCTCCGGCTCCTGCTGCTCCGGACGCCGGAGTGTGCAACGCGCTCCCCGCGGACCTTCCGCCGCCGAAGCTCCGCGATCTCGAGGGCATCTTGGTCGGGTTCCTCGACGGCTCGTGCTCGCACGATCCGGCGTGCCTCGCGCGCTGGGTCGAGGGCGAGCGCCCCACGTGGGAGGCGCGCCTTCGCGAGCCGGAGAAGAAGAGCTTCCCCTTCGCGACCGGGGAGTTCGGTACGCCGGGGGGCGGCAACGCGATCCGCGGTCCGGCGTGGGACTTCTACTTCGTCTTCCCGACGCCCCCGCCCGAGGCGGCCCGCGGCGGCTTCACGACCGACGTCGATGGCGTCACCGCCTACACGCGACGCGGGTGGGTCGACGACTTCGGCGCCTTCCTGGTCGAGGCGATGCTCTTCGCGGACCAGCTCCCCGGTACGGGAGAGCGCACCATCACGTTGCGCTCGTGCGATGGGCGAACGGTGCTCCAGCGTCGGGTCGAGCTCGTCGCGAAGCAGCCGTTCTGAGGTTCACGGCGCCGGGCGACGCCACGCGACGCCTGCCTGCGTCCAGTAGATGGAGTCCTTGCCCACCGCGAGGCACGCGATCGTGCCGGCCGGCGAGATCGTGTGGATTCGCGTCGGTGTGGCGTTGCCGGACGCCGGCGCGCGGTAGACCGCGTCGGCGCCGTTCTCGGGGATGACCCAGAAGAGCTCCGTCGTCCCAGATCGGTACGCGAGGAGGCGCGGCGTGGCGGTCATGCCCGAGTACACGGGGCTCGATGTCCCGCTCGGAAGGAGCAGGGAGATTTTGTTGGATTCGCTGTAGAAGAAGCGCGCCACGAGCGGGTCGCCCACGAGCGCCACGGGCTTCGCCTGGAGCACGGCGAAGGTCTTCACGATGTTGGTCGCGATCTCGACGACGTGGAGGGCGTTGCCGGAGCTCGAGTCGTGCGCGGCGTAGTACCCCTTGCTCGTCGCGATGACTCCCCCGTAGGAGCCCGTCTTGTCGTGCGCGATCACGGTGGAGAGGATCTTCCCGCCCGACGTGACGTACGCCGCGCGCGGCTGCTCGCCGTCCATCGCGACGTAGGGCGACGGTGCGGGCCCGCCGGTCACGCGCTGGACGCACATCGAGGGCGCGAGCGACGGGTCGCAGTGTTGGAGCGTCAGGATCCCGTTCGAGTCGCGCGCGTCGTACGCGATGAGGGGGAGGCGCGAGTCGATCCCGTCCCCGAGCACGTTGCCGGCGACCGGTGTGAAGAACGTGGTCGCGGGACCGCCCTTCGGCAGCGCGCGATAGACGCCGGCGGGCGCCTTCGCTCGGATCCAGAACGCCTCTTCCGCCGTGCCGTTCGACATCACCGTCACGCAGCCGAGATCGCCGTCGACGTCGGCCAGGGAAACCTTCGGCGCGAGGCGACAGCTCCCGCCGATGCACTCGCCGCCGCTGCAGTCGGAGCCACAAGCGCCGCAGTTCTTCGGGTCCGACTTGAGGTCCACGCAGAGCCCGCTGCAGGTCGTGAGCGCACAAGGCCCGGCGTCGGTCACGGTGGGCGCGTCGGGCGGCGCGTCCTTCGCGGCGTCCACGCCACCGTCGGAGGGCTCGAGCGTGTCGGGCCCGCACACGGCCCCTTGGCACTGGGTCGTGTCGACCGTGTCGGACACGCACCGCCCGGACACGCAGGTCTCTTGCGTGCCACACGGCTTGTCGACGCAGCTCGACGAGAGCTCGATCGGGAGCGTGAGGGTCGTGTGGGACACGTAGCGGAGCACCCGCCGGGCCAAGATGCAGTCCTTGGGGTCCGTGCGGCAGGTCGACGAGTCCTTGCCGGCGCGGGTCGAGAGCGCCACCGCGATGACGACGACGTCGTCCGCTCCGCTCGGGACGACGGTCAGAGTACCAAGTTGGGATGACTGGCACGCGTCGCTCTGGGTGCGCTGGGCGGAGCCGTCGTCGATGGCTGCGCGCGACCCGACGGAGATCTCGGGGTGCGTCGCCGTCACCACGTTGCAAGGGACGTCGGTCGTGAGGACGACGCTGATGGCGGTCGGCTCTCGGCAGCTCGCGAGGACGGCGAGGGTCGCGGCGCCGGCGAGCGCCGCGAGGCGTGGGGCAACGTTCATTTGTGTCCCTTATACGGGACGCCGGCGCTCAGCCAATAGAGTGCATCCGCCGTCGCGACGAGGCACTGGACGGCGATCGGCGTCGCGTACATGCGTTCGACGGGCTTGCCCCCGCCGGACGGCGTGCGGAACAGCGCGCTCGTGTTCCCTTCCACGGCGGACCAGTAGAGGAAGGTTCCCGGAGCCGGGTCGAGCGCGAGTTGCTGGGGCGCCGTCGGGAGCCCGCCGATGTAGCCCACCAGGAGGTTGGTCCCGTCGATCCGATCGATGGCGAGCCCATCGCCGACGAAGATCGAGTCGGCGAGCGCGTCGGCGACGAAGCCCGTCGCTCCCGGCGGCTGGACGCTGAACTGCGAGCTGCCGTTCCCCGGGGAGAACACGGTGACCGCTCCCCCGCTGAGGGGGTTCCGGTAGAAGCCGACGCGCTTGGGCGATGCGGCGAGCCCGCTGATGGCGTTCGACGTCGGGAAGTCGTCCGCTGGCACCGTCGACGCGATGATCGTCGGAAACAGCGCCCAAGACTCGTTCGCGTTCGGCTTCGTCGCCATGAACGCCGCCGCACCCGACGCCGTCACGACCGAGCGTTGCTTGCACAGCGACGCGCTCATCGTCGGATCGCACTCGAACAACGTCGCGCTGCTCCCGCCCGCCGTCGTGAACGCGACGACGCTCGCGTTCGACGAGATCCCGGCGCCGACGGGACCCGTCAGGAAGGGCGCGAGCGCGGTGCCGCCGGTGGTCTTGAGCCGATAGACGCCCGGCGTGGGCGCCTTCGTTCGGGTCCAGAACACCTCGCCGGTGCTCGGCGCCATCGCGAGGCAGCCGAGCTCCGTCGGCGCGTCGGGTACCTTGGCTGCGGGGATCAGCCGACACGCTCCGGCGACGCATTCGCCCGCACCGCAGTCGAAGCCGCACGCGCCGCAGTTCTTCGGATCGGTTTGGAGATTGCCGCACCCGGAGTCGACCCCTGCTTCTGCGTCGGGAGCGCTCGCGTCGGCGACGCCACCGTCCACCGGTGGAAGCGTGTTGGTCCCGCAGACGCCGCCCTTGCATTGGGTGGTGTCGACGCGGTCGGAGACGCAGGCGCCGTCGACGCAGGTCTGCTCGACGCCGCAGCGCACGTTCAGGCACTTCGACGACAACGCGACCGGGAGCGTGAGCGGCGTGTGCTCCACGAACGAGATGACGCGCTGGGCGACGATGCAGTCCGTCGGATCCGTGCGACACGACTCCGAGCGCTTCGCCTCGCGCGTGGAGAGGTACGCCGCGATCGCGACGGTGTCCCCGTTCTCGCTCGGGACGACGGCGAGAGAGCCGATGTTCCCGGCGTCGCACTGGGCGGTCCCGACGTTCTGACCCGACCCCGCGCTCACCTCTACGCGGGTACCGATCGCGATCTCGGTCTGCGTCTTCGCGACCGTGGAGCACGGGACGTCCGTCGAAAGGACGAGCGTGATCTGCGTCGGCTCGCGGCAGCTCGGCGCAGCGACGACGAGCGCGAGCGCACCCGCACCAACGAGCGCGAGCCGCCTCACGTGCCGACTGGGCGGCTCTCCCTGCGCGTCCCCAGCATCAGCAAGAAATAGCCGACTCCGGCCACGCCTGCACCGACGAACCACGCGTAGTCGAAGAGAAACCGAAGCGGCTTCACGAGCAACCCGATCCACGAGAAGGCGCAGCCAAGCAGGGTAGCCCCGACCGCCGCCCAGTTGGTGCCCGTGGCGTCGAAGCGATAGAGGCCGTGCGGTCGGTACAGATCGACGAGCCGCAGCCGCTTGTTGCGCAAGAGCCAGTAGTCGCACACGAGCACGCCCGCGATCGACCCGAGCCCGCCCGAGTACCCGAGCAGCCACTTGAAGATGTAGCCGTTGGGATCGGCGATGAGCTTCCACGGCATCATGCAGACCCCGATCACGCCGGTCATCAGCCCGCCGATGCGGAACGAGATGTACTTGGGGGCGAGGTTCGCGAAGTCGTTCGCCGGCGAGACCACGTTGGCGGCGATGTTGACGCTGAGCGTCGCGATGACGACCGTGAACATCGCGATCCCGACGATCACCCGCGACTCGAAGTGGCCGACGAGCTCGATCGGATCCCACATCGGCTTCCCGTAGATCACCTCGGACGCGCTCGTGATGATGACGCCCATCGCGGCGAAGACCGTCATGGTGGAGGGGAGCGCGACGACCTGGCCCACCGCCTGCTCGCGCTGCGAGCGCCCGTAGCGGGTGAAGTCGGGCATGTTGAGCGAGAGGGTGGCCCAGAAGCCGACCATCGCCGTGACGCTGGGGACGAAGACCTTCCAGAACGCGCCCGCCGTCTTGAACTTGCTCTCGCCCGTCATGATCTGGCCCAGGCCGTGCGCGCGCCAGATCGCCCAACCGACGAGCAACGCCGTCATCACGAGGACGAACGGTGCGGCCAGGTTCTCCACCTTGCGGAGGAGCTCCATGCCGCGGAAGACGATCGCGATGTTGATCCCCCAGAAGATGGCGAAGCTGAGCCACTCGGTCGGCAAGTGACCGCCCGGGTGAGCGCTCCCGAGCAGGGTGGGCCAGGCCGGCGAGAGCGAGCGGAAGAAGGTCTGCAGCGCCTGCCCGCCGATCCACGCGTTGATGCCGAACCAGCCGCACGCGACGAGCGCGCGCATGAACGCGGGGACGTTGGCGCCGTACACACCGAAGGCGGCGCGGGCGAACACCGGGAACGGGATTCCGTACTTCGTCCCCGGGTGGGAGTTCAGGAGAATGGGGACGAGGACGATGGCATTCCCGATCAGGATCGTCGTCAGCGCCTGCCACCAGTTCATGCCGGTGCCGATCAGTCCCGACGCGAGCATGTAGGTGGGGATGCAGTGCGCCATGCTGATCCACAGGGCGGCGTAGGTGTAGGTGGACCACGTACGGTCCTTCACCTTCGTGGGAGCGAGGTCCTTGTTGTAGAGCGGCGACCCTTCGAGCGAGACCGACTCGGCGAGCTCGACGCGACCGTCCGCGTGCTGGACGTGCTCGTCGTCCGTCTCGACGGGCGAAGGGGTTCGATAAGGCTCCATGAGCCGCGGTCTAACATGGAAGTCGATGTAGACTGAACGGGATGAGGCTCGCGCTCTCGGCCCTCGGCATTCTCGGCGTGTTCGCCCTCGGTTGCGCGGCGGTACCGCCGCCGAAGGTCGCTGCTCGGAAGCCTGCCGCTGGGCTCGACGTCGCGGGCATCCTCCGGACGACGACCCGCGTTCGCGGTCTCTCGCCGATCGGCGACGTGGACGTCGAGCTCCTCGGGGACACGGCGTTCCTCGCCAAGGCGCGCGCGCTCGAGGTCGAGGACCCCTCGATCGTGCTCCTCGACTTGGACCACCATGCGCTGTGGGTTCGCCGCTCCGGTCAGGACGACCCAGCGGCCGTGCGCGAGCTGGTCGTCTTCTTCGATGCGCTCCTGGTCCAAGACAACTTCAAGCTCCTCACGCAAGCCGGTGCGGGGCTGGAGCTCAACCAACTTCGATTGGGGCTCCTCTTTGCCGACGAGCTACTCACCTGGGTCGGAGTCGATGCGGCCCGTAACGGACTCCCCGTTTCGCGTGCGATCGCGCGTGCCGGAGCCGAGCACGTCGACCTGAAGTGGGAGGGAGGTCACGACAACGCGTGGAACGCGCAAGAGGTCGCCGACGTCCTCGCGCGCGGGTTCCTGGGCGACCTGTACCGCACGGGAGGATTCCCCCTCGTGAACCGCATGCTCGCGCATGCGCCGACCGAGTCGCGCGCGCTCGCCAGCGCACAAGCTTGGCTCGATGGCCTCGAGCGCGTGACGTTCGATCCCCCATTCCCCGGCGCGAAGCCGGAGCGGTTTCCGTTCGGCGCGGTCGGGATGGTCACCCTCGCGCTCCGGTCGGGGGCCGACGACGCGACGGCGCGCGCGCTCGCCACGGGTCTTCGCTACGGCACGTTCGAGCTCGGGTCGAAGGGCGACGATGCCGACCCGTTTCGGATGGTGTTTGCTTTCGACGACGAAGCGCGGGCCGCGAAGTTCCACGATCTCATCATCGTGAAGAGTTCGGGCTCGGGCTCCGGTAGCGGTTCGGCGGCGGCGCCCACGCAGGGCGACGGGGGTCGCGTCGGCGCGAAGGGCACGGTCGTTGCGGTCGCGTGGCCGGGCGCCGGTGGGACGTCCGAAGACATCGATCGGCGCTTGACCTCCGCGCTCGCGACCGCACCGAGCCCCGCGCCGAGGGATGCGCCTCCGCTGGGTGTGCGGAAGGTGCCGGCTCCGTTGCCGGCGCTCCCGGACACGCGGCTCGTGGCGCGGATCCAGGGGGACAGCGTCACGGTGCCGGTGCTCGGCCTCGACATGACGGCGCCGTTCACCTTTCATCCGCAGCCGTCGACCGCACCCGTGCTCGCCACGTTCTCTGCCGACGGTACGGGGACCATCCTCGCGAGCGCCTTCTCGACGTGGAAGCCGGAGAGCACGGCGGCGGAGTTCGGCGGGGGCCTGAAGAAGCACGGCCGCGTCGTCCAGCTCCCGTCGGAGAGAGCTCCGCCCGGGTGGCGGCGCTGGGACTACGACTCGTCCGTGGCGCGTGTGATGCTCGTGCAGCGGCCGATCTGCGACGGCGCGGCGACGCTCATGCTGGCGGCGTTCATGCTCGACCCGTCCGGGGTCCCGTTCGCGCTGGACTGGATCGCGAAGCTCGATCTGGCGCGCGTCGAGGACGGCTCGTACTGCGCGAGCGTC
Source organism: Polyangiaceae bacterium (assembly GCA_044224495.1). Lineage (GTDB taxonomy): Bacteria > Myxococcota_A > Polyangia > Polyangiales > Polyangiaceae > JBGAKG01. The sequence goes on along the minus strand of JBGAKG010000028.1, from coordinate 70,947 downwards.
GGCGAGGAGCAGCGAGAGCTCGACTTCCCCGCACCCTGATCACCCTTCCGGGCGTCAGCGCGCGAAGAGCGCGTACGCATCGCCCGGGGTCGGCTCGGCGAGCTCGGGGTGGAACGTCGCCCCGAGCACGTTGCCCTGGCGAACGGCCACGGGCTCGCCGTCGAGACGCTCGACGACCGTCACCTCGCGCGCGACCTCCACGATCCGTGGTGCGCGGATGAAGACGAGCGGAGTTCCGGTCGCGTCCGCGGTCGCCTCGAAGCTCTCCACCTGCCGTCCCCACGCATTTCGCGCGACGGTGACGTCGAGCAGCGCCAGCGAGCGCTGCTCCGGGTTTCGTACGTGGCGAGCGAGCAGGATGAGCCCCGCGCACGTGGCGAGCACCGGTCTCCCCGCGGCGACGAACGCCCGGAGCGGAGCTTCGAGCGCGAACGCCTCGAGGAGCGACAGCTGCACCGTGCTCTCGCCGCCCGGGAGCACGAGGCCGGCGAGCCCCTCGAGGTGCTCGGGCGAGGTGACGAACCGAACTTCGTGCCCACGCCGTTGGAGCGCGCTCCCGTGAGCTGCGAACGCGCCCTGGAGCGCGAGGATCCCAATTTGGGACATGGCGCCCTCGCTCCTCAGGCGCCGCGCGCGGCCAGTCGCTCGATCGGCTGGAGGCGGGACACCTCGATGCTCCGCATCGGTTCGCCGAGGCCGCTCGAAATCTCGGCGAGCTTGCCCGGATCGCGCCACGCCGTCGTCGCGAGGACGATCGCGCGCGCGCGCTTCGCCGGATCGCTGGCGAGGAAGATGCCACTCCCGACGAAGACGGACTCGGCGCCGAGCAGCATGCAGAGCGCGGCGTCGGCCGGGGTCGCGATGCCACCGGCGGCGAAGTTGGGGACCGGCAGCTTGCCCTTCTCGGCGACGTCGCGGACGAGGTCGAGCGGCGCGCCGAGGTCCTTCGCCTCGTGCACGAGCTCCTCGGGCCCCAACGTGGTCAGGCGCCGGATTTGGGTGCGGAGCTTGCGGAGATGGCGAACCGCTTCCGCGACGTCGCCCGTGCCGGCCTCGCCCTTGGTTCGGAGGAGCGACGCGCCTTCGGCGATGCGGCGGAGCGCCTCGCCGAGATCGCGGCAGCCGCAGACGAACGGCACCGTGAAGGGCGCCTTGTCGACGTGCAGCTCGTCGTCGGCGGGGGTGAGCACCTCGCTCTCGTCGATGAAGTCGACCTCGAGCGCCTGGAGGATCTGCGCCTCGACCGTGTGCCCGATCCGGCACTTCGCCATGACCGGGATCGTCACGGCGCGTTGGATCGCGCGGATCATCGCGGGGTCGGACGCCCGTGCCACGCCGCCCTCGGCCCGGATCTGCGCCGGCACGCGCTCGAGCGCCATCACCGCCACCGCGCCTGCGTCTTCGGCGATCTTCGCCTGGTCCGCGGTCGTGACGTCCATGATGACGCCGCCCTTCAGCATCTCGGCGAGGCCGAGCTTCGTGGTCTTCGTCGCCTTCGTCATCGATCGAATCATCACACCACCTCCATCGCGGCCTGCTCGTTTTGGCCTCGCTTCGCGTTGCTCGCGAGGAGCACGCGCATCGCCTTTCCGAGCCGTTGGACGCCGAGCACGATCCGCTCGCGCGGCTCGGCGCAGAATGCGATCCGCACGCCGCGCTCGGTGCCCGGCTCGACGGACCAGAGGGAGCTCGGGCTCACGAGCACGCCTTGGCGGAGCGCCTCTTCGTAGAGGCGCTCGGGCTCGATCGACGGTGGGAGCCGGAGCCAGAGGACCACGCCGTGGGTAGGGCGGTCCCAGCGGACGTCGCGCGGCATGTGCTTGTGGAGCGCGGCCTCCAGCGCATCGCGCCGGGCGCGGTACTCGCCGAGGATGCGCGTCGTGTGCGCGCGCAGGTAGCCGCGCTCGAGGAAGTCGGCGAGCGCGTGCTGCAGGACCGCGGACGTGCCGAGGTCCATCACGCGCTTGATCGGGCGGAGGATCGAGCGGAGCGCGCGCGGCGCGACGAGGATCCCGGCGCGGAGGGCGGGGATGAGGCGCTTCGAGAAGGTGGAGACGTGGATCACGTCGCCGTCGAGCGCGCGCAGGTGCGGGAGTGCGCCGTGCTCGTCGAGCGTGAGGCCGGCGCCGTAGTCGTCCTCGATGATCGGGATGCCGGCGGCGCGCGACCACGCGACGAGCTCGTGCCGGCGCGCCGCGGAGATCGTGCGGCCGGTGGGGTTGTGCCCGTTCGGCATGACGTAGAGCGCCTTCGCGCCGGAGCGCGAGTAGCGCTCGAGCGCGCGCGGGTCGGGGCCCTGGCCGTCGTTCGGGACCGGCAGCAAGCGGGCGCCCGCCAGCGCGAACAGGTCGATCGCGCCGGAGTAGGTGGTGGGGTCGACGAGGATCGCATCGCCCGGATCGACGAGCGCGCGCGTGACGAGGTCGAGCGCTTGTTGGCTCCCGGTCGTCACGAGCACGTCGTCGGCAGCAGCGGGCACGCCGCGGGTCGAGAGATCGATCGCGATCTGCTCGCGCAGGCGCGCGACGCCCTCCGGCGGGGCGTAGGCGAGGGCCTTCGCACCGAGGTCCGCGAACACGCGCTCGACGGAGCGGCGCATGAGCTCGTGAGGGAGCAGATCCTCCGACGGTTGCATGCGGACCAGGTTGACGACGTCCTGTCCCACATTGGGACGAGTGAACCGCTCGGCGCGCCCGAGCGTGTCGACGCGGGCCCCGCGCGAGAGGAGCGAGGACCAGGGCATCGCGCCGGCATCGGTCGGCTTGGCGCCGTCGCCGCCGCCATCGCGCGCGGTCGGGACGAGCGACTGCGCTTCGACGAAGGTGCCGCGCCCTACCGTGCTCGTCACGAAGCCAGCGTCCTCGAGATCGGCGTAGGCGCGGGCGACGGTGTTCCGATGGGTCTGGAGCGTCTTGGCGAGGACGCGGGTGGGGGGGAGCTTGTAGCCCGCCGGGAACGTGCCGGCCTGCACGCGGGCGACCACTTGGTCGAAGATCTGGCGGTAGATGGGCTCGTCTCTCCGCGGGTCCACGGTCAGTCCGACGTCTTCCGGCATCGCATCCCTCCGATTGGCCTAGTTGTACGGCGGTGGAGCGCGCGAATCCACGTTCAAAGCGGGAATTTGGCTCGATCCAAATGTGCCAAGTCAAAACAATTCGATGGACAATTGGGCCACGTTGGCTCTTCGAACCGGGCCATCCCGCAGAAATGAAGGATGAAGAACGGGCCAGGTTCGTGTAGTTTCCCCGCCTTCGATCTGGCCCGAGGGAGGCACATGGTGGAACGGCTGAACGGGGATCGCTCCGAGGCGGTCTTCGAAGACTTCAAGGGCGAGTACACGCGCGAGCAGGCAATCACCGAGGCGAACCGCTGCCTCTATTGCTCCGACGCGCCGTGCATCAAGGCGTGCCCCACGTCGATCAACATCCCGGAGTTCATCCGGAAGATCGCGACCGGCAACGAGAAGGGCTCCGCCAAGACCATCTTCGAGTCGAACATCCTCGGCATGAGCTGCGCGCGCGTGTGCCCGGTCGAGGTGCTCTGCGTCGGCGACTGCGTCTACAACGAGCTCGAGATGCCGCCGATCCAGATCGGCAAGCTCCAGCGCTACGCGACGGACCGCGCCTACGAGCGGAAGCAGCGCTTCTTCGAGGCAGGTGAATCGACCGGCAAGAAGGTCGCGCTCGTCGGCGCCGGTCCGGCGTCCCTGGCGTGTGCGCACGAGCTCCGTCGCTTCGGCCACGCCTGCACCATCTTCGAGAAGCGCCCGGTGATCGGCGGCCTGAACACGACCGGCGTCGCGCCGTACAAGATGAAGTCCGACCGCAGCGTCGACGAGGTCGAGTGGGTGCTCGGCATCGGCGGGATCGAAGTGAAGACCGGGGTCGACGTCGGCACCGCGATCACGTTCGCCGATCTCGAGAAGCAGTTCGACGCCGTCTTCTTCGGCGCCGGCCTCGGCGTCGATACCAAGTTGGGATGCCCGGGCGAAGACCTCGCCGGCGTCCACGGCGCGGTCGACTGGATCGAGAAGATGAAGCTCGGCAAGACGCCGGTCACGGGCGTGAAGCACGCCGTCGTCGTCGGTGGTGGCAACACCGCGCTCGACGCCGTGCGCGAGGCGAAGGGCCTCGGCGTGGAGCGCGTCACCATGCTCTACCGCGGCAACGAGCCGAAGATGAGCGGCTACCACCACGAGTGGAAGGCGGCTCAGACCGAGGGCATCCACGCCGAGTGGCACGCGGTCGCGACCAAGTTCACCGGCAACGGGAAGGTCCAGACCGTCCACTGCCAGCGGCTCGATGCGGACAAGAAGCCCATTCCGGGCAGCGACTTCACGATCGACGCCGAGCTCGTGCTCGTCGCGATCGGGCAGTCGAAGCTCGGGCAGCTGCTCTCGAAGCTCGACGGCATCGCGATCGACAAGGGCCGCGTCGTCACCGACGACCACGGCTGCACCGGCCGCAAGGGCTGGTTCGCCGGCGGCGACTGCAAGAACGGCGGCAAGGAAGTCGTCAACGCCGCCGCGGAAGGCAAAGCCGCCGCGCGCGCCATCCACGCATACCTGACCGGGAAGACCCATGGCTGATCTCACCAGCAACTGCGGCGGCATCAAATCTCCGAACCCGTTCTGGCTCGCGTCGGCTCCGCCGGCGAACTCGGGCGCGCAGGTCCAGCGCGCGTTCGATCACGGGTGGGGCGGCGCCGTCTGGAAGACGCTCGGTCAACCGATCCAGAACGTGTCGAGTCGCTTCGGCGCGACCAACGTGCGCGGCGTTCAGGGTGCGGGCTTCAACAACATCGAGCTCATCACCGATCGCCCGCTCGAGGTGAACTTCAAGGAGATCGCCGACACCAAGAAGAAGTACCCGAAGCACGCCGTGATCGTCTCGCTGATGGTCGAGACCCGCGAAGAGTGGAAGGACATCATCAAGCGCTCGGTCGACACCGGCGCCGATGGCCTGGAGCTCAACTTCGGTTGCCCGCACGGCATGTGCGAGCGCGGCATGGGCTCGGCGGTCGGGCAGGAGCCGAAGGTGAACCAGGAGATCACGTCGTGGGCGGTCGAGTACTCGACCATCCCCGTCCTCGTGAAGCTCACGCCGAACGTCAGCGACATCCTCCCGCACGGCCTCGCCGCGAAGCGCGGCGGTGCGCACGGCGTCTCCTTGATCAACACGATCAAGAGCATCATCGGCGTGGACATCGATCGCTTCGTGCTCGAGCCGCGCGTCGGCTCGCTCAGCACGAACGGCGGCTACTGCGGTTCGGCGGTGAAGCCGATCGCGCTCCACATGGTCGCCGCGCTGGCGCGCGATCAGCGCTTCGGTCTGCCGATCAGCGGCATCGGGGGCGTCTCCAACTGGCGCGACGCGGTGGAGTTCCTGCTCCTCGGCTCGAGCTCGGTGCAGGTCTGCACCGAGGTCATGCTCCGCGGGTACCGCGTGGTCGAAGACATGATCGAAGGTCTGTCCGACTACATGGACGCGCACGGCTTCAAGACGCTCGACCAGATGATCGGCAAGGCGGTCCCCAGCTTCTCGGAGTGGGGCAACCTCGACATGAACTACGAGACGATCGCGAAGATCGACGCCGAGAAGTGCATCGGCTGTCAGCTCTGCATGATCGCCTGCCACGACGGGGCGCACCAGTGCATCCACCAGGACAAGACCGGCAAGACGCGCGTGCCGATCATCGACGAGTCCGAGTGCGTGGGGTGCAACCTCTGCCAGATCGTGTGCCCGGTGCCCGGGTGCATCTCGATGGTCCAGGTCGACAACGGCTGGAAGCCGGCGACGTGGAACGAGTTCGTGGCGGGTGAGGGGAAGCTGCGCCCGAAGAAGGGCGCGCACTGACGCTCAACCCTTCGGTCGCACGCACTCCTCCCTCGATTGGGGACAACGTTCGAATCGCCACGCGATGACGTCGACCTCCGCGCCGACGTCACCGAACGTCCACGTGCTCAACGTCGCGAGCACGCACTTCTCCAGGGCCGTCGACTCGCGTGGAGCGCCGCCGGTCTCGATTCGTGCGCGCGTCATGGTGCCGTCGGCTGCAATCGTCCAGCTGAACGCGAACGCATGGGACGACCCGCTCCCCAGTTCGAGCTCTCCGCTCGCCAAGCCGTCGTCGAAGCACTTCGCGAGCTCGTCGGCGTGACGGTCGACGATGCCCCGCACGTCGGCCGGCTTCACGAACGCCGCAGGAGATGGTCTCACGCCGCCCTGATCGACCACCACGAGCTTCGGCTTCGCGGCGGCGACCGCTTCGACCACGGGACGCATGCGAGCTTCGTTCGCTTCGCGATCCTTGAAGACCCCGAACATCCGGACGACGAAAAAGAGGATCACGAAGAGGATTCCGCCGCCGGCGAAGGTTCGCTTTGCGCTCCACTCCAGGAACTGTTTCCTGCGAGCGGCGTCCTCTTCCTTGGCCAACTGCGCGTCCTCGGCTTCCCGTGCTCGACGGGACTCCTCCGCGAGCTCGCGATCACGGAACGGGTTTCGGCGGGCCATGAAGAGGAGCGTACGCGATCGCCTCGACTTCGGAGGTCGTGCGACGACCGGTCCTACCTGGAGCAGACGGTGAGTCCCGCCCGGCGGTGCCAAGAGCCCGCATCGCCGCCGCTGTCGACGCGGTGTCCGTTCTTCGGTGAGTTCGCGACCGTCGAGCAAGGCGTAGACTCAGTGGATGGGTAGGCACGCCATCCTTCTTGGTCTTCTCCTCCTCGGCTGCAGCACGTCGAGCAACGATGCGGATGGGGGCGCGGACGCCGCGCCCTCGTCGACGCTCCCCACCGCGACCGGTCCCGGGCGCTTCACGCTCGCCGGTCGAACGGAGGACGCGATTCAGGTCGTCCTCCCTGCCAACCGTGCGGCGCATCCTCCCCTCGTCCTCGCGTTTCATGGAACCGGTGGCGAGCCGATCGACGCCGTCGATGGCTTCGATCTCGTGAACGCGGCCGCGAGCCTCGGCTTCGTCGCGATCGCGCCGCGGGCCGGATACCGAAATGGGATTCACCCCGCCGATGTCGACCACCGCGAGAACGACGGTGGCTCGAGCTGGAACATGTGGACGGCGAGCCCGGACCAGAACGACGACCTGCGCTACGTGACCGCGCTCATCGACGCGGCGGTGGCGACCTGGGGCGTCGATCGCACGCGCGTCTACACGGTGGGCTTCTCCAACGGCGCGTACTTCTCCTACTTCTCCGCGGCCTCGCTCCCGAATCGGATCGCGGGCTTCGCCGAGAACAGCGGAGGCTGGACGAGCAACGCCTGTCCGACGCGCACCGACGCGGACGGCACGTCGCTCTACCTGCTGACGACGACGGCTCCCGCTGGTCAGGACATCACTTGCGCGACCGTCTTCGCCGACCCCGGCTTCCCCGCCTCGTGTCGCGTCACCGGCGCGAACCCGCTCCGGCCGCCGAAGAACACGCGCGTACCCTTCGGGTACATCGGTCACTACAGCGCCGACGACACGGTGTCGGTGGTCTGGTCCTGTCTTCTCGCCGAGGGATTGGGCGCGCGTGCGCAGACCCGGATCCGCGGGAGCGACCTCGATGGGACGTCCGGGCACGCGAACATGCCGGGCTTCATGACCGCGGCGTGGGCGTTCTTCGCGGGGCGGACGACGACCGATTGAGCGAGCGTCCGGAGGAGTGTTGCCGTCACTGAGGCAGTCGATCTTTGGGGAGGCGAAAGAGCCCACGGACGCCGTCCGCGACGTAGACATACGTTGCATCCACGGCCACGAGCTGCGCATTGGCCCGCAAGCTCACCCAGCGCCGATCGGGCAGGTGGAGATAGGCCGCGCTGCTCCCAGGTGACCAACTGAAGGCGAACAATCGATCGCCGTCGACCACGATTCTGTTGATCGTATCGATGGACCTGACCGCCATCGATTCGGGTTGCCCACCGGCGGTCGGGAGCCGCCAGAGGTCGCGGTTGTCGTCCACGTAGTAGATCCAATCGGCGTACGGCGTGAACGTCGATGCCGAACCGACCAATTTCGTTGCGTCGACCGGTCCGTAGGCGGACCCCTTCCAGATCCCCCCCGCTGCCCACCAGTAGAGGGTGCCATTCAGCAAGTGCAGCTCTGCGGGGTGGGTTTGTCCGGCGATGACCGTCGTGGGAACGCCGCCCTCGCGAGGCATCCGAAGGATCGTGCCCAGCCCTGCGCCGTTTCCATCTCGCACGTAGAACACATTGGTGTCGTCGACGACTGGCTCGCCGAAGGGACAGAACGAAACGAAAGGGTCGAGCGCCTTCGCTGGGCCCGTGTCGACCGACGATGCGAAGAGCGACCCTTCGCACGTCGCCCAGTAGACCTTTCCGCCACCAAGGCCAAAGGCAAGGGAACCGCCGTCGAAGTCCGAAAGCTCGCTGATGGTACCGCCGCTCTTGGGGACGGATAGAAGTGCAGTTCTGTAGGGGAGAGTTCGCGTCATTTCACTCCAGACGATCCGGTCGCTCGTGAGCTCGAACTGGAAGAACGGGTACTTCTGGTAGGACGTGATGACGCGCTCGTAGCAGAGCCCACCCATGCAGGTCTCCGAGCCGCAGGAATGGCCGCACGCGCCGCAGTTTGCCTCATCGAGAAGCAGGTCGCTGCACGTGCCGCCGCACTCGACTGTGTCGAGCGCGCAGATGCACTGGTCCCCCCAAGAGCATTGTCTACCTGTCGGACAGCCCGGATCGCATGGGATCGGCTGGCGGGACGAGCAACCGTGTACCAAGAGAGCCACAGTCACCGCGACGGCCGAGTACCGCAACGGCGCCCAACCGCTCTTGTTCTCCCGCACGCTCATGCCATTAGGAAATCAATCCCTTCCGCGAGCGAATGGCAAGTCAGGACGATGGGCCGCATCTCGGATCGCCTTCGCCTTGGATCGAGTGTGCGTCGCGACGATGCGAGGTTCAGTCTTGGCGCCTTGGCGCAGGTTTCGCTTCGCGGTCTGTCGCCTGACCAACGAGCAGCGGCGCCTCCACGCGGCCCGCGGACGCTGTAGAGTGGGGCCATGAGCCAGACCAAGATCATCAAGGGCGGCACCGTCGTCACCGCCGAGAGCGAGACCAAGGCCGACGTCCTGATCGAGGGCGAGACCATCGCCGCCGTCGGTCCGGACCTGAAAGCGGCCGGCGCCGAGATCATCGACGCGAGCGGCGCCTACGTCATCCCCGGCGGCATCGACCCGCACACGCACATGCAGCTCCCCTTCATGGGGACGGTCGCTTCGGAGGACTTCTTCACCGGCACGAGCGCCGGCGCTGCGGGTGGCACCACCACCATCATCGACTTCGTCATCCCCGATCCGAAGGAGCCCATCCTCGCCGCGTTCCAGAAGTGGCGCGGCTGGGCCGAGAAAGCCGCGAGCGACTACACGTTCCACGTCGCGATCACGTGGTGGGACGACAGCGTCCACCGCGACATGGGCACGCTCGTGAAGGAGCACGGCGTGAACAGCTTCAAGCACTTCATGGCGTACAAGAACGCCATCATGTGCGACGACGAGGTGCTCGTCTCGAGCTTCTCGCGCGCCCGCGAATTGGGTGCACTCTGCACGGTTCACGCGGAGAACGGCGAGCTCGTCTTCCGCCTCCAGCGCGAGGTCTTCGAGCGCGGCATCACCGGCCCGGAAGGGCACCCGATGTCGCGCCCGCCCGAGGTCGAAGCCGAGGCGGCGAACCGCGCGATCCGGATCGCCGAGGTGCTCGGCGTACCCATCTACCTCGTCCACACGTCGTGCAAAGGCGCGCTCGAGGCGATCACGCGCGCGCGGCTCGAAGGTCAGCGCGTCTTCGGCGAGGTGCTCGCGCAGCACCTCGTGATCGACGAGTCCGTCTACCGCGATCCCGACTGGAACAAGGCCGCGCACTACGTGATGTCGCCGCCGTTCCGGCCGAAGGAGCATCAGGAAGCGCTGTGGCGCGGGCTCCAAGCCGGCATGCTCCAGACGACCGCGACCGATCACTGCTGCTTCTGCACGCCGCAGAAGCAGGCGGGCGTCGACGACTTCCGCAAGATCCCGAACGGAACGAACGGCGTCGAAGATCGCATGGCGGTGCTCTGGCACCACGGCGTGCGCACGGGCCGACTCACGCCGAGCGAGTTCGTCGCCGCCACGTCGACCAACGCGGCGAAGATCTTCAACATGCACCCGAAGAAGGGGAGCATCTCGGTCGGCGCCGACGCCGATCTCGTGGTCTGGGATCCGACGAAGAGCCGCACGCTCTCGGCGAAGACGCATCACCAGAACATCGACTTCAACATCTACGAAGGCATGACCGTGATCGGCAACCCGGCGGTCACGCTGTCGCGCGGCCGCGTGCTCTGGAGCAAGGACAAGCTCACGACCGAGAAGGGCACCGGCAAGTGGGTGAACCGCGCTCCGTTCGCGACGTACTGGTCGGCGCAGAAGCTCAAGAACGAAGGCCGCGTGCAGGGCAAGGTGGAGCGCAAACGGCCCGTGTGAACCGTCGAGGCGACGCGTTGACCATGGCTGGGCGCGGGGGCGAAGCCTAGACTCTCGCTCATGAATACTCGCTTGGCAGTCGGCTTCACCCTCCTCGCGCTCACGGCGTTCGCCTCCACGGCTCACGCCGACGAACCTGCGCTGTCGCCTCCGTCCACGCCGCCACCCGCGGCGGAAGCGACGCGACCCAACGTGCCGGCTGTCATCGCCGGCGCGACGCTCCTCGGCGTGTCGTACACCGTCGGGGCGGTGGGCGGCGCCATGATGGACGTCTGCTTGCAGTTCAATTTCTTCGGCTCCGCACCGTCGGACTGCGGGAAGCCGCACTGGCCGATGTACGTGCCCGTGGTCGGCCCCTTCGTCGCGCTCGGAACGGCCGAGGCCGCGGGCCGGCTCGACGGCGGCTCGGCCGCATTCATGATCGCCGACGGGGTGGCCCAAGTCGGCTCGTTCGCGCTGTTGGTCTACGGGCTCGCGGCGCGCGTCCCGGTGAAGCCGAAGGCGGTCACGATCGTCCCGACGGCGAGCCCGAGCGGCTACGGGCTCGCGATCGCCGGCACGTTCTGAGGAGAAATGACCATGGAGCGAACGCGCTCCATCCGCGAAGGTCGTGGCATGCGAACTCACGTCCTCGCGCTCGCCGCCGCCGCCGCCATCGCCGTCACCGCAACGCACGAAGCCCGCGCCGGGGGCTGCACCCCCGGCCAACAGATCGCCTGCGCGTGCGCGACGGGCGGAACCGGGGCCCAGAGCTGCAGTGAAGACGGCTCGCACTTCGAGCCGTGCCTCTGCGCGGCGCCTGCCCCGATCACCGTCTACACCGGCCGGCCGCCTCCGCGCCCCGCGCCGCCCGGGCGCTCGACGTTCAACGGCGGCCTCGCGATGACGATCCTCGGCGGACTGATCGGGACCGGCGGCGGGATCATGGTGGGCGTCGACATGCAGTACAAGTGCAGTCACCTCGCCGTGTGCGTCGCGGGGGGCGCGATGATGGTCGTCGGGATTGGGATGCTGATCGGGGGTCCGATCCTGATGGTCATCGGGAAGAACAAAGAGGCCGCAGCCGAGCAGCCCGCGATGCCGGCCTGGATCCCGGCTGCGGTGGGGATCAGCGACCGCGAGGTCTCGATGGTTTGGCGTTTCTGAGCACGCGTGCCCTCTTCCGAGAGAACGCCCGAAACCACCCCCTGCGACCCTGGCGCACATGCCGTTTTCGTGCGAAAACGCGGGCCATGATCCCGACGTTCTCCGCCAAGAGCTACGACTTCACGACCTTCGTCGACGCGCGCAACTGGATCGGTGGTGAGTGGCAGGATCCGCTCACCTCGAAGGTCACGCAGGAGGTGCACAACCCCCGCTTCGGCAAGCCGATGGCGAAGGTGAAGATGGGCGGCAAGGACGACGTGGACGCCGCCGTGAAGTCCGGCCTCGCCGCGTTCAAGGAGTGGCGCGAGTGGCCGCTCCGTGACCGCGCGCACGTGCTCTACAAGGTGCGCGAGCTCATGACGAAGAACCTCGCGGAGCTCTCCTGGCTCGTCAGCCACGAGAACGGGAAGATCTACGCGGAGGCGCAGGCCGAGGTCGAGAAGGGCATCGAGTGCATCGAGTACGGCTGTTCGCTCCCGAACCTGGCCGCCGGCAACCAGCTCGACGTTTCGCGCGGCGTCACGTGCGAGGTCGTCTACGAGCCGCTCGGCGTCGTCGCCGGGATCGTGCCGTTCAACTTCCCGATCATGGTCCCGCTGTGGATGCTGCCGCAGGCGCTCGCGGGCGGGAACGCGTTCCTCCTCAAGCCGAGCGAGCGCGTGCCGCTCACGACGATGCGCCTCGCCGAGCTCTTCACCGAGGCCGGGCTCCCGAAGGGCGTGCTGAACATCGTCCAGGGCGGGCGCGAGGTCGTCGAGGCCATCTGCGATCACCCGGGCATCCGCGCCGTCGGCTTCGTCGGCTCGACGAAGGTCGCGAAGGCCGTCTACGGCCGCGCTTCGATGGAAGGCAAGCGCGCGCTCTGCCTCGGCGGTGCGAAGAACCACCTCATCGTCGTCCCCGACGCGGATGTGGGCGTCACGGCGGACAACGTCGTCGCGTCGTTCACGGGCTGCGCGGGTCAGCGCTGCATGGCGGCGTCGGTGCTGCTCGCCGTCGGCGACGTCGACCACATCATCGCCGAGATCAAGAACCGCGCGGCGAAGCTGGTGCCCGGCAAGGACATCGGCCCGGTCACGACCGACGTCGCGGAGAAGCGCATCACGGGCTACATCGACGGCGCGGAGAAGTCCGGCGCCAAGATCGTGCTCGATGGGCGCGGCAAGAAGGGCGACGCGGGCGGCTACTGGGTCGGCCCGACGATCATCGACGGCGCGTCGGCGGAGATGCCGGCGGCGAAGGAAGAGATCTTCGGCCCAGTCCTCACGATCGTTCGCGTGCCGACGGTGGAGAAGGCGATCGAGATCGAGAACGCCAACCCGTACGGCAACGCGTCGAGCGTCTACACGACGAGCGGCGACGTCGCGCGGCGCGTGATGGAGCGCGTGGAGGCGGGCATGTGCGGCGTGAACGTCGGCGTGCCGGTCCCGCGCGAGCCCTTCGGCTTCGGCGGGTGGAACGACAGCGCGTTCGGCGCGGGCAACCTCACCGGCTGGGACGGGTACCGGTTCTGGACGCGCCAGCGGAAGATCACGAGCAAGTGGGCGCTTCAGAAGGACACCACTTGGATGGGGTGATTCCGGAGAAAAGACGAATCCGGAGTTGAAGAACGGGAACGGGAACGGGAATGGCGTGAGCGACGACGCGGTGGTGCGGCGCTTCGGTCAGGCGCTCGCCGTTCACGATTCGGGGTTGCGGGATGCGCTCCGGCAGGTGCTGCTGGAGCGCACGTTTCCACTCCATCCGCGTGGTCGTGGTGAGGCTTCGCTGCTCCATGCGGCCGATGCGGTTCGGGGCGTCCGCATCGTCTACGGCTACGGAGACTGGGGCCCCTTTGCATGTGGGCTCAGCGTGGCGGGCGCCTGGAAGTGTGGGGCGCGCCCACTTCTGACGAGTGGCACCGTTCTCTTCGACGAGCTCGTCGAGGAAGATGATTCCGACGACATGCTCGAGGCCGTCGACGAGTGGATTCGTAGCGCCTGGCTCGACGTGCGGTCCGTCGCGCCCGACCTCCGAGGCTTCGCTTCCGAGCACGACACCGATGAGATGCTCGATCTCGACACGGGCGTCATGACGACCGAGAAGGCGGCCGGCCTCGGCTACCTCTGAAGTTCCCGTCCCCGCACGCGCCGCTCGACCCGTGGTGAGCTGCACTGCGGCGTCCGTGCTAGGCGTAGCGAGCATGGCGAACGCGATCGATCCGGCAAGCGCTCTCGCCGCGCTCGTGAAGCGCGCGGCCGTGGGGGCGTTTGGTGACCAAGTCCAGGACGTCGATCCCGCCGTTCGTCGCTCGGAGCACGCAGACCTTCAAGCCGACCTCGCGATGGGGCTCGCGAAGCGCCTCAAGAAGCCTCCGCGCGCGATCGGGGAAGCGATCGCCGCGGGTCTCGCCGGGAGCGAGCTCGTCGAGAGGGTGGAGGTGGCCGGGCCGGGCTTCGTCAACGTGTGGCTTCGCGACGCGTGGCTCGCCGAAGCCGCGACGGCTGCGCGCGCGGATGCGCGGCTCGGCGTCGCCCTCTCCTCCGCGCCCGAACGCGTCGTCGTCGACTACTCGGGACCCAACGTCGCGAAGGAGATGCACGTCGGTCACTTGCGGAGCACCGTCATCGGCGATTCACTTTCGCGGCTGCTCGAGCATCGGGGCCACACTGTCATCCGCCAGAACCACCTCGGCGATTGGGGGACGCCGTTCGGCATGCTCATCGAGCACATGCTCGATCGCGGAGCGACGGATACCGAGCGCTCCGTCGCGGTGGGCGAGCTGTCTTCGTTCTACCAAGAGGCACGCACCAAGTTCGACGCGGACGCCACCTTCGCGGAGCGCGCGCGCCAGCGTGTCGTTCTCCTCCAAGCCGGCGACCCGGCGACGCTGGAGAAGTGGCGCGTGCTCGTCGACCTCTCGAAGCGCTACTTCGATGCCGTGTACACCAAGCTCGACGTCACCCTCCGGTCGCCGGACGCCGCGGGCGAGAGCTTCTACAACCCACGCCTCGCTCCACTCGTCGCGGACCTCGAAGCATCGGGTGCGGCGACGCGCAGCGATGGCGCACTCTGCGCGTTCCCGAAGGGCTTCACGAACAAGGAAGGCGAGCCGCTGCCGCTCATCGTGCAGAAGCGCGACGGTGGCTTCGGCTACGCCACCACCGACCTGGCGGCGGTTCAGTATCGCCTGACCGAGCTGCGCGCCACGCGCCTCCTCTACGTCGTCGGCGCGCCGCAGCAGCAGCACTTCGCCATGGTGTTCGCGGTCGCACGCGCGCTCGGCTGGTTCGCCGCCGGCGCTCGCGCCGAGCACGTGATGTTCGGCTCGATCCTCGGGACCGACAAGCGGATGTTCCGGACGCGTTCGGGGGACACGGTCCGCCTCGTCGACTTGATCGACGCCGCGATCGAGCGCGCCGACTCCGTCGTCCGCGAGAAGGCACCCGACCTGGACGAGCTGACCCGCCGCGAGGTCGCAAACGCCGTCGGCGTGGGCGCGATCAAGTACGCGGATCTCTCGAGTGACCGGATCAAGGACTACGTCTTCGACCTCGAGCGGATGGTGTCGTTCGACGGGAACAGCGCCGGCTACGTGCAGTTCGCCCACGCACGGTCGTGTTCGATCCTTCGCAAGGCCGGCGACGCTCCGGTGGGCCCCATCGGGCCGACTCTCGAACCGCCCGAGCGTTCGCTCGTGCTGACGGTGCTCGCGCTCGGCGCTGCGATCGAGAAGGTCGAGGCGACGCTCGAACCCCACCACCTCGCCGGCTACGCGTACGCGCTCGCGACGGCCACGACCGAGTTCCTCGAGCGGTGCCCGGTGCTGAAGGCGGAGCCTGCCGTCCGCGCGTCGCGGCTCGCGCTCACCGACCTCGCCGCGCGGGCGATTCGCGTCGCGCTCGAGCTCCTCGGCGTTCGAGCCCCGCCGCGCATGTGAAACCGAGCACCGCCCCGGTGCGCCGATCCAGCCGCGTTCCTTCGATCTCGCGACCCGTCGCGAGATTGGGCTCCTCCAGGGCCCTCGATAACAGTGTTACGAGAATGTTCTCGTGGCACTGGCTTTGCAGCTGGGCCGGACATGCGGACAGGTTTCGTCGTGCCTGGGCTCTTCGTGTCGTTGTCGTTGGCGTGCGGAGGTCGGCTCGATCCCGCGTCGTCCTCGCTCTCTCCGGACGCCGCTGCGACCGATGCGGGCAGCGCCAGCGCGACTTCGTGCAACGCGCTCCCGATCCCCGCGGTGGCCGAGGACCTCGACGTCATCGGGAACGCGCCGTTCTACACGCACGCGACCTTCGTCGGCGTACCCGTGCCGGACGGCCGCTGGATCCTCGTTGCGCGCCGGGCCTGGCGACCCACCGTCAACATCGCCGCACCCGCCTACGCCGGCCCGATCGCAGCCGTCCTCGACGTCCACGGCGACACCTGGGATTGGGCGGAAGACGACGGAGGCGTGCTCACGCGCCACACGTACACGGTGACCGAAGAGGAGGGACGCTACCTCCGTCTCACACCCTCCTGCGGTGGTGGCGATGCTCCGCAGCTCGGTGTCATCCGCCGCGGCACGGGGCTCTCGCTCTACGAGTTCCTGAAGTCGTCCGGGGGGATCTCCGTGCCGGTCGAGCTCGCCTTCATCCGCCAATGAGGTGCGTCGGTTCGCTCGTCCTGCTCCGGGCCCTCGCCATCGTGGCGTGCGGAGGCGCCGTCGACCCGGACGCGATCGGTCCGCGCTGCAACGAGCTCGCGGCCCCCTCCTACGCCGAGGACCAAGACGTCGTGGGCGTCGCACCGTTCTACTCGCAGACGACCGCCGACGGCGCAGCAGTCCCGGACGGCAAGTACCACCTCACCGTCCGCCGCGCCTGGCGCGAGCGCGCGGAGGTCTTTCCCCCGACCTACGCGGGCTCGCTCGGCCTCACCCTCGAGGTACACGGCCCGCGGTGGGAGGTCGTCGAGAACCAAGGCGGTCGCATCTGGCGCCACACGTACACCGTCGGCCCAGAGGACTACCGCTTCCTCCGCTTCGAGCCGACGTGCGGCGGCGGGAGCTCGTTCCGCTACGGCGTCGTGCGCGACGACCGCGATCTCGCGCTCTTCGCCTTCGTCGAAGGCGGGGGCGTGCCGGTGGAGCTCGTCTTCGCTCCGGAGTGAGCGAGGAACGCCCGCCCGCGCGGCGAGATCTCGTAGCCGACCTCGAAGCTCTGCGTGAGCCCGAGCTTCTTCAGCTTCCGCACGTCCACCTTGAACGGGAGCGTCTCGCGCCCGACCTTCGCTGCGAGCTGCGATGCTGCGATCCGCGGGTGCGCGTCGATCAGCGAGAGCGTCTTGCGCGTCCACGGCGCGGTGCCGTCCATCTTGGCGAGCTTCTTCGCGATGAGCTCCACGTCGGCAGAGGACAGGTCGGCCTCGAGCGCGAGCTCGACACGATCGCCGTCGCCGCCGTGGTGCAGCTCCACCTTGAAGACGAGCGTGGCGGGCGTGAGCTTCGCTTCGCGTGCAGTCTGCAAATAGCTCACGAGCTCCGCACGCGAGCCGAACCCCGAGCGCGTCGCGTCCGCCTCGGTGATCGCGCGGACGGCGATCCGCTCGATGCGGTCGACCTCGAGCACGCCGATCGGGTGGCAACGATAGCGCCCGCCTTGGCGGACGTGCGGCTTGTCCCAGCGCCGGAAGGTGAGCGTGACCGCGCCCGACACCAGACCTTCGTGGAAGCGCTTCTGAAAGAGGAGCATCGTCCCTCGGGCTCACATGCCAGGGTAGGGGGGCGGAGGCGGCGGCGGCGGAGCGGGCGGCCACCCGTCCTGCCCCACCGACGCGGCAGGGACGAGCCCATCGACGCGATTCATCGCATCGGCCGGGGTCATCCCGCTCTCGACGTACGCGAACGCTTCGCCGCTCTTGCCGTTGAGGAGGACGATGAGGCCGTAGATGCCGAGCCCGAGCGCCGTGGGCAAGCAGTAGCAGGCGAGCGCGCTCACGAGCCCCGAACCGAGCGCCACGTAGCTGAGGACGCGGCCACGGAGCTTCAGGTTGAAGATGCCAGCGACGATCTTGAGCGCCCCGGCGGCGATCGCCGCGATCCCGATCACGATGTAGAGGCCCGTCATCAGCTCCGGTGACGCGGGCGGTGCGCCGCCGCCCGCGGTCGACGACGACGGCATCGTGCTCATTACATCCATCATGATCGGCCCGACGACCGCATAGAAGAGGCCCATGGCCACCTCGAGCGAGCCCTGCACGATGAGAAGAACCGCGACGATCTTGATGTGACGATGCATCGGCCGAAGGTTCTACACGCTCACTGGTAGCGCTTCACGAAGATCGCAGGGTTGTTGTTCACGGTGCACGAAGAGTAGATGCCGGGGCTCACGAGCTCCTGCTGCGTGAAGCTGTCGCGCACCACCGCCGACGTGACCAGGTAGAGGCGCATCTTCGGGTCCGAGTAGGTGCCGTTGCAGTTGAACGACGAGCCCGTTTGGTTCGCCGGGTACATGTACGTGTTCCCCGCGAAGCCGTAGAAGTTGTTGTTCGTGGTGTTGATGAAGCAGCAGTTCAAGCTGGTCCACCCCGGCTGAATGTTGACGAGGCGATCGCGGTTGTAGAGGTACTCGAACGCGGCCCGGAACTGCGCCGAGCCCGAGAAGTCGGCCGCGCCGACGAACGTCCACCCAGCGTAGGAGGTGTTGTAGCGACCGAAGCCGAAGTCCTCGTACGTCCACGCGCCGTTCGTCATGTCGCAGTAGACCTTCAGGTCGGTCGACGCGGGGTGGATGAGGTAGATGCCGTCGCCCTGGTTCGGGTACGAGGTCTTGAACGCCTTGCAGGAGATGGGCTGCGTGCCCGACGACAAGCGGTAGGGATCCGGATCCGTTCCGACGCCGATGACCGGCGAGGTCACGCAGGTGCCCGCCTTGCACTCCTTGCCGAGGCCGCACGGGTTGTTGCACTGGCCGCAGTTCGCGTTGTCGCTCTGCAGGTTCACGCAGCCGAGGGGCACGCCGCCGCCGTCGCCGCCGTCGCTCGCGTCGACGCCGCCGTCCGCCACGCCGCCGTCGGACGCGGGCGGGGCGCAGTAGGTGAGGCCGCCCGTGCAGATGGAAGCGCACTTGCTCGCGACGCATTGCTCGCCCGCTTTGCAGATCGTCCCGCACGCGCCGCAGTTCGCGTTGTCGCTCGTGGTGTCGATGCACGCGCCGCCGCAGAGGGTGGTGCCGCCGGTACAGTTCTTCGCGCACTTGCCGGCGCTGCAGAGATCGCCGGTGGCGCACTTGGAGCCGCAGACGCCGCAGTTCGTCGGGTCCGACTTGGTGTCGACGCACTTGCCGCTGCAGTTCGACGTGCCGCCGGTGCAGCTGATGCCGCAGGCCTTCTGCGAGCAGACCTCGCCGTTGCCGCACGCCTTCCCGCAGGCGCCGCAGTTGGCGTTGTCGTTCGCGACGTTGACGCAGACGCCGTTGCAGCGCTCTTCGCCGCTCGCGCAGTCGGGGATGCTGCTGACGCTGCTGGTGGCGCACGCGGCGACGACACCGAGCGCGCCGATCGCCAAGCCAAGGGCGAGCGCGATGCGCCCGCGAAGCGAGGTAGCCATGAAGATCCTCCAATCCGTATCTTTGCAGTACCAGCGGCCAGGTGGGAGAGAGATTGCGCGAGCGTCCGACGTGGGTTCTCATCGTACCCATGCAGCGGCGCTACCAAGATCTCTTCCTTGCCCTGATCTGCGGCCTCGGCCTCGTCGGTTCGCTCGCCCTCGTGGCGCCGGGGTGCAGCCCCGCGAAACCAGCCGACAATCCGGACGACGAGACGTCGAGCACGGAAGAAGACGCCGCCGTCTCGCTGCCGCCGACGGCGGACGCGCCGGACGCGGCCGCGGCGGCGACGCCCGAGCCGCCGAAGAACCCGTGTCAGCAGTTCGAAATGGATCTCACGACGGCGCTCCTCCAGAACGCGTGCGAGGTCCCGAACGCGAAGCCGGGCGACAAGACCCAGGAGCTCGGGAGCAAGGTCGACATCAAGGTCGTGGCGTCCGCGGCGACCGTCGCGCCGGGCGGGAAGATCGATCTCACGGTCATCTTCACGAACAAGTCGAAGGAGAACGTGTCGCTCGACTTCACGCTCGATCCGACCCCGCGCTTCGTGACGGAGGCCTACGATGCGAAGTCGAAGGCGCGCGTGGACAAGCCGGCGGGGAACCCGCCCGCGCTGCCGAAGGGGATGGCCCCGCGCGAGGCGACGTCGCACTCGACGGCGCGCGTGACGCTGGTGCCCAACGCGACCGCCAAGGCGGTCGTGCCCTGGGACGCGGTCCGCACGCGCTGGGCGCCCGAGAAGTTGAAGGGGACGCCGCCGGAGATGGGGTACCCGAGGGTGCCGGCGGGGCCGCTGCCGAGGGGGAAGTACACGGTGCGAGTGATGACGCCGTTGACGCAGGTGTTCGAGGGGTTGGACAAAGAGGTCAGTGGGCCGAAGGTGGAAGTGACGGTTCAGTAGTCGGGGGGAGCGTCGCGGCCGGCCACGATCACGATCACGATCACGATCACGATCGCGATCACGACCACGACCTACGACCGCGACCACGACCAGGTCCACGATCACGGGCGACGACCACGCTCACGTCCGGGAGCAGATCATGGACGGATTTGGGCTAGGCGGGTCAGCATGCTCACGATTCGTTCGAGGAGCTCGGTGCATGCTTGGTGATCTTCGGTCGATACGACGCCCAGGGTCTTCATGACATCCAGTATGGCGGCGCACTCGAACGCCGAGCCGCGAGCGATGAGGTAGAAGCGACTGGCGTCGCCGGGTGAAGCTCGGCCACAGCCCTCAGCGATGTTGAGAGCGATCGAGCTCGACGCACGCGTCATCTGGTCCCGCAGCTCGAACTGCCCACGCGGCATTCGTCGCGCGAGCTGAATGGCCCGAGCCGCAAATTCGATCGCCGCCCGATAGACGTCCAAATTCTGAAACCTGAGCACGCTTCCCATCGACCCACCACCAACAACGGTTGCGACAATCTCACGTGATCGTGATCCTGATCGTGGTCGCCACTCGTGATCTTGATCGTGGTCGCGGTCGTGGTCGTAGCTCGTGGTCGTGGTCGTGGTCGTGGTCGTGGTCGTGGACGTGTTCGCCCCGCGCGAAAATCGTCTATCCTCCGCGAATGCGCCGGCTCCTCCTCGCCGTCCTCGCGTCTTCCTCCCTCCTCGCCCTCGCCGCCTGCGGCGGAGTTCCGAAATCCGAGTACGACGCCGCGATCGCGGAGGAACGTCGCAAAGCCAAAGAGCAACACGAAGCCGACGAGAAAGCCCTCGCCGACGCCGCCGCGAAGCTCACCGCGCTCGAGGGCCAACAGACCGACGCCGAGACGAAGGCCCAGCTCGAAGAGCTCCGCGCCCAGAAAGCCGCCGCCGACGCGCGGGCTCGCCTCTTCGACGACTTCGTGAAGAAGTTCCAGAAGATGATCGACGCCGGCAAGCTCGACATCACCACGCGCCGCGGCCAGATCGTCCTCGCGCTCGCGACCGACGTGCTCTTCGACCAAGGCAAGACGGACATCAAACCCGAAGGCAAGGTCGCCCTCGAAGAGGTCGCCGCCGCGCTCAAGGCCGTCGGCGGTCGTCGCTTCCAAGTCGCCGGTCACACCGACACCTTCCCGATCAAGACGAAGGAGTTCCCCTCCAACTGGGAGCTCTCCAACGCCCGCGCGCTCGCCGTCGTGAAGCTCCTCATCGAGAAGGGCGTGAAGCCCGAGAGCCTGTCCGCCGCCGGCTATGCCGAGTTCGATCCCGCGCAGAGCAACGGCTCGCCCAACGGGCGCGCGAAGAACCGGCGGATCGAGATCGTGCTCGTCCCCAACATCGAAGAGCTCGTGAAGATCCCCGAGCTTCGCCCGGCCACGCCGCCCGCGACCACCGCGACGACCCCGCCCAAGCCGCCGCCGCCGCCCGCGACCGCTGCTCCGAAGCCGCCCCCGCCGGCGAGCGCAGCGCCCAAGCCTCCTCCTCCCGCCGGCGGCACGCCGAAGAAACTCTGAGGTCATCATGCGTTCGCGAACCACGCGTCTGCTCCAAACGGCGTTCCAAGCCGCCATCTCCACCGCGCTCCTCGGCGCGTGTCGCGACAACGCCGACGGAAGCGGACCGAAGCCTCCGCCGACCACGCCCGTGCCCACCGTGACCACGGCGTCGCCACCGCCGTCCGGCACCGCGACGACTCGCGTCTCGCTCCCGCCGACGCAAGCTCGCTTCGGTCAGCGCTGCAAGGGCGCGCTCGTCTCCGCGCTCAAGCCGAAGACGCCCGTCGACTACCTCGAGCTGCGCCTCGACTACTACAGCGGCATGCCCGAGACCCACGAGGTCGTCTCGACCGGAGAGACCGGGACGCCGTGTGCGACGGCGAAAGACGGCGCGAAATGCAAAGCCGCCCTCGCCGACGCGATCCCGAAGGGCACGACCGGCGGCGAGTACCTCGTCTACACGCGCGGCGACGACGTCGGCACCGTGCGCGGCAAGGAGATCGTCGCGTTCCTCGGCACCATCGACGGGCCCGAAGAAGCGGCGATGGCGCTCGTCTATCCGCTCACCGAGGGCTCGAGCACCGCCGCCGTCCTCCCCGACTGCGATCCCGCGAAGTTCACGAAGACGAACGGCGGCTATGAGACGAGCTGGGTCCGCACCAGCTTCTGCGACGAACGCCACGAGACCGCCTACCTCGTCGACGCCAACGGCGCGACGACGGTGACGAAGCAGGTCGACACTCCCGCGAAGGCCAACTGCCAACGTCCCTTTTTGGGACGACGGACCGACGGGCTCGCCTTGTCGTTCGACGGCGGCGCGCCGCTACCGTCCGCCGCGGGCGACTTCTTCGCGGAGTGCACGGAGATGGAGGCGGCCAGCGTCTTCTCGTTCGCGCGCCTCGACGAGGAGCTCGCTGCGATGGGGGCGCGGCGGGCGCATCCCCTCCGTCGGCGCGCGCGGCGGAGCTCCGCCGACGAAGCGCGCCACGCGCGCACGATGCGCGCGCTCGCCCGTCGGTTCGGGCGCCAGCCGGCTCCGGCGCCGCGCGTGCCTTCCGCCGGAGTGCGTCGAACCGCGCTGGCGATCGCGGTCGAGAACGCCGTCGAGGGTTGCGTGAACGAGACGTGGGCCGCGGTCGTCGCGACCGTGCAGGCGCGCGAAGCCGCGGACCCGCGCGTGCGCGCCGCCCTCCGTGGGATCGCCCGCGACGAGACGCGCCACGCGGCGCTCGCGCGCGACGTCGACCGCTTCCTCGACGGCGTGCTCACGCCCGCCGAGCGCGCCGCCGTCGAGCGCGCCCGCGCCGAGGCCGTCGCCGACCTCGCGCAGCGCCTCGAGACCGCAGCCGAAGTGCCGGCGGACCTCCGCGCGTTGGGGCTGCCCTCCGCGGCTGCCGCGAGAGCCCTGTTTTCCGCGCTTCGGCCGATCTTTTCGTCCCGCTGAGCGCCCCTCCGGAGTACCTTCGGCCCCATGGATTCGAAGGAAATGATCGACCTGTGCATGAAGCACAGCCTCTTCTCGTGGTCGGCCACGGGGAAGGTCGACCCCATTCCCGTCGCCCGCGCCGAGGGCATCTACCTCTACTCGCCCGACGGCAAGCGGTGGATCGACTTCAACAGCCAGCTCATGAGCGTGAACATCGGTCACGGGCACAAGCACGTGATCGCGGCGATTCAGAAGCAGGCGGCCGAGCTCTGCTACGCCGGCCCGAGCATGGCGACCGAGATTCGGGCCGTGCTCTCCAAGCGCCTCGCGGAGCTCGTCCCCGGCGACCTCAACACGTTCTTCTATACGCTGGGCGGAGCCGAGGCGAACGAGAACGCGATCAAGGCCGCGCGCCTCTTCACCGGGCGCCACAAAATCATGGTGCGCTACCGCAGCTATCACGGCGCGACGCACGGGGCGATGTCGCTGACCGGTGATCCGCGGCGCATCCCGAACGAGCCCGGGATGGCGGGCGTGGTGCGCGTGATGGATCCGTCGCCGTACGACTTCTCGTTCGGCAAGAGCGAGGAAGAGATCGTCGCGAACAACCTCCGCTACGTCGAAGAGGTGATCCAGTACGAGGGCACCAGCTCGATCGCGGCGATGTTCATCGAGACGGTGACCGGAACGAACGGCATCCTCCCGCCGCCGAAGGGCTACCTCCAGGGGCTCAAGAAGCTGCTCGAGAAGTACGGGATTCTGCTCGTCTGCGACGAGGTCATGTGCGGCTGGGGGCGAACGGGGAAGATGTTCGCCTTCGAGCACGGCGGGATCGTCCCCGACATCCTCACGATGGCGAAGGGCCTCACGAGCTCCTACATGCCGCTCGGCGTCATGGCGCTGAGCGATCGGATCGCCAACCACTTCCGCGAGAACGTGTTCTGGGGCGGGCTCACCTACAACGCCCACCCGATGTGCCTCGCCGCCGCGAACGCCGTCATCGACGTGTTGCTCGAGGAGAAGCTCGTCGAGAACTCGGCGAAGATGGGCGAGGTCATGCGCGGGCACATGGCGCGGCTCGCGAGCAAGCACCCGTCGGTGCGCGAGCATCGCAACATCGGCCTCTTCGGCATCATCGAGCTGCGCAAGAACTCCAAGAACGACCGGCTCGTCCCCTACGGCGGCGCGCACCCCGTGATGGGGAAGCTCGGCAAGTTCTTCCGCGACAATGGGCTCTTCACCGTCCTCCAGTGGGGCGGAATCATGTGCAACCCGCCGCTCACCATCAACGAGGGGCAGCTCGCCGAGGCGTTCGAGATCATCGACAAGGGCCTCGCGATCGTCGACGAAGTCTACGAGGGCTGAAATGGACCGCGCCGCACTGGAGTCACTGGATCGCGATGCGCTCGTCGCCGAAGCCGAGGCGCTGCGGATCGCCAAGGCGAAGATCCTCACGCGCCCGGAGCTCATCGACGAGATCCTCATCGCGCAGGCGGGGGGCGATCGCGAGCGCGCTCGGAGCGCGCGTGGTTGGTTGGGGCGCGCGCGCGACCTCGTCGCCCGCGTGATCGAGCGGGGTCTTCACCTGCCGGACGCGGGAGACCGTTACTCCAAGACCGATCCGTCGGCGCCCAAGCGCACGTCGGTCGTGCCGACGGAGACGCTCGCCGAGATCTACGCCACGCAAGGTCACCGCCAGAAGGCGTTGGACACGCTCGCGCAGGTCCTCGCGACCGAGCCCGAGCACGGGGAGGCCCAGGCGCTCCGCGAGCGCTTGATGGCGGGGGCCGCCGATCTCCCGTCCGATCCGGTGATGCCGCCGGAGCCGGAGAACGAGGACGAGTCGACGTCGAGCTGGATGGAGCCCGTCGCCAACGAGTCGAAGGAGCCGGGCGAGCCCACGTCGATGCTCGACGCCGGTCCCCTGCCGCCGCGCTACGGCGTCGACGAGTGCGTGACCCTCAGCGTCGATCCGGAGACCGCGTACGTCTACTGGGAGGTCACTCCCGAGACCCTCGCCAGCCTGAAGAAGCAGGGAGACGGGAAGCTCGCGCTCCGCGTGCTCGTCATCGTCCCGACGTGGGACGGCCCGCGCACTGCCACGCGCGACATCTCGGTCCACACGGAGTACGGCGACTGGTTCGTCCGCGAGCTCCCGAAGGACGCGATCGTCCGCGCCGCGATCGGCTGGTTGCTCCCGGGCGACGTGTTCGTCTCGGCAGCGCACTCGTTCCCGGCCGAGCCTGCGCCTCGGGATCGGGCCGGCGTCCTCGCCGACGTCCTCGCCCGCTGGACGCCCGAGGGCACGTTCCCGACCGCGGCTCACGAGTCGGACGCGATTGCCGTCGCCCGCGCCGTCGCCCGGAGCGAGGCGCGCCGGATCGCCGAGGAGCGAACCCGCCGCGGCGACGACTCCTGGGTCCCCGGTCGAGCCAGCGCGTTCGGTGGCGGCCCGCTCGGTTCGAGCTTCGGTGGCGCGAGCGACCGAATCTCGTCCTGAGGACGGAGCCAAGCGTTGGCGCTTCGTCACCTGGCTGTCACAATCCGCGCCTAGATACGGAGCCAGGAAAGAAAGGACGGGACGCATGGCCAGGATTCTCATCGTCGAGGACGAGAAGGACATCCGCGACGTCGTCGTCTTCAATCTGAAGCAGGCCGGGCACGAGGTGCTCGTCGCGGCCCGCGGAGACGAAGCGCTCGCTCAGCTCGGACAAGCCGCCGCCAAGCTCGACCTCGTGATCCTGGACGTGATGCTCCCCGACACCTCCGGCGTCGAGGTGTGCCGCGCGATGCGGCGCACGGCGGAGTACGCCCACGTGCCCGTCCTGATGCTCACCGCCCGCGGCGAAGAGATCGACCGCGTGGTGGGCTTCGAGGTCGGCGCCGACGACTACGTCGTGAAGCCGTTCAGCATGCGGGAGCTCCTCCTCCGCGTCCAAGCGGTGCTTCGCCGGACCACGTCGGCCCCGCCGACCTCGGCGATCATCGAGTACGGCGGGATCAAGATCGACCGCGAGGCACACCGGGTCTGGGTCGACGGCGGCGAGGTCGAGCTCACCGCGCTCGAGTTCCGACTCCTCCTGACGTTCTACGAGCGCCGCAACCGCGTGCAGTCGCGCGGGACGCTCCTCGACGACGTGTGGGGTCTCTCGCCCGATCTCTCCACTCGAACCGTGGACACGCACGTGAAGCGCCTCCGCGAGAAGCTCGGTGCGCGGGGCGAGTACATCGAGACCGTCCGCGGCGTCGGCTACCGCTTCACCGTGCAGCCGGAGTCGTGAGCGAACACGCGCTCTCGCAACGTGGCGGGCGCCGCCGCTCGCGCTCGCGCGAGGCCGAGCGCAGCCCGGTCTCGATCTCGCCGCCGGGACCGCGGCCGGTGATCTCGCTCGGCGTCCGAACGAAGCTATTCCTCGCTTCGCTCGCGATCATCGCGATCTCGCTCCTCGCCGCGCACGCCTACCTCGCGAACACGCTCGAGGCGCTCCTCACGAACCGGATCGAGTCGGACCTCTCGGTCCGCGCGGAGCTCGTTCGGCGGGACGTCGAGCGCTCCCACTGCGACGATCTCGCGTCCTGCGACGCCGTCGCCGACGACTTGGGCGCGTCCGCGCGGGCGCGCGTCACGATCGTCTCGGCGGAGGGGCGGGTCCTCGGCGACTCCGACGTCCCGCTCGATCGGCTCCCGATGGTCGAGAACCACTCCCAGCGCCCGGAGCTCGTCGCCGCGCGGAGCAGCGGTCACGGCGTCGCGTCACGCCTGAGCGACACCGTGCACGAGCGCATGCTCTACGTCGCGGTCCCGCTCGAAGGGGCGCGCGGCTACGCCCGCGTCGCCGTTCCGCTCGTCGAGGTCGACCAGGCGAAGGCAGGGCTCAACCAAGCGCTCCTCGTCGGCTCGCTCCTCGCGCTCGCCGTCGCCGCGGTCTTCTCCTTCGCGGGTGCCCAGCTCGGGTCCAAGACGATTCGGCATCTGACCGACGTCGCGCGCGCGATGGCGAAGGGCGACTTCAGCGCCCGCGCGCGGCTGCAGGGGCGCGACGAGTTCTCGTCGCTCGGGCGCGCGCTCGATCAGCTCGCGGAGAGCCTCTCCATCACCGTCCGCGAGCTCAGCACCGAGCGCGATCTCGTCGGGCGAATCCTCTCCGGCATGCAGGAGGGCGTGCTCCTGCTCGACGACACGGGGCGGATCGCGCTCGTGAACCCCGCGCTCCGCGAGATGCTCCTCCTCGGCGAGGGCGCCGTCGGTCACATGCCGATCGACGTCCTCCAGAACGCCGAGCTCGCCGCGCTGCTCGAGCCCGACAGCGACCTGCGGACCGGCGAGATCGAGCTCTCGGGCCTGAAGCCGCGGCGCGTGCTCGTGCGGGCGGTGCCCCTCGCCGACGAGCCCGGTGGCGTGCTCGCCGTGTTCGTCGACGTGACCGACATCCGCCGCCTCGAGTCGATGCGGAAGGACTTCGTCGCGAACGCGTCGCACGAGCTCCGCACGCCCATCACCGCGGTGCGTTCGGCGGCGGAGACGCTTCGGTTGGCCTTCGAGAGCGATCCCGAGGCAGCGAAGCACTTCATCGACATCATCG
This sequence comes from Polyangiaceae bacterium, assembly GCA_044224495.1. GTDB lineage: Bacteria > Myxococcota_A > Polyangia > Polyangiales > Polyangiaceae > JBGAKG01. The sequence goes on along the minus strand of JBGAKG010000028.1, from coordinate 43,324 downwards.
AGCGCAACGCCGAGCGGCTCCAGCGTCTGGTCGAGGACCTGCTCGACCTCTCCCGGATCGAGGCCCGCGAGCTTCGGCTCGCCCTCGAGCCCGTGGACCTGGCGGAGTTCGTCCCGCGCGCGCTCGAGCTCCTCCGCGAGCGCGCGGCGAAGAAGCGCATCACGCTCTCGGCCGACGTGGATCGCGGAGTTCCCCCGGCGCGCCTCGATCGGCGCGCGACCGAGCAGATCCTCACGAACCTGGTCGAGAACGCGATCAAGTACTCGCCCGACGGCGCCCGCGTCGTGGTCTCGGCGAAGGTCACGGGCGGAGCGATCCGGATCGCCGTCTCGGACACGGGGCCCGGGATCGCCGAACGGCACCTGCCGCGCCTCTTCGAGCGGTTCTACCGCGTCGACACGGGGCGCTCGCGGGAGCTCGGCGGGACGGGCCTCGGGCTCGCGATCGTGAAGCACCTCGTCGAGGCGCAGGGCGGGAGCGTCGGGGTCGAGAGCGTGGTCGGGAAGGGCAGCACCTTCCGCATGTCGTTCCCGGTGCCGCCGCCCGAGGAAGAGTCGCCGGCGGCCGTTCCGGTCGCCTGAGGTGCCATCCGGGGTGCGACACGATCGTCGCACGCGACGAACGCGTCGCAGCTCGAAGCCCGGTTTCTGCCCTGCGCCGACGAGCGTTGCCGAGGGCACGGGCGTTGCTCCGCTCGGAGCCATGAGCTTCGACCGACGATTGTGGGTGGGGGTAGGAGTGCTCGTGGGCCTCGGCGCGACGGCCTGCGGCGACAGCGGGACGAGCGACCCCGGGACGACCGACGGCGGAACCAACGACGTCGCCGTTCAAGACGGCGCGGTCGTGACCGATGGAGCACCGCCGTCGTCGTGCGAGCCCTTCGGACACTTCCCGCCGCCCGAGGTCACGTTCACCATCCCGCCGCAGAACGGCACGCTCGCGATCGGGGACGTGCAGAAGGCGTTTCCGAACGTCGACTGGCAGAAGCTCGATCGGCTCTACATCCCGGCCGGCAAGTACAAGCAGCTGATGCTCACGAACCTGCCGGTGCGCGACGCGAAGCGCCCGCTCGTGATCACGAACCTCGGCGGCCAAGTCCAAGTCGGTCCGCCGGGCGACGGCTCGAACTACATCTGGTCGATGGGCGGTGGCTCCAACTGGATCCTCACCGGACGCTACGATCCCGACGCGAAGACCGGCGACGTCGCCTTCCCGGGCCACCGCTGCGGCGCCTACGCGGGGTCGCGCGGGAAGTACGGCTTTCTCAGCGACGATGCGTACGCGAAGGGGCAGTACACGCACATGGGGCTCGCGGTGGGCTCCGCGACGGACTTCGAGATCGAGTTCGTCGAGGTCACGCGCGCCGGGTTCGCCGGCATCCGCCTCTTGAACTCGCGCGCGGCGAACGACCCGCCGATGACGATGGCGAACGTGAAGGTGCACGACACCTACGTCCACGACTCCGCCTCCGAGGCGTTCTACTTCGGGTGGACGGGCGCTCCGCCGTCGAACCTCCTGCCGAACCTGCAGGTCTACAACAACCGCCTGATCCGCTCGGGCAGCGAGGGGCTGCAGATCCAGGACCTCGGCGACAAGTCGCACGTCCACCACAACACCGTCGTCTTCAACGCGCTCCACTGGCTCGACAACTTCGGGAACTACCAGGACGGCGCGAGCCAGGTGCACACGCGAGAGGGCAACATCGAGCTCGATCACAACGTGATCGTCGGCGGCGCGGGGACGTTCCTGAGCTTCTTCAGCGCCCCCGAGGGGACCGACGGTCCGCGCAACGTCACCTTCCACGACAACTACTTCGCGGACACGCGCAGCCTCGGCGGCTACCTCAACGGAGCTTCGACCGCGCCGTCTTCGGTGACGCTGCTGGGCAATTGGTTCCGGGGCCTCGACTTCGCGTACACGCCGGTCGATCCGAACGCGAAGGATCCGGGCGTCGTCTTCGGGACGAGCGGGAACCTCAAGGGTCCGGTGCTGTTCGACTCGAACCACTGGGAGGGGTCGCGCAAGCTCATGTCGAACCTCGGCGCCGACGGGACCGCGGGCAGCTTCACCGCGAAGGGCAACGTGAACGGGCCCGTCCCGGAGCTCGCGTTCGTCGCTTCGGGCTACCCCGCCGTCCCGACCAAGATGCTCTCGGCGTGGGGAGCCAAGGCCACCCTCGCGCCGAACCAACCCGCCATCAACTACGCCGTGGGCGATCTCGTCATGTACGACGCGGAGCTCTACCGGGCGAAGACGGCGAACACCAACCTGGTCCCGCCGGACCACCCCGAGGCGTGGGAGCACCTCCCGCCGCCGACCGACGACGTGCGCGTGACGCCCAACTCGCCGTACGCGGGCTACGGCGTGCAGTGACTCACGGCGCGAGGATGCGCCCCGGCGCGCCGTTGGTCCCGTTCTGCGTGTGACACGAGTTGCAGTCGCCCGACGTGAGCGCGCCCGCCATCGCGCGCGTCTTCGCGCCGGCGACGACCTTCGCCGTGAAGGGCGCGGCCAGGGTGGCGTTGCTCGAGAAGTTTCCGACGCCGTTCGTCGTGATCGTGACGACCTTCGCGTTCTTGTCGGTCACGACGACCTGCATCGGTCCGGGCGCACCGTTGCAGTTGGCCGGCTCGTGCGCCGACGGGTAGACGGTGCCGGCGATCGTGAAGGCGGGGCCACCTTGCTTCTGATGGCAGGCCTGACAGGCCTGCCCCGGCGCCATGCTGCCGTTGTCGCCCTTCGTCCAGAACGTCCCGCTCGTGCACTTGGCGGGGGTCGCGTACGGGTTCGTGCCGGCGTCGGCGACGGGGGTGCCCGCGTCGCCCGCGCAGGCCTGTCCCATTTTGGTACCGCCGTTGACCCAGGCCTCGAACGTCGCGATCTCCTGCGCCGTGGGCGGGACGGCGGGGGGCGGCGGCATGGGTGACGTGGTGCTCTTCATCCGATCGAGCGAGACCTGGGCGACCGTCTTCCCGTTCACCGTCGGCGACGGCGCCGTGAGATCGGCATACGTCAGGAGGGGAGCGGGGGTCTTCCCCGAGTGGCACGCGATGCACCGCACCTCGAGCAACGCTTGGACGTCGCACGGGAGGCCCGTGTTGGACCCGGTACCCGCGCCGCCGTCGACGACCCCGACGCCGCCCTGCTCGTCGACGTCCGCGTTCGACGCGTCCGGGAGTGGCGCGTCCCACGTGCCGTCCAACGTCGTGCTCGGCGTTCCGCACGCGATCGCGACGCCGAGCGCGAGCCCCCCGAGCCCTGCGATTGCGAGCACCCCACTTCGCTGCATACCCCGACGTACCTCGGCTCCCCAACGACCAGGCAGCGGCGGCGCGATTTTTCAGGTCGCGACGTGGATCACGATTTTACCACGTGCCCGATGCGACTCGCTCCGGCGGTGGGCGTCGGCCATCTCGTCGAGCGCGAACACGTGGTCGATCGTGGGGACGATCGCCTTCGATTCCACGAGCTTCGCGATCTCCGCGAGCTGCGCACCGTCGCAGCGCTTCACGACGTGCCGGGCGCGCACGCCCTTGCGGAGCAGCGGCCACAGGTGGAGCCACAGCATGACGGCGCCGAGCGTGAAGAGGCTGAAGAACGCCCCGAAGCGCTCGACGTGCCACGAGACGTCGACCGTGATGTTGCTGATGCGCCCGAAGGGACGGACGACCCGGAGCGCGCGCGCGAAGTCGTCGCCGCCCATCGTGTCGACGACGAGATCGACGCCATCGAGCACCGCGTCGAAGCTCTCCTTCGTGTAGTCGATGACCTGATCGGCGCCGAGCTCCCGGACGAAGTCCGCGTTCTTGGCGCTGCACGTCGTCACGACGCGCGCGCCGAAGTGCTTCGCGATCTGGATCGCGACGGCGCCCACGCCCCCGGAGCCGGCGAGGACGAGCACCGTCTGCCCCTTCGCGACGCGCCCCTTCTCCACGACGCACTGCCACGCGGTCAGCGCGACCAGCGGGAGCGAAGCCGCTTCGTCGTGGGAGACGTTCTTCGGCTTGAGCGCGACCTCTTCCTCGGCGATGGCGACGTACTCGGCGTAGCAGCCGGGCCGGCGATGGGTGGGCGACGACCAGACCTCGTCGCCGGGGCGGAAGCCGCGTACCTCCGCGCCGACCGCTTCGACGACGCCGGACACGTCGAGGCCGAGGATCCACGGCAACCGATAGCGGATGATGTTGCGCTGTCCGCCCGTCCGGATCTTCCAGTCGACCGGGTTCACCGCCGTCGCGCAGACGCGGATGAGCACGTCGCGCGGACCGGGGACGGGCTTCGCCGTCTCCTCCACGCGGAGGACGTCCGGGCTTCCGTATTCGTGGAACATCACCGCGCGCACGTCACACCGGGGACGGAGCGTCGTTCGCTCCGCGCAGGCTGTCAACCGGCGGCAGCTTGACGTAGTCTTCCTCGCCGATGACCGGGACCCGAGCGTGGATCGCGGCGGTGGGCGAGGGGAAGGTGCGGGAGGTGCTGGCCCAGCTCCCGCGCTGGCCGACGGAGGAGAGCCGGCCCGTGCTGGCCGAGCTGGCGCGCCTCGGCGAAGCGCCTCGGATCGACGTGGTCGCGCAGGGGCTCGCCTCGGCGGACGCGGCGGAGTTCGCGGCTGCGATCTCCGAGCTCGTCGCGATGAACGCGCCGAAGACCGCGCGCCTCTACCTCGAGCGGTGCAAGGACGAAGCTCTTCGCGCGGCAGGAGCGCGCGCCCTCGAAGCCAAGCCGTCGCCGCCGCTCCGCGACTTCCACAAGCTCACGGACGACGAGCTCCGCGCTCGGCTCGCGGGGGCGAGCACGGCCATCGAGCGGATCTCGATCCAGCGCGTCGTCGCCGCGCGCGCGGTCGCGCGGCACGACTTCGCCGCCGCGGCCGACATCCTGCTCCGCCCCGACGTCGGTGGCTCGGGCGCGGATCTCTCGGTGCGCTCCCGGATCGAGGGTGCGCTCGCCGCGTGGGCGGGCGGAGACCGCGCGCGCGCGAAGGAGGTGTTCGCGGCGCTGCACGAGGTGCTCGGGCCCGACGACCTCCACACGATCGAGGCCAAGCTCGGGGAGCCGAAGGAGCCCGTCGCTTGGGTGTGGGCCGGTGCGCTCGCTCGCGGCGCCCACGACGACGGGCGCGGCGTCGTCGCCGCGCTCGGCCACGCTGCGCCGGCCGAGCCGCTCCCGGAGCTCGCCGAGCTCGACGTTCACCTGCGCCGCAAGCTCGGTCTCGTCACGCTCCGCGTCGAGCTCGATCCCACGCGCGCCGCCCGCGCGCTCGCGGCGGGGGCGACGGTCGTCCTCGAAGAGGAGCGCTCGATGCGGACGGGGGTCCGCTTTCTGCTGGGCGTCTCCGAGGCCGATGCGCTCTACCTCGTGCGCGACCCGAACCGCGAAGAGGGCGCCGTGGTGCCGGCGCACTGGCAGCGCGCCCGGAGCTGGCTCTTCGCGTCGAGCGCGCTCGTGATCTGCGGGAGCGGCGAGGAAGCCGTCGCGCGGAAGGCGCGCCTCGTCGCCGAGGGGCTCACGCCGAGCGCTCGGCTCGAGGCCATGGATCGGACCGCCCTCGACGACGACGGCGAGAAGCGAACCGCGGAGGCGCGGATCGCTCGGCTCCGCGCGCTCGTGAAGGCGGACGACGCGCTCCCCGTCGCCCACGCGCGCCTCGGCGACGCCCTCTTGGACGCCGTCCGGCGCGACCAGATCAAGCGCGACGAGCTCACCGCCTGGTACGCCGAGGTGCGCGAGCGCTTCCCCGCGATGGAGATGCCGTCGCAGACCTACGCGTCGTACCTCGAGCAGTTCGGCTCTTCCGCCGAGGCGGGCATCGCCTGGGCGTCCGCGTTCCATCGCGATCGCTTCGACGCCCGCAACGCAATCGGCTGGGGCAGGGCCCTCAAGCGGATGAACAAGATCGAAGACGCGTTCGCGCGCTTCCGCGACGCGTCCCGCCTGGACCCCGAGGACGCGTGGGTCTACGGCTGGTTCTCGACCTGCCACTACGCGCGGCGCGAGTGGGCGCTCGCGGAGCTCTCGGCGCGGATCAGCGCCGAGCTCCTCCCCACGTATCGGAGCGCGCGCACGCTCTTGGCCGATGCGCTCGAGAGCCGGGGCGACACGGAGGCGGCCGAGCCGGTGCTCGCCGAGGCGTGGGAGCTCGCTCATCTCCCCGAGGACGGCGTGCGGCTCGTGCGCGCGCGCTATCGGCGCGGCGATCTCGAGGGGGCGAAGACACTCGCCTCCGACATCGCCAAGCGCGCCGGCGGCGAGGCGATCGGGGATGCGATCGTGGTCCACCTCGCCGCGGGCGACGATGCCGCTGCCGCGAGCCTCGCGAAGGATCTGCTCCGCGGCCAACCGATCTCGGGGTGGACGCTCTGGTTCGTCGACGGCGCGACCACGCTCGCCCGCGACGAAGCGACCGCTCGTGCGCGCATCGACGAAGCCATGGATGCCTTCGGGCGCGACGTCGTCGCCCTCTGCGATCTCGCGCTGGAGCTCGCGCCCCGTGGCGCCTGGTCGCTCGCGGAGCCCGTGCTCGAGCGCCTCGAGAGCACGGCGAAGACGAACCCGAACACGCCGTGGACGCGCGTCCGTGCCATCCTCCGCGGGCGCCGCCTCGACACCGAGCGCGACGCAGTGCGCGAGCAGTGTGCGCGCCTCACCGGCGAGCTCGCGCCCGGCTTCGTCCCGGTCCGTGCCGTCGCGGCCGCCGTCGAGCTGCCGGTCGACCCCAAACGCGCGCTCGAGCTCGCAGGGCACGCGAGCTTCGTCGACGATCCAAAGTCGTGGCTCGTCTCCGGCCTCGCGCTGCGTGCCCTCGGCGAGGAAGCTCGGGCGACCGCGCTGTTCGATCGCCTCTCGGCGCTCGCTCCGGCGACGCTCGCGCTCGTCAGCGATTTCTATCGCTTCTACGAGCTCTGGGATCTCTGTCGCGAGACGCTCCGCTGCGCGAAGGTCGGCTGGAACGACGACAAGTACCTCTCGCTCGAGCACGTCGCCGTGGCGATCCACGATCGCGCGCCGGATTGCGTCGCGCACGCGGCGGCAGCGCGCGAGAAGTGGGACTGGGTCCCCGTCTCGTGGACGCTCTCCGCGGCCGTCAGGTCCGCCGATCGTGCCGCGCTCGCGGCCGCTGCCACCGCCGGCGAGCGCGTCGTCGTCTCGAGCTCGGCCACGGCCGGGGATGCTTGGGTCCACCGCGCGTTCGGTGCGGGCGCCGCCGGTGGCGACGCTCGCGCGAAGCTGCTCGAGACGCTCCCCCGTCATCCGTGGGTGCGAGCTGCGCTCGTCCACGCGGGGGCGGCGCTCGGTGGCGAGCACGTCGCCGAGGATCGAGCCGCGCTCGCCGAGCTGTGTCCGGTCTCGATCGGCGCGGTGCTTCGCCGCTGGGAGGGCCCGTGAGCGACCTCGCGATCATGTGGAGCGAGGAGCGGTTCGCCGATCTCCTCGAGGCGACCGCCAAGGCCACCGAGCCGGCCGAGCTCCTCTGGCGCCATCGGACGCTCGCGCGCACGGGGGACGTGGACGAAGCGCTGCTGGCCGTTCGCCGCTTGCTCGCCGCGGGGCCGCTCCCGGCGCCGCTCGCGGTGGAGGCCCACGCGCTCGTCGTCGAGCTGTACGGAGCACGGCGCGCGGCACCGCTCGTCGCGCGCGCCCACGCCGCCGCGGTCGAGGCCGTCGGCGACGTGCCGGCGGTGGCGTTCGCGCGCGCGCTCGCCCACCACGCGGCGGACGAACGCGTCGAGGCACGCGAGCTCCTCGCTCGGGTCGTGAAGGAAGAAAGGACGGGGCGGCGTACCGTCGCTCATGCCCAGGTCCTCTACGTGCTCGGCAACTTCGCCGACGCCACCGCGGAGCTCGCCCATGTACCAAATGGGGACGAGGCAGAGCTCGCAGCGCTGCGGCTCCGCGCTCAGATCGAAGGCGCGCAAGGCAAGTGGGAGAGCGAGGCCGAGGTCTTGGCGGAGCTCGTCGCCCGCGGGGCGAAGAGCGACTACCACGTCCACGATCGGGTCTCGCTCGCGATGACCCTCGCGACGCGCGATCGCCTCGAGGGCGCGCGCGAGCAGTTCCGCTGGCTCGCCGACAACGCGCGCGCGCAGCACATCGCCCGCTACGCCCGGGCACGGCTCGGGTTCCTCGACGCCAGCGGCGAAGGCGCGAAGCGCTGCGTCCTGAAGGCGTTCCCCACCACGCACCAGAAGCGGAACCACTGCGGACCGGCGGTGATCGAGCTCTGCGCGCGCTACCTCGGGCTCGACCTCGACCAGGACAAAATCGCCGCCGAGGTGAAGCGCGAGACCGGCACGCCGATGTACGAGATCACGCGCTTCCTCTCGGCGCAGGGGATCGTTCATCGCCGCGTGGTCGTGGACGACCCCAAGGTCAAGGCCGCGATCGATCTCGGGTTCCCCGTCATCCTCCAAGAGGAGTACTCGACGACGTCGCACGTAGCCGTCATCACCGGCTACGACGACAGGCTCGGCGTCTTCGTCGTGACGGACCCGATGACGCACCGATCCGGGACGCGCCCGTACGGTTGGAACGAGAAGGCGGGCGAGCTCTTCGGCTGCGGCGTGGTCGTCGTGCTCGGGCGCCGCACCGAAGGCGGCGACGAAACCGAGGTCGAAGCGAAGGCGACCGCCGCGGGCCTGGTCGACGCGGCGCACCTGCGCTTGCTCGACGACGCGGATCGCAAGCGCCCGCACGGGCTCGGCGGCGAGTCCAGTGGCTCGGTGCACGAGCTCGTCGACATCGCGACGAAGGCGATCGCCGCGCAGGAGGACTTCCGGCTCGCGTGGCTCCGGCGCGTCAACGCGCGCCTCGAGCTCTATCGCCGGAGCAACGCGGATGCGGCGCGCGACGACTTCCTCGCCGACCTCTACGAGGTGCGCACGCGGTTCCCGAACGACGAGTGGCCGCATCAGGTCCACGCCCGCTACCTCGATTGGGAGGGGCGCTCGAACGAGGCGGCCGCGCTCTACGCGGACGCCCTGCGGATCGATCCGGGGGACGGCAACAACTCGCAGTCGATGGGCGCGATGAAGTTCTTCGGCGGCGACCTCGCGGGCGCGGAGAAGAACCTCTGGCGCGCCCTCCGCGACTACGCTTACCCCGGCGCGGCCGAGAGCCTGCTCGCGGGCGCCTACCTGCGCGAGCTCGAGCTCCGCCTCGAAGAGGACAAGAAGCCGGCGCCGATCCCGTGGGCGGTCTCGCGCTTCCCCGAGAAGGCCCGGACGCGGATCGGCAAGCCGCTCGCGGAGCTCTCGTTCGCCGCGGAGCACATGTCCGAGCTCGCGTGTGCGTTCGCTCCCAACGACGCGACGAACTGGGACGTCGCGGGGTTCCTCGCCCTCGCGCGGCGCGACGCGAAGGCTGCGGTCGAGCCCTTCGAGAAGGCCGTGAAGCAGCGCGCGCGCGCCGCCCGTGGTCTGGCGTGCGCGCTCGAGCACCTCGGCGATCGCACGCGTGCCGAGCAGCTCCTGCGGGACGTCGCCAAGCAGTACCCGCGTCACACCGAGAGCCAGACGGACCTGGCGTCGTTCCTCCGGCGCGGCGATCAGGCCGAGAAGGCCGCCGCGCACCTCGAGGCCGTCCTCGATCAGGTGACCGCGCCGGAAGACGTGGTCCACCCGCTCTACGACGCGCTCCGCATCGCGAGCTCCTCGGAGGAGGCCTGCGCCCGCCTGCGCGAGCTCGCCCTCCCGCGGCAGGGCAAGTGGGCCTTCCTCATGGCGGCGGTCGACAAGCTCGAGAACGCCGCCTGGGGCGGGCACGCGTGTGCGCTCCTTCGCGCGCTCGTCGCGAAGGCACCGAAGGACGTCGCTCTGCTCACGCGCCTCGGGCGCTTGCTCCTTCCGTCGCCGTTCACCGCCGGCGAGGCGCGCGAGCTGCTCGAGCGCGCCGTCGCGCTCGACGATCAGTACTACTGGGCGACACGCTCGCTCGCGTTGGCGCACGTCCGCGTCGACCCGAGCGCCGGGCTCGCGACGATCGAGCGGGCGCTCGGCTCCGCCGCGAACGGCCCCCAGATCGGCTACGCGCTCGAGGTGAAGCGGCTCCTCCTCCGCGCGGCGGGGCGCGACGACGAGGCGGAGGCCACCTACCGCAAGGCGATCGGCTGCTGGGAGTCGAACGAGAAGGGCCTCCGCGCGATCACGTACTTCCACCTCGACCAGACCGAGGACTACGAAGCGGCGCGCGAGCTGTCGGCGCGCGCGCTCCCGATCGACGATGCCGTCGAAGGCTCGCGCTGGGCCCACTGTTACTACCTCCGCGCGCACCGCCTCACCGGGCGCGCGCGCGACGTGGCGGCGCACTCCCGCACCCTGTGGGACGCGAAGCCCGAGCTCCGCTCCGACCTCGGCTGGGACGTGTTCTGGGCCATGCGCGACGTCGACCGCACGCTCGCGGGCGAAGCGGCGCGGCTCCTCGCGGAGACGGCGGAGACGCGCGAGTCGCGCGTCGATTGGGACTTCAAGGCCGCCACGATGGAGGCGCTGCTCGGCGACGCAACGCGCTTCGACGCGCTCGAGGACGCCGCGCGCGCAGCGGCGAAGGAGCGGCCGAAGGACCTCTCGAAGTTCTACTGGGTCCAAGCCGAGCTCAAGCGCTGGGAGCGCGCGCTCTCCGTCGCCGATGCCGCCTACGAGGCGTCTCCGACGGACGCCGGAGCCGCGACCGCGATGTGCGAAGCCGCGAGCGTCCGCGGGGACGCCGCGGCGGCGCGCAAGGTCGCCGAGAAGCTCATCCAGGACCGGCCCTACGCGCACGCGGGCTTCGAGCGGCTCGCGCTCGTCGCCGGTGCGGAGCTCGACGCGAAGACCGCGCTCGATGCGAGCGCGAAGGCGCTCGAGAGCGCACCGACGTGCTCGGTCGCGCATCGCTCGCGGGCGCTCGCGCTGTTCGCCGCGGGGGACGTGGACGCGGCGCGGGCGCACGCGAAGCGCGCCGTCCAGCTCGACGTGCCGAACGCCGCCGCCGAGGAGCGGTGGCCGGTGGCGTTCCTCGCCGCGCTCGACGGCGACGCGAAGGCGATGGACGCGTACCTCGCCACGCTCGGCCCCGACGAAGCGGAGCGCAAGGCGCCGTACCTCGCGAAGCTCCGCGAGCGCGTTACAGGATCGTGACGAGCGCGCTCGCGGCGCCGCCGGACTCGGACCGCCCGATGAGCCACACGTCGGCGCGTAGGGACCAGCCGCCCACCACCGTCGTGGTCCCGTTCGTGACCTGAACCGCCATCGACGCCGAAGTCGGTGACGACGGGAGGTTTCCGAGCGCGGCGGCCGGGATCGACGCGCTCCCGGTCGCGGCGGGGAACTGGCAGAGGACGCTCACCGAGCCGCTCGCGCTGTTCGCGCCGACCACGGCCGTGACGTTGCCGGTGGTGCCACCGCTCCACGCGAGCGCGAGCGCTTTGCTCCGATCGACGGTGAGCTTGCCGCTCGTCGGAAAGACCGGGGTGGTGACCGTGACGTAGGTCGGCGCGGTGACCTTCAGGTCGAAGGCGGGAACCTCGGCGCCGCTCGCTTTGACGTCGAGCTGTTCTCCGCCGCTCAGGAGCTTCGTCTGGCTGGTCGCACTGTCGTAGGTGGTGCCGTTGGGGACGAGCTGGAGCGGCTTGCTGGCACCGCTCACGTCGATCGTCCCCGCGCTCGCCGCCGCAGCACCGCCGCCGTCGTTTCCGGTGCCGTTACCACATTGGGACACGGTGCAGCCGCCCACCGTCTGCTGCGTGCACAGCGAGCTGCCGCCGACCTTGCCGTAGAAGGATGCGGACGCGGAGCCGCCCTGGATCGGGGTGCTCGACGCCATGTAGTCCCAGCCCGAGATCGTGACGCTTCCACTCTTGGTCGGGGTGCCGGCGCCGTCCTTCGGACCGGCGTCGACCGGGTTCCCGGCATCGTCGGTGGCGGCGCCGTCGGAGCCGATGCCCCCGTCGCCGAAGAAGGTGGTGCCTCCGCTGCAGGCGGAGAGGGCAACCAGGCACGCGACGGTCATGAATCGGGTTCGCATCGGCGCAGGATACGCGCGGGGCGGGGGGAACCTGCCCTGGCCGCGTCGCGGCCGACGCTCTCCCCGTCCTCCACGCCGGCCGCTGCGTCACCGCTGACGCTGGACCGCGCGAATCCACGGCATTTCGGGGCCTGCCGCGCGGCACGGAGCTTGTATTCCCACCTCGGAGCGGTGCGCGGCACCGCAGAGGAGGATTCGATGAGCATCGGGAAAGCGGCTTCTTGGCTTCGGTTCGGGGTGGTGGTCGCGGCCGTCGCGGGCATCGTCGTCGGGTGCAGCGCCGCGGTCTGTAGCGGCGACTCGTGCGACTGTCCGGCGAACGAGACCTGCGACTTCGGCAGTCACTCCGCGCCGGCCCGCTTCAACTGCGCCGCGGGCTCCACCTGCAGCGGGACCGGCGGCGCTGGGAGCAACGTGGTCTGCGGTGGCAAGAGCTGCACCGTCAGCGTGGCGTCCGGCTCGAACGTCACGTGCTCGAGCGGGACGTGCAACATCACGTGCAGCGGTCAGTGCACGGTCGCGTGCACCGGCGGCCAATGCAACCTGACCTGCGGTGGTGGGACCACGCAGGGCGCTTCCGGCTGCCAGTGAGCGCGCTTCAGATCACGTCGAGCGGGTAGCCCCCGTCGACGTAGGCGCGGTCCGCGATCCCCTTGCGGAGCTCGTCGTCGTTGCGCTCGAAGCTCGCGACGGCTCCAGCGAGGCGCCGTTGGGCCGCGTTCACGAACATCGTCGTGAGATCGACCTCGCGCCGAGCGCCTTCTTCACCCCGGCGCTCGAGCGCGCGGGTCGTCCGCGCGATCACGCAGGCGATGCCGTACAGATCGATCGCCATGTCGGCGACGCGGCGCTGCGTGTACTGCATCTCGGCGATGTTCTTGCCGTGCTTGCGGAGCACCTTGTCGACCGCCTTCGCGAGCTCGGTGACGTACTCCTCGAACACGACCGCCTCGCGGTTGAGGAGCGGGTGTGCCTTCGCGAGGCGCTCGCGCCCGAGCGCACGGCGCGCCTTTCCGAACGCGAAGTCGCTCAAGAGCCCGAAGCCCTTGATCGGCTCGCGCATCGCGCGGACGACCTCGACGAGCTCCTGCCCCGGACCCTGCATGCCGGAGAGCGCGATGAAGCAGCGCAGGATCTCGTTCGTGCCCTCGAAGATCAGGTTGATGCGCGCGTCGCGGAGGTGCCGCTCGTAGGGGAAGTCGGCCATGTAGCCGATGCCAGCGGCGATCTGGAGCGTCTCGTTCGCGACGCGCCAGAGCGTCTCCGAGCCGAACACCTTGCAGATCGCGCTCTCGATCGAATAGTCGGCGACCTTGGCGTCGACCATCGCCGTGGTCATGTAGACCATGCTCTCGAGCGCGAACGTCTCCGAGAGCATCCAGGCGATCTTGTCTTTCACGAGCCCGAACTCGCCGATCATCCGGCCGAAGGCCTTGCGCTCCTGTACCCGCTCGGTCGCCATCTTGATGAGGTGCTTCGACGAGCCGACGCAACCGCTCGCGAGCCCGAGGCGCCCGCTGTTGAGCACCTCCATCGCGACCTTGAAGCCGCGCCCGTACTCGCCGAGCATGTTCGCCTTCGGCACGATCACGTCGTCGAAGAAGATCTCGGTCGTGGAGCTGCCGCGGATGCCGAGCTTGTGCTCGTTCGGTCCGCTCCGCACGCCGGGTCCGCGCTCGACGAGGAACGCGGTGATGCGCGGCTTCGCGCTCTCGTGGATCGCACTCGTGCGCGCGAACACCGTGAACAAGTCGGCGAAGCCGCCGTTCGTGATCCAGATCTTGGAGCCGTTGAGCTTGTAGTCGCCGTTCGGGAGCTGCTCCGCCCGCGTCTGGATCGCGGCGGCGTCGCTCCCGGCGCCGGGCTCGGTCAGCGCGAACGAAGCCACCATCTCGCCGCTCGCGAGGCGCGGCAGGTACTTCTTCTTCTGCGCGTCGTCGCCGAAGAGGAGAAGCCCCTTCATGCCGATCGACTGATGTGCGCCGAGCGTCACCGCGACCGACGCGTCGAGGCTGGCGAGCTCCTGCATCACGCGCGCGTAGCCGGTCGTCGAGAGCCCGAGCCCGCCGTACTGTTCGGGGACGAGCATCCCGAAGAGCCCCAGGTCCTTGAGGCCCTTCAGCACGGCGTCCCCGAGCTGGTGCTCCTGGTCGATCTTCTTCGAGTCGACGTTCGCGGTCGCGAACCGGCGCACGCTGTCGAGCATCATGTGGAGCGGATCGACCTCCGACGGCGCCGCCTGCGGGTACGGGAACAGGAGCCCGTCGGCGATCTGCCCGTGGAAGAGGGACTTCATGAACGATTCGGCGGCCTTTTCGTGAGCCATGGTGCGCAAATTGTTTGCTCGAATCGCGCTCGGTTGCTACCCCATTTCGAGCCCAGCTCACGATCCCGAGTTTCCGTTCGTCCGCGGCCTTCGGTCTCGGGTGGCCTCGGGTGGCCGCTGGGCCCCCGGAGGTCCATCGTTGCGTCGAGCAGCAGCTTTCGCCAGCGTCGTCGAACGGGCCGTGCTCGCGCGCGGTGCGGCGATCGTGGGCGTCTGCAACGTCACGCCCGACTCCTTCAGTGACGGGGGGCGGTTCTTGGACCCGGCCGCGGCGAAAGCTCGAATCGAAGCGCTCCTCGCCGAGGGCGCGGACGTCATCGACGTCGGCGGCGAGTCCACGCGGCCCGGCGCGAAGCCCGTACCGGCGGCGGAGCAGCTCGAGCGCGTTCTGCCCGTGATCCGCTGGGCTCGCGAGCGCGCGCCGATCTCGATCGACACGCAAGATCCCGCGGTCGCCGCGGCCTGCCTCGAAGCGGGCGCCATCGCCGTGAACGACGTGTCGTGCCTCCGGGATCCCGGCCTGGCCGACGTCGTGGCCAAGGCCGGCGCCGCGTTGATCCTCATGCACTCGCGGGGCAACCAAGAGTCGATGATCGATTTCTCGGTCCACCCGGACGATGCCTACGGGGACGTCGTGGCCGACGTGGTCGCGGAGTGGTCGCGCGCCGCGGAATGCGCCCGCGCGCGGGGCGTTTCGGGGGAAGCCTTGGTCTTCGATCCCGGTCTCGGCTTCGCCAAGAACGCCCGCCACTCGCAGGAGCTGCTCGCGCGCACGGCGGACCTCGTCCGCGCGGTGCCGGTGCCGGTGCTCGTCGGAGCGAGCCGAAAGTCGTTCCTCAAGGTCGTCGATCCGACGGCGGAGCCCGCGGACCGCCTCGGGGCCTCCGTGGCCGCCGCGCTGCATGCCGTCCGCGCCGGGGCGAAGCTCGTCCGCGTGCACGACGTGAGGGCGACGCACCAGGCGCTCGCCCTCGGGCGCTTGCTGGATGCCGGGAAGGGGGAGCCCCGTGCCTGAGGGCATTCTCCACCTCTTCAAGCCGCGCCCCTGGGGGGAGGTCGTCATCGACGTCCTCGACCTCATCGTCGTCACGTACCTGATCTACCGCGCGCTCCTGGTGCTCCGCGGCACGCGGGCGATGCAGATGGGCATCGGCCTCGGCGTCATCTTCCTCGTCTACCTCGGCGCGAAGCACCTCGGGCTCGTCACGCTGACGAACCTCCTCACCACGCTCCTCTCGTCGATCATCTTGGTGGTGGTCGTCGTCTTCCAGAACGACATCCGGCGCGGCCTGATGCGCGTCGGCTCGCAGGCGTTCTTGGGGGGGCTCGCGCGGCAACAGGAGTCGAAGGTCATCGAAGAGGTGGTGGCGGCGGCGACCGAGCTCGCGCGCCACCGCATGGGGGCCCTGATCTGCTTCGAGCAGGAAGCCAACCTCGACGAGTTCGTGGTCGCGCAGGGAACCGACATCGACGCGGCGGTCCAGCGCGAGCTGCTCGTCAGCCTCTTCGTGCCCGAGGGCGTCAACAAGCTCCACGACGGTGCGGTCGTCATCCGCAACCTCCGGATCGCGAAGGCCGGTGTCTTCTTCCCGATGCCGGACCAGCGCTCGCTCGACAAGTCGTTCGGCACGCGCCACCGCGCGGCGATCGGCATCAGCGAGGAGACCGACGCCGTCGTCGTCGTCGTCTCCGAGGAGCGCGGCACGATCAGCTTCTGCTTCCACGGCAACATCGTGTCCAACCTCGATGGGGCGTCGCTCCGTCAAGCGTTGCTCGGGCTCTTCGGCCAGCGCACCCGCAAGAAGGGTCAG
This sequence comes from Polyangiaceae bacterium, assembly GCA_044224495.1. Classification (GTDB taxonomy): domain Bacteria; phylum Myxococcota_A; class Polyangia; order Polyangiales; family Polyangiaceae; genus JBGAKG01. Next base: position 27,187 of record JBGAKG010000028.1, on the reverse strand, counting down.
AAGCCGGCGGCGAAGCGCGACTCGCGCACCGGCTCCGTGCGCGTGAGCGTCGTCCCGCCCTCGGGTGGCACGGGCTCCTACACCCTGACGCCGACGCCGGCCGCGCCCGGTGCGGACGGCGAGCGCGTGCGGGAAGACCTCGCGAGCGTCCCGCCGGACCCCCCGTCCGAGGCGCTCCTCGGCATGTCCCAGCCGCCGCGTCCGATGGTCCGCGCGAAGCCGATCAAGACGCCCGAGCCCACGCCGTCGAACCCCGAGCCGAGCGTCGATCCGGAGGACTGATGGCCGTCACCGATCGCGTCCGCGCCGCGCTGACGGAGAACGTGGGGCTCAAGCTCCTGAGCTTCCTCTGCGCACTGCTCCTGTACTCGCTCGTCCACGGCTCGCAGGACGCGCAGAAGAGCGTCTCGGTCGACCTCGTCGTGCTCCTACCGCCCGACTCGGCCAAGCGCGTGCTCGTGAGCCAGCTCCCCCCGCGCGTGCGCGTGACGCTCCGTGGCTCGCGGACGGCGCTCGACGATCTCCACGGTGACGACATCGGCAACGTCCAGCTCGACATCCGCGGCGGGCAAGACAAGCGGGTCGCGATCGATCCTTCGCTCGTGCACGTGCCGGCGGGCATCCAGGTCGAGCAGGTGGACCCTCCGTCGATCGATCTCGTTTGGGACGACGTCGTCGTGCGGGACGTCCCGATCCAAGTCTCGCTCGCCAACACGCCCCCGGCGGGCTTCACGGTGAAGTCGGTCGTCGCCGATCCTCCCAACGTGCGCGTGAAGGGCCCCAAGGGGGAGGTGAACCTCCTCCAGCACGTCGGCGCGGACGCGTTCGACGTCACCGGCCTGATCGAGGGCTCCTACACGCGCTCGCTCGCGCTCGGGCGCCCGAACCCCGGGCTCTCGTACGACGTGGCGTCGGTCTCGGTCGCGCTCGAGATCCAACGCGAACTCGCGGAGCGCAGCTTCGCGAAGCTCCCGGTGGCGGTGGTCGGCGTGGCGAAGGGCAAGACGCTCCCGGCCGACGTGGACGTACGCCTCTCGTGCCCGCCCGACGTGGTGCACGCGCTCCGCGCGGAGCAAGTCGTTCCGCGGGTCGAGGTGAAGACCACCGAGCAGACCGGCAGCGAGTCGCTCCCGATCGTGGTCTCGGTGGACAAGTGCGAGGCCCGGATCACGCCGCAGACGGTCGTCGTCCGCTGGTGAGCTCGGCGGCTACTTGCGCGTCACTTCGACGCCCTCGACGGTCATCTTCCAGTCGGCGCCCGTCTTGGTCGGCGGAGACGACACCTTGAGCGTGCTCGTCGCGATCAGGATCTTCACGACGATGTCGTCGCCCTCGAAGTGATCGAGCACGCCGTTGATCGAGGTCGACGTGTTGCCGCTCTTCTTCTCGTAGCTCACGGCGGACGAGCTGATGTCGAGCGTGACGCCGCCGCCTTCCCAGTGGCCCGCGTACTCCTTCTTCGAGCCCGAGAGCGCGGAAGCGGGCTCGACGGGGCCGCTCGGTGTTCCGCTGCTGGAGCTTCCCCCCTTGCAGGCGAGGGAGCCCCCGAGGACGGCGAGACCAGCAACGAGAAGGCTCAACAACTCACGGGCCATGGGCTTCATGGCGCCGATGGTAGAGCGCATCTTCCTGCGCTGTCACCGTGCTCGGAGTCGAACATCGGAGTCGAAGCGTCAGCGCCGCTCGTCCTTCTCCACGCGCCCGTCCTTGAGCGTCACCATCCGCGGCATGCTCTCCGCCAGCGCCATGTTGTGCGTGACGATCACGAGCGTGGTCTTCCGCTGCGCGTTGATCTGGAAGAAGAGGTCGTGGATCTGCGCCGACGTCTTCGAGTCCAGGTTGCCCGTCGGCTCGTCGGCGAGGATGAGCTTCGGGTCGAGCACGAGCGCGCGCGCCAGCGCCACGCGCTGCTGCTCGCCGCCCGAGAGCTCGCCCGGACGGTGCGCGGTGCGGTCCTTGAGCCCGACCTCTTCGAGCAGCTTCCGCGCGCGCTGCTCCAGCGCGTCGCGCGACGTGCCCTGGATCAGGCCCGGCATCATCACGTTCTCGAGCGCGTTGAACTCGGGCAAGAGGTGGTGGAACTGGAAGACGAAGCCGATCGTTCGGTTGCGTAGGGCCGCGAGCTTGGCGCCCGAGAGCTCGGTCACCTCTTCGTCGGCGATCCGGAGCGAGCCTGCCGACGGCACGTCGAGCGTGCCCACGCAGTGGAGGAACGTCGACTTCCCTGCGCCGGATTGGCCAACGATTCCGACGATTTCGCCCGCTCCGATCTCGATGTCGATCCCCCGGAGCACGTCGAGCGTGCGCCCCATGTGGACGAAGCTCTTTCTCACGTCGCGAGCGACGACGATCGAGCGCCCGGAATCCGGCGACGGCGAAGAGTCCGGCGAGGGCGAAGGCGGTGAAGAAGGTGAGGCCACGTGCGCGGTTGTACAACAAAACCGCCCGCTGCCCATTCCTTTGCCGTTCGGAACGGAAGGTTCTTGGTACGTTGAACGGTGGGGTAACCGAAGATGCGCTCTTCCCTCCACTCACGCACGCCCATCGCCGGGGCCATGCTCGGAACGTTCCTCGTGCTGGCAGCCGCATGCTCCAGCGACGATGGAACCACGCCGCCCTCCGACGACGGCGGCTCCACGAACGACGGCACGAGCAACGCCGACACCGGCTCGAACAAAGACAGCGGGAGCGGCAACGACGCCACCGTCCAGCCCGACGCGAACGGTCCGGACGCGACCGTCGATCCGGACAGTGCGACGGTCGTCGAAGCGGGTTACGGATTCGACGGCTTCGCCAAGGCGGACGTCGCGAAGAGCCCGGACGGCTCGCTCTGCTTCGACGACGACTTCGACGGGTTCACCACCTGCGACGGCGACTGCAACGACCACAACTCGCTCGTGAACCCGTGCGCGTTCGACACGAACTCCGCCTCGGGCGATCCCGTCGGCAAGGACGGCATCGACAACGACTGCGACGGGCAAGTCGACAACCTGCGCGTCTGCGACGGCACCCTGTCGGCCGGGCACTCCACCACCGCGTCCGACTACGCGAAGGCGATGGACATCTGCGACGTGCCCGACCCGCGCTGCAAGACCGTCGTGAGCGCGGCGTGGTACGGCCCGAACGCCGTCTCCGCGAAGCGCGTCACCGCCCACATGGGCGCGGGCTACACGCCGCATCGCGGTGCCTACATGGCGTTCTTCTCCACCGGCATCGCGGACGACCTCACCGACTCGCCGAGCTATCGCCCGGGAGACGGAACGGATCTGCTCAACACGTTCCTCCACCCGTCGCCGCTCAACGCGCAGCAGAACGTGAACCCGTGCGGGACCGGCCAGAGCGAAGCGAACGTCCAGATCCACGACTACACCGAGCTCCGCCTCACGCTCCGCGCGCCGATCAACGCCGGCTCGTTCACGTTCGACTTCAACTTCTTCTCGACCGAGTACCCGGCCTACGTGTGCCGCGGCTTCAACGACACGTTCCTCGCGATGCTCACGTCGAAGAAGTACCCCTCCGGAAACCAGATCGCGTTCGATGCGAACAACGCTCGCATCAACGTGAACAACTCCTTCTTCCAGGCCTGCACGTCGATCGTGCCGGGCGACAACCTCGGCTACACGCACGCCTGCGCGCTCCCGCTCGCGACGCTCAACGGCACCGGTTACGAGATCAAGTACGGCCAGACGTCGCTCACGGTCGGTAACCTCAACAAGGGAAGCGGCGCGACCGACTGGCTCAAGACGACGGCGCCGATCGCGGCGGGCGAGCAGTTCACGCTCTCCTTCATCATCTTCGACGAGGCCGACGGCATCCTCGACTCCGCGGTGAACCTCGACAACTTCCGCTGGTCGTCGGCCGCCATCAACAACCCGGTGACCGCGCGATGAGCACTCGCAACCTGAAGCGCCAAGCCTTGATCGGTGCCGTGCTCCTCGGGCTCGGCTCGGCCGTCGTCGTCGTCGCGTGCGGCAGCGACGACGGGACCACTCCCCCGAACGACGCGGGCACCACGAAGGACGCCACGACCACCCCCGACGTGCAGGACCCCGGCGACGGTGGCAACCCGACCTTCGGGGACGTCTTCGTGAACCCCGAGTCGGGCAGCGTCACGCCGATCCCGGAGACGTGCACCGAGTCGAAGAACCGCAACAGCTACATCGGCTGCGACTACTGGCCGACCGTCACGCTGAACCCCGTCTACGACAAGTTCGACTACGCGGTCGCCGTGTCGAACCCGCAGTCGAAGGCGGTCACGATCACGGTGACCGGCGGCGCGCTGCAACAGGCGCTCGTCGTCAACATCCCGGCCAACTCCGTGCAGGCGATCCCGCTCCCGTGGGTGGCCGCGCTGAAGGGGCCCCAGTTCGATCAGAACACCGTCGTCGGTGATCCGGGCAAGAGCCGGATCGTCGCGAAGGGCGCGTATCACCTCGTCGCCGACTTCCCGGTCAGCGTCTACCAGTTCTCGGCGCTCGAGTTCGAGATCGACGCGGGCGCGCCGTGCCCAGGCGCCGGCGAGGGTGGTGTCGGTCACTGCTACTCGTACTCGAACGACGCGTCGCTTCTTCTGCCGTCCACCGTCGCCACCGGCGACTACGGCGTCATGGCGTGGCCGTCGTTCGGGGCGACCCCCGGCTTCGTCGCCGTCACCGCGACCGAGAACGACACGAAGCTCACCGTCTACCCGGCGGGCAAGGTGCAGGGCGTGCCCGATGCGGGGCCGCCGGTGATGATCCGCGGCGACTCGTACACGTACACGCTGCAGCAGGGCGACGTGCTCGAGATGTTCTCGGACCTCGGCGACGTGAACAACCCGAAGTACACGCACGACCTGTCCGGCTCGATCCTGAAGGCGGACAAGCCGGTCGTGACCTACGCCGGCCACGGCTGCACGTTCATCCCCGAAGGGAAGCGCGCCTGCGATCACCTCGAGACGGCCATGTTCCCCGTCCAGACGCTCGGGACGCAGTACATCGTCTCGATGCCGCACACGCCCCACGGCGAGAAGTTGTGGGTGCGCATCATGGCGTTCTACGACAACACGCTCGTCGCCTTCGATCCGCCGGTCTCCGGCCGCAACGGCGCGAAGCTGAACACGGGGGACGTGCTCGAGCTCCCGGACGTCGACAAGAACTTCGCCATCGTCGCCAACGGGCGCATCAACGTCGTCGAGTACCTCCAGGGCGAGTTCTCCGCCTGGCCCCCGCCCGACGCGGGTGCGGACGCCGGCGAGCCCAACCCCGACCTGGGCGATCCGAGCGAGTCGGCCGCGATTCCGCTCCAGCAGTACCGGTCGAGCTACACCTTCCTGGCGCCGAAGACCTACACCGAGAACTGGATCGACGTGATCTCGGCCAACGGCAACACGATCACGCTGGATGGGACCCCGATCCCGCAGAACAGCTTCACGCCGGTGGGCGGTCAGCCCTTCTCGACGGCGCACGTGCAGCTCCCGTCGAATGGTCCGGAAGGCCATGAAATCAAAGGCGTTTATCCGTTCGGCCTGGTCGTCTACGGGTACGGCTCCCGCACGAGCTACATGTACCCGGGGGGCCTGGATCTTCGGGTGTTCGCCATCCCGCCGCCCCCGCCGCCGAACTGACGGTTCTGAGCGGTCCTGGACTTTTTGGGCTGGTTTCGCGCGGATTCATGGTACGGAGGGGCCCTCGAAAGGAAGGCCATGAAGAAGCTCTCTCTCTTGTTCGTCGCGAGCGTGATCGCAGTGGGTTCGGCGTACGCCTGTGGGGGCGGTGATGAACCGGCGAAGAACCCGAGCGACGTGACGTCCGCCAGCGTGAGCGCGACCGCGTCGGCTGCTCCGAGCGCGGACACGATGCCGAGCGCGACCGCGAGTGCGACCCCGAGCGCGACCGCGACGACTCCGCCGCCGCCGCCCGAGCCCGCTCCGCTCGCTGTCGAGGGGATCAAGGTCTCCGGCAAGGGCAAGGATGGCAAGGCGCTCGCCGTCGAGGTCAAGGCCGACGGTGGCGTGATGAAGGACGGCAAGACGGCCATGGGCTCCTTCGTCAAGAACGAGCTCAAGGACGACAAGGGCGGGACGGTCTTCACGGTCGGCGCCGACGGCAAGGTCGCGAGCCCCCTGATGCCGAACAGCACCTGGGCCTTCAACGACAAGGACGAGCTCCAGTCGGAAGGCAAGACGGTCCTCGCGCTCGGCGACGACGGCGTCGTCAGCTGGACGCACGACGGCAAGACCGAGAAGTCGCCGTTCAAGTTCGAGAAGCTCCCCGCGAAGTCGAAGCGCGCGGCGCTCCTCCTCGCGGCGGTGTGGTGGCTCCCGAAGCCGGCCGCGCCGGCGCCGGTCGCGTCGGGCGCTCCGTCGGCGAAGCCGTCGGCTGCTCCCTCGGCGAAGCCCTCCGCGGCTCCGTCGGCGAAGCCCGCGACGAAGTGAACCCAAAGGCCGCAAGGTCTCGACGAAGCCCCGAACTCGGGGCTTCGTCGTTTTGTGTCTAGGTACTCGAAAGGAAAGTCATGAAGAAGCTCTCGCTCTTGTTCGTCGCCAGCGTCATCGCGGTCGGTTCGGCCTACGCCTGCGGCGGTGGGGATGAACCCGCAAAGAACCCGAACGACATGGCCTCTGCGAGCGCGAGCACGGCGACGCCGGCGGCCTCGTCGGCCGACGCGACGCCGAGCGCGACCGCGTCGGTCACCGCGACGGCGACGGCGACCACGCCGCCCGTCCCCGAGGCGCCCCCGCTCGCCATCGACGGCCTCAAGATCACCGGCAAGGGCAAGGACGGCAAGCCGGTCTCGATCGAGGTCAAGGCCGACGGCACCGTCACCGGCATGAAGGACGGCAAGGCCATGCCGATTGGTCAGTTCGTCAAGAACGAGATCAAGGACGACAAGGGCGCGACCATCTTCGCGGTCGCGGCCGACGGCAAGGTGACCAGCCCGATGCTCTCGGGTGGCACGATGCAGTTCAACGACAAGGACGAGCTCGTCGTCGACGGCAAGCCGGCGATCACGATCGCGGACGACGGCACGCCGAGCGTCACCAACGGCGCGAAGACGGAGAAGGCGCCCTTCAAGTTCGAGAAGCTGCCGCCGAAGTCCAAGCGTGCGGCGGTCGTCCTCGTCGCGATGATGCTCTTCGCGCGCGCGCAGGCGTCGGCTCCCCCCGCCGTCAGCGTCGGTCCCGCGACCTCGGCTGCGCCGAAGGCCTCGGCGTCGGCTGCGCCGAAGACGAAGTGACGCTCACCAGCTGAAGCGCTCGCCCGTCGCGAGCACGTGGAGCTCTGCACCCCGGCGTTCGGTTCGTCCGAACGCATCACGGAGCGCCTCCACGGGCTCGCGATAGTGGCCGAACGTCGTGTGGTGGATCGGCACGACCCAGCGCGGAGCGATCCGGTCGACGAGCTGCAGCGTCTCGTCGGCGTCCATCGTGCGGAGCCCGAGCGCGCCGTCGCTGCCGACCGCGCCCAGGTGGGGGACCAGGAGGTCGATCGCGCCGAAGCGCGCGACCAGCTCGCGCGACTCGTCCGCTAGGACGGCGTCGCCGGTCCAGTACGCGCGGAAGGTGCCGGCCGGCGTGGTCCAGGCGAGCACGTAGCCATTCCCGCGTCCGAGCTCGTGGTCGAGCGTCGCGTCGTGGGCGTGATGCGCGGGGACGGCGGTGATCGCAAGTGACGTGGTGCCCTTCGTCAGCGTCGTCGACTCGCCCCAGTCGAGCGCGCGAACGTCCCGGAACCCAGCGGCTCGCATCGCGTCCGCGCCGGCGGCGGCGACGACGAGGGGGAGCTCCTTGGGGAGCACGGCCTTCGCGGTGGCGTCGACGTGGTCCGCGTGGGTGTGGCTGATCACGATCGCAGCGAGCTCTCCGAACGCGAGTGGGGCGGGCTCGACGTAGCGCGCGATCGGGGCGTCGGGCACACCGGTGGACGGGTGCTTCGGGAGGACGAACGCGGCTCTGCCTCGCGCGCCGAGCATCGGGTCGGTCAGGACGCCCAGTCCGCCGTGCTCGAGCACGGCGGTGGGCCCGCCGATCCAGCGGAGGGAGCCGTGGTCGGCGGGCAGGCTCCGGGACGTCGAAGGGGTTGCCGTAGGCGTGGAAGGTGGGGCGCTCGGGGGAGCGCACCCGAGCACGAGAGCAACGACGACGAGCGCACGGAGATTCATGCCGTCGAAGGTGCGCGATCGCGGGGGTGCGGCCCACCCGCGATCGATGCATGATGTGCATGCATGAATGCATGGTCGCCTCGGGGGAGCTGCTCGTGATCGACTGGAACGATCTTCGTCACGTCCTCGCCGTCGCGCGCTTCGGGACGCTGTCGGCGGCGGCGCGCGAGCTTCGGGTGACGCAGCCCACGGTGGGGCGCCGGATCGCCGCCCTGGAGCGCCGGCTCGACGCGCGGCTGTTCGTGCGGACGCGGGAGGGCTGGGCGCCGACCGACGCCGGTCGCGCCGTGTTGGAGCACGCGCAGAAGATGGCCGAGCACGCGGTCGCCGCGGAGAACCTGGTTGCCGGGCGCGATGCGGGGATCGCGGGGACGGTGCGGATCACGGCGTCCGAGTGGCTCGTGCGCTCGGTGCTCGCGCCGTCGCTCGGGGCGCTCGTCGAGAAGCACCCATCGCTGGCGCTCGAGCTCGTCGCGGATCCGCGTCACCTGAACCTGGTCCAGCGCGAGGCGGACGTCGCGATCCGGCCTTCGCCGTTCGCGGCGGCGGACGTGCACCAACGCGCGCTCGGAGCGATGCGCTTCGGGCTCTACGCGAGCGAGGCGTACCTGGAGCGCCGAGGGACGCCCGATTTCGAGAGCGGCGCGGAGGGGCACGACGTGGTCGCCCTCACCGACGACATGAACGGCGTGGTCGACTACGAGTGGCTCCCGCGCATCACGGGGCGGGCGCGGGTCGTGGTTCGGACGAACGGGCGCGAGCCGCTCGCGACGATGGCGCTCGCCGGCGTGGGGCTCGCGTGCCTCCCGCGCGCGCTCGGGGACGCGATGCCGGGGTTGAAGCGATTGCGCCCCGCGCTCGCGGCGCCGGAGCGGACGCTCTGGATGGGCGTGCACCGCTCGGTTCGGACGATCCCGCGCGTCCGAGCGACGCTCGCGTTCGTGGCGGAGCGCTTCGCGAAGCTCCGCGCGTTCGCGCGGCGCTGAAGGCTACTCGTAGCGCAGACCATCCACCGGGCGCAGGCGACTGGCGGCCCACGCGGGGTAGATCGTGGCCAGCGAGCAGATCACCATCGCCGCCGTCGCCACGGCCAGGAAGTCCCAGCCGCTGACGTGCACGGGCAGGCGATCGATGTAGTAGACGTCCGGATCGAGCCGCAACCCGAACCACGCGAGCCCGGCGCACAAGGCGAGCCCGGTCGTGACGCCGAAGACGGTGCCTATGCCTCCGATGATCATGCCTTCGATCATGAAGGTTCGCAGGATGGCGCCGTCGCTCGCACCGATCGCCTTGAGGATGGCGATCTCCTTTCCCTTCTCGGTCACCATGAGCAGGAGCATGCAGATGATGCAGAAGCTCGCGACGATGATCATGATCGACAAGATGATGAACGTGGCCAGCCGCTCGAGCTTCAGCGCCGAGAACAGGTTCTTGTTCATCTCGCGCCAGTCGCGGACGCGCAGATCGTCGCGCCCGACGGCGGCCTCGACCTGAGGGCGGACGAGATCGGCGCGCTCGGCGTCTTCGACCTTCACGTCGATGGCGCTGATCTTGTTCTCCATCGCGAAGTACTCCTGCGCGGTGGAGATGAGCGTGTAGACGTGGCTCGCGTCGTACTCGTACATGCCCGAGTAGAAGATGGCGGCGATGCGGAACTTCTTCGTGCGCGGCATCACGCCCATCGGACCGAGGTCGCCGAGGGGCGACACGAGCGTGACCTCGTCCCCGACGTAGAGGTGCAACGTCTTCGCGAGCTCGCGCCCGACGATGAGGCCGGGGCGGCTGGGGCCGTGGCTGAGGAGCTGGTCGCGGATCGACGGATCGAGGTTGTCGCCGAGCAGATCCAGGTCGGCGCCCTTGAGGTACTTCTCGCCTCCGGGGCCGAGGCCGATGACCTCGTTCGCGGGGAGGTGCAGGAGCGTGTCGGGGTTCTCGAGGTAGTCGAACTTGCCGACCTCGATGTTCTTCTTCAGGTCGATGACGTCGCCGATCGTCTGCGGGTCGATGCCCTTCACGATGACGCCGGCGTTGTTCGAGCTCGAGGCCGCCATGACCTCGCCTTGGACGACGGGGGTCGCCCCGACGACGCCGGGGACGGCCCGAACGCGCCCGAGCACGGCGCCGCCGTCGCTCCAGGGCTTCTGCGCCGTGGTGTCGATGACGATGTGGGCGTTGTTGCCGAGGATCTTGCGCTTCAAGTCCTGGCTGAACCCACCCATGACGCTGATGGTGCTCGAGAGCGCGCAGCCTCCGATCGCGACGCCGCAGATGCCGAGCACGCTGAGGACCGTCAAGAAGCCGCTCTTCTGCGAGCGCACGTGGCGCGCGGCGACGAAGAGGGAGAAGTTGCGACCCTCGAAGCGGTCGAGGATCCAAGGGAGGAGCGTCGCGAGGAGGACGATCGTGGTCGCGACGCCCATCACGACGGCCCCGGCGCGGATCGCGGCGTCGCGGATCGTGAACGCCGAGCCGTGGACGCTCGGCAGCGAGCGCACCCAGTAGACGAGCCCCGCGAAGCCGGCGGCGAAGACGGTGAGCGTCGTGCGGAGCAGGTAACGCATGCTGCGCGGCGCGAAGGCCGGCGGGAACGGCCCGATCTGACCGCGGCCCGACAGGCGCACGTAGATGAACGCGAGCGCGATCTGGATCATCGGCACGGCGGCGGCGAGGCCAATCCCGAGGAGGGACAGGCCCATGATGAAGACCGGCACCGAGCAGAGGCCGAACACCCAGAGCATGCCCTTGTGCCCGCGCGTGGCGCGCCAGCTCTGGCGGAGCGCGGCGAAGACACCGGCATCGCCGTCGACGACGTAGAGCGGGGCGAGGAGGATGCCCCAGAGCGGGATGCCGATCGCGAGGACCGACGGGACCCAGAGGAGCAGCGTGATGAGCTGGATCGCGAGGAGGCGGAGGAAGAAGCGCCCGCCGAGGAAGACGTCGCCGAAGCGCACCTCTTCGCCGCGCGCGGCGGCGAGCCACATCTTGAGGGAGCCGCCCCAGAAGAAGATCGAGATGAGCTGGCCGAGGACCTGCGCGAAGACGCGGGTGGCGTAGAGCGCGGGGATCGTCGGCGGGAGCAGCGGCGCGATCGTCTCGGTGAGGAACGACGAGACGAAGCCCAAGCAGGCGGTCGCGGCGACGGGGACGAGCCACGCGGCCATGAGCGCCACGGGGGCCTTCAGGAACGAGGTGAAGCCGACGCCGACGGCTTCGCCGACGGTCCACGGTTGCGGAACCTCGTACGTCCCCGAAGCGCGCCGCGCGCCCTTCGCGGTCATCGTGCGTCTTCTCGCATGAGCGGGAAGAGGATGACGTCGCGGATGGACGGCTGGTGGGTCAGCATCATCGCGAGCCGGTCGATGCCCATCCCGAAGCCGGCGGCCGGGGGCATGCCGTGCTCGAGCGCGCGGATGTAGTCGGCGTCGTAGTCCATGGTCTCTTCGGCGCCCTTGGCCTTCTTGTCGACCTGGTCCCGGAAGCGGGCCGCTTGATCCTCGGGGTCGTTGAGCTCGGAGAACGCGTTGCAGAGCTCGCGCCCGTGGACGAAGAGCTCGAAGCGATCGACGAGCTCGGGGCGGGCGTCGTTCTTCCGCGCGAGCGGCGACGTCTCGTAGGGGTAGTCGGTGACGAAGACGGGGAGGCTCTTGGTGCCGTCGCTCGCGCGGTAGTCGTCGGCGAGGAACGGCTCGACGAGGTACTCGTAGCAGGCGAACAGGCGCTCGCCGTCGTTGTCGCACTTGCCGAGGCCCTTGCGGAAGTTGGACCAGTCGATCGCCTTCGCGCGGGGCGAGGACTTGGACCACTCCTTGATGTGGTCGACGAACTCGGGCTGGAGGAACGCGACGAGCCCCATCCCGCCGTTCGTGGCGACGGCCTGCTCCCACGCCGGGATCTTCGTGCGGCGGGCGCCGTCGGCGACGGCCTGATTCATCGGCAGACGAACGAACGGCTCGTCGATCGTGAAGGGGCGCTCCTTCTTCCAGGTCGCGTGCGCGGCGGGGAGCGCCTGCGCGAGGGCGGCGTCGACCTCGCGGAGCATGACCTCGGTGAAGTCCAAGAGCTCGCGGTAGGTCACGTAGGACCAGTAGAACTCGAGCATCGTGAACTCGGGGTTGTGCCGGGTCGAGATGCCCTCGTTGCGGTAGCAGCGGCCGATCTCGTAGACGCGCTCGAGCCCGCCGACGAGAAGACGCTTGAGGTAGAGCTCCGGCGCGATCCGCAGGTAGAGCTCCATGTCGAGCGTGTTGTGGTGGGTCAAGAAGGGTCGCGCCGCTGCGCCGCCGATGATGGTGTGCAGGGTGGGGGTCTCGACCTCGAGGAAGCCGCGCTCGTCGAACGTGCGGCGGAGCGCGCGCAGGATGGTGCTGCGCGCGCGGAACGCGTCGGCGACGGTGGGGTTGGCGATGAGGTCGACGTAGCGCTGGCGGTAGCGCGTCTCGACGTCCGTGAGACCGTGCCACTTCTCCGGCAGCGGGCGGGCGGACTTCGTGAGGATGCGGAACCGCGCGGGCTCGAGGCTGAGCTCGCCGCGCTTGGACGCGGTGAGGGTGCCTTCGGCCTCGATGATGTCGCCGACGTCCAGATCGTCGAGCTTGCCGTAGTCCGCGCCGAGCTTGTCCTGGCTGACGAGGAGCTGGATCTCGCCGGTGCGGTCGCGCAGGCGGAGGAACGAGAGCCCGCCCGCGGAGCGGTGGGTAACGCAGCGGCCCCGCACGTGGAACATGCGACCGCTGGCGGCGGCTTCGACCTTGTCGGTGGCGTACTTGCCCTGGTCGAGGGCGCTGGCGGCCACGTCACGGAGCGCGCCGACGTCGATGGTCTCGCCCTTGGCCAGGCGCGGGGCGACGTCGTTGGCGAACGGGTTCTCGCCGCGGTCGCGGATGCGCTTGGTCTTCGCGCGCCGGGCCTCGAGGATGGCTTCTTCGGCGCCGACGTTCTTTCCCTCGGTCTCGGACGGGTCGGACATGGTTGGGGGGCGGAAGGTAGTCGGGGGGCCCTGAGGCGTAAAGGCGCACGAGGGCGGTAAGCTTCCCCCAAAAGTGGTCGTTTCCCCGCCGCGCGAGTGCGTCCGTTCATCAACCCCGGGTTGACGAAACGTTGACGCAAACGCCGATGGTCAACTCGGAGCTGATGTTTATCGTCTCAGCCACACAAGGAGACGACAATCATGGCGAACATCGGCGTGCTCGGAACGGGGATCGTGGCCAAGACCATCGCGGCGAAGCTCTCGGCGGTGGGACATTCGGTGAAGGTGGGGACGCGGGATCCGAAGGCGACGCTGGCGCGGAACGAGCCCGACATGATGGGGGGCCCGCCCATCCGTACGTTCCTGGAGGCGAACCCGAAGATCACGCTCGGCACGTTCGCGGAGGCGGCCGCGCACGGGTCGCTGATCGTGAACGCGCTGTCGGGGCAGGCGTCGCTGGCGGGGCTCGAGGCGGCGGGGGCGGCGAACTTGGCGGAGAAGGTCCTCCTCGACATCTCGAACCCGCTCGACTTCTCGAAGGGGATGCCGCCGTCGCTCACGGTGGCGAACACGGACTCGCTGGGCGAGCAGATCCAGCGCGCGTACCCGAAGACGAAGGTGGTGAAGACGCTCAACACGGTGAACGCGTTCTTGATGGTCGATCCGGCGAAGCTCGCGGGGGAGCACACGATGTTCGTCGCGGGCAACGACGCGGCGGCGAAGGCGGAAGTGACGAAGGGGCTCAAGGAGTGGTTCGGCTGGAAGGACGTCTTGGACCTGGGGGACATCACGAACGCGAGAGGCACGGAGATGTACGTCGTGCTCTGGGCCCGCCTCTACGGAGCGATGAACAACGCGATGTTCAACGTGAAGGTCGTGCGCTGAGAGGGCCGGCGCCAGCCCCCTCCCAATATTCGGGAGCCGGCACCCGAGAACTGAAGAGGGGCCGCGACCGGCGATTCGGGGTGGCGCGCGCCACCCCGAACCATGGCGCGCCACCCGCTCTGCGCGGAGCGCGCCGGGTGGCCCATCTCGTAAAGCCGGGTGCCGGCACCCGAAAATGAGAAGGGGGTCGGCGGGGGCCCTCTGGTTCCCTTCTTGCTGAGCGTTGGGCATGGACCGCGTCGTCTTCAACGTTCGTCGTGCTGGCGTTTGCTACGCCGCCTATGTCGCGAAGGTGCTCCGTCGCTGGCACTTCACCCACGCTCGCGTCGACATCTTCGTCATCCACGCTCACGTCGCTGCCCGGCAGGGCGTCGTGTATCAATCCGAGATTCGCGCCCACCTGGGCTGCGCTCGTCGCACGATGAGCGTGATGATGCAGCGCCTCGAGGCACGCGGGATGATCTCGCGGACGCGCTCGGAAGAGGACCGGCGCAAGATCGTGGTCGAGATCACTCCGCTCGGCCGGCACGCGTTCGCCGACGTCGTCGCACTGTTCGGAAAGGAGCTCCTCACACCCTTCGTCAACGCGTACCTCCAGTTCCACGAGCTGAAGACGCCCGTTCCAGTGCAGCGCACGCGCTTCCTCGGCTACCTCGCGACCGTCCGCACTCAGTTCGGCGACTTCGTGACGGGTGGACCGTACCCACCGTAGGTCGCGGTGCGAAATGCAGTAGGCTCGCCGACCGAGATGAACGCCAAGCGCTCCGCCGCCAACCCCAAGGTCGACTGGTACTTCACGAAGGAGAAACCGTGGGCCAACGAGTTCTCCAAGCTCCGTGAGATTGCGCTCGCTTCGGGGCTCACCGAGGACCTCAAGTGGGGCCATCCCTGCTACATGCGCGACGGGAAGAACGTCTTCCTCATGCACGGCTTCAAGGACTACTGCGCCCTCCTCTTCACCAAAGGCGCGCTGATCGAAGACGACGCCGGGATCCTCGTCCAGCAGACCGCGAACGTGCAGTCCGCGCGCCAGGTGCGCTTCACCAGCGTGGGCGAGATCACCAAAGCCAAGCGCACGCTCGCGAAGTACATCGAGCGCGCGATCGAGGCGTCCGGCGCGAAGGTGAAGCGCAAGAGCACCGAGCAGTTCGACGTCCCGTCCGAGCTCGCCGCGGCCTTCAAGGCGAGCCGCCCCTTCGCCACCGCGTTCCGCGCGCTCACGCCGGGCCGCCAGCGCGCCTACCTGCTCCACATCGGAGCGGCCAAGCAGAGCGCCACCCGCCTCGCGCGGATCGAGAAGCACAAGCCGCGCATCCTCGCCGGCAAGGGTCTCGACGACGACTGAGCAGCCACGCCCCGCGTTGGCCAGCCGTTTGCTTCAGGGCACGGCGGAGGCCCCCATGCCGAGCGCCGAATCCATCCTCGCCGGGCTCACCCGGATCGCGAACGACGCGTTCGTCCTCGCCGTCGTCTGGCACGCGATCCTCGCCTCCATCCTCGTTTTCTTCGCGCTCCGCGGCCCGCTTCCGCGCGCCGGGACCGTCCTCGCGAGTGCCCCACTCGCGTCCGTGAGCGCTCTCGCGTGGGCGTTCGGTAACCCCTTCAACGGCGCCGTCTTTGCGTTGCTCGCGGCAAGCCTTGCGGTCCTCGGCGCCCTTCGTCACGAGGGCGATCCCCCGCGCCCGACGTGGGCCCGCGTGGCCGGCGCGCTGCTCCTCGCGTACGCCTGGGTGTACCCGCACTTCCTCGAGCTCGGCCCGCTCGCGTACCTCGTCGGCGCACCGATGGGCCTCGTGCCGTGTCCGACGCTCGCGCTCGTGCTCGGCCTCGCGCTCCTCGGCGTCGTGCGCGCGCGGCGCGCGTGGTCGTTCGTACTGGCCGGCGCGGGCGTGCTCTACGCGACGATTGGCGTGCTGCGCCTCGGGGTCGTGCTCGACGTGCCGCTCTTCATGGGCGCCGTCGCGCTCCTCGCCGTCGATGCCCGCGCACCGCACGGGCAGGCGCCGCTGCGCGAAGCGACGGCACGCTGATTCGCCGCTGAGCGGCCCGCAATCCCGCGCGTTCGTGGCGTATGCTCGCGCGTCATGATCCTCCGCAGCCGGCGCGTCCTCGTCGACGGAACCCTCGCTCCTCGTTCGCTCCACCTCACCGGCGGAAAGATCGCTCGGATCGGTGCCTTCGACGACGTCGCCGGGGATCCCGAGGTCGTCGATCACGACGACCTCGTCCTCATGGCCGGCATCGTCGACGCTCACGTGCACATGAACGAGCCCGGTCGCACCGAGTGGGAAGGCTTCGCTACCGCGACCCGCTCCGCCGCCGCCGGCGGCGTCACGACCGTCGTCGACATGCCGCTCAACAGTATCCCCGCGACCACCACCGTCGCCGGCCTCGAGGCCAAGCTCGAAGCGCTCGCCGGGCAGTGCAACGTCGACGTCGGGCTCTGGGGCGGCGCCGTCCCCGGGAACGACGGCGAGCTCCGCGCGATGGTGAAGCGCGGCGTGCGCGGCTTCAAATGCTTCCTCGTCGACTCGGGCGTGCCCGAGTTCCCGCCGCTCGCCGAGGACGGCCTCGCGGTCGCGATGAAGGTCCTTGCGGATTGCAATGTTCCGCTCCTCGTCCACGCCGAGCTCCCCGGGCCGCTCGCCGCCGCCGAAGCCGCGCTCCCGAGCAAGGACGTGCTCGATGCCCGCACCTACCTCAGGTACCTCCGCTCGCGTCCACCGGAGGCCGAAGATCAGGCGATCGCGTTGCTCGTGAAGCTCCTCGGGAGCATCCCGGCGCGCACGCACGTCGTACACCTCGCATCGGCGTCCGGGATGGAGCTCGTCCGCCGCGCCAAGGCCGAGGGCCTGCCGCTCTCGGCCGAGACCACGCCCCATTACCTCCGGCTCGAGGCCGAAGCGATCCCCGCTGGCGCCACCGCGTTCAAGTGCGCGCCTCCGATCCGAGAGCACGAGAACCGCGAGAAGCTCTGGGCCGGCTTGGCGGAGGGCGTGATCGAATCGGTCGTCACGGATCACTCGCCGTGCACGCCGGAGCTCAAGGTCATGGATCGGGGAGACTTCGAGGCGGCGTGGGGCGGGATCGCGTCGCTCCAGCTCGGGCTCGGCGTCGTCTGGACCGAAGCGCGCGCGCGCGGGCGCACGATCGCGGAGCTCTCGCGTTGGATGTCGGAGGCGCCGGCGGCGCTCGCGGGCCTCGGGCAGAAGGGCAAGCTCGCGGTCGGGCGCGACGCCGACGTCGTCGCGTGGGACCCGGATGCGAGCTGGGTCGTGACGAAGGACCGCATCCTCCACCGCCACAAAATCACGCCCTACGAAGGGCAATCCCTGTTCGGTACGGTGAAGGCGACCTATCTGCGCGGCAAACGCATCTTCGACGGCGCGAAGGTGGAGGACGGCCACGGCCGCGCGCTCCTGGAGTAGGATGGCCGCTCCATGAGCGCACCCGTCACCAACGACGCGAAGCACGACTTCCTGGAGCTCCCCGATCTGGCCGCCGAGAAGCTCGGCGGCTCCGTCCTCTGGGCGACCGACGACTACTTCGCCGAGAAGGAGAACCTGCTCAAGCCCCACGAAGCGGAGTGGCGCGAGCATGCCTACACCGACAAGGGCAAGTGGATGGACGGCTGGGAGTCGCGCCGCAAGCGCGCGCTCGGGCCCGACGTCCACGACGAAGCGATCATCCGCCTCGGCCTGCCCGGCGTGCTCCGCGGCGTCGTCGTCGACACCGCGTTCTTCCGCGGCAACTTCCCCGAGGCATGTCGGATCGAAGGGACGGCGGCCCGTCCCGGCACGCTCGTCGACGAGCTCCTCGGAGAGGGGACCGAGTGGTTTCCCATTTTGGGACGAAGCACGCTCCACGGGAACTCGAAGAATTACTTCGCGCTCGACTGCCCGACCGCGGTCACGCACCTGAAGCTGCGCATCTTCCCCGACGGCGGCGTCGCGCGCCTGCGCGTCCACGGCGACGTGCTCCCCGACTTTCGCGCCCTCGGGGGCGCGACCAACGACTTCGATCTCGCCGCGATGGAGAACGGCGGCCAGGTCCTGGCGTGCAGCGACATGTTCTTCGGGCCGAAGCACAACCTCATCCAGCCCGGCCGCGCGCCGAACATGAGCGACGGGTGGGAGACCAAGCGGCGCCGCGGTGTCACCGCCGAGACGCACGACTGGGTCGTCGTGAAGCTGGTGGGGCAGGGCATCGTCGACCGCCTCGAGCTCGACACGAACTGGTTCAAGGGGAACTTCCCCGACACCGCGCGCGT
This sequence comes from Polyangiaceae bacterium, assembly GCA_044224495.1. Taxonomy (GTDB): domain Bacteria; phylum Myxococcota_A; class Polyangia; order Polyangiales; family Polyangiaceae; genus JBGAKG01. The sequence continues at coordinate 8,924 of JBGAKG010000028.1, read as the reverse complement.
CGTCGGGCGCGATGGCGACGGCGAGTGGCGCGAGCTGTTGCCGCGCCGGAAGCTCATGGCGCACACGCGTCACCTCTACGTCGAAGAGCTCGCCGACCGCGGTCCGTTCACCGAGCTCCGGCTCGAGGTCTACCCCGACGGCGGCGTGAGCCGCATGCGCGTCTTCGGAGCGCTCACCGAGACGGGGCGCGACGCGGTGCTCGTGCGCCAGCTCGCCGCGCGTTCGCCGAAGGAGCTCGCGCGCGAGCTCGGGGCCTGCTGCGCGTCGCCGGCGTGGGTCGCGAAGATGTGCGGCGCGCGCCCGTTCGGCAGCGCCAAGGAGCTCTTCGCGCGCGCCGACGCGCACTGGGCGGACGTGGGCGAGGCGGAGTGGCTCGCCGCGTTCGCCGCCCACCCGCCGCTCGGGCAGAAGAAGAGCGGGGCCGATCGCGAGAGCGCGTGGAGCCGCAAGGAGCAATCGGGCACGGCGAGCGCGAAGCCCGAGACGCTCGCTGCGTTGGCGGAGGCGAACCGCGCCTACTTCGAGAAGTTCGGCTTCGTCTTCCTGTACTGCGCGACGGGGAAGAGCGCGGACGAGATGCTCGCCGCCGCCCGCGAGCGTTTGCAGAATGCACGCGACGCGGAGATCCGCATCGCTGGCGAGGAGCTCCGCAAGATCATGCACCTTCGTCTCCGGAAGCTGGTGGGGTGACGTCATGGCAGGGATCACGACGCACGTGCTCGACACCGCCCGCGGCCGCCCGGCGCAGGGCGTGCCGGTGAAGCTGGAGCGACTCGCGGCGAGCGGCTTCGAGCTCGTCGGGCACGGGGTCACCGACGCGGACGGTCGCAACCGCGCGCTGATCACCCCCGAGGCGACGACGGCGGCTACCTACCGGATCACCTTCGACACGAAGGCCTACGCCGAGGCGACGGGGACGCCGTGCTTCTTCCCGGAGGTTTCCATCCTCTTCGTGGTGGAGAACCCGAAGGAACACTTCCACGTACCTTTGCTCCTGAGCCCCTTCGGCTACGCGACCTACCGCGGCAGTTGAGGCGGCGCTGGCATGAACTCGCCGTGCCAACTCCGAAGCGGCGGAGCCGCGGAGGAGCTGGCAGCGAGCCTCGGCCAACCGAGGCCGGAGGCCGAGGGCGAACGGAAACTTTCGCCAACCATTGGGGGATGTGGCACGTCTAATCTGCGACCATGACTCCGGCCCAGAGAGAAGCCGCCACCGCGACGCTGCTCGTCGCGCGCGCCAAGGCCGGGGATCCCAGGGCGTTCGACGAGCTCGTCCGCCGCTACCGGCGTCGCATCTTCGCGCTCGCGCTCCACCTCTCCGGCTCCGAGCACGAAGCCGACGACATCACGCAGGACGTGTTCCTTCGTGCGTACGGCTCGCTCGTCGAGTTCGAGGGTCGGAGCGAGTTCTTCACCTGGGTCTATCGGTTGACCGTGAACCGGGCGCTCGATGCGCGGCGCGCGCGCGTGCGGCGGAGCGAGTCCTCGATCGAGGACGACGATCCGCGCCTCGAGCGCGCAATCGCCGTCGACGCCGGCGGTGATCCTCGGCGCGCGGCCGAGCTGCGCCAGACGTACACGCGCTTGCTCCACGCGCTCGATGGGTTGCCGCCCGAGATGTGCACGACGATCGTCCTCGTCGCGCTGCAGGGGCTGTCCAACGCCGAGGCGGCCGTGGTCCAAAAGTGTTCCCGCGGCACGATCGCGTGGCGCGTGCACGAAGCGCGGCAACGCCTGCAAGCGGCGCTGGAGCCGAACCGGATCTCGGCGCGGTCCAAGACGATGTCGTCGCACCTCGCCGAGCTGCTCGAAGGCGCGGGGCTGCCGAGCCGCCTCCGGCCTGCTTCCAGCTGACCCGTCACTCCACCGTCGCGAACGGGAACGCGCCCGAGCCGTCGTTCGTGCTCGACACGAAGAAGTCGTGCGGGAAATTCGCGCTCGTCCCGATGCTGCCGCCCGGGTTCGTCGTCGGCACTTGTCCGTAGACGAAGCCGCCGCTCGACGTGGCGTACGCGACCCAACGGAAACTCGCCGGGATCTGGTTCGAGCCGAGCGCGCTCCAGGGGATGACCATCTCGCGCGTCGAGCCGCTGCCGCAGAACGTGATCGCCGCCGCGGTCGGGGCGCCCCACGCGTTGCCGGCGACCTTGCGGACCTCGTTGTAGGTGCTCTTCGCGTAGAGCACCGCATCGGCCTTGAAGAGGAGCGTCCCCGGCGCGGTGTTGTCGTAGACCTGACCGGCCGTGAGCCCGTTGTTGCCGCCGAAGCCGGCGTAGAGCACGACGGCCTCGGTCACGGTCGCGTTCGTGACGGCGACGTAGAGGTTCGTCGCGTTCCACGTCATGTACCAATCCTGGCCGCCGCCGGTGGTGAGCTGGTTCTGCGAGCTGCCGTACTCGCCGCTGCCGATCGTGCCGTCGCAGGTGGGGGTCTTCCAGACGGAGCCGCTCCCTGCGTCGCTCGCGTCGCTGGTCGCGTCGGAGGAAGCGTCGGTCACGTCGGCCTTGGCGTCGGACGACGCATCGCTCGCGTCGCCGAGCGCGTCGGAGGAAACGTCGGCAACGGCGTCGGTCGACGCGTCGGTGGTCGCGTCGCTGGTCGCATCGGGCGTTGCGCCGTCCTTGGCGGCATCGATCGTCGCGTCCGTGCCGGAGTCCTTCGCCGCATCGGCCGCCGCGTCGTTGCCGGTCGCGTCCTTGGTCGCGTCGCCCCCCGCGTCGGGCGGCGCCGTGGTGTCGTCGCCCGAGCAAGCGGCGAGACCCAGGACGAGCGGGAGCGTGGTGACGGCGAGAAGGGCGAGAACGGTGGTACGGCGCTGCATGATGGCGCGCACCGTAACTCATCTCTGAGGTGATAGCCAGAGCCTCAGATTTTCGGCAAATCCGCCCACGCGTCGCCTTGCCGGAGCACGGCGTTGTACTCGCAGAACGAGCGCGGGTTGCCCTTCGTGTCGAGCAGATGATGGCAGCAGCTCTCGACCCGGTCCTGGTCGTAGGCGTGGCGATCCATGAACGGCTTGATCGCGACCGTGAACATGTCCTGCGAGCGCACGAGCCCGCGCGCCAGCCGCCCGATCGCGCGCTTCACGGGGGAGCCGCTCCCGGTGCCGACGGCCTGCTTCAGCTCGTCGGTGGAGAGGAGCGTCCGATAGGCGACGTTCTCGATCACCTTCGGGAGGTCGACGTAGCGCACGACGTTCCCCGTCAGCCCGAAGCGCCGCAGATACAGCGTGATCCAACCGCAGTTCGGGTGGCTGCACGGGATCGGGACGAAGTCGGCCTCGCGTGCGCGGCCCTTCCGGCCTTGGGATTGGCGGACGACGGCCTTCACCACGTCGGACAGGGTGAGGCGATCCATCGGTGACGCGTCGAGCTCGTAGCGGCCCGAGTATGTCGCGGGCTGCAGCGCGACGACCTTCACGTGCTCGTTGGCAAGCGCGAGATCGATGACGTCGCCCACCTCGTGGTAGTTCACGCCGCGCGCGAGCGTCATCGTGAGCTGCATGAACACGCCGAGCTCGCCGAGGCGCTCGACCACCTGGCGCCGCACCTTCGCCGGCGTCGCCGCGCGGAGGTCTTCGTCGGTGCGATCGGTCAGCCCGTCGAACTGGAGGAGCACCATGAGCTTCTCCTTGTGGCGAGCGAGGCGCTCGGCGGCACCGCTCTTGTTCAGGAGCAGCCCGTTCGTCGGCAGGTAGACCTTCTTGATCTTCGGGTGCGCGCACGCGAAGTCGAGGAGCTCCCAGAAGTCGGGGTGGAGCATCGCCTCGCCGCCGGTGAGCTGGACGGAGTCGAGCCCGCCCTTCTTGGTGGCGAGGTCGTCGAGGTAGCGCTCGAACTTCTCGCGCGGGAGGCCCCGCTCGCCCTTCGCGTCGCTGTAGCAGACGGGGCAGGCGAGGTTGCACGCGTCGGTGACCTCGACCAGCACGGTGCAGGTCTTGTTCTGCATCTGGTCGGCGCCGGGCGTGGTCTCGCAGGTCTCGCCTTCGGCGCAGCAGGCTTCGCCGAGCGCACCGGGGAAGGCGGGGATGTCGAACACGCGCTCCTTCGCGAAGACGACGCCGGAGAGATCCTTGTTCGAGAGGAAGTAGAAGCGCTCGTCGTTCTCGAGCACCGCGTCGCTCTTCCCGTGGACGGCGCAGTCCTTGCGGATCAGCACGCGGCCCTCGTGCGCGTAGACGAAGGCAGGCACGTGCGCGAGGCACTCGGCGCACAAGCTCACCGTCGTCTTCAGCGCGCGCGCTGCGGTGGGGACGCCGAAGTGCGCGCGTGCGCGCGCCTCGTCGAACGCACGCGCGGCTTCCTTCGCCTGCTCCAGTGGCGGCTTCGGCGGGACGAAGAGCCCGAGGCGACGCTTCCCTTCAGAGTGCAGCACGAGCGGCCTCCATCATCCCAGCGCACGTGCGGTAGAGCACCGCGTGCGAGAGCTTGGTCGAGCGGCCGAAGCGATCGAGGAAGGCTCGGACTTGGCGCGCGGAGAAGCGAAGGTTCGCGCGCGCCTCGCCGCGGCGGTGCACGGCGATGACGTGCTCGGCGCGGGCATGGGGGAGCAGGTCGTGGACGGCCTCGAGCGTGTAGGTGGTGTGGCGCTCTTCGTCGGCGTGGACGACGGCGACGGCGCGCTCCACGTCGCGCCGGCCCGCGCGCGAGCACGCATCGAGGTGGTACTCGAGCGAGCGCGTGATGCGCTTCTCGAGGAAGTGCGCGTGCGCGAGGAAGTGTGCGAGGCGCTCGCGCCGTCCGTCGGGCGAGAGCCCGTCGTCGAGGCGAAAGCTCGCGTCGGTCTCGCGACGGATGACGACGTTGAAGACGTCGAGCCCATCGAACTCGGTGCGCGGCTCGCCGAGCTTGGCGATCGCGCCGTCGTAGATCTTCACGTGGCGGCCTTCGTCGGCCGAGTGCCGCGTCATCGACTCGCGGAGCGAGGGATCCTCGGCCGCCGCGAGCGGGAAGTAATCGTCCACCGTCTGCGGGTGGAGCTCCCCCGCGCGGTACAAGCTGAGGACCCAGGCGTGGGTGTCCGGGCGCGCGACGAGATCGCGGTGCCAGAGCTCTTTGACGGCGCCGACGACCATCGGATCAGTGGTGGCCGCACGCGAACGCGATGAGGCCGAAGAACGCGACGACGCCGAGGACGCCGAGCGCGGTGATTCCGCCGAACACGTAGAGGAGGATGACCCACCACGGCGTCTCCCTGCGCCGGAGGTGCGGCGGGATCTCGGGGGGCATGCCCGGAGGAGGAGCAGGCGGATACTGCATGGACGAACGTGGATGGTACCCTATCTCCCCCCGCATGAGCGTTGCGACGACGTCGTTCGATCTCCCTGGTCTCCACATGCACGCCTTGATCGATGGGCCCGCTTCGGGCGAGCCGGTCGTGCTCCTCCACGGGTTCCCGGAGCTGTCCGAGTCCTGGCGCGACGTGCTCCCGATCCTCGCGGCGGCGGGGCTCCGTGCCGTCGCGCCCGATCTGCGCGGCTACGGTGGCACCGACAAGCCGGCGTCCGGCTACGACATCGAGACGCTGGCGCGGGACGTGGTGAACCTCGCGCGCGAGCTCGGCGGGCGCATTCACCTCGTCGGGCACGATTGGGGCGGCGGGATCGCCTACGAGGTCGCTGCGCGCTACCCGCAGCTCGTGAAGACGTTGACCGCCGTGAATGCACCGCACCCGCGGGCGATGAGCGCGCGGGCCTTTCGGTCGCGGCAGGTGCTGCGGTCTTGGTACATGTTCTTCTTCCAGCTCCCCGTCGTTCCCGAGCGCATGCTCTCCCACGGCGGTGGCGCGCGCATCCCGATGCTCCTGCGCAAGGGGGCGGTCGATCCGAAGCACTTCACCGACGAGCGGCTCGCACCCTATGCGAAGGCGTTCGCCACGCCCGCGCTCGTGAAGCCCCCGCTCGCGTACTACCGCAGCGCCGTCCGCGGGTTGGTGCGTCCATCGTACTGGCGCGCGAGCCGCACCTACCCGCGGATCGAAGCGCCGTTCCGGCTGATCTGGGGAACCGAAGATCGCGCGCTCGGCCTCGAGCTCACGCGCGGGCTCGAGCCGTACTTCGTGGGGACGCCCGACGTGGTCTACCTGCCGGGCGTGGGCCACTCTGCGCCGCTCGAAGCGCCCGAGAAGGTCGGGCCGGCGATCGTGGAGCACGTGAAGCGCGCCAGCTGACGGCGGCGCTCACGCGGGCGCCGCCGTGACCGCGGCTCGGCGCGCGTACATCGCGTACGACGCCACGCCCGCCGCCGCGAGCGCGAGCGCCACGAGCTGGTAGACGGAGAGGCCGAACGCGACCTTGTCCGTGTCGCGCAGCGCCTCGATCAGGAAGCGGAACGCTCCGTACGCGATCATGTACGTCGCGAAGATGCGTCCGCGCAGGAAGCCGCGCCGGAACGCGAGCCAGGCCGCGCCGAAGGCGACGACTTGGAATCCGAGCTCGACGAGCTGCGCCGGAAAGCGCGGTACGCCGTCCGAGTAGACCATCGCGACGGGGTAGTCGCCCGCGATGCCGCGACAGCAACCCGCGAGCACGCACCCGACCCGGCCGACGGCGACCGAGAGCGGGAGCTTCGTCGCGAACCAATCGTTGGGAAGCTCGCTCCATCGGAGCGGGACCTTCGCGAGCTCCGCCGCGAGGAAGCCGCCCAAGAGGCCACCCGTGATCGAGCGGCCCGAGTAGACGATCTCGTGGAATGGCACGTGCGCGAGCGGCCACCGGAGATCGCCGGCGAGGAACGCGAGCTTCGCTCCGACGACCGCCCCGGTGAACGTGATGACCTGGAGGACCACGTACGTGCGGCGCGACTTCGGCGGGACCGTCTTCGTCGACGACGGGAGGAAGAGCGCGAGCACGAGCCCGGTGAGCGCGGTCGCGCTGTAGACCCACTGGAAGTGGCGCTCGTCGATCGCGAGGGTCGTCATGGGCGGGGAGCTAGCGCCGCGGCGAGGCGGCGGAACGGATAGGCGAGCTGACCGAAGACGGACTCGGGGACGTCGCGCTCGTCGATGCCGAAGGTGCCCGGGTCCTGCTCCGGCATCGCGAAGGTTCCGAAGAGCACGTCCCAGAGCGAAAACACGCCCGCGAAGTTCGCGGGCGGCAGGCCCCGTGCGTGGTGGCGGCGGTGAAAGCGCGGCGACGCGAAGACGCGCCCGAGCGGTCCGAACGACCACGTCACGTTCGCGTGCAACAAGAGCGTGTGGAGCACGAAGAACGGACCGAGCGCGGCGTAGACGGGGAGCGGGAAGCCGAGGAGCAGCACGGGGACGCCGATCACGAGCGTGTCGAGCGCTTCGTCGAGCGGGTGCAGGCGGGCGGCGGTCAGCGCCGTGAGCTCCTCGGCGGCGTGATGGACCGCGTGCAGCCGCCACACGGGGGCGGTGTGGCGGAGCCGGTGGCTCAGGTAGCCGAAGAAGTCGGCGATCGCGAGCGCAGCCACGAAGGCGAGCGGCCACGGGAGCCGCGCGAAGGGGAAGAAGGCCTGGAGCCGACCGAGGAAGCCGGCGCCGTCCGTGCCGAAGCCGGCGGCCCGCGCGACGAGCGCGAGCACGCCGAGCAGGAGCACGCGCGCGAGCGTGCCGGTGAAGAGCGGCGTGACGAGCCACCACACGAGATCGATCCGGCGTGCGCGCGCGGTTCGCGCGAAGGGAGTCGCGGGCCGACGCCGCTCCAGCCAGCCGAAGAGCGGCCCCAAGATCGCGAGCCCGACGTAGACGACGAGGTACTCCACGCGATGACTCCGCGCGAGCATACCGCGGTTGCGCCGCTGGGCGGGAAGGGAGACCATCGGCGGATGAGCAACGCAACGAACGTGGCATTGAGCTCGGGCGCGCACGCCGAGGTCTTCGACGGTCCCAAGGGGGCGCCGACGATCATCGTCGTGCACGAGTGGTGGGGACTGAACGACGACATCCGGCGGCTGTGCCGGCGCTTCGTGAGCGAGGGCTACGGCGCGATGGCGGTCGATCTCTTCGGGGGCAAGGTGACCAAGGACGGCAGCGAGGCCGCCCAGCTCGCGAACGACATGAAGACGGCCGACGCGATGGCGACCATCGCTGCGGCGACGAAGTGGCTCCACGAGCATGGCGTGGCCAAGGTGGGGATCACGGGCTTCTGCCTCGGCGGCGGCATGGCGCTCGCGGCGGCCTGCACGGTGGAGGGGATCGCGGCGGCGGTGCCGTTCTACGGGATCCCGAAGGCCGACTTCGTCAGGTTCGGGAAGGCGACCCCGCCCATCTGCGGGCACTACTCGAAGATCGATGCCTACGCGTCGGTCGAGCGCGCGAGCGCGATCGCCGATCAAGCGAAGGCGGCCGGGGCGAGCTTCGTGCTCCACACCTACGACGGGCCGCACGCGTTCATGCGCGAAGCGGACCCGAAGGCCTATCACGAGGCCTCGGCAAAGGCGGCGTGGGCCACCACGGTCGCGTTCCTGAAGGAGAAGCTGGGGTAGAAGGAGAGGGTGGAGCTCGCGCTCGTCACCTTGGTCTTCACCGTCGCCGTGATCGCGCTGGTCACGGCGGTGCGGCGTTGGCAGACACTGTGCGTGCTGGACGTCGTCGACGGCGTCGTGACCATCACGCGCGGCGGTCTGCCGCCGAGCATCCTGTCGGACGTGAAGGACGTCGCGAAGCGCCGTCCCAAAATGGGACGAGCGCGGATCACGGTGCGGCGCGAGGGCGGTCGCGCCTACGTGCGCTTTCGCGGCGGCGTGACCGACGCGCAGGCCCAGCAGATCCGCAACGTCATCGGCTCGGTGCCGCTCGCGCGGCTCCGGGCGTGCAAGCGCCGCTGAGTACGTATGAAGTGACCGGCTCGATCGCGAGGTCGTAGCTGCCGTTAGGCGCCACGCACGTACGGACGCTATGCGTCCTAATCGCGGGTTAGCGCTTTCGCGCCAGAGCCGCATGCGAAGGAGCCGGTCATGGA
>JBGAKG010000027.1:6982-164068 GCA_044224495.1 Polyangiaceae bacterium | reverse complement strand
GTGCGGGTGGGGGCGGGGGCGCAGAAGGGGAGAGGGGGGCCGGCGAGGTGGATGCCGGTGCTGGCGCTGCGGTGGGAGGGGGAGGAGGAGGAGCGGGAGGGGGAGGAGGAGGAGGAGCTACGGGGCGCGAGCTCGGGATCTCGGAGCGCGAGTCCGCCTTGGCTCGCACGGGCGGGTCGGCGGACGGCGGCTCCTCCGCCGGATCGAGCGCGAGCGGGTCGAAGTGGACGCGGAGGGGAGCGTCGAGGACGGCGAGCTTGTCGCGGAGCGTGGCCTTGGCGAGGAAGAACTCCTCGCGCCGATCGTCTGCGAGCGCTCGCCGCAGCACCAGCTCGTTCGGCGTGAGCGACCGCGCGGAGATCTCGCGCACGATCGGCGCGAGCATCGCGACGAGGCGATCGACGACGGCGGCGAACGCGGGGAGGCTGCGGAAGTCCGCGCCCTCGAGCGCCGCGTCGACGAGCCGCCCCGGCTCGAGCGTGCCCGCGTCGCGCTGGAGCTTGTCGACGAGCGCGAGCACGATCGACGCGTCGCCTTCGTGGATCGCGAACGGACCCGCCGAGCCGTCGTCCGGCGGGGCGACGCGCATCGCCTGCACCGTCCCCGTCGCGAGATCGACGTCGAGATCGAAGCCGTTGTCGAAGGTGGGCTCGGCGCGCAGGCGCAGGCGCGACGCGTGCCCGGCGGTCTCGAGCTCGGTGACGACGAGCTTCTCGATCCGCATCGGCCGGACCTTCACCTCTTTCGTGATCCAGCCGGTGACCTGCGGCGAACGGATCTCGATCGGCGAGGCGATCCGCTCGAGGCGCAGCGGCGAAGCCCACGTCGAGCCATCGGGGATGCCGAGGTCGAACGTCCACGAGAGCCCGAACGTCGAACGCCCGGATTGCGTAGCCACGTAGACGCGCTCGGGAGACAGCGCGATCCGGCGGACGAGGGTCGCGTCCGGCGGGAGGTGCGGGGCGAGCAAGCTCGAGAGCGCGGCGACGCAGCCCGCGCGTGCGGCGGCTTCGGCCGCGTTGACGGCGGCGACGTCGTTCGCGAGTTGGTTCCGGATCGCGGCGGTGGTCTCGCCCTGCGTCTCGGCGCAGCGCTCGGCGAGGCGCGCGGCGCAGCGCGCGGTGAACGAGCCTTCGAGCCCCTTGTCGCCGCTCATGATGGCGTCGGCGACGACGCCCACGAACGCATCGAGCCGCTCTTCTTCTTCGGCGGCCTCGACCTCGAGCACGGCGATCCGCTCGCGCCCGGCCTTGATCGCCTCGTCCGCGAGCAGGACGTGCACGGCGAAATCGAGCGCATCGCGGAGGAACTCGAGGAAATTCGAGGTCAGCCCCGAGGGGGAAGAATCGCCGTAGAGGTAGTTGCTCATCCGGACGGGTCCGCGTGCGTTCGGCGATGGTACAGAGGGGCGCGGCCGAAAATCCAGCCACGCCGGGCACCTACCGCTTCGCGAGCTCCAGGGTCAGGAGATCGATCTCCCCCTGGAAATTGCCGAAATCCTGGTAGGCGGAGATTCGAATCGTCCGCCCCCCGTCCGCGTCGAGCGCGGGGTGCTGCCCGGCGGCGTACACGTTGCCCTTCGTGAAGGTGGTCACGGTGGTGGGATCGCTCCACGGCCCCCACGGCTCGGGGGCCACGCGCATCACCACCTCCTTGCCGATCCCCGAGCTCGCGAAGCTCACGTACTGCCCGAGCCACGGGTTCCACGCGACGGAGAAGCCCGCCGTCGAGCCGGGGATGGAGGCGACGGCATCCGAGTAGCTCGGGGAGAACCCGGAGCCGTTCCAGAACACGTAGCTCGCGCGGTTGGTGGCTCCTTCGAGCGGCGCCTTCGCGAGCCGACACAGCCCGACCGCGCAGCCGTACAGGAACACGAAGCCGTCCTTGTCGAACGCGGCGTGGATGAAGCCGACCTCGGGTGCTTGGAAGAGCAGCGTGGGGTTCCGCGTCGCGACGGTGGCGCCGGCGGCGAGCTCGGCGACGCCCGTTCCCACCGCCTCCCAATGATCGGGGTGGATCCGAAACAGGTCGAAGAAGAGGATGCCGCTCGCGCCGCCCGAGCGCGCGATGATCCGACCGGGCCAGATGACCCAGCGATCGTCGCCCTTCTTGGTCGAGTCGTTGTAGGCCTTCTCCTGCGCGGTGAAGGGGACGAGCTGGGCCGGGAGCCCGTTCGCGTCGAGCGGCTCGTGCACGACGGTGGGGGTCGCGAGCTCGGCCCACGCCGCGGTGTTGCTGCGCGACGTGGCGCCATCGACGGCCGGCGAGAGGAAGAGCGTGTCGCCGAACGTGTAGACGATCTTGCCGCCGAGAGCGCCGGAGCTCGCGCCGTCGCGGATGAACTTGGAGCCGTCGGGATCGAGGATCGGGCCGACGAGCGTGACCTTGGGGACGAGCGGCGGCGGCGGGCGGACGGGATCGCTCGGGGCGGGCGGCTCGCTCGACGAGCACGCGGCGACGGCGACCGCGATCGCGACGACGCCGCGCCGCTTCACGCGAGCCCGACGCTCGCGAGGTAAGCGTCGGCGAGGTGATCGACGTCCGACTGGGACGGATGGAAATCGCGCCGCAGGTAGCTCTTCAGCCCGGTCGTGAAGACCGGCTGCCGGTCGGCGAACTTCGTCCGCTTGCGCTCGCGCATCTTCGCCCAGTCTCGCACGACGCGTCCGAGCGTGGCGTCGGGATCTTGGACCAGCAGCGATGCTGCGCCGAGGGTCCAGAAGGAGCCCAACATCGCGGTGGCCATCGCCATGCCCGCGATCCGAACCGCGTAGCCGCCCCCGACCGCGGTGAGGACGTCGAACGCGACGTCGCGGTGCTCGATCTCCTCGGCGGCGTGCCAAGCGAGGAGCGAACGCATCTTCGGATCGGCGTGATCGAGGAAGCGCAGCTTGAGCGCGTTCTCCGCCATGATCGCGGTGTAGTGCTCGGCGGCGGCGGTCGCGGCGAGGCGCAGCTTGGGCGGGGCGATGCGCTCGACGATTTTGTACGCGACCGTCTCGTAGAAGCGGAGGAAGCGCTCGACGTCGAAGCCCTGCTCCTCGAGGAGCGCGTTGTAGCGATCGTGCTCGCGCGCGTGCGCGCCCTCTTGCGCGTAGAAGCCGCGGACCCGCGCGCGGAGCTCGGGGTCCGTGAGCTCCTTCTCGTAGTGGCGAACGCTCCGGACGAAGAAGCGCTCGCCGGCGGGGAAGAGCATGTTCACGCCGTTGGCGACGTGGGTGGCGAAGACGTTGCCGAAGAACCAGTGCTTGGGGACGCTCCCGTCGGGGCGGGCTTCGGGGGTGCGCGCGCGGAGGGTCGGGCGATGAGCTTCCGTCTGCATCCCTTCATTCTGAGGGCTACTGAATACAAGTCAATAGCGGCCGGCGTGCTAGGCTCCGGGCGGATGGCAACCAAGGCGAAGCCGCGGAAGCGCGAACGGCTCGTGGTCGACGAGCGGCGCGCGCAGCTGCTCGCGCTGGGGCTCGACGTGTTCGGTGCTCGCCCTTACGACGAGGTCTCGATCGACGATCTCGCCCGCGCGGCGAAGATCTCGAAGGGGCTCCTCTACCACTACTTCCCGACCAAGCGCGCCTACTACGTCGCCGCGCTCCGCGTCGCCGCGTCGCGGCTTCTCAGCGAGACGGAGACCGATGCCTCGCTCCCGCCGCTCGAGCGAGCGCGCCTCGGGTTGTCGTCGTACCTCGACTTCGTCGAGCGCCACGGGCCGGCGTACCTGACGCTGATGAACGGCGGCATCGGCGCCGACGCCGAGGTCGCGGCGGTGATCGAGGAGACGCGGCGTGTCTTCGTCGAGCGCATGCTCGAAGGGCGCGCGGCGGCGACCGGTCAGCGCGTGGACGCGCTGCAGGGGCTCGCGGTGCGGGGGTTCGTCGGCTTCATCGAGGCGACCTGCATCGAGTGGGTCGCCAAGCGCGCCGTGAAGCGCGAGGAGCTTCTCGCGCTCTGGATCGGAGCGCTCGCGGCGCTCTTCGCGTCCGCCGCGGCCTGAGCTCGTTCAGAAGCCGAACGGCGATCGCCGTCCGTGCGCGTTGCCGTTCGCTCCGCCGCTGCCGGTCGTGGTCGCGGTCGGCGTCGTGGTGGCGGTCGCGGTCGCGGTCGCGGTGGGCGTCGCGCTCGCCTTGGGCGGCGCGGTGGTCGTCGGGATCGGGGCCGCGAGCGCGGACGCGATCACGCTCGGTGCCGCCGATGCGAGCGCGGACGCGAGGGTCGAGGGCGGGACGAGCGGGTTCGCGGTCGCCGTCGGCGGAGGCGGGGGCCGCGCCGCGACGGTGGCCTTCGGATCGGTGGCGACCTCGTGCGCTTTCCCCCGCGGCGAGTCTTGCGCGTCGTCGTCCGCGGTCGCGGTCGCGGTCGGTGGGGGGAGCGCGACTGCCGACGTCTCCGGATCGGCCACCGCCGTCGCGGAGGGGTCGCCCGTCGCCGGCTCGGGCGTTGCGTCCGCGAACCACTTCAACGCGAAGAGCCCCACGCCGAGCGCGAGCAAGGCGATCCCGAACAGCACCGCGAACGTGATCAGGAGGATGCTGGTCGTCGACGTGCGGGCCGGACGGCGCGGGGCCACGACCACCATCGGCGGGGTCGCGCGGGCGGGGATCGGGCTCGGCGTTCGCGCCTCCGCGGGGCTGGGCGCGACGGGGACGAGGACACGCGCAGGTGCCGCGCCGAGCGCCTCCGGCGGCTTCGGATCCACGATCGTGGGGGCGGGTGGCGTCGCCGCGGGCGTGGTCGCGGGCGCGTTGGCCGCCGCCGCGCCCGGCGCAGTCGCGGGGCGCATCTTCAGCGTGGTCGACACGTTGGTCGCCGGCGCGGGTGCCGGATCCGTTCGCGAGCGAACCGTCGTCATCAACGGGCTCGTGACCATCGGCGCCGTGCCGCGCTCGCCGATGGCTTGCGGCGGCTCCGTCTCGGGCGACGGCTCTTCGACCGCAGGCTGCGCACCGATCTGCATGGTCGCGAGCGTGTCCGGTCCCATGCTGTGCGGCGGCGGGGTCGAGCTCATGCGCGACTCGACCGGAGGGAGCGCGCTCGACGGCGGCTTCGTGGCGGGCGTGCCCTGCGACAGCAGCGTCTTCTTCTGTTCGCGTGCGGGAGCGGTCGGAGCGGTCGGCTTGTCGCTGATCACCGGCTCCGGGATCGCCTTGAGCTGCGCGGTCGGCGCCGAACGCGCGAGCGCCTTGGCATCCAGCGTGGGGGCGTTCGACGGCACGTTCCGCTTCGCCGGTCCCACCGTCGCCGGAGACTCGTCGCGCGGGAGTGTCGGCGCTTCGGACGCGGTGGGCTCGAGCGGCGTCGGCTTCGCGAACGCCGCGAGCGCGGCGGCCATCTCGCGCGCGCTGCCGAAGCGGTCGGCCGGCTTCTTCGCGAGCGCGCGGTCGACGATCGCGGCGAGCCCCAGATCGATGTCCTGCCGTGCGGCCGCGAGCGGGACGTGCGGCTCCGTGAGGATCGCCTTCAGGATCGCGGGCGTGGACGGCCCGTCGTACGGCTTGCGGCCCGTCAGCGCGAGGTACATGCACGCCCCGACGGAGTAGAGATCGGCGCGCCCGTCGAGCGGATCGCCCGTCGCTTGCTCGGGGGCCATGTAGGAGAGCGTGCCGACGACGAAGCCGTTCTTCGTGAGCTTCCCGACCGACGGGTCTTCCTGGCGGAGGATCTTCGCGACCCCGAAGTCGAGGATCTTCACGAGGTCCGCCTGCACGCTCGTCGCGCACAAGAAGACGTTGTCCGGCTTGATGTCGCGGTGGACGATGTCCTTCGCGTGCGCGGCTTCGAGCGCAGCCAGCACCTGCTGGAAGATGTAGGCGACGCGCTCCGGGGGCAGGGTGCCCCGGCGCTTCAACAGATCACGCAGGCTCTCGCCGCGGAGCAGCTCCATGACGAGGAACGGCGGATCTTCTCCACCGGTCTGGAAGTCCGAGATCTGGACGACGTTCGGATGGCCGAGCGCCGCGACGGCGTGCGCCTCCCGCTTGAAGCGCGAGATGAGATCCTGATCGTTCGCGAGGTGCGCGTGGAGCACCTTCAACGCGACGCGCCGATCGAGGCCTTCTTGCATCCCCTCGTACACGGCCCCCATGCCGCCCTGGCCGAGCAAGGCGCCGACGCGATAGCGTCCGCCCAGGAGGGTGCCGGTGAGGGTCTCGGTCACGGGGGGACTACGATAGCCGGCCAGGCCCCTCAGTAGTAGACCGTGCAGTGGCAGACCTCGAAGGACGCCGCCGCCCGCTCCCCGCGCGCTGCCGGCGAGGTCGCCTCGACGCGGTAGACGCCGGGCGGGAGCGGCTGTCCGTCCTCTTCCGTGAGCAGAACGGCGACGGGCTCACCCCCGCTCTGCGCGTCGACCGTACGGTGCAAACGAACCTTCTCCGTCGCGTCCTTCACCACGAGATCGAGCACGACCGGCTCGCTCCACGAGAGGAGCAGGCGAGCGGGGCGTTCGTTGGTCTGCGCCACCACGTTCGCGCGGAGTTGGAGCTCCAAGTGGGCGGAGCTCTCGTCGCTGGCGCGGAGATCGGGCCGGGCAGCGTCCGGCCGCGGGCACGCCGCGCACCCGGCGAGCAGCGCGACCACGGCGACGAGAAGGAGTCTCATCCGCGCGATGGACGGACGAGCCGCGGATCGATTCACCGTGTCAGCGGTGGAGGGGGTACCCCGCCGCGCGCCAGGCGCGGATGCCGCCATCCATCGAGATCACGCGGGTATAGCCCATCTTCCCGAGCGACTCGGCGGCCAGGGCCGAGCGGTACCCACCGCCGCAGTAGAGGACGATCTCACGGTCGAGCTCCGGCACCTTCGCCTCGATGTCGCGCTCGAGGATCCCGCGGCCCAGGTGCGTCGCGCCCGGGAGCCGATCGGCGGCGAACTCCGACTCCTCGCGAACGTCGATGAGAAGCAGCTCCTCCCCCGCGTCCATCCGCCGCTTCACGTCGTCGATCGTGCACTCGCGAACCTTCGCCTTCGCGTCGGCGCAGAGCTTCTCGAAACGCGGGCCGTGCTTCTTCGTCATCTTCACTCCACCGTGACCGTGCCGTCGATCCGAGCGTAGAGGCGCTCGCCCACGAACACGTAGCCCGGACCCGGGGTGGCGCGCAGGTCGTCGAGCGAGGCGCGCTTCGGCAGCTCGCCGGCGCCCCCGACCACCTTCGCCGGTGCCGCTGGACCGCCCTTGCGCCGCCGCAGATCCAGATCGACGAGCGCCTCGGTCGCGCGCGTGCCGGCCGTGAACGTCAGCCCGAGCTTCGTGCCGTCGTCGACGAGCGCGAGCTTCGCGCCGTCGTCCCAGGACGCGGTCGCGGAGCCGTGGACGATGGCGCGCGCTTCGGCGTCCTTCCGCGTCGCCAAGCTCACGACGCCGTTCGCCGTCGCCGGAGCGAGCGTGTCGACGCCGGGCGGGTACATCGGCACGAGCGCGCCTTCGCGGACGAAGAACGCGGGTGTCCCGAGCGGAGCAGGCACGGTCGCGTCGCTCGGCCCGTCGAAGGCGGTCCCGTCGCTCCAGCGCACCCAGTGTCCCGCGGGGAAGTGGACCACGCGCTCGGTCTTTCCCGGATCGATGACGGGGGCAACGAGGAGATCGGTACCAAGTAGGTACTCGTCGTCGGCGTGGGCGCGCGCTGCTGCGTCGCTCGGGAACGCGAGCGGGAGCGGGATGACCGTCGGCACGCCCTCCGTCTCCATCCTCGCGAGCGCCGCCGAGAGGTAGGGGACCAAGCCGAGGTGGAGCGTGGCGAGCGCCTTGTACAGGGTCGCCGTCTCCTCGTCGTAGGTCCACGGCGCGTGGTTGTCGCCACCCCCACCGAGCTGGAGCACGACGGAGAGCGCGGAGTGCTCGGCCCACCGGAGCAGCGCCTCTTTCGTGGGCTTCCCGTGCCGGTAGCCGCCCGTGTCCGCGCCGAACGCGCCGAAGCCGCTGACCGCGAGCGCCTGCGCCGCGACGACGCACGCGGGGAGCCCACCGACGAGGCGCTGCGAGCCCGCACCCACGTCCCCGAACCGCTCGAACCCGTTGTCGAGGTCGCCGGGCCAGATGATGAGCGCGTTCCCCTTCGTGTCGCCCCAGCTCGACGCGCGCACGATCAGGAAGCCGTGACCGGACGCTGCGTCGAGCGCCTGCTGGTAGGCGGCGTGGTAGCCGATCGGGTACGCGCGCGCGGTGCGCCCGGTGGTGCCGTCGCCGAAGCGGAACTCGAAGCGAGTCGAGAAGAAGCTCGGGATGAGATCCTCGCCGTAGTCCAGCTTGAAGGCCGAGAAGCCGGACGCCGTCGCGGTGCCGGCCGCCTTCGCCCAGAACGTGCGCCCGGCGTCGGTCGAGAAATCGATCATGCCGAAGCGCTTCTTCGAGTCGAACCCGGGCGCCGCGTAGGGCTTGCCGTCGCCGTCCTTCACGAAGAAGCCCTTCTGCTCCGCCTCGAGGAAGGCGGTCTGGGCCGGATTCGCGGGCGGCGCCCCTTGCGGGTTGTCGAGGTAGGGCGTCGACCACGCCAGCGTGCGGAAGCCCTGCGCCGCGAGCCCATCCATCATCGCCTTCGCGTCGGCGAAGCGGGCCGGATCGAGCGTGAAGTCGTTGTAAGAGGTCTGCCAGGGGTTGTCGATCCAGAACGCGGTCGTCGGGATGTGACGCGTGCGGAGCTCGTTCGCGTCGCCGAGCGCCTCGACGTCGTTCGTCCACACGTTGCGCCAGTACATCGGCGCGAGCGCCTCGCGCGGGAGCTTTCGGGCGAGGCCCACGTGTTTTGTGTATTCCGCAACGATCGCGAGCGGATCGCGCGCGACGAAGAGCCAGGCGTCGAGCTCTCCGCCCTCGAAGGTGGCGTCCAGCACGCTCGGGCTCGACTTGCCGACGTCGAAGGCGCCGGCCTCGCGGCTCTCGACGAAGAGCCCCCACCCGCGCGACGAGACGAGGAAGGGGATCGGCACGTGGCGCTCGTTCGTTCCGCTCTCGCTCCCGCCGTCGAGCGCCATCTGCATCGGGACGATCTGGCCGCGCGGGTCGACGTGATCGAAGCGCTCGCCCGTACCGGCGAGGAACTCGTCGCCCAAGCTGGTCGCGAGCGCGACGAGCGACGCCGCCCCGCTCGCGTGAACGTGCAGGATGCCCGGCGCGTTGGACTCGAACGTGATGCCCGCTGCCGGGACGGGGGCGAAGAGCGTTCGATCGGGCTTCTCCGGATCGTGCCAGCCATCGGGGGAATCGGCGTCGGTCCAGCGCGCGAGGAGCGCGCGCCCGGGCGGCGACCCGACCAGCTCCGCGCCGTCGCGCGTGATCGTCCACGAACCGTCGTCGTAGAGCGTCGCGATCTGCGTGTCGCCCAGGTCCACCGTGCGGAGGGGGCGGCGCATCGCGCCCGGCGGCGGGTCGGAGTTGCACGCGAACGCGCAGAGGAGCCCGAGCGAAGAGAGCGCGGCGAGGAGTTGCGGGCGTCGCACGCGAGGAGGATAGCGCTAAGATCCAGTTGCGTGCTGCCCGACTACCCGGATCCCACGGTCTACGCCGTCCCGTTCTTCCTCGTGACGCTCGTCCTCGAGGCCGTGGTGCTGCGCCGCATGAAGGCGCGCGGGAGGGACGTGCTGGGCCACGTGACCAAGGACAGCTGGGCGAGCCTGGCGATGGGGCTCGGCTCGCTCGTGACGGTCGGCGTCATCAACGCGGGCATCTACGGGCTCGCGAAGTGGCTCTGGGCGCACCGGTTGCTGGACCTCGGCGAGGGCGCGCTGGGGTGGGCGGTCGCCCTCGTGGGCTGGGACTTCTCGTTCTACTGGAACCATCGCGCCGAGCACGAGAACCGCCTGATGTGGGCGTGCCACGTCAACCACCACTCGAGCGAGCGCTACAACCTGACGACGGCGCTCCGCCAGCCGTGGACGCCGATCTGGGGCCTCCTCTTCTTTCCGCCCTGGGCGCTCCTCGGCGTGTCGCCCAAGCTCATCATGATCTCCGGGGGGCTGAACCTCGTGTACCAATATGGGATTCACACCGAGGTCGTGGGCAAGCTCTGGCGGCCGATCGAGCTCGTCTTCAACACGCCCTCGCACCATCGGGTGCACCACGGCTCCAACCCCGAGTACTTGGACAAGAACTACGGCGGCGTGTTGATCGTGTGGGATCGGATGTTCGGCACGTTCGCCGAGGAGAACGCGCGCGTCGTCTACGGGCTGACGAAGAACATCACGAGCTACAACCCGTTCGTGATCGCGTTCCACGAGTACGTGGCGATCGGGCGAGACCTCTTGCGCGCGCGGAGCTGGCGCGTTCGGTTCGGCATCCTGTGGCACGGCCCCGCGCACGAGGTTCAACGCTCGGTCGCGGTGGAGGCATAACGCCACGCGCGGCGCACGCGCGTCACGCGGACGAGCACCGACAGCGCTGGAACATCGGGAAATCGCGCTGGCACCGCGCTTGCTGAAGGGCCTCCTCCACGGAGACCCATCATGCGAACGACTATCTCGATCGTGCTCGTCGCGGCCGCCGCCATCACTGCTTGCGGCGGTACGCTTCCTGCCCCGGATGAACACCTCGCCGCCGCCGAGGCCGCCTCGCGCAGCGCGAAGGAAGTCGGGGCCCAACAAGACCCGCAGGCGTCGCTCTACTTGAAGTTGGCGGACGACCAGATCGCCGACGCGAAGACGAAGATCTCGAAGGGCGACAACGGCTCGGCCGATCGCGAGCTCGTCCGCGCCAAGGCGGACGCCGAGCTCTCGATCCAGCTCGCGAAGAAGGTCGCCGCCGAGCGCGCGGCCGCCGAGGCGCAGGCCAAGGTCCAAGCCGTCAAGAGCGGCCAGAGCGCGAACGCCAAGTGAGGAGGACGACCATGAACATCCATGCCATTCGCTTCGTTTCGCTCGGACTCGTCACCGTGATCGCCGCCGGGTGCGCGAGCGCGCTCCCGCCGCCGGAGCTCGTCTCGGCCCGCAAGGAGTACGCGGCGGCCTCGAAGGGCCCGGCGGCGACGTTGAAGCCGGCCGAGCTCCTCACCGCCAAGCAGCAGCTCGATCGCGCGGAGAGCCTCTACGCCGACGAGGGCGACTCGGTCGCGACTCGCGACGCGGCGTACCTCGCCGATCGCTCGGCGCGTCTCGCCACCGCGACCGCGCAGACCGCGGCCGCCGCGATGGCGATCGACGGTGCGAACAAGGACATCGTCGACACGCAGGCGACCCAGCTCGCGCGCACGAAGGATCAGCTCCAAGCGAGCCAGGGCGCCCTCAAGGACACTCAGGGCGCGTTGAATCGCACGTCGGCCGATCTCGATCGCGAGCGGAAGGCGCGCCTCGACGCGGAGCGGAAGCTGGACCAGGCCCTCGCCGACATCCAGAAGATCGCGGCCGTGAAGAAGGACGATCGCGGCACGATCATCACGCTCCCGGGCGGTGTGCTGTTCGCGACCGACAAGTACGAGGTCCAGGGCTCGGCGATGCCGCAGCTCAACCAAGTCGCGGACGCGCTGATCAAGGCGAGCCCGGACTCGACGATCACGGTCGAGGGTCACACCGACTCGCAGGGCCAGCCGTCGTACAACAAGGACCTCTCGCAGAAGCGCGCCGATGCGGTCGCCGCCTACCTCGTGAGCCGTGGCATCGCGAAGGATCGCGTGTCCTCGGTCGGCATCGGCCAGGATCGTCCGGTGGCGAGCAACGCCTCGGTCGACGGCCGGGCGCAGAACCGGCGCGTCGAGATCATCGTCGCGCCGCCGAAGACGACGCCCTGATCAGAGGCCGCGTGCCCACTCGGGCCGAAGGGCCAGCTCCCCCGCGAGCGCGCGATCGATCGTCCCCACGATCTTCGCGCGGTCGCGCGGGAGCACCCCCGCGAGGGGCAGGTAATTCGAAGCATGGTTCGTCCGGAAGACTGCGCTCGTCGGCGAGGCGCGGTCGACGAGCGTTCGGAGCTCGCCGAGCATCGCCTCGATCGTGGGGAGCTCGAACCGCGCCGACGCTTCGAGCTTGGCGAGCGGAGTCGCCGGCACGACGGTGAGCGTGAGCGCCGAGACGAAGCGCGGGTCCATGGCCGTCACCAGCTCGGCCGAGGCCTCGGCGTGCTCCCGGCTCCGCGCCGTGCCGCCGACCCCGAGGAGGAAGATCGCCGAGAGGTCGATCCCTGCACCTCGCGCGCGCTCGGCCGCGCGCACGTGGTCCGCGAAGGTCGCGCCCTTGGCGATGCGCTTCAACGTGACGTCGTCCCCGCTCTCGGGACCGATGTAGAGGAGCTCGAGGCCGAGCTCGCGCAGGCGCGCCAGCTCGGCATCGCTCTTGGCGAGGAGGTTCATCGCGGTCGCGTAAGCGCTCACGCGGCGGAGGTTCGGGAACGTCGCCCGGCACGCTTCGAGGATCGGCTCCCACTCCGCGAGCGTCATGACCAACGCGTCGCCGTCGGCGACGAAGACCTTCTCGACCTCGGCGCCGTGCACCCGCCCCGCGAGCGCCACGTCGGCGAGCGTTTCCTCGAGCGCGCGGACGCGGAACGACTTCTCGCGGTACATGTCGCAGTAGGTGCAGTGGTTCCACGAGCACCCCACCGTCGCCTGCAGGATGTAGGCGTCCGCTTCGCTCGGCGGCCGATAGATCTTGCCCTCGTAGCGCATGCGCTGCGGGGTGTAGCACGATCGCCGCTCAGGGCTTCGGGGACACCGGGGTGGCAGGCGCCGGCGGCGGGGCAGGCGCGCCGAGGAACACGAGGGTGTCCTCGATGTCGCCGATCGCACCGCGGTCGAGCGCACCGTCGCCGCGCGAGCGCTTCACCGCCGTCGCATACTTCGGGTCGTTCCCCGCGCGCTGCACGAAGCCCTCGTACTGCGTCTTCGCGAGCCGCAGCGTGGCGTCGTCGGTCGAGCCCTTCGCCTTGAACTGATGGGTGAGGATCGCCTCGTTGTAGTAGGCGTCGGGGCGCGTCGGGGCGATGATCTTGCAGCGATCGAGCTCGGCCTGCACGGCCGCGATCTGCTCCGGCGTGGGCCACGTGAGCTGACCGCGGAGCGCGAGCGCGAGCGCGAGGTGCGCGTCGTAGTCGAGCGGGCGGAGCGCTACCGCGACGCGCAGCGCCTTCTCCGCGGCGGCGAACCCGCGGAACGAGAGGTTGAGGAGCGCGAGGTTCATCTGCGCCTCGAACGAGCGCGGATCGAGCTTCGTCGCGAGCGTGAACTCGGCGCTCGCGGCGCTGGCGTTGCCGAGCTGGCTCTGGATCAGCCCGGCCGTGTTGTGGATCGGGGCGTAGCTCGCGTCCTTGCGCACCGCCTGCGAGCACACGAGCGCCGCGAGCTCGAGCTGCTGCGCGTCGGCGCGGCCGTCCTTCGCGCGGCGCAGCGCGGAGCGGTAGTAGTAGAGCGCGAGCTGATCGAACGCAGGCATGTAGGAGTCGTCGATCGCGAGCGCTCGCTGCAGGTTCAGCTTCGCGCAGTCGAAGTCGCTCGCGCACCCGACGCTGCCGGTCGCTCCCCCACGTTCGAGCTGGAGCGCCGCGAGGCGGACGAGCGCACCGACGTCGCGGAACTTCGCCTCGACGACGACCTGCTCCAGCGCCGTGATCGCGGGGTCGATCGGATCGCCTGCTGCGCGCCGGACCAGCGCGAGCTCGGCGCGGGCGGGGAGGAACTTCGGGTCGAGCTCGAGCGCGCCTTCGAGCTCCATCGCCGCCTGCGTGCGGTCGCCGCAGCGCTCCCACGCGAGCGCAGCGTCGTAGCGTGCCTCGGGCAGGCGATCCTTCGTCGCGACCGCGTCGAAGTCGGCGGCGACGGAGCTGCACGACTCCTTGGACCAGTCGCCCTTCGCATCGTGCGCGACGAACTGCGCGAGCGCTGCGTCGAACGCACGCGTGTCGACCGGCGGGGGCTTCGGCGGCACGGTCGTCGTGGCGACCACGGGCCCACCCGCGGACGGCGGACGAGCGCAACCGACGGCGGCGGCGACGAGGACCGCGCCGAAGAGGAGGCGAGGGCGATGCATCCCGCTCAGACGCGGGAGCCGCGCGCGCCTTGGGCGCTCACCACTCGATCGTGAGGAGCGACGTGAAGCCCATCGGCTTGACCGGGGCCGCGCCGCCCACGTTCGACGTGTCGTCGACGTGGATCTTCGAGAGAGCTTCGAGGACGCACTGCTTCGCGGTCGGGTCGATGGACGAGCCTGCCTGCGTCTCTCCCACGAGATGCCCTCCTTCGCTGTGGAGGCGGAGGACGAGCTTTCCGCCGTTCGCGCCGCGACAGCCCTCGAGCACGGACACCGACGGGGTGAACAACGCCGCAGTCTGGTCGCCGGTTCGCCCGGTGATGTTCGAGAACGAGATGCTCGAGCGCCACGACGGGACGATCACGGAGGCGTCGGTCGCGAGCATCCCTGCGTCGATGGCCAACGCCATCGGCCGCGCGGCGCCGGCCTCCGGAGCGTCACTCGGGTTGGCGGTCGCGCTCGGCGCGGTGCCCCCGGCTTCGGCGGAGCTCGCGGTGGTCGAGTGAGGGCCGGGCTGCGCGGCTGCGCAGGCGGCGAGGAGCCCGATGCCGATCCCCGCCGTGACCCAGGGTGCGAGGCGAGTGTTCGTCATGCATCCATCCTACTCACTTGAGGTACGCTGCGCCCATGCAGATCGACCGCACGCGGTTCCTCGTGCTCACCACGGCCATCGCCGCCGGCAACGCGGCGTGCAACCCCGGTGAGGCACCGCCACCGTCCGTCGCCGTCACGCCCGACACGGCGGACGCAAGCGCTGCGGGCCCGACGGCGGAAGGTGCAGGACCGACGCGCGAAGGCATGGGCCCCACCCGCGAGGGCGGACCCACGCGCGAGGGCGGCTTCGGCCCGACGCGTGAAGGTGGCCCGACGCGCGAGGGCATGGGGCCCACGCACGAGGGCGGGGTCGGAACGGCTCCGACCGCATCGGCCTCGGCGACGCCGCCGACCGTGCCGGGTTGCCCCGACAGCGACAACATGGTCGGGACGCCGGGGAGCTGCGGCGGACTCCGCGCACCGGGCCCGCAGTGCGAGAGCTTCAGCGACACGAAGAGCCAGTGCGATCATTTTGCGCGCGGCATGAAGCCGCGGGCGGCGCAGAAGGCGGTCGCGTGCCTGATGGCCAAGAGCGGGTCGAAGGCGATCTGCGATTTCGAGGTCACGCAGAAGTGTGCGCTCGAGGGCATCGCGGACTCCTGCCTCGATCCGGCGACGGGACCCACCTGCGACGGGATCGTGGCGAACTGCGGCGGTGGTCGCCGCGGACGGCCGTCGATCACGAAGGCGGACTGCATGCACGCACTCTCTGCGCTCCCCGGCTCGAACCGTTCGCGCGTCGCGACGTGCATCAACGAGTCGTGCGGCGTCCAGTACTGCTTCTACGACTTGAAGTGAGATGGGCGCCTTCCCGCCGCCGCCGGAGTGGGCGCACGAGGTGCTCGCGGTCGGGGTGACGGGCACGAACGGCAAGACCAGCACCACGCGCTGGGTCGCGTCCGCGCTCCGCGCGCTGGGCGGGCCCGTCGCGCGGATCACGACGGTCGGGACCTTCCTCGACGACGAAGAGTTCCCCGCGCCGGAGGACTACGGCGGCTTTCTCCACACGCTCACGACGCTCCGCGAGCGCGGTGGGCGCGCGGCGGCGCTCGAGGTCACGAGCGAGGCGCTCGCGATGGGGTTCGCGCACGCCTGGCCGATGCCGGTCGCGGTGTTCACGAACCTCTCGCACGATCACCTCGATGCGCACCGCACGCCGGAGCACTACCTCGCGAGCAAGGCGCAGCTCTTCGTGCACTTGCCGCCGGGAGGCACGGCGGTGCTCAACGCGTTCGACCCGGCGAGCGCGCTCCTGCGCGAGGTCGTCCCCGAGGGGCGCATGATCCTCACCTACGGCGTGCCGGGGCGCGGGGCGACGGAGGTCGACGACGCGTCCATCGACCTTCGGGCGACCTCCGTTGTACCAAATTGGGACGGGACCACGATTCATCTCGCGCCGAGCTCGCTCGACGGCGTGCCGTCGACGCTGGTCGTTCGCGCGATCGGGGCGATCTTCGCCGAGAACGCGCTCGCCGCGCTCGGGGGTGCGATCGCGGCCGGGGTGCCCGCCGGAGCGGCGGCGGCGGCGATCGCGGAGGCACCTCCGCCACCGGGGCGGTTCGAGGTGGTCGCGCGCGCTCCGGGCGTCGTCGTGGATTACGCGCACACGCCCGACGCGCTCGCGCGGACGATCGCGACCGCGAAGGCGCTCGGGGCCGCCCGCGTGATCGTCGTCTTCGGCGCGGGGGGCGATCGCGATCCCTCGAAGCGCGCAGCGATGGGCGAGGCGGCGCGGGGCGCCGACCGCGTCGTGCTGACGAGCGACAACCCTCGCGGCGAGGACCCGCGTGCGATCGCGGCTGCGATCGCGGAAGGGCTGCGGGGCCACCCCGAGGTCGTGATCGAGATCGATCGGGCGGCGGCGATCACGCGCGCCGTGGCGGAGGCGCGACCGGACGACCTCGTCGTGATCGCAGGCAAGGGCCACGAGGCGACGCAGACGACGGGGCAGGCGACGCGCCCGTTCTCCGACGCGGCGCTCGCGCGTGCCGCTCACGCCGCGCGGGGTTGAGCCAGGTCAGGTCCGGACGGTCGTCGTGAGCGTCGTCTGGCCCGCGTCGCCGACGTCGACCGAGAGCCGAATCGTCAGCACCAGCGGCGTGCGCTTCGAGACGACCACCCAATCGAACATCGACGGCGTCTTCTTGTTGGTCGGGTCGAACCAGAGCGTGACGACGTTGGGGAGCTTCTTGCGCTCGCCGGGCGCCAGCACGAGCTCTTCGCGCGAGACGGGGATGTCGATCGCGGGGATGACGACCGAGACGCGCGCGCCAGCGGCGTCCATCGCGTCGATCCCGTACATGAGCGGGCGATACCACGCGCAGCGGATGGAGACGGCGGTCGGGTTGACGAGCGTGAGCTCGATCGCGGCGGCGTCGGAGCCGGGCTTGGCCGCGGGCGCGGGCACCATCGCAGCCTCCAGCTGGAGACTCAGCGCCGCCGGCGGAGCGCTCGCGCTCGGAGGTGGAGCCACGCTGGCCGCGCTTGCCGTCGCGGAGACCGTCGCGCTCGGCAGCGTCACGTTGGCCGGCGGGGGCTCGCTCCGACACGCGGACGACGCGAGGACGGCGACGGAGCAGAGCGCGATGCGACGAAACGACATTGGAGAGAGTCTACGCGGCCTCGGCTCGCCAAGGTGGCAATCGTCCGCCGCGCCGGAATCGGCGCTGCGCGTCGCGGGTCTCTCCGATGAAAGGAGGCATCGTGCGGCCCGCTCTCTCGGCGCTCGCGGCGCTGGTCTTCGTCATGATGACGGCGTCTGCGCGCGCCGAGGACGGGCATCCCCTCGCCGATCGACGCGTGATCTTCCCGAACCTGATTGGCTTCACGGTTCGCACCGCCGATCCTGGCGCCGGCGGTGCGCTCACGGGTCTCGATGGGCTCGTGTCGTGGGCCATGACCGACGACTCGGCGGCGAAGAGCCACGTCGAGTCGTTCGCGCTCACCCCGTCGCTGGACGTGCGGCTCGGGCGCGTCACGATCGGCGGTGCGCTCCTCTTCGGTCAGACCACCTCGACCTGGGATGGCGGCGCGCTCCACGGCTCGATCGAGCATTGGCGCGTCGGCCTCGAGCCGCGGCTCGGAGTGCTCGTACCGCTCGGCCGCCGCTTCGCGTTGTGGCCGCGCGCGCGCTTCGGGATCGCGGCCGCGCGCACGCGCGCCGACGGCTTCGGTGGAGTCGGCGGGAGCCAAGCCGCGATCGGGGCGAGCGGCGATCTCCTGCTGCTGGTCGACCTCGGCGCGGGGTTCTTCGTCAGCTTCGGTCCGTCGGCGGGGTGGACGACGACGCGCACGGACGCGATTGCGTCCGCGCCGGCGCACCGAACGACGTCGGTCCAGCTCGCCGCGGGCATCGGCCTCGGGCTCGCCCTCTGAGCCAGCCGCGCGGCGTCAGCGCCGCTCGGCCAGCGCGTGGAGCATCCGATCCGCGAGCTCCATCGTCGCTGCCAGATCCTCGGCCGCGCGCGCGGCGGTCGCGTCGAGCGTCTTGAGGATGGTCGCCGTCTCCGCGCTCTCACGCTCGAGCCGCATGAGGAGTCGCATCGAGGACTCCTCGGCGACGAGCTCGAGCGCCACGCGGCGCTCGTCGCCGGCGTACCCGTACGCGGTCGTGAGCGAGTGCGTGACCGCGTCGAGCCACTCGCCGCACGCGACGAGCCACGTGCGGGTGACGTGGAGCGCGCCGATGTCCTCGATCCGCTCCTCGACCACGGTCGTGGCCTGCGTCACCGCTTCGAGGAAGGTGACGATGTCACGATGCTCGGGCGTGACGACGCGTTCGACGCGGCCCACCGCGGCGGCCATCTCCATCCCGTAGGCGGGCGGGACGCGCAGCCGCGTCTCCGACCGAGCGGGAGCCGCGAGGGGGACGGGTAGCGTGAGCGAGCGCTCCGTGGCGTCGTCGTCGTAAGCAAAGGCAGCCATGATGGGTGCTGAGGAGAGCAAACGGCGGACCAAGCTCGAGCTGCGGAAAGCGATGGAGTTTCGAGGTGTGGGTGCATCTCCCCCTGAGAAACGGAGTTGGCGCGTGGAAAAAATTGCACAGTGCACGTGCTAGATCTTTGACGTGGCTCGTCGTGTCGCCGACGTCGTCGGTCTCTTGCTTCTCGTGGTCGGGGCGAGCTGTCACGCCGAGCCTGCGGCGCAATCGGTGGTGCTCCCACCCTCGGGAGACGGGCCGCCGCAGGTGACGTTGGCCGAGGCGGGAGCCGCGCGCGTCGTCGCCGATCCCTGCCGCGACGCCGCGACGAAGCCGGTGCGCGTCGCCGTCGGCGATCACGAGGAGGTCTGGCTCACGCGCGCGTGGATGGAGTCCGCGTTCTCCACCGGCGACGTGATGTCGAGCGCGCAGATCATGCCCGTCGTCGGCGGGGACGGCGGGTTGGCCGCCCTTCGGATCTCGAGCTTGAAGCCGGGTGGCACGCTCGAGACGCTCGGCTTCCGCGAAGGCGACGAGATCCAATCCGTGAACGGGCGCTCGATCCTCGACGTGCAAGCCGCGCTCGACGCGTACAGCAACGTCCGCAACGCGCAGCGGATCGAAGTCGGCTTGCAGCGCCACGGCATCGTCACCGCGCAGGTGCTCCACGTGTGCGAAGCGCCACCGCGCTGACCGCGTACAAACTTGGCCCGATCGCTCCCGATCCGATACCGGCAAAGGAGGAGGACGCGATGCGGTATCTGGCTTCGATCCTTTCATCCGCGGTGATGGTTTCTGCGCTGCTCTTCGCTCCCGCCGTCGGCGCGGAGACCAAGAGTGCAGTCCGGCTCGGTGAGGTCACCGCCGCTCCCCGCGCGGACGCGAGCGCGGTCCCGCTGCTTCGCCAGACGACGGAGGCCGAGCTCGGTGCGCTCGATCTCCGCGGCGCGAAGAAGGACGCCGTGCTCTCGATCTCCCTCGTCCGGCTCGAGACGGAAGGTCAGCGCGTCACCTGCGTCGTCTCGGCGACGCTGCGCACGAAGGACGGCGGGACGATCTTCGCCATCCTCGAGGGGCGCGCGCTCGCGTCGGGTGCGAGCGACAGCGCCAAGAGCGCGAGCTTGAAGGGCGCGGTCCACGGCGCCGTCGGCCGGATCCCCGAAGCTCTCAAGTGAAGCTTACGAAATCGGCCATCCACTTGCCGTAGCGGCTGCGGCGAAAGATGGTGAACGTGATGCTTCGCCCCACCGTCGCTTCGCTCCTCGCCGTCCCCGCCGTCGCCGCGGCTTTCGCCGCCACGTTCTTCGCGACCGAGCGCCCCGCGCTCGCCGCCAATTGGTACGACGGGCCACCCAGTCGCGTGCAGCACGTCTGCAACAACTTCATCACCACGCTGAACGAAGACCTGGTGTGGGACTGGGTGGGCTTCCAGGACGTGACCGAAGGAAGCACGTCGCGTCTCCCGAAGACCGGTGAGACCTACTACGTGCGCGTCGTCATGGGGGGGCTCGGGTGCAGCGGTGCGTGGGTGCACCCCGAGCTCAAGCTCCCGAAGGGCACGTCGTTCGCGGTCACGCCGAGCACGCCGATCCGCTGCTTCGTCGATCGTCCGAACCAACCGCCGCGTCAGCCGCTGCCGTGCCCGAGCGCGCCCGCACCGGGCGTGTACCCGAGCGGTGGCTTCTACCGCTTCGATGCGCCGAACAACCAACCCTATTGGGCGCTCCCGAACGGCAACGTCATCTACATCGAGGTCCCTGTCACGAGCACGCAGCCGCTCAGCGGGATCGCGACGAACGACTACCTCGTCGCCGCCGTGAACGTGCTCGACAACAACCCGGGCGGTGGCAACCCGCCCTGGGACGTGCCGAACCCGCCGTCGTCGGGCCCGTGGCAAGGCGTCTTCGTCACGCTCGCCGGCGCACCGCGCTCGCCGTACGTGTCGTACGCGGACAAGAGCGCGATCCCGGGGAAGGACACGGCGACGACGGACTTCACGGTCAACAACGCGGACTGCGTCGTGAACGGGAATCTGCAAGGCGATCTCTTGCCGGTCGTCGGGCCTGCCGGGAGCGAGGCGTTCGTCAGCGGCAACTGCATCGCCGGCTGCTGCGGCGGGAATTGTCCGGTCGGCGGCTATCAGACGTTCCGCTTCTCGTGGAACGGGCTCAAGCCCGACACCGACTACAAGTGGCGCGGGTTCCTCCAGTCGCTCACCGTCGCGAACGGTTGCACGAAGGATCTCGCGGACGCGCAAGCGAACGCGACCGCCCCGCAGTGGGCGTACTTCCGCACGCTGCCGACGTCGCCCAAGGCGGCCCAGTACTCGCTCCTCCTCCACGCCTCCGAAGGCGGCACGCTCGCCGCGGATCCCACGCCGCCGAAGGGTCAGACGCGGTACCAACCTGGTACGGTCGTCACCGTCACGCCTACTCCGGGATCGGGCTATCGCCTCGCGACGCTCAAGGTCGACGGCGTCGATACGACCGCGCCCGCGTCGGTCACGATGAACCAGGACCACGCGGTCGAGGCGACGTTCGAGCCGGGCAGCGACGCCGACGGCGGTACCGGCGGCGACGCAGGCACGCCGGGCGGTGGCGGCGACGGCGGCGGCGGCGGGTGCTCGGCGGCCGGTGGCGCGCCGGGGAGCTTCGGGGCCGCGGCGCTGGCCGTGGTCGGTGCGCTGGTGCTCGCGCGCCGGCGCCGCGCTCAGTCGTAGTGCGTCTCGCAGTAGGGGTTCGGCGGGATCGGCGCCAGGAACGCGGTCGCTGCGTCTTCGCTCACCGTCTTCTGGCAACACTGCTCGCGCCCGCCGGTCTTGTGGCCGTAGGAGCACCGATAGAACGCGGTGCGACCGCACCCGTCGGCGCGGTAGGCCCAGGGCTCGAGCTGCTTCACGAAGATCTCGTTACAGGCGAGGTCCCGCCGGGCCATCGTGTCCGCCATGTCCGGGAAGTGAGGCTCGGGCATGCACGCGATGAGCGGCACCAGCACGAGGGGGAGGGCCGCGAGGGTTCGGGGGAGCCGGGAGAACGCGGTCGCCATGCCGGGCCGAACCGGCGGGTTCGACGATTATTCCCGTCGCGAGTGACTCAGCGCTTCGTCGGGAAACCGTCGAACGATGCGGCCTCGCTCGAGCGCGCGCACCGTGGGAGCCAGCCGCCGCCGCAGATGCAGTTGCAGTGCCCGAAGATCGCGCAGGTGCAGGAGCATTTGCCGCCGACCACGCTGCAACCGGACGTACCCGCGCACTTCGCGCGCGCGGCCGCCGCGCTCGTGTCGGTGACGCCGGTCACGTCCGTCCCAATCACGTCGGCGTGGCGCACGGCGCGCTCGCACTCGTTCGCCGCAGCGCGACAAACGAACCCACCGCCCGCGGGCTGATCGAGGATGCACCCGGCCTGGAGGACGCAGGCCGTCTTCTCGAGCCCATCGCAGCTCGCCCCGGCCTCCGCGTTGGACGGCGGCGCGCTCGGCGCGGGGGGAGTGCTCGATGCGCTCGGGAGCGTCACGGTGCCCGGATCCGGCTGTCCCGATTTGGTACAAGCGATCACTGCCAGCGAGACCCCGACGAAGGATGCCCATGCGCGCATGAGCGGTGGTCTAGCATGGATGGACATGACGACCGCCCATCTCATCCTCTACGTGCGCGATCAGCGTGCGAGCACCGAGTTCTACCGCCGTGCGCTCGGCGTCGAGCCGCGCCTCGACGTACCGGGCATGACCGAGCTCGAGATCGGCGGCGCCGTGCTCGGGCTCATGCCGGAGTCCGGCATTCGTCGGCTCCTGCCGGGGCTCCCCGATCCGGCGGCGGGGCACGGGATTCCGCGCGCGGAGCTGTACCTCGTCGTGGACGATCCGGCGGCGCGTCACGCGGCCGCGCTCGCGGCGGGAGCGCGCGAGCTGTCGCCGCTCGCGCCGCGCGACTGGGGCCACGACGCGGCGTACGCGCTCGATCCCGACGGGCACGTCCTCGCGTTCGCGCGGCCGCGTTGACCTCGAACGCAGGGCTCAGGGGGCGCCGATCTCCAGCATCACGCCGAGCGGACCCCCGATCGGAACGCGGACGTCGCTGCCGACGACCAAACCGGTCAGCGCGAACGCGGTGAGCCCGATGCTGTTGCCGAACCGCACGCCGAGCTCGCCGCGCACGCCGATGGTCGCCCAGTCGAGGTCGGGCTCGTCGACCGCGATGAGCACGCCTGGTCCCATCGCCACCGTCCACACGAGCCCATCGCGGCTGCGGACCACACGCCGGTACAGCAGGCTCCCGCCGGTGGCGCTGGCGAGCTTCCCGTCGCGGCGCCAGGTGGCGTAGAAGTCGGCGCGCGTGAGGAGCGCGTCGCGCTCCGGATCCACGCCCAGGCCGAGCGCGAACGTGCCGCCGACGAACGCGCGCGCGGAGACGGGGTCCCACGCCGTCGCGGGGCCGAGCTCGGCGTAGAGACGAGGGATGGAGTGGGCCCCCGCATCCCGCTCGAAGAGGAGCGGAACGATGGAGCCGATCACGAGCGAAAGTCCGACCGGAGCGAGCTTGTGCATCGCGCGAAACGTTGGCGCGCGCTCACCGAGGGTCAACGGCCCCCGACCCGTTGACCATGAACGACTAGAGCTTGAACCCCGACGCCTGGCCGTCCTTGAAGAACATCTGGACCGTCTCCAGCGAGTAGTCCGACAGGTCCTTCCCGACGAGCTTCAGCTTCGCGAGGATGTCGTTCGTCACCGTGATGACGTGGCAGCCGATCGAGTCGGCGTGGAAGATGTTGAGGAGCTCGCGCGGGCTCGCCCAGATCAGCTCCGACTTCGGCGCGTCCTGCATGATCTTCAGCGCCTCGGTCATGAGCGGGAGCGGGTCCACGCCCGTGTCGGCGATGCGGCCGGCGAAGACGGAGATGTAGCTCTCCGGGCCGCCCTTCAGCGCGCCCGTGATCTCGCGCACCTGATCGAGCGTCATCAGCGCGGTCACGTTGAGCTTGATGCCGTCCTTCGCCAGGCGCTCGACCATCGGGGTGGCCTTCTCGCGCTTGGTGTTCGTGACGGGGATCTTCACGTAGACGTTCTTGCCCCACGTCGTGATGAGCCGCGCCTGGCGCTCCATCTCGGCGAAGTCGTCGGCGAAGACCTCGTACGAGATCGGGCGGCCGCCGATGATCTCGAGCACCTCGCGCGAGAACTTCTCGTAGTCGGCGATGCCGGCCTTCCGCATGAGCGTCGGGTTCGTGGTGAAGCCCTTGATCAGCGGGTTCTTGCCGATGTCTTCGATTCCGGCCTTGTCGGCACCATCGGCGAAGATCTTGACCTTGAGCTTGGCGACGTCCGTCATGAGCCGCTCACGTAGCACATTCGACCCACTCTCGCCCACGGATCAGCGGTGCGAATCGGGCACGAAGAAGGAGATCCCCACCTGCACGATCCCGAAGGGGTTGGGGTAGCTGTCCACGCCGAGCGCGATCTCCGCGAAGATCCCGACCCAGGGCTTCGGCTCCACGCGCAACCCTGCGGTGGCGGCGAAGATCACGAGCGGGTAGCCCTCGCAGGTGCGCTTGCCGCTGGCGTCGTGCCCGCACGCGTTCGGCAGGCCGGCGATGAGCCCGCCGAAGATCGGCCGCACGATCGCATCCGGGCGGAGCGCGAGCCGGTAGCCGCCGACCCCGAAGCGGAGCCCGACGTCGTCTCCGGTCGGCATGCTCCCGGCGCGCGCCCACACCTCGTGGATCCGCGCGAACCGCAGCCCCGCACCGATCATGATCGGGAAGTCGTTGGCGACGGGCACGAAGCCGGTGGTGACGTCGGCGAACGGCGTCGGCTCCGCGCGCGCGTCGGTGGCGAGCGCGGCGTGCGCGGCGAACGCGAACGCGAGCGCGGAGGCAGCCCATGCGGCGCGCATGGCGGCAGGGTAGCACTGGCGGTAATCTTCCTGCATGCAGTCGGCAAAAGCCCTCCTCGGTGGCGCGGCGGCGGCGCTCGATCGGGCGGTGGTCCGCGCGATCCAAGCGCGGAACCGGCGCGCGGAGTCGGGCGCTTCGGTGCTCTCGCACGACGAGCGCATGATCCGTCTCGCGACGATCGAGCACGAGTACGCGGCGTTCGAGCCGGGCGCGCTCTTTCCGGCCGTCGCCCCCGCGTCCCCCACGCTCGAGCGAGTGCGCGCGACGGACGCGTTCACCGTCGTCGACGCGTCGTGGCCGAGCGCGGTCGAGCCGCTCGCCGACTCCGTGCGCGACGCCTACGCCGCGCACGCCGCGAACCGGACCGCGCACGCGCGGCTCTTCCTCGGTGGGGGCGCACGTCCGGCGGTGCTCATCGTGCACGGGTACCTCTCCGGCGCGTACGCGCTCGAAGAGCGCATCTGGCCCATCGCGTGGCTCGTGAAGCAAGGCTTCGACGTCGCGCTCGCGGTGCTTCCGTTCCATGCCCAGCGCGGGCGCGGGGGCCCGCCGCCGTTCCCGGGGCCCGACCCGCGCTTCACGAACGAAGGCTTTCGCCAGGCGATCGGAGATCTGCGTGCGTTGGCCGGCTTCCTCCGCGGGCGTGGCGCGCCGTCGGTCGGCGCGATCGGGATGAGCCTCGGTGGGTACACCGTCTCGCTCCTCGCGACGTTGGACGAAGAGCTGTCGTTCGTGGTCCCGATGATCCCGCTCGCCTCGCTCGCCGCCTTCGCGCGCGAGCAGGGGCGGCTCGGGAGCGGCGAGCGCGCGTTCGTCCAGCAGGCGGCGCTCGAGCGCGCGAACCGGGTCGTGAGCCCGTTCGCGCGCGCACCACGGATCGCGAGCGAGCGCGTGCTCGTGATCGGCGCAGAGTCCGATCGCATCACGCCGATCGCGCACGCCGAGCGGCTCGCGGCGCACTTCGGCGCGCCGCTCGAGCGGGTGCACGGCGGTCACCTCATGCAGCTGTGGCGGCGCGATGCGTTCCGCGCGACCAAAGCGCTCTGGAAGCGCGTGGGCGTGGCGTGAGCGCGGCGTTTCGGTTCGTCGAGTTCGGCGGGACCGCGCCCGCGGGCGCGGCGGCGTGCGACGGTCTCGTGGCGGGCGCGGAGCTCGATCTGAGTCATTGGCCCGGCAACGCGACGCCCGCGGCGCTGAAGCGCGACACGTCGGTCGAGATTGCGCTCGCTTACGGGGCGGCTGGTGGCGACGCGAAGCTCGTGACCAACAACCACTTCGACGCCGACGGCGTGCTCGCCGTCTTCTGTCTCCTCGAGCCGGAGGTCGCGCGAGCGCACGAGGCGCTCGTCGTCGGTGCGGCCGAGGTCGGTGACTTCGGCGCCTGGCCTCGCGCGCCGGAGGCGTACTGGCTCGAGTCCGCGATCGGCGCGCTCGCGGGTGGTCGCGCCGACGCGAGCGCGTACGCGGCGGTTCTCCCGAAGCTCGGCGAGCTGTGCCGCACGATCCGCGCACGCGAGGAGCTCTGGGGAGCGGCGTGGGGCGAGCTCCAGGCGGAGGATGCGCGGGCGGAGCGGGAGCTCGAGGTGAGCGCGCAGGGGCCCGTGGCGATCTTCGTTCACGCGGCGGGGGCGCCGGAGCTGCCGACGGCGGTGTTGGCGAAGCGTGCCCCGGCGGGCGCCACGCGGTGGCTGCGCGCTTTCGCCCGCGAGGGCGGGACGTGGGACTACCGCTACGAGCTGCCTCCACACGGATGGGCGGACACCGTCGTTCGTCCCAACTTGGGAAAGCCGAGCAAGAACGCGATCGTCGCGAAGGCGCCTGGCGAGTGGGTGATCAAGGGCGACCTCGGGATGGTCGGTCTCGCCCGGACGAAGCGCGCGCTGAGGGAAGAGCCGGCCGTGGTCGCGCGCGCGCTCGCCTCCGGTGATCGCGGCGTGAACGGATGACGCGCGGCCGCGAATACTTCTGCTACACCGACGGCTCCGCGAAGGCCGGCGAAGGCGCGCCCGGCGGGTGGGGCTTCGTCATCAAGCCGCCGAGCGGCGCCCCGATCGAAGGCCACGGTGGAGCCGTGGGCACGCTCGCGAAGGTCATGGAGTACCGCGCCGTCGCCGAGGCGCTCGCCGCGCTCCCCGCCGAGGCGAGCGCCATCGTCTTCTCGGACAACCAGTCCCTCGTCTCGAACCTCGAGAACAAGCTCCGCGACTGGAGCGCGAGCGACTTCCGCAACGTCGACCCGCTCGTCGCCCCGAGCACGCGCGCCATCGCGGGAGCGATCGCGGCGAAGAACCTGCGCGTCCGCTTCCAGTGGGTCCGCGGTCACTCCGGCAACGCCGGGAACGAACGAGCGGACGCGCTGGCGACGATGGGGACGCGCGAAGCCATCGCCGAGCAGAAACGCCGCTGATGAGATAGCTTCGGAGCATGACGACGCGCGACGTCTTCTTGCTCCTCGCCGAGGTCGCCGTCGCCGACGGCACCACCCACGCCGACGAAGTCGACGCTCTCCTCCGCGCCGCCCGTGACGCCGGTCTGGGGGAGGCCGACCTCGGCGAGATCGCCGAGGCCGCGCGCACGCACCGCCCCGTCAGCGTCGATCTCGAGCACCTCACGAGCGAAGAGCGGCGGTTCGTCTACGGTGTCGCCTATTGGGTGTCGCGGATCGACGGTGAGCTCAGCGAGGCCGAGGACGCCGTGCTGGGCAAGCTCGGCAAGCGGCTCGCGATCGACGACGAGCCGCGGATGGGGATCGAGGGCGCCGTCGATGCCGTCGCCGCCATGGTGCCGGGCGAGCGGCCGGAGCGGTTCGATCTCGGGGAGCTGCGGCGGCTCTTGCGCGAGCACGGCGCGTGAGGGTGGGGGTGCTGCTCGTGCTCGGCGCCTGTGCGCGGGAGCCCGCGCCTGCATCCGTGTCCGTGCCCGTGCCCGCATCCGTGCCCGAGGCTGTGTCCGCGTCCGCGTCCGTGTCCGCGTCCGCGTCCGCGTCCGTGTCCGCGTCCGCGTCCGGCGCTCGAGCGGCGTGTGTTCCCGCGCGCTGTCATGCCACCGGGGGCTGCGACGCGTACTTTCGGATCCCCATGTGGGACGGTACGTCGTGCCGGTTCTACGAGGGGAGCGGGTGCGACGTCGGGTGCACGCCTTCGTTCGGTTCGCTCGACGCGTGTCGGGCCGCTTGCGGGCCGTGATCAGTCGCAGAGCTTCAGGGCGTGCGTCTCTCCGAGCACGTGCGTCTTTCGATCGAACGTCACGATCGCCGGTGGCGTCGCCGTCGCCCAGAGCACCCGCTCGCCCTGGACCAGCAGGCCTGCGCGCCCGGGTTGCGTTGCAGGGCGGTGCTCCGGGATCGTGAGCGCCTTCCCTGCCTCCGTCACGCGCGCGACGTCGACGAAAGTCACCTGGTCGGTCGTCGCGTTCGCCCAGGTCGTTCCATCCAGCTTCACGAAGGCTCCCGGACCCAGCCACGTCCCAGCGCGGCCGAGGTTGCCGTCCCAGAGGCCCATGATGCCCGCGCTCCGCTCGGGGATCTCGTCGCGCAGGAGCCACGCTCCCCCCACGAAGCTTGCGAAGTACACGTTTTCGTCCGACGTGTAGGCCATCGTGGAGGACAGCTGGCGGTGCGCGAGGCGGCGTCCCGTCGCGACGTCCCAGAGCTCGCCGAAGAGGAGCCAGGGCACCGCGCCGGCGTCGCGCACCTCGGCGACGAAGGCGAAGAGCTTCGTCCCCGCGTCGTCGACGGCGACCCCGAGCGGGTCGCTGCCGAGCGTCACGCGCTTGCACGCTGCCTCGCCCGCGCGAGGACACACCGAGACCACGCGATGCTCCGCCGTCGCCGTGAACGCGCCGCTCTCCGGGACTTCGTCGGGCGGTCCTCGCCAGCTCGACGCCGGCCGCTGGGCGCCGGTGGACGGATCGACCTCGACGCACGCGGCGTCGCGCTCGCCGGCGTCGTAACAGACGAGCGCGCTCGTGCCGCGCGCCTCGACGTGGACGAACGACCCGCTCCGCGCTTGGCGCGGCAAGCACGGCGCCGGCGGAGGCGCCGCGCTCGCGACGACCGCCGCCGACGATGTGGGCGGTGCGGGGGCAGAGGTCACCGCGCTCGCCGTCGGCGTCGCAGGGAGCTCTCTCGTCGCGCTTCGACACGAGAGAGAGAGCAGCGCTCCGCCGACGACGAGCCCGAGCCGATGCGACATGGGCGAGAGGGTAACCGAGATGCTCAACGTGACGTCACGTCGAAACGATCGAGCATCATCACCTTGTTCCACGCGCGGACGAAATCGCGGACGAACTTCTCTTTCCCGTCGTTCGCGGCGTAGACCTCGGCGATCGCGCGGAGCTCGGAGTGCGAGCCGAAGATGAGGTCCACCGGCGTCGCGCTCCAGCGCGGCTTTCCGGTCGCGCGGTCGACCCCGTCGTAGAGGCCTTCGGTCGTCGACTTCTGCCACTTCGTCGACATCTCGAGCAGGTTGACGAACCAGTCGTTCGAGAGCGTGCCGGGGTGAGCCGTGAACACGCCGTTCTTCGAGTGACCCGCGTTCGCGTCGAGGACGCGGAGGCCACCGACGAGGACCGTCATCTCCGGCACGGTCAGGGTCAGGAGGTTCGCGCGCTCGACGAGCATCTCCAGCGGCGACAGGGAGTTGCCGGCGCCGTAGTAGTTGCGGAACGCGTCCGCCTTCGGCTCGAGCACGGAGAACGACGCGACGTCGGTCTGCTCCTGCGTCGCATCCGTGCGTCCGGGCTTGAACGGCACGACGACGTCCACGCCGCCCGCCTTCGCTGCTTGCTCGATCGCGGCACCACCGCCGAGCACGACGAGATCCGCGAGCGAGATCTTCATCCCGTCGGTGCGCTTGTCGAACTCCTTTCGGAGCTCGTCGAGCCGCGCGAGGGTCTTCGCGAGCTCCGCGGGGTCGTTCACGGCCCAATCCTTCTCCGGTGCGAGCCGAATGCGCGCGCCGTTCGCGCCGCCGCGCTTGTCGGTGCCACGGAACGAGGCCGCCGAAGCCCACGCCGCGCGGACGAGCTCGCCCGTGGTCAGGCCCGACGCCAGGATCTTCTTCTCGAGGTCCTTGATCTCGGCGTCCCCGACGAGCTTGTGGCTGACCGCGGGGATCGGGTCCTGCCACGACAGCGCGTCGGACGGGACCTCGGCGCCGAGGTAGCGCGCGCGCGGGCCCATGTCGCGGTGCGTGAGCTTGAACCACGCCTTGGCGAAGGCGAGCTCGAACTCCGGCGGGTTCGCCAGGAAGCGGCGCGCGATCTTCTCGTACGCAGGGTCGAACCTGAGCGCGAGATCGGTCGTGAACATCATCGGCGCGTGGCTCTTCGTCGGATCGTGCGCGTCGGGGACGAGCCCGGCGCCTTGCCCGTCCTTCGGCGTCCACTGCGTTGCTCCGGCGGGGCTCTTCGTCTGGACCCACTCGTACTTGAAGAGGTTGGCGAGGTAGTCGATCGAGAACTTCGTCGGCGTCGACGTCCACGCGCCCTCGAGCCCACTCGTGGTCGTGTCCTTGCCGTTGCCGGTGCCGCAGCCGTTCTTCCACCCGAACCCTTGGTCTTCGAGCGGGGCCGCCGCGGGGGCGGCGCCGATGCACTTGTCGGCGGCCACGGCGCCGTGCGCCTTGCCGAAGCTGTGACCGCCGGCGATCAGCGCGACCGTCTCTTCGTCGTTCATCGCCATCTGGCCGAACGCTTCGCGGATGTCCTTCGCCGCCGCGATCGGATCCGGCTTCCCGCCGGGCCCTTCGGGGTTCACGTAGATGAGGCCCATCTGGACCGCGCCCATCGGCGCCACGAGCTTTCCGTCCGCGCCGTGGCGCTGGTCGGCGAGGAACTTCTGCTCGGGACCCCAGTACACGAGGTCCGGCTCCCACGCATCGCGCCGGCCACCGGCGTAGCCGTAGGTCTTGAAGCCCATCGATTCGAGCGCGACGTTCCCGGCGAGGACCATCAGGTCCGCCCACGAGATCGCCTTTCCGTACTTCTGCTTGATCGGCCACAAGAGGCGGCGGGCCTTGTCGAGGTTCGCGTTGTCGGGCCAGCTGTTGAGCGGCTCGAAGCGCTGCTGTCCACCGCCCGCGCCGCCGCGCCCGTCGCTGATCCGATACGTCCCGGCGCTGTGCCACGCCATGCGGATGAAGAAGGGCCCGTAGTTGCCGTAGTCGGCCGGCCACCACGGCTGCGACGTGGCGAGGAGCTGCGCGATCTCCTTCTTCACCGCCTTCAGGTCGAGCTTCTTGAACGCCTCGGCGTAATCGAAGTCCGGGCCCATCGGATCGGACTCGGAGGCGTGCTGGCGGAGCGGCGCCAAATCGAGGCGCTCCGGCCACCAGAACTGGTTGGACATGAGCTGCGAGCGGGTGACGTCTCTCGCGGTCTCGCTCTTGGGGGGAGGGGTCGTGACGGGGCGCGCGACGGCGCCCGCACAGCCCGTGATCGTGAACATCGCCAACGCCATGGAGGCGGCCTTCTTGGAGAACAGCTTGCTCATGAGCGTGAGCCTAGGTGCCGAGCCCCGATACGGCGAATCGATTGATTCTATGATTTGGATAGCCAACAGCTATCGAACCGGCGGCGAAGCCCGTGCGGTTTCGTCACGGCGTGGCGTCCTTGCGCGGCCGCGGGCCGCAAGAACGCGCCGCAAGAACGCGAACCCGCACCGCCGGGCGGGTGGCATGCACCGTGCGTAGGGGAGTCGCATGACCGTCTCGCATCACTCGCTCCTGGATGCCGGCCCGCCGCTCCGCTCGCGCGCCCTTCGCCTCGCGCGCGCCGCGCGCGTGGTCGACTACGCGTTCTCGGTGCTCTACGTGACGCTGCTCGTGCGGCTCGTGCTCGAGTTCCTGCGCGCGCGTCACGATGCGGGCTTCACCAAGCTCGTGGCCGCGCTGACCGATCCGTTCTACGCGCCGTTCAAGGCGATCGTCGCGACGCACAGCGTGGAGGGCGCTCCGATCGTCTGGTCGCTCGTCGTCGCGATCCTGGGGTGGATGTTGCTCCACGCCTTCATCCGCGGCGTCCTCCGGCTCGTGGCGCAGCGCTGATCACCGCTTGCGCAGGACGAGCATCCGCATCCCGCGCCGCTCTTCGCTGCGCTCGATCTCGAACCCCGTCTCGCGCAGGCGCTTCTCCGCCCAGTCGCTCGCGATGCGGAGCTTCTTGTACGCGCTGACCTTCATCTCCCAGCGATCGAAGTTCTTGCGGTGGATGACGTCGTAGACGGTGACGTGATCGCCTTCGTACTCGAGGAAGCACGTGAAGACGGTGCCCGCGTCGGCCCGCACGGGGATGAAGCGCGCGGGCCCGACGAGCTCGCGCGTGAGGTCGCGGAACGCCAGCACGAACGCGCCGCCGGGCGCGAGGAGGCGATGCGTCTCGCGGAAGAGCCGCTGGACGTCGCCGAAGCCCGCCAGGTGCGTGAGCGTGTCGCCCATGCAGACGACGACCTCGAGGCCTGGCTCCGCGCTCGGGAGGTAGTGGAGGATGTCGTCGCAGATCGGCGTGATCGGGAGCCCGCTGGCGTTGGCCGTGAGCTCGGTGAGCAGCGACTTGGAGAGGTCGACCGCGATGACGGCGAAGCCGAGCTTCGCGAGCGGGATCGACTGGAAGCCAGTGCCGGCGCCCACGTCGAGCGCGCGCTTCGAGCCGCGGGGCTCGAGC
This sequence comes from Polyangiaceae bacterium, assembly GCA_044224495.1. Lineage (GTDB taxonomy): Bacteria > Myxococcota_A > Polyangia > Polyangiales > Polyangiaceae > JBGAKG01. The sequence goes on along the minus strand of JBGAKG010000027.1, from coordinate 132,067 downwards.
CCGAGCTCGCGGAAGAGCGCCTCGTTCTCCTGCGTACGCTCGGGCAACCCGCCGAAGAGCCACGAGTAGTGCTCGGCGAGGTGCGTGTCGTAGTGGTCGGCGATGCTGGCGACGCTCGCGCCGCCGGGGAAGCTGGCCGTCATTTGAGCGCGATGGGCGGGAGCACGCCGATCCACGCCTTCATCTCGTTCGGGTAGACGCAGGACTTGAGCGCGGAGTCCTTGCACGCTGCATCGCCGGTGAGGACGTTGCACTGCGACGCGACGGCCTGGTTCGCCTGGGCGATCGGCATGCCCCACATGCGCGCGCACGCGATGTTGACGAAGGTCTGCTCGTCGTCCACGCGCTTCTCGTCGTCGCGCGCGACGGTGAAGCCGGGCTTCTCGCACGCCTGCTTCGCGAACTTCATCGCGACGTCGTCGTTGATGCTGAACGTGCCGTCGGGCTTGGCGTGCAGGAGCAGCGCAGGGCCTTGCGCGATCGACGCCTGCCCGTTGCACCGCGCCGGGATGCGCGAGCGGTACGGACCGTAGGTGACGAGATCGGGCCGCCCGTCGGCGTCGGCATCGGTCGTGCGGAAGAAGGGGTACGGGCCCACCGTCGAGAGCAGCGTGACCTGACCGTTCTTGAAGGTGACGATCTGGCCGATCGGATCCTTCGGGCCTTCCTTCGTCTGGTCCTGGCCGAGGAGGATGAGCTCGTCCTCGCCGTCGCCGTCGAAGTCGAAGGCGGTGGCCGAGTTGAAGGTCACGTGATCGGAGTCGTGCGCGGCGTAGCTGCGCTGCGCGGTGCGGGGGCTCTGCCCGGGGAGCGCCATCGACGCCTTCGCGCCGGTCTTGTCGACGTGGATCGCGAACGCGACTGCGGAGTAGCCGTGCTGCTCTTCCTTGAGATCCTGCACGCCGAGGCCCCACGCGCCGCCGCTCTTCGTCCGCGTGCACTCGTGGAAGATGCGGCGACCTTCTTCGCCGAAGCTCCCGGAGTGGCTCATTGGGTCCTTCGACTCGGCGACTTCCTTCAGCCGCGCGAGGCCGGGCGCGCGATCGGAGTCGAGCACCTTGCACGCATCGAACGGGAGCGCTGCGCTCGAGACCGGAGCGACGCTCGTCGGCGTGCTCTGCGCGGCCGAGGCGCTCTGCGTGGGCGCGCTGCTCGGGGTGGCGGACGGCGTGGCGGGGGGCGTCGAGTTGGCCTCACCGCCGCCGCACGCGGCGATGGCGAAGGGGACGACGGGAGCGAGGGCGAGGAGTGCGAGGACGCGACGCATGGCGCGGCATTTCTCCCACGCCCGGCGCGGAGAGGGAAGGGCACGTGTTCGTTGGCGGTGTGAGGAGAGGTGCGGGGGCCGCCTACAGTCGTCAGAAGCAGATGCCGTTGGTGCAGTTGGGGCGGCCGCCCGCAATGCAGTTCATGCCGATGGTTCCGCACGGGCCGCAGCTCGCGGGGTTCGAGTTCGATTGATGGCCCACGCAGGTGCAGCCGCCGTTCTCGCACGTGTCCGCGTGTTGGATTGGCGAGCAGCTCTTGCCGCAACCGCCACAGTTCGCGAACGACGTCGCCGTGTCCACGCACGTGCCGCTGCAGCACTTGAGGCTGCCGCTGCAGCTCCCGCAGTTCACCGTCTGCCCGCAGTTGTTCGTCGCGGTGCCGCACGTCTTGTTCGTGCACGCGGAGCCGTCGTCGACGCACCCGGAGCAGGAGCCGTTGGTGCACTGGCCACCATCGCAACCGCCGCAGTCCACCTGGATGCCGCAGTTGTCGTTCACCTTCCCGCACTTGGCGGTGCACCAGACCGCGAGTGGGACGCGCGCGCAGGTGCACTTGTGCGTGTTGCCGTCGCAGGTCTGCCCGTCGCCGCACGTCCCGCAATCGCGCGAGCGACCGCAGCCGTCCGCGAGCCCGCTCCCGCATTTGTCGGCGCAGAACGCGAGATCGGTGCAGCCGTCGGCGGCCACGTCGGGTGCGCCGTCGGCCGAGGCGTCTCCGCTCACGAACTCGTCACTGCTGCAACCGAGAAAGCAGACGCTCGCGATCGCGAGGCACCAGCGATGAAGCATCGCGCGAAATCCTACCACGTGATCTAGAGTCGTCGACGGAGGCATTCATGGGTGACGCGCCGAAGATCACTGGACCCGACCTCGAGACTCCGTTTCCGATCGACCAGCTCGTCGACGGAAAACCGCTCGTGGGGCACGTCGGTGAGGATGGCGTGATCGTGGTGCGGCAGGGCACCGCAATCTTTGCGCTCGGCGCGACGTGCTCTCACTACGGAGCTCCGCTCGCGGACGGGATCGTCGATGGACAGACCGTGCGTTGCCCGTGGCATCACGCCTGCTTCGATCTGCGCACCGGCGATCCGATCGGCGGTCCCGCGATCAACCCGCTTCCTTGCTACGACGTGACGCGCGAGGGGAACCTCGTGAAGATCGGCAAGGCGAAGAAGTCGGTGAAGCGCACGTCGCCCACCGGCGGTCCCGTCTCCGTCGCGATCGTGGGCGCTGGACCGGCGGGCACGGCGTGCGCGGTCGCGTTGCGGGCCGACGGCTACCTCGGGACGATCACGGTGATCGGTGCCGAGCAGCCGGGCCCCGTCGATCGGCCGAACCTCTCGAAGGACTACCTGGCGGGCAACGCACCGGAGGAGTGGATCCCGCTCCGCACGCGCGAGCAGTTCGCGGGGCAGTCGATCGAGCTCGTCGCCGACGATGCGGTGACCAGCGTGGACCTCGCTGCGCGAAAGCTCGCGCTGAAGAGCGGGCGCGAGGTCGGCTTCGGTGCGCTCGTCCTCGCCACCGGGGCCGAGGCGATCAAGCTCGCGCTCCCGGGCGCCGAGCTCCCGCACGTCCACTCGCTGCGCACGCTGGCGGACGCGCGCGGGATCATCGAAGGCGCGAAGCAGGCGAAGCGCGCGGTCGTGATCGGCGCGAGCTTCATCGGGCTCGAGGCGGCGGCGTCGCTCCGTGCGCGCGGCCTCGACGTGACGGTGGTCGGGCCCGAGGCGGTCCCGCTCGCGCGGGTCGTCGGCGACGAGGTGGGCACGTTCGTGCGGAGCGTGCACGAAGCGAACGGAACGAAGTTCAAGCTGGGGACGAAGCCGGCGAAGATCACCGCGAGCACCGTCGAGCTCGAGGACGGCACGTCGCTCCCGGCGGAGCTCGTGGTCGTCGGCGTGGGCGTGCGGCCGCGCACGGCGCTGGCGGAGGCGATGGGGCTCGCGGTCGATCGCGGCATCGTCGTGGACGAGACCCTGAAGACGGCGGCGCAGGAGGTCTACGCGATCGGGGACGTCGCGCGCTTCCCGTGGGACGGCGGCAGCGTGCGGATCGAGCACTTCGCGGTCGCGGTGCGTCACGGCCAACAAGCCGCGCGCCGGATCCTGGGTCGTGCGTCGAAGGGTGGGAACGTGCCGTTCTTCTGGAGCCAGCACCACGACGTGACGCTCTCCTACGTGGGCCACGCGGAGAAGTTCGAGCGCCCGATCGTGGTCGGCGATCTCTCGAAGCGCGACGCCATCGTCGGCTACCGCGAAGGCGGCAAGGTGCGAGCGGTGCTGACGATCGGCCGCGACGAGGCGAGCCTGCGAGCGGAGGTGGCGTTCGAGAAGGGCGATCAAGCCGCTCTCGAGGCGCTGCTTCGCTGAAGAAGAAAAAAGACGAATCCGGAGTAGAGAACGGGAACGGGAATGCGGAATTCGAGAGCGCGCAGGAGACCGTCAGTAGCTTCGCGTCGTCGGTGAACGAAGAACGTCCTCGATCCGTCGTCCACGTGATCCCTACTCGTGGCCGTAGTCGTCGTCGTAGCCCCTGCACGATCCATCGTCCTCGTGCACGTACCCGTGCACGTCCTCGTCTGGGCCGGGCTCGGGTTCCCACCGCCGACCTCAGGTCGGGATTGCGTCGCACTCACCTTGTGCTACATGGCCGCGGATCATGCGTCGTTCGTTTCTTCTCTTCGCCTTGAGCTCGTTTTCGCTCGCTTGCGGCCTCGCCGCTGGGTGCGGTGATGGCGGTGAGGTCGTCCTCCCGGTCGCCGATTCCGGATCGGACGTGCAGCTCGTGAAGGACACCGGGGTCGACGCGCCGAAGGACGTGAACGTCGTCGTGGATGCCGCTCCGGACGCGAAGCCCGACGGCGACGGCGCCGTGTTCGTCTGGCCGGACTGCAACACGAAGCCGAGCACCGCGAAGTCCAACTCCATCCCCGGCGTCTGGACCGACAACCCGACCCAGCCGCTCGAGACGTGGCTCCCCGGCGTCTACGTCACCGCCATCTCGCGCGGCGCGTGCACCGCCAATCAGGCGTGCCAGATCTATCTCCAGCAGGACGAGACCTACGCGTCACTCGCGCTGGGGGCCAAGCACGGCATCAAGATGCTGATCTCGGCGCCCGCGGCCCAGTACTTCACCACCCTCCAGGTCGGCGACAAGGTCGACGCGCTCGGCTACGCGCAGCGCTACACGCTCGGCGGGCAGAACGAGCTGCTCGTGCAAGTGAACAGCATCCAGCCGGGCTGCGCGAAGAAGGTGGGCTCGGGAGCACCGGCCCCCATCAGCGGCGTGCTGCTCTCCGACCTCACCGTCAACGCGTACGAGAACACCATCGGCCCGCTCCTCGTGAAGGTCGACAACGTGATCGGTACGCCGGGTACGCCGGGCGAAACGTTCGGCCTCGGCAACGCCCAGTTCGACGGCGGCGGCTCCGACGCCGGCACGGACATCGTGAGCCTGAGCCCGTTCTTCCTCCCCGGCGCCGTGTTCACCGGGCTGACGAACGCCCTGAAGACCAAGTTCTTCTACGTCGCCGGCGTGTTCGGCTTGTTCGTTCCCCCGACCGACGGCGCCGTCGCCAAGTACCTCGAGATCTATCCGCGCACGATGGCGGACGTCAGCAAGTAGTCCGCGCCGCGAAGTGAGCGTAGGCTGAGGAGATGAAGCACCGTAACGACTTCCTCGTCTTGTGCTGCCTCGTGTTCTTCGGCTGCGGAGGCGACGACAGCACGTCCGTCCCCGATGCGAGCAACAGCAAGGACACCGGCACCGCCGATCAGTCCGTCAACGACGGCTCCTCGAATCAGGACGCCACGACCAACGACAGCGGCGGGTTCGACGCGAGCGGGTTCGACGTGGCCGTGCCCGACGCGAGCTTCGCCTGCAAGGACCCGTCGGGGTGCGATGGCGGCATCTGCTGCGCGGACCTCGTGCTCGGTGCGGGGCAACCACCGAACTGTCCGATCAGCTCGCTCGCCAGCGCGTGCAAGTCCACCTGCACCACGAAGCTCGCCTTCTCGTGCAGCGTGACGGAGACGGTGCGCTTCTGCGCGAAGCCCGCCGACTGCACGGAGCAGGGGTTCCCGAAGTGCTGCGACTTCCAGCAGGGCAACCAGAAGGTCACCTTCTGCGCGAGCAACGCGGTCGCCAACTTCGCGACGCAGTGCTTCTGAGCTGATCGGGAACGGAGCGCCGCCGCTCCATCGTGGAGCGCGGCGCATCGCGAGTCAGCGCGTTCTCGGCTGAAAAGCGCGCGGCACGCGCCGTGCTCTACGGTCGCGCATGAGCGATCGAGACATCCGTGAGCGCGACATCCTCGTGGCGTCCAACGAGTACGCCTACGTCCAAGATCTGACGAAGGGCGACATCGTCCTCTACGTCGGGCCCACCAAGATCAGCCTCTCCAACACCGAGCGGCTCGTCGACTTCCGCGAAGGGCGCTTCGTTCCTCTGCGCGGCGACGAGGGCGGCGGCGTGAGCGCGTTCGTCGCGGCGTCCTCGTCGCAGTACATCGTGCTCGAGAACCCGCCGAAGGATCCGAACGTCCGCGCGACGAAGGGAAACAACAGCGCCGTCGAGCTCCTCGTCGGGCGCCGGATCGTGGTCCCCGGGCCTGCCACGTTCCCCCTCTGGCCGGGCCAGCGCGCGCGCGTGATCAGCGGTCACGTGCTGCGCGAGGATCAGTACCTGCTCCTGCGTTGCTACGATCACCTCGACGGCCACACGATCGGCAACGTCTACGTCGTGCGCGGGACCGACACGACCTACTACGTTCCGCCGACCGGGCTCGAGGTCATCCCGCAGTCCGATGGCTCGTTCGTGCGGCTCGCTCATCGGCTCGTGAAGTCGACCGGCCTGCACCTGCGCGTCGCGAAGTCGTTCGTCGCCGAAGCGGGCGACCAAGTGCCGCCCGGTCGCTACGAGGCCGGGCAGGACGTGTTCCTCGCCAACCGCGAGGGCTACTTCTTCCCGACCGAGCACGTCGAGGTCGTCGGTTATGTCCGCGCGATCCCGATCGCCGCCGGCGACGGCGTGTACGTGCGCGATCTCGCCACCGGCCACATCGACACGGTCGTGGGCCCGGTGAACTTCCTGCCCGATCCGACGCGGGTCGAGATCGTGCCGCGGCCGGTCGGCGAGGCGGTCCGGAAGCTGTGGAACGCGCGCCAGGAGAACGGGCGCGCCGTCGCGGTCGCGATCCCGAGCGGCTTCGCGGTGCAGGTCGTCGGGCGCGGCGCACGCGAGGTGGTGCGCGGTCCGGAGACGCGCATCCTCGGCCATGACGAGGAGCTCGAGATCCTCGAGCTCTCCACCGGCAACCCCAAGTCGGCGGAGCAGAAGCTCCGCACCTGCTTCCTCCAGATCGACGGCAACAAGGTGTCCGACACGCTCACGCTGAAGACCGCCGATCACAACGAGGTCGAGGTGTCGGTGTCGTACCGCGTCTCCTTCCTGCCCGCGAAGGACGGCACGCTCCGTTGGTTCCAAGTGAAGGACTACGTCGCGCTCCTGTGCGATCACGCGGGCTCTCTCCTCCGCGCCGCAGTCCGCTCCACGCCGCTCGAGGCGTTCTATCGGGCGTCGACCGAGATCCTGCGCGGTGCCGTGCTGGGCGAGAAGGTCGGGAGCGAGCCCCGCCCCGGCCGCTACTTCGAGGAGAACGGGCTCTGGATCTACGACGTGGAGGTCCTCGACGTTCGAATCCTGGACGAAGAGGTGCAGAGCCTCATCGGTGACGCGCAGCGCAACGCGATCGTGGCCGACGTGAACCGGCGCCAGGAGATGCTGCGCCTGGACACCGAGCGGCTCAAGGAAGAGGTGAGCCGCGCGGTCTACGACGCCCAGATCGAGACCCTCGGGCGTGCGATCGCGCACGAGGAGCGTCGCCGCCTGTTCGTCTTGGCACAGGCGAAGTCCCAACTCGACTTGGAAGCCTCGGAGCGGCTCGAGCGTGCGCGGGTCGAGGCCGAGGCGTACGGCGTGGGTGCCGCGGCCAAGGCGGACGCGCTCGCACGCGAGCACGAGCTCGAGCGGAAGCAGCTCGAGGCGCGGGCGCACGTCTTCAAGGAGCAGATGGCGGCGATCCAGCCGGAGCTCGTCACCACCTTGAAGATGCTCGGAAACCAGAAGCTCGCCGCCGAGCTCTCGAAGAACGTCGCGCCGCTCGCGATCCTCGGGGGAGAGAGCGTGAGCGAGGTCGTCGAGCGGCTCGTCGGTTCGCTCCCGGTCGGAGCGGGAACGGTCGTCGCCGAGGTGCTGCCGAAGAAGCGCGCCTGATTGAAGCTCGCCCGCGCGCGACCGTACGTCGTTCCTGGATGGACACCCATCTTCCGCTGCGCACGCGGGTCGAGCCGTCGGATCTGGAGAAGCTGCCGCTCCTCCACGAGATCCTGTCGTTGCTCGCGGACCCGGCCGTGTCGGCGGACCAGCTCGGCCGTGTCGCCGATCGACTCCCCGTCCTCGCGAACCGCTTGAAGGAGGCCGCGCGCGGGCTCAAGCGTTCGCGTCGCACCGCGGGGGAGTCGATCGTCGTGCTCGGGAACCGTGGGTTCGAAGCGATCCTGCTCGAGCTCCTGGAGGATCTGACCGTCCTCCGGGCCGATCTCGACGACGCCGGCTGCGTGCCCGAGCTGGTGCTCGACCGCCAGCCGGATGACGATCGTCGTTCGGCTGACGCGCCGGCTCGACCGATCCGCGCGAATCACCACGATCCAGCCGGTCCGTCGTTGGCACCCTGTCTGCATCCGAGAGAAGCCGATGGGTGACGGCGAAGATCTCCCCGGCGTCGAGGATCTCGGTGACGAGCTCCGCGAGCGCCTCGCGAACGACACGCTCGCGCTGCCGCTCCTGAGCGAGTCGGTCCAGCGGGTGCTCTCCGCCTGCGCGGACGAGCGCTCCGACGCCAAGGCCATCGCCGAGCTCATGCGTCGCGATCAGTCGCTCGCCAGCCACGTCCTTCGGATGGCGAACTCGGCGATGTTCTCTCCGCCGACCGCGATCGTGTCGCTGCCGCAGGCGGTGAGCCGCCTCGGGATGGGGAAGGTCCGCGAGATCGCGCTCGCGATCTCGATGCGGACCCGCGTGTTCGACGTGCGCGGCTACGCGCGCGAGCTCGCGCTCCTCTTCCGGCACGCGCTCGCGACGGCGCTCTTCGCGGAGGAGATCGCCCGCATGCGGCGCCGCAACGTCGAAGAGGCGTTCCTCACGGGGCTCCTCCACGACGTCGGGAAGCCCATCGTGCTCCAGGCGATCCTCGACGCGAAGGGCCCGGCTGCGAAGGAGGTCCAGATCCGCCCGGCGGCCGTGTGGAAGCTCGTCGCGGAGCTGCACCCGATCGCGGGGCGCTCGCTCGCGGCGACGTGGAAGCTCCCACCTGCGCTAGGCGAGACCATCGCCGGCCACCACGATCTCACGAGCGCCTCCCCGGGCGTGCACGTCGTCCGGCTCGCGGACGACCTCGCGCATTTCGCCCTCGGCGATGCGCCGATGGAGCGCGAGTGCCTCGACGCGCACCCGTTCGCCGCCGCGCTCAACTTCTACCCCGAAGACGTCGACCGGCTCGTCGCGCGAGGCGACCACGTCGCGAGGGCCAGCGCATGACCGATCGATGGGACGTCGTCGTCATCGGCGCGGGCCCGGCTGGGCATCGCGCCGCGCTGACGGCGGCCGCCGCCGGGCGGAGCGTCGCCGTCGTCGAGCAAGACGCCGCCGTCGGTGGCGCGGGCGTCACGCGCGGGACGATCCCTTCGAAGACGCTCCGCGAGACCGCCCTCGCGTTCTCGGCGTTCGCGCGCAAGACCGGCGGCGTCCTCGTGACCGAGGTTCCGGAGGACGTCCGCGTCGCCGCGTTGATGAAGCGCGTCGGAGACGTGGTCTCCGCGCACGAGCGCGTGATGGGTCAGAAGCTGCGCGAGGCGGGCGTCACGCTCCTGCACGGGCGGGCACGCTTCGTCGCGCGCGATGCGATCGAGCTCCGCACCGTCCGCGGCGAGCGGCGCCGCGTCGATGCGGGTGCGATCGTGATCGCGACCGGGTCGCGGCCGCGGAGCCCGCCGGAGATCCCGATCGACCACGAGCACATCCTGGACAGCGACTCCATCCTGTCGCTCACCTACTTGCCGCGCTCGCTCATCGTGCTCGGCGCGGGGGTGATCGCGAGCGAGTACGCATCGATCTTCGCGGCGCTCGGCGTCGCCGTGACCATGATCGACAAGGCGCCGCGCCCGGTGTCGTTCGTCGAGCCCGAGCTCACGGCGCGTTTCGTCGAGGGCTTCGGCGCACTCGGCGGGCGCTTCATCGGCGGGCGCCGGCCGACCTTGGTCGAGTGGAACGGCGTCGATCGCGTTCGCGTCGTCCTCGACGACGGCACCGAGCTCGGCGCCGACAAGCTCATGTGCGCGCTCGGTCGGATCGCGAACCTCGAGGGGCTCGCGCTCGACGCGGCGGGCCTCGTGCCGACGGAGCGCGGGCTCCTGGCGGTGGACGAGCGCTGTCGGACCGCCGTGCAGGGGATCTGGGCCGTCGGCGACGTCATCGGCCCTCCCTCGCTCGCGGCGTCGTCCACCGAGCAAGGGCGCCGCGCCGTGTGCGACGCGCTCGGCCTCGACCCCGGACCGGCCGCCGAGCTGATCCCGACCGGCGTCTATGCGATCCCGGAGATGGCGAGCATCGGGCTCGGCGAAGCCGAGGCGCGCGCGCGGCACGGCGACGTCCTGGTCGGGCGAGCGTCGTTCTCGGAGATCACGCGCGGCATGATCGCCGCGACCGAAGGCGGGTTCCTCAAGCTCGTCGCCGACGGCGCCGGCGAGCGCATCCTCGGCGCGCACGTCGTCGGCGAGGGCGCTGCGGAGCTCGTCGGCATCGGCCAACTCGCGATCCAAGCCGGCTTCCGCGTCGACCAGCTCGTCGAGACCATCTTCAACTTCCCGACGCTCGCGGAGGCGTACCGCGTCGCGGCACTGGAGATCGTCCAGCAGCGCGCGCGTCGAGCGCCGGGCGGCAATTAGCTCAGCGCGGCGCCGTCGATCCGTGCGACCACGGCCTGCACGATCTCCGCGTTCTCGTGCGGCGTGCCGCCGAGCCACTGCTTCCACAGCGTCGCGAACGAGGTCACCTCCGCGGACGAGAACCCGGCGGCGCGCACGGCGTCCTCCGCCGTCTCCGGCTCGAACGCGGCCGGAGCGCTCTCGAACACGAGTCGGCTGCCGGGCCCGCCCTGCGCGGCCATGAAGCGGAGCGTGCGCTCGACGGCATCGCGCCCGAGGTAGGCGACCACGCCCTCCCACACGAAGACGGCGCCTGCGCCGGCGCGGAAGCCGGCGGCCGCGAGATCGGCGGCGAGCTTGCCCCCGAACGCGGCGTCGGAGAAATCGGACGCGATCCGCACGACGTTCGGAGTGGCGACGCCAGCGGCATCGAGGAGCGCGCCCTTCCGCGTGACGAGCGCCGGGAGGTCGATCTCGTAGACGCGCACGCCCTCGGAGGCGAGCGCGGGCAATCGCTGGGCGCGCGAGTCGAACCCGGCCCCCATCAGGACCACCTGCCGGAGCCCGCTCCGAACGGCGCTCTCCACGAGCTCGTCGTTGAAGCGCGTGCGCATCCGAATGGCGTCGACGAGGAACGGGAGCTCCAAGAAGCGCTTGGTCCCCTCCGCGGCGTCGGCGCCATCGCGCGCGAAGATCGAGGCGATCCGATCCTCGAAGAGACGTTCGGCGGGAGGGCGCTCTTGCTCCATCGCGCGGATGGTTGCGATGGCGTAGGCGGTGAGGGAAACGGTCTCCATCCCAGCACCTTACCTCTTTCCATCACCTCCAACCTCGACGATCCTGCCGGCCCTTCGTTCGCATACGCTCTCGGAATGAAGTCCGTCCGAGCGTTGATCCTCGCGCATCTCGCTGCCGCTCCCGTCGCCGGATCGCTCCTCGCGTGTGCGCGTGAGCCCGAGGCTGCGACCGCGCCTGCAGCCGTGACCGCGTCCGCGTCCGTGACCGCGTCCGTGACCGCGTCCGCGTCCGTGACCGCATCCGCGTCCGCGCCCGCATCCGCGATCGCAAGCGCCTCCGCAGCCCCGATCGCAAGCGCCTCCGCGGCTCCCTCCGTTCGGGTCGCCGCTCGCGATGCGGGGGCGAGCAAGCGTGGCGCTTCGTGCTGGACCGCTGCGGACTGCGGCGCTGGCATGCGTTGCGCGCTCCCCTTCGATGGCGCCCACACCATCCCCGGTCGGCCGGGGACGTGCCACGGCGAGGACGAGCCGATCATGGGGGGCCGCCCGCTCTACGTCGGCGGGGGACCCGTCGTCGCCAGGCTCGCCCCGCGCGGCGACTGGCGCAGCGCAACGCCCAGCGCCGTCCTCGACGACGCGACCCGCGATCGCTGGCGCGACGTCTTCGCGCGCAGCGCACGCGAAGAGCACGCGAGCATCGCTTCGTTCGCGCGGACGATCTGCCAGCTCGTCGCGCTCGGGGCGACGCCGCGTCTCGTCGAAGAGACGCAGCGCGCCTTGCACGACGAGATCGTCCACGCGCGGGCCTGCTTCGCGTGGCTCTCGCACCTCGGCGGGGCCGATCTCGGGCCCGCGCGCTTCCCCGAAGCCGTCGCCCCCTTCGTCGGCTTCGGCGACGCCGAGGTCGTCGCCGAAGATCTCCTGCGCGACGTCGTTCGGGGCGGCTGCATCGGCGAGACGCTCGCCGCCGCGGAGGCCGCCGAGCACGCCGCCTCCGCCGAGCACCCTGCGCTCGCCGAGCTCTTCGACGGGATCGCCGAGGACGAAGCGCGCCACGCCGCGCTCGCCTTCGAGACCGCGCGCTGGTTGCTCTCCGCGTTCCCGCGGACGCGCGGCGTGCTCGACGCGGAGCTCGAGAGCATCGCGCGCCTCCGCCCCGCGCACCGCGAGCTCGTCGGCCGCCTCGTGGCCGAGGTGCTCCTGGCGCCCGCGGTCCCGCCGAGCGCGGCTCCGAGCGCTTCGCGAGCGGAGCGCCGCTCGTCGTCATCGTAGTCGCCGACGCGCTCATGATCCCCTCCGCGCACTGGCCTGCGTTCGAGACCGCCTTCGGCTGGTACGTGAAGAACCTCTTCCGGCGGCGCTTCGCGGCCGTGCACGTGCGGGGCAACCTCCCGCCGCCGACGGCCCCCGTGATCATGGCGTGCCAGCACGTCGCCTGGTGGGACTCGCTCGTGATCTATCACCTGTCGCGGCGCTGGTTCCCCCCGGGCGCGCGGCACGACGTGATGATGGACGAGGCGAACCTGAAGAAGCTCTCGTGGCTGCGTTGGATCGGCGCGTTCGGCGTCGATCGGACGACGCGCGCCGGCTCGGCGGCGGCGCTGCGGCATGCGCTCGAGCTCCTCGAGCAGCCGAACATGCGGCTCGGCATCTATCCGCAGGGCAAGCAGGAGTCGATGGACAAGCGCCCGCTCGAGAGCATCGCCGGCGCGAGCTGGCTCGCCGCGCGCTCGAAGGCGCCGTTCTCGACGGTGGTCGTTCGCTACGAGTTCATCGAGGACGAGCGGCCCGAGATCTTCGTCGCGATCGGCGAGCCTCGCCGTGTCGCGCGCGGCGAGGAGCGCGCCGAGCCCGATCCGGTGATGGCCGCGATCACGGCCGATGCCGACGCACTCCGCGACGACGTTTGGGCGCGTCGCTTCGAAGGCTTCACGACCATCACCCGCCACTGAGCGCGGCGCCCGATCGGAGAATCCGACGCCCGGCCGCGGTTTCCGGCGTAAGATGAGGGCATGTACGAGGTCACGTACCGCCAGTTCAAGAAGATGCTCGGTCAGCTCGACAAGTGGCTCGAGATGGCGAAGACCCACGCGGAGTCCAAGGGGACCGACTCGAAGGCGCTCCTCGAGATGCGCCTCGCGCCCGACCAGTTTCCGCTCCTCCGCCAGGTCCAGGTGACCTGCGACACGGCGAAGCTCTCCATCGCGCGCATCACCGGGAAAGAGGCTCCCGTGAACTCGGACAACGAGCAGTCGATCGACGACCTGCGCGCGCGGATCCGCCAGACGATCAGCTACCTCGACGGGTTCAACGCGAACGATTTCATCGGCGCCGAGTCACGCCGCGTGAGCCAACCCCGCTGGGAGGGGAAGGTGATGACGGGAGCGGACTACTTCCTCGAGCACGCGCTCCCGAACTTCTTCTTCCACCTGTGCCACGCCTACGCGATCCTGCGCCACGCGGGCGTTCCGGTGGGGAAGCGTGACTACCTGGGGACCTTGAGCCTGCGCTCGCCGAGCTGAACGCTCAGCCGCCCTTCTTCCCGCCATCCACGATGACCAAGCCGCCGTCGGGCTCGATGGTGTCGCACGGATCCTGGAAGTACTCCCACATCTGCCAGCGACCGTTCACGCAGTCGTAGCTCACGTTCGCGGAGCCACCCTGCGGGCACTGGAGGTAGCCGCCGCACGTCGCGTTGCCGACGCAGCTCCCGCCTTCGTGGATCGCGCTCGGCGGAGGACACGCGGGGACCGGCGGCGGGGGATCCTCGCAGATGGTGATGGAGCACGTCCACTTGCCGTTCGAGCACGTGCAGCCACCGGCCGGCGGCAGATCGCAGTTCGGCGGCGGGGGCGTCTTGCAGAAGGTGCCCTCGGCCGAGCACGAGCCACCCGGGGTCACGTTGGTGCACGGGTTGGGGCACGCGCCCGTCTGCGGGCACGACCAGCCGGTGCCGTTGCAGGTGCACGTGACGTCGCGCGCGCCGCCGCAGTCGGTCACGTGAGCGGTGCACTTCGCGTTCGTCGGGCAGGCTTCGTTCAGGTTCGTCGGGCACGTGCTCGGCGCATCGCCATCGATGCGCCCGCCACAGTGGATCGATAGGACCGCAGCCGCCGCCGCGGCGAAGAGAAAGGAGAAGGTACGCGACGAGGAAGCGAACGAAGGGAGCATGCCCGTCGCTTCAGCAAGCCGCGTGCCTCGCCGATCCCTGGAATTTCCGCTGGCTCGCGGTGTGCCACATCGTGCCTCGGCCCCGCGTGCGAGCGAGGGCGAGGCAACGCGATCAGGGTCGTCACTCCACCATGCGCCGGAGGTGCCACGCCTGGAGGAAGCTCCGCCGCTCGGACGCCCCGAGCTCGTCGCGCACGCGGCCGACCGTCCCGGTGGTCGTGACCAAGATGCCGGCCGAGGTGAGGAGGAGGAAGCCCTCCACCCAGCGCGGCTCGATCGCGATCGCGCGGGCGAGCAGCGTCACGCCGTCCTCGGCGTGAGCCATCGACGCCGGAAGCACGCCCGCGATCTCGAGGAGCCACGGAGCGAGCACGGCCGCGAGCCCGGCGAACGCGATGACGGGGCGCCAGCGCTTCTCTGTGTAGAGTGCAAAGAAAAGGGCGTTCGTCGCCGCGAGCGCGGGTACGATCACGAACGGGCCCAGGAAGACGCTCACCGCCGAGGCGGTCGCCATGCTCAGCCCGAGCAGCACGACGCCGTGGAGCGCGCGCGGCCGCTCCAAGCGAGCGATGGCCGCCGAGGCCGCCGTCGACGCGAGCATCAGGCCGATCACCGTGCCGGTCAGCGCCCACGAGCGCACGCCCATCGCGAAGACGAGCGGGATGAACAGCATCCACGTGAGGTAGCGGCGCGCCGCCGCTCGCGCGCCCTCTTTGCGGACGCGCGCCTCGATCGCGTCGAGCTCGGGCCGCGCCGCGGCCGGCACCTCGTCCGGTGCTTCGAGGAGGAGCTTCGCCACCAGCCCGCGCGCCTCGGTGTCGTCGGGGTTCAACGCCAGCGCGCGGAAGGCCTCTTTCAGCGCGACCTCGCGCGAAGGGGCATCGCGCGCGCGGAGGACGTGCTCCTCCGCCATCTCGCGCCGCAGCATCAGATCGCGGTCGCCGTCGAGGAAGTGCTCCAGGGCGTCGCACAGCTCGCGCGCCGAGCCGAAGCGATCCTTCGGATCCATCGCGAGCGCGCGCTCGCAGATCGCGTCGAGCTCCGGCGCGACGTCGGGCGCCCGCCCCGAGGGCTTGGGGTTCGCCGGTCCCCGCACGGTGCTCGCGAGGATCGCCGACACGGTGGGACCGTCGTGCAGGTGCTCGCCGGTCACGATCTCGTAGAGGATCGCCCCGAGCGAGTAGACGTCGGAGCGCGCGTCGAGCGCGTCGAGCTCGCCCCGCGCTTGCTCCGGCGACATGTAACCCGGCGTCCCGACGAGCGACCCGGCCACCGTGCGGCCGCTGTTCGGCCCGTCGACGTCGAGGAGCGGTGCGCTCTCGGGGCTCGCCTCCGCCATCGCGCGACCCGTGATCTTCGCGATGCCCCAGTCGAGCACGTTGACCTCGCCGAACTCGCCGAGCATCACGTTCCCGGGCTTGAGATCGCGGTGGAGCACGCCGCGCGAGTGCGCGAACTCCACCGCGAGGCAGACACTCACGAACGCGTTGAGCAAGCGGCGCTTCGAGTAGCGCGGCGCTGCGTCGCTCGGCGGGCGGATGGCCTCCTCGAGCGTGATCCCGCGGATCCGCTTCATCGTGAAGTAGAGCGAGCCGTTCTCGTCACGCGCGAGATCGTAGACGGGGACGACGCTCGGGTGCTCGAGCTGGCCTTGCACGCGAGCTTCACGGATGAAGCGCGTGGCGGAGTCGGCCGACACGGCCTCCCGCCGCATGACCTTCAGCGCGATCTCGCGCCCGATGCGCTCGTCGTGGCAGAGGCGCACCTCGCCCATGCCGCCCGAGCCGAGCGGCTTCTTGAAGACGTAGCGTTCGCCGGCGTGCTCGGGGCCGAGCGGCGCGTCGAGGGTCGCTTCGCCGATCGGAGCGACGCCGGACGATACCCCGGCGGCGCGGAGGGTCGGCTCGAGCTCGGCGCGGTCCTTCGTTTGAACGAGCGTCGCGGCGTCGGTGTCGGTTTCGTGCTTCGGACGGATCACGCACGCATTGTGACCCGACTCAGGGCGCCGGCGCGAGCGCCACGAGCCAGCGCTCGAGCTCGGGTGCGTCGGGCGGGGGGCTCGTCCCGTTGCCGCTGGCGTCGGCGCCGCGGACGAGCAGCGCCCCACTCGGCTCGACCTCGGCTCTGCGCGAGGCGACCGCGCCGAGCGCCACGACCGCCGGCGCGACGTCGCCGGGTCCCGGACGCGCCCCGACCCAACGGCGCGCCCGCGCCAGGAGCGACGGCACGGGGGCCACGAACGGACGACCCTCGCGCTCGATGCGGAGCAACCACCCCTGCGCGTCGGCGCCGACCGTGATCCGGAAGCGCGCTCCGGCGCGGCTCAGCGAGAGGGCGTCGCCGTCGAGGCTCGCGGTCGCCGGCACGTCGCGGTAGCCGCCGCGTGCCTCGCCATCGCGCGGGAGCAGCTCGTGGAGCACGCCGCGAAGCACGTCGAGCGTGACCACCCGTTGCATCGCCGCCGAGAGCGGCGCGGGGCAGAGGGCGGCCGTTCCGTCGGCGAAGCCGAGCGCGATCATGCCGAGCCCGGCGCTCGCGACGGAGCGTGGTCGACTCGGGAGCGAGAGCGGGCGGCGCTCGCCGGTCGCGACGTCGATCACCTCGGCCGGCGCGTCCACGTAGGGCACGACCGCGACCGACCCTCCCGGCAGGAACGCGATCGAGTGGATGACGGCGACGTCGACGCGTTGGAGCACGCGCTGGGTCGGCACCTCGACGACGAGGAGCTGGTGCTCCTGACGGAGCGCCAGGAGCGGCCCATCGGGGGCGAAGGTGGGGAGTCGCGCCTCGCCTTCGATCACCATCACCTCGCGCCCGGCGGACTCTCCGTCCGCGTGGAGCACCGTCACCTTCCCCGCCAAACCGACGGCGACCCAACGGCACCCGGAATCGACCGCGATCGACGGCGGAAACAAGCCGCCGCCCTGAACGCGCGCGAGCCGTTTGGCGTCCGACAGCGCGCCGAGCGCGTGGACCGTGACGAGGCCGTCCTCCTGGACGACGAAGATCCTCCGGTCGGGCGCGAACGTCGCCGCGATGCCGCGGAACCCACCTCCGACGGGCGTCGCGTCGACGCGTTCGCCGGTTCGGACGTCGTGGAGCACGAGCCGCCCGTCGCGCCCGCCCGATGCGAGGAGGTCGCCTTCGCGGGTGAACGAAGGGCAAGAGGGCCCGCCATCGTGGCCGGTCAACTCGTGGACGAGCCCCCCGCTGACCGTGTCCCAAAGCCGGATCGTGCCGCGCGTGGCACCCGCCGTCGCGAGGAGCTTCCCGCCGCCGGTGGTCGCGACGTGCTCGACGCTCTCGTCGTGGCCGTGGCCGCGCTCTTCGACCGTTCCCTTCTCGACGTCAAGGAACCGGACCTTGTTGCGGACGCCGAGCGCGATGCGTCGCTCGCCGACGAAGGCGAGCGCGCCGATCGGGCCGACGATCCGCGTGCGGCGGGCGCGGACGAGCGGGTCGACGATGACGGCGGCCGGGCTCGCGAGCGCGAGCACGCCGTTCGGCGAAGTGGCCGCGCGCTCGACCTCGCTCTCGAGCTTGGCGATGCGCGGCGTCTTTCCGCGCCACACGCGGGCGCTCCGATCGTCGGCGTCGATCGTGATCAGCTCGTCGCCGGCCCACGCGACGAGCACGTTGCGTCCCTCGGCGACGACGACGTCCACTCTCGCACCCTCGGCGAGGTGGGCGACGACGGCGCCGGTCTCGCAGCCGATCGCGAGTCGACTCCCGTCGCGGTCGAAGGCGAGTGATTTCGCCGCGGATGGCGTCGCCACTCGGTGGAGAACGGAGCCGGTGGGGGACATGACGTCGACGATCGTCGTCTCCGGCCGTTGGGTCAGCGCGAGGAGCCCGCGCCCCCGCGCGTAGGCGAGGGGCACGCCGTGCCCCTGCGACTCGCGGAGGAGCTCCCGCTGTCCGACCCGGTGCCACCGCGTCATCGCGTAGGCGGTGACGAACGTCGTGTCGTCGAGGAACCACGCCGCGCTCGCCGTGATCCGCGCGCGATCGACGACCGCGAGCGTCTGCAGATCGAACACGGCCGCGTCGCCGTCCAAGTCGTCGGTCGTCGCGAGGAGGAGCCGCCCGTTCGGCGAGACGTCCAGCGCCGCGACGGGCCCGTGCAGACCGAGCGTCGAATCACCCAAGACACGGAGGCTCGAACTGTGCCCGTGCAAGCTTTCTCCGGGGTATCACGTCGCGCCTCGCGGGGCTCGACGCTCGGGCATGTACGGTGTACACCGCGCCCGTGAAGTACCGCCTCCTCACGGCCCTCGCCCTCGCGCCGCTGGCGCTCTGTGCCTGCAGCTCGGGCTCGTCCGCGACGCCGCCGGCGGACGCGGGTCCCGACGCGGCTGCTGCGTGCACCACCTTCACTGACGCCGCGTTTGCGATCGACCCCAGCGGCCCCGACACGCAGGTCCACGCGGCGAGCGCCTTCTCCGGCGACCGCGTGTACGTCGTCTACGACCGCCCGAAGGGCGCGGACAAGAACAAGCTCGACGTCTTCCTCGCGGCGTTCGGGTGCAACGGCAAACCCGCGTTCGCGCCGATCCGCGTGAGCGACGACGACGGCAACGACGTGGACCCCGAGGTTGCCGTGCGCGGCGAGCGCGTCGTCGTCACGTGGGCCGCGGACTCCGGCGCGGCACAGAACAACCTCTCGCTCCACGTCCGCACCTTCGATCGCGATGGCGTCGCTCGCGGTGCCTCGCGCGCCTACGACGGGCCGCGGAGCGGAAAGCCGATCACCGCCAACGCATGGATGGCCCAGATCGCACCGAGCCAACCGAGCGCGACCGGCTTCGCGCTGACCGGAGCGTGGGGCGTCCCGGAAGCCCCCGCGTTCCAGGTCTTCGGCGCGCGCCTCGACGCCGAAGGAGCGCCGGTCGGCGGCTCGATCGACGTCGGCTTCGACGCCGCCATGACCCAGAGCGTGCCCGACGTGGTGACGATCCCCGGCGCCATGATCGTCGCGTGGCAGTCGGAGCCCAACCAGGGAAACGGCTCCTCCGTCGAGCTCGTGCGGATCGACGACGGGGCCTCCAACGCGACGAAGCTCGGCAGCGTGCCCGACGTGCTGGCGCCGAGCCTCGCGGCCCTCGGGTCCGAGGTCTGGCTCGCGGCCGGCACCGCGGCGGGGGGCGCGAAACTTTTGCACGTGAGCGCGAACGGCGCGACGCCGGTCGATGCGAGTGGCTTCGGGGCGCCTGCGATCGCGCTCGCGAAGGTCGGCGGCGCGATCGTGGGCACGACGATCGACGCGGGTCATCGCCAGCTCAAGCTCGCGCGCTTCGACGGCGCCGGTGCGCTGACGAACGAGGTCGTCGTCGTGAGCGACGTCCCCCCGTATCCGCTCGAGCTCACGACGGTCGATCCGGCGGGCGTGTTCTTCCTCGCGTACCAAGAGGGTGCGTCGCCGGCGTTCCGCGCCAAGGGCCGGTTCCTCGACCTGCGCCTGCCTTGAGCGGCGTCGCTCGGCGCGCTTTGTTTGCTAGCATCTCGGGCGTGAATCACCTTCGCGTCGCCCTCCTCGCTGCGATGGCGTTCGCCGCCGTGGCCGCTGCTTGCGGAAAGACGAACTCCGGCGCCGCCGACGCGGCCCCCAAGGCCTCTGCCTCGACCGCGAGCACCGTCGCTCCGCCTGTCCCGACCGTGACGTGGGAGGCTGCGACCAAAGAGAAGGCCATCGCCGACGGCAAGGCCGTCATGATCAAGCACGAGTGTCGGCGCTGCCACGAGATCGACGATCTTCCGGCGGCATCGCGCCCGAACGGGTGCACGTCCTGCCACCTCTGGCTCTCGGGGCTCAAGCCGGACGACAAGCAGTACAAGGACATCGTCTCGAAGTACGGCGAGCCGATCATCCAGCGCTACCAGCGCAACATCGTCCACCTCGAGCGCGTCCCCGACCTCACCGGCGTGGGCAAGCGGGTGCGTGCAGAGTACATCGACTCGTTCCTCCACGAGCCGTACGACCAGCGGCCCACGCTCGAGGAGAGCATGTTCCGCCACAAGCTCACCGACGCGGAGATCCGCCAGGTCGCGCGCTACTTCGCCGCGATCGCGGACGCGCCGGACCCGTGGGCGCCGGGCTGGGTCGCTCCCACCGCGCCCGCGAAGCCGGATGCGGCGCGGCTCGAAGAAGGGAAGAAGCTCTTCCTCGGCAAGGGCTGCGTGGCGTGCCACACGTACGGCAACCTCGCGACCGGGATGACGCGCGAGACCCTCGAGGCCGCGCGCGCGGCGAACGCGCTCGCGCCGAACCTCCGCTTCGCGAAGGACCGCACCCGGAGCGACGTCATCGTGAGCTGGCTGATGGCGCCGCAGGCGATCACACCGAAGACGACGATGCCGGCGAGCGGCCTGACCGTGGGCGAAGCCGAAGCCATCCGCGACTACCTCTGGTTCGGCGATCCCGAGCTGAAGCCGGCGCCCGCCACCTACGAGCTCAAGCCGCCCGCGCTCTTGGAGCGCCCCGTGCCGTACGCCGAGATGAAGGAGAAGGTGCTCGGCAAGGTCTGCGTCCACTGCCACATGAACGACTACGAGAAGGACACGGGCCCCGGCAACCACGGTGGCTTCGGCTACGCCGGCATCGGGCTCGCGCTCCGCACGTACGAGTCGATGGTGAACGGCGCCGTCGGACCCGACGGCAAGCGCTACTCCATCTTCCAACCGCGCCCCGGCGAGGCCATGCCGCACGTGCTCGTCGTGATGCTGCAGCGGCGGATCGAAGAGCAGCGGGACCACGTGCCGGCCTTCGGCGACTACGAGCGTCCGTCGTACCCGAAGGGGATGCTCGGAATGCCGATCGGGCTGCCGAGCATGGATGACGACGCCATGTCGATCCTCGCGACGTGGATCGCTCAGGGCTGCAAGGGCCCGACCGCGGTGACGGGTCGCCCCGAGGTGAACGACGGTTACCTCGTCCCCGACGGGCCGCTCAAGAAGAACGAAGGGTGCGAGCTCCGGGGACCGGAGAAGCCCCGGCCCGCGTGGGCGTGGGACAAGGACAAGAAGTGACGAAGCACCTCGCTTCGCCGCCCACGCAGCTCGCGTATCACTACGACGCGGTCGTCGTCGGCTCCGGCTACGGCGCGTCGATCACGGCGGCGCGTCTCGCGCAGGCGGGCGTCTCCGTCGCGGTGCTGGAGCGGGGGCGCGAGTGGTTGCCGGGCGAGTTCCCGGCCGACGAGACCGCCGTCGCGAAGGCGGTGCGTTCGCCGCTCAACCCGTTCGGCCTCTTCGACGCGAACGTCCAGCTCGCGAACGATCTCGACGTCGTCGTCGGCAACGGACTCGGGGGCACCTCGCTCATCAACGCCGGCATCTCGCTCCGGCCCGAAGAAGCGGTCTTCGAGCAACCCGAGTGGCCCGCCGCGATCCGCGCCTCGTGGGCGAAGGGCAACCTCGCCAAGCACTACGACCGCGCGGAGGAGATGCTCGGCGCCTACTCGGACGCGGGGCTCGAGGGGATGCGCAAGGTGATGCTCCACAAGGAGCTCGTCGCCGGCCGCGGCGTCCCGCATGGGCTCATGAAGCTGAACGTGAGCCGGCACGCGCACGAGCGGCACGGCGTCACGCTCGCGCCGTGTACGCACTGCGGTGACTGCGTGGCGGGCTGCAACGTCGGCGCGAAGAACACGCTCGCCACGAACTACCTGCCGCTCGCGAAGCACCACAAAGCGAAGATCTTCACCGGGATCGAGGTGCGCACGATCGCGCCCGCAGAGTCCGGCTGGGAGCTCGCGTTTCGCTTCGTGGACTCCGAGCGCGAGGGGACCGTGCGCGCGCGGGTCGTCGTCCTCGGCGCCGGCTCGATGGGCTCGACCGAGATCCTGCTCCGGTCCCAGCGCGCGGGGCTCCCGCTCGGAAAGATGGTGGGGGCGCGCTTCTCCGGGAACGCGGACATCATGGCGCTCTCGTACGCCGGGCGTACCCGGACCGACGTGCTCGGCTACGGCGCGACCGTGAACGGCGTGCGCGATGGCTGGCCGGTCGGGACGACGATCAGCTCGTACGGGGACTTCCGCCGCGGTCCCCCGAAGAACCTCCAGGAGCGCTTCCTACTCCTCCAAGGTGCGATCCCGACCGCGCTCGCGACGCTGGTGTCACGCGTCTTCGGCGCGTGGGGGATGGTCTCGGCCGACGCGCGCCAGCGCGCGCTCATCCAGCGCGACCTCCTCTCGCTCAGCGGTCCCGATCCCGACGGGGCGCTCAACCACTCGATGCTGTTCCTCGCGTGCGGTCACGACTCGGCGACGGGGCGGCTCGTCCTCGACGATGACGACGATCGGGTGCACGTCGCGTGGAAGGGCGTCGGCGAGGAGCGCTGCTTCGCCGCGATGACCGACGAGATGCTCGCGCTCACCGAGGCGCACGGCGGCATCTTCGCGCCGAACCCGCGCAGCACGCTCCTGGGCGGCGAGCGCCAGATGACGGTGCACCCGCTCGGCGGGCTGCCGATGGGGGACGACGTGGATCACGGCGCGGTGGACGACCGCGGGCGCGTCTTCGATCCCGAAGGCCGAGTGCACCTCGGTCTCTACGTTGCGGACGGTGCGATCGTCCCGCGCTCGCTCGGCGTGACGCCGCTGCTCACGATCTCGGCGCTCGCGGAGCGCATCGCGGTCGGGATCGTGCGCGAGCACGCTCGGCACGTGGTCAGTCCGCGTCCGGGTACGAATCCTCCGCGCCCGTGATCACGTCGTCGCCGGCGCCGCCCCAGACTTTGTCCTGACCCAAGAGGCCTTCGAGCACGTCGTTGCCGGCGAGGCCGTGGAGGTGATCGTCGCCCTCGCGGCCCCAGATCACGTTCGGTGCGTCGTTGCCCCAGAGCTCGTCGTCGCCGTCGGCGGCTTCGAGGATCTCGAGATCGTCCTCGAACTTCGTCGCCTTCCCGAGGCCGCAGAGCTGCGGGTTGTACGCCATGCCGTGGAACGCCTTCTCGATCGTCGCCTTCCCCGCGAGCTGGGCGACGAGATCGAAGCGCCCGCTCCGCGCGAACCCGGCGATGTCCTTCCCGCCGCCGCCCGAGTTCACGTGCCCGCCGCAGGGGTAGTCCGTGACGAGCTGGTCGTCGCCCGGACCGCCGCGCAGCTCGTCGGCGCCGTCGTCGTAGCTCGCGCCGTCGGGCTTGTTCTCGTCGCAGAACGGGTTCGCGTGCTTCTGCTGTGGCGTCAGGTTCGAGCAGTCTTTCCCCGGCCACTTGCGGCTCTCGGAGAGGAGCGCATCGCTCCCGCCGTTGCCGAACAGGTGGTCCGCTCCGCGCGGGCCGGTGAAGAAGACGTCCTGTTCGTTGCCGCCGTGGAGCCAGTCGTCGCCTTCGCCGCCGCTCGCGTGCGCGGTGATGTCGCGCGGGAACGGGCCGGAGCCGGCGACTTCGCTCTCGAGCTTCAGCACGTCGTTGCCGTTCCCCATCCACGCGGCGATGAACCGCACGGTGTGGAGCGCGAAGCACGTGACGGTCGCCCCGGAGGCGTTGCAGCCGCCGCTCGTCGTGATCGGGCGCCCATTCTTCACGCGCACCACGAGCTTCCCGTTCTGCGCCGCGATGTCGAGCACGTCGGATTGGTCGCTGCCGCGGACCACGAGGCCCAGATCGCGCGGCGTGTCGTCCATCCCCACGTAGATCGTGCCGGCGGGCGCGGGGTCGCCTTTCCCGCACGGCTTTCCGTCGCAGTGATCGTCGCCGAAGCCACCGCGGAAGAGGACGCCTGACTTCCCGCCGAGGAAGACGTCGTCGTAGGGCGAGCCCAGGACGTCCTCGATCCCGTCGAGTGGCTCGTTGCCGCCGTCGCCGTTCGCGCACCCGTCGTGCGTCGTGCGCTGGAGGTCGTCGAAGCCGAAGCCGGTCTCCTTGCAGTCGTCGGTGAAGTCGATCTTCACGCCGTCGATCGCGCTCGGCGGCGCGTTCACCTTCTGCCCTTGGCCGGGGGGCATCGCGGTGATGAAGCTGGCGACGTCGTTGCCGGGGCCCCCGACGAACGCGTCGTTGCCGGTGTCGCCGCGCAGGTAGTCGTTCCCGGTCCCGCCCATCATGATGTCGGTGCCGTGTCCGCCGATCAGGAGATCGTTGCCGGCTTCGCCGTAGAGCTTGTCGTCGAGGATGTCGCCGAGCAGGATGTCGGCGCCGTTGCCGCCGAAGATCACGTCGCTCCCGCCGCGCCCGTGGACGAGATCGTCGCCCTCGTCGCCGTACAGGTGGTCGTTGTCGCCGCCGCCGTCGATGTAGTCGTTGCCGTCGTCGCCGTGGACCCAGTCCTCGCCGTAGCCGGCGCAGATGACGTCGGCGCCGCCCGCGCCCCAGATGTGATCGTCGCCGTCCGTGCCGACGATGAGATCGCGCCCCGCCGTCCCCTTGATCGGTTGGGCGTTCGAGCTCGCCTTGATGAAGTTGAGGCCGTGGGACTTCGCGAACGCCTGCGGGGCATCGCAGGGGTCGGTCTCCCATACGGCTGGGCCACCGCCGGCGCCGTCGGACCAAGGGTTCAGCGCGTCTTCCGAGGTTGCCTCGTCCTCACTCGCGGCCGAACAACCACTTCCCAGTGCGATGAGCGCGGCCAGTGCGGCGAGCGCGAGCGGTGCGAGGAGAGTTCGGGACATGAGGGCGCCTCCGCCGCGCGAACTTTGCACCGGTCATGCCACGCGGGATTCGCGGGGGATTTCCCGGCTCTTCCGGCGATCGGCTCGCAGCTGATCCGTAGGGGGGATCCAACTGGATCGCGAGGAGCGCGGGCGCGGACTGCGCTAGTCTGATTTGGTGGAGTCCTCCGGCCCGCCGTCCGACCCTCAGGTCGAGCAGTCGCTCGTCGACGTGCGGGCGGCGGGTTGGCGAGCACTTCGAGTGTTCGGTCTGACGCTCGGTCTGCTCCACGTCGCGAGCATGGTCGTGAGCGCGTGGGTGCACCGAGCGTTCGGCCCGAGCTTCTTCCTCTTGCTCGCCGTGGAGCTCGCGATCATCGGCGCGACGTTGTTCGTTCGCGTCCCGAGCCCGCGCGTGACGACGGCGATGCTCGTAGGCTCGTTCGGCCTCGGCGCGCTCGCGTTGATGCGGCTCGGCTTCACCGTCGGCGTGGGCTGCACCTTCAGCCTGGTCTGCTTGGCGAGCGCGATCTTCCACGGTCCTCGCGGTGGCCTGGTTGCGTGGCTCGCCACCCTCGTGGCGTTGACGGTCGCGGTGTTCGGTGGCGACACGCTGGCGACGGGGGCGGAGCCCGGGACCATCTTCGTCCCGCTCGTGGTGGGCATCCGCTACGCGATGGCGATCCTGGTCTTGAGCGCGATGTCGACCGCGCTCGTGCTCGCCGTGTTCCGGCGCCTCGAGCGCACGACGCGTGACCTCTCCGCCGCGCTCACGCGCGAGCGCACTGCACGGGCGGCGCAGGCCGCGTCCGAGCGGGCTGCGGCTCACGCGAACCAACTCAAGAGCACGGGTCGCCTCGCCGGGCGCGTCGCCCACGACTTGAGCAACGCGCTTACGCCGATCGTGTCGCACGCCGCCTGGCTCGAAGAGAAGACGAAGGGGGCGGACCCGGAGGTCGTCGCCTCGGTTCGCGAGATCGTCGAGGCCGGGCGGCGCGCGGTGAAGCTCTCGCAGGAGCTCCGCGCGTTCTCGCCGCGGGGCACGCAGCAGCGGACCGAGGTCGTGGTCGACGACATGCTCACGAACGCCGTCGTTCGGATCCGGGGGGCGCTCCCTTCGACGGTTCGCGTGTCGGCCGCGCTCGGTGCCGCGGACGCGAAGATCCGGGGCGACGAGGAGCTCCTCCGCAGCTCGCTCGCCAAGCTCGTGGCCAACGCCGTGGATGCGATGCCCGGCGGCGGCGAGATCACGATCGCGAGCACGCTCGTCACCTTTCCCGAGACCGACGCACCTCCCGCGGCGCGGACCTTGAACGGCGACTACGTCGAGATCTCCCTCACCGACACCGGGCGCGGGATGGACGAGGCGACGCTCGAGCGGCTTTTCGAGCCGTTCTTCTCGACGAAGGCGCCCGAGGCGACGAGCGGCTTCGGCCTCGCGGCCGTCCACGGGACCGTCCACAACCACGATGGTGCGTGCGCGATCACGTCGGACGTCGGCAAGGGGACGACCGTGCGCTTGTGGTTCCCGCTCCTCCGCGAGGTCCCGTCGCAGTCGTCGCTCGCCGCCCGTGCCCCGACGAAGCGCGCTCTCGTCGCCGACGACGAGGCAGCCGTGCGGCGGGTCATCGTGCGCGTGCTCCAGCGGCTCGGCTACGAGTGCGTCGAAGCGGGCAACGGTGCCGAAGCGCTCGCGATCCTCCAACGCGAGCACGCCGCCCTCGGCTGCGTGGTCCTCGACAGCGTGATGCCCGAGATCGCGGGCGAGAAGGTCCTCGCCCGGCTCCGCGAGAAGGACCGCACGCTCCCCGTCCTGATGGTGAGCGGTCACGTCGAGAGCGCGCTCGCCGACGAGATCGTACGCGACGAGCGCGTCGTGTTCCTCGGGAAGCCGTTCGCGCCGAGCGATCTGGAAGCATCGCTCGGCCGGCTCCTCGGCGAGAGCGCGTTGGTTCAGCGCGCCAATGCGTAGGCTTGCTGGCCCGGCGGGAGCGACGCACGCGCCTGCTGGTGCGCCTGGACCATGCCCTCGGCGGCGCCGAAGTTGTCCTTCATCCAGAAGCGGCCGAGGACGACCGTCTTCGAGAAGCCCTGCGCCTGCGCCTTCACGGTCAGGTTCTTGTTGAAGATGCCCCAGCCGAGGTTGGTGCTGTCCACCTCGTTCCAGCCGAGCGCGTCGACCTTCTTCGCCGCGTAGCCGCTGAGCAGCCCGCCGTACTGGATGAAGAGGATGCGCTGGTTCGTCGCTGCGATCAGGTAGTTCCGCCAGAGGAAGCTACCGAGGCGCGAAAAGAGCAGCGAGTACCACGGCTTCTCGACGCCGCGCGCGCGGTGGAGGAGGCGCTCGTTCGGGCCGAGCTGCGCCTGGATGAGGGACATTGCGTGGGTTTCGCTGAAGGTGAGTGCCATTGCCGTGACTCCTTGGTGGTGGGTGCGACTCGTGTCGCGTCGTGTGGGCAGAGTTACGGGCCCCCCGCATCAAACCCCCATCAAAGCGGCCATCAAAAAGCGGTCTCCTCCAGATCGCGCTATGAATCGACCCATGGACGCCGGCGTTCTCCACCTCCAGGATCTCCCCGTGGCCGAGGCGCGGAAGCTGCTCGCCACCGGCGCTCCCGTCTTCCTCCCCGTGAACCCGGTCGAGTACCACGGGCCTCACCTGTCGCTGCACAACGACCGGCTCATCTCGACCGGGCTCGCCCGCGACGTGCACGCGCGGATCGGTGGGAAGCACCCGTTCGTGCTCGCGAGCGATCTCGAGGTCGGCGTCGATCCCACGCCGGGACCCGGGACGCGCTTCGTTCCCTTCGCGGTCGTGCGCGACGTCGTGCTCGAGGCATGTCGAGGGCTCCACGCGCTCGGCGCGCGCACCGTGATCGCGATGACGTGGCACGGCGCGCCGCTGCACTCGACCGCGATCGAGCCCGGCCTCGCGTGGCTCCGCGCGCGCGGCGTGGTCGCGCTCAACCCGTTCGCGGCGGCGATGCGGGAGCAATGCAAGCTCGAGGGCGCCCGCTTCGCGCGTGCGTTCGACCACATCGAAGATCGCGCGCTCCGGGACGAGATGATCGCCGGGCTCCGCTACGACTTCCACGCCGGCTTCTTCGAGACGTCGATGACGATGCACTACGCCCCGCACACGGTCGGCGCGATCCACGGGGATCTTCCGCCGTGTCCGCCGCTCGTGGCCGATCGGCGCACGATGCGGCTCGCGCGCACGGCGGAGGCGCTCGGGCAGGTGGACCTCGCGGCGGAGCTCGCGATGGTGGCGCACGGCCTCGCGTGGCATGCGCTGAATCCGTTCCCGGGCTACACCGGCCGCCCGCACCTCGCGCGGGCGGAGAGCGGTGCGATCTTCGCGAAGGAGGTCGCCGATGGCTACGCGACGATCATCGAGGACGTGGCGGCAGGGCGTGCGAAGCCGCCGGCGCCCCCGATGAAGTGGGTGGCGACGCTCACG
Organism: Polyangiaceae bacterium; assembly: GCA_044224495.1. Classification (GTDB taxonomy): domain Bacteria; phylum Myxococcota_A; class Polyangia; order Polyangiales; family Polyangiaceae; genus JBGAKG01. The sequence goes on along the minus strand of JBGAKG010000027.1, from coordinate 103,860 downwards.
GCGAACGGTCGATTCGCGCCGAAGCTGCCGAGCGTCGACGCGGACCCGGCGTAGGGACGACGCCGCCTCAGTTGGGCGGCGGCGGCGGCTTCGCGAAGCCCCGGACTTGGATCATGTGGTCCGGGTTGTTCGCCCACTGCAGGAAGAGATAGTCGCCGGTGCTCGCCTCGAAGTGCGCACCCCACGGGCGATCGAACTGCGCCAGGAACTCGCGCCGCGTCGCGACGATGGGATCCCCGTTCGCGTCGACGTCGTAGGCCGCGACCTGGCGAACGCCGGTCGTCAGCGGAGGCGGCGTTCCGACGAGCCACTCGGCGACGAGCACCGCGGGCTTCGTGAAGCCGGGTGAGCCCGCGGGCACGTACGCCACGCCGCCCGGACCGTTGGTCAGGTTGATGTTCGTCTTGGTGATCCCGACGTAGTCGTAGAGCTTCGGATCGTTGACGTTCTTCTTGATGTCGATGTGGACCCAATTCCCGAGCGGGTAGCCGACGCCGCGGAGCTCGGTCCCACTCACGATCGTCGAAGGCACGAACGCCAGGCCGCCGAGGCTCTCGTGGCCCGGCGTCCAGCTCCCGCCGGCGTAGGCGAGGAACGGGCTCCCGAGCTTCCACGTCGCGTCGACCTTCTTCTGCGTCGCATCGACTTGGGCGAGGGTCGCGACCGGGAACTGCGGGACCAACATGTTGCCGCTCCCCGTCACGACGAGGTTCGCGTCGCCGTAGGGCACGGGGATCCCCTTCGTCGCCTTGCCGACGAAGCCGACGATGTGTCCGCACGCGTCGCGCTTCACGCCGACCTCCCAGATGGCGCCCTCGGGTCGCTCCGAGCCGGCGATCACGAGGAGCGTGTTCGGATCTCCAGGCTTGTCCGCGCACCCGCCGAGCAGGGTTCCTTCCATCCCCGGAACGGGCCCGAGGTCGTACGCGGTGTAGGCGACGTCGTACGGGGCCACGAGCTTGCCGCTCGCGGCGTTGAGCTTCGGCGGCTGGGTCGTGTTGGTGTCCACGCACGGAGGCGCCGCGTCGAGCTGGGCATCGGGAAAGGAGAACCCGGTGTCGGCCGCGGTGTCGGGGGTGGAGGCGTCGACCAGCCCGGACGCGTCGGGGGTCGCGGTGTCGTCACTGCTGCCGCAGGCGACGAGCGCGAGAACGGGGAGGGCGAGGAGCGTGCTGCGCATGCAACCGCCTAACACGGGGCTGTCGAGATAACAACGTTACGGGTGAAGATTTCTACTCCAGCCACCCACCGGCGCTCATGAGCGCGACGGCGACCCCGAGCAGGCTCTCTCCCGCGATGATCCCGCTCGCCACGGCCACGACGTACTTGTCGGCGTGCTCCTTGTTCCGCGTCTCCCAGAGGTAGGCGATGACGGCCCCGACGAACATCGAGAACGAGTTGAACCAGGGGATGACGAGCGACAGGCCGATGCCCATGGCCGACGGGATGTATTTCTTGTGCTTCGGGAACGCGAGCTCCAGGAGCGGGAGCACGATCCCAATCGCGCCGCCGATGAGCATGCCCTTGCGCGCCCAGGGGTGGAGCGACTCGACGCCGTTCGCGAGGACCTCGGCGACGCCCTTCCAGACCTGCGCCGACGGCGCCGGGAAGCGATCGGTGCCGAGCGCGTCGGGCGTGGGCACGAGCATGTAGAACGCCGGGACGACGACGAGGGTCCCGACGATGGTGCCCGAGAGCTGCGCCAGGAACTGCTTCCGAGGGTTCGCCCCGAGCAGGTAACCGCTCTTGAGGTCGGTGAGGAGGTCCGCCGAGCTCCCCGCGGCTCCGGCCGTGATGCTCGCCGTCATCAGGTTGGTGACGATGTTCGCGGGGGCGAGGATGCCGTACGTGAGCTGCGTGATCTTGCCCATCGCGCCGACGGGCGTGGTGTCCGTCTCACCGGTCGCGCGCGAGGCGACGATGGAGAGGACGAAGGAGAGCATCACCGCGAGCACCCCGAGCCACGGGCGGATCTCGAAGTAGATGACGCCGAGGGTGACGAGTCCGACGGTCGAGAAGACCATGCCGGCGCCGAACCACGAGATGGGGACCTCGATCTTGTCCATCGCCTCGCGGACCTTGTCGGCCTCGGTCTTCACGACGTGGGGGGCGTCCTTCTTGAAGACCTTGCCCAAGCCGCTGAAGGCGCGCACGACGGTGCGCCACTGGAGCGCGAACGTGAGCAAGCCCGACGTGACCATCAGCGCGGCTCCCGGCCACAAGCTGAACGAGACGATCGCGCGGTAGCCGAGCGTGGTGACGCCTTCGCTGTTGGTCGACGTGTGGATCGCCCCTGCGTCGAGCGCGCGCGGCGCGACGAAGAGGTAGTTGATGGTCGCCCCGACGAGCATGCTGATCGTCGTGCGGAGACCCATCAGCATCCCGGCCGCGATCATGATGAGCGAGCCCTCGAAGCCGACGGTCCAGTTCCCCATCTTCAGCCCGCGCATCTTCCCGGGGAAGGGCGTGAGCGACGGGATGATGGAGGCCTTCGTGAGGACGGCGAGCACCTTGTGCCCCGCCGCGGCGTGCGCATCGCGCAGCCACGCGACGACGGCGCCGACGCCCATCGCCGCGAAGAGCGAGCGCGCCTTCTGCGAGGCCTCGACACCCTTGCCGTAGAGCGACTTGAGCGTCTCCGCGGCGGCGATGCCGGAGGGGAACTTGAGCTGCTCGATGTTGATCATCTGCCGCTTCATCGGGATCGCCATCACCGTGCCGAGGACGGCCATGAAGAACGTCCACCCCATGAGCGTGGGCCACGGCAGGTGGTGCCCCTGCACGAGCAGCAGCGCGCACATCGCCGACGTCATCACACCGCCCGTCGAGTAACCGGCGGACGACGCGGTCGACTGCATCGCGTTGTTCTCGAGGATGGTGAGGTTGGCTTCGTCGGGCGTCTTGTCGAAGCCCGGCACGTTGGTGACCGTGTTGAGCAGGCGGAACAGGCTCGAAACGAGCCCGATGACGCCGAGGCGGATCCGGATCCGCGCGAGCGTGGAGTACAGGGCGAAGGACAGGATGCACGCGGTGATCGCGACGCCGAGGCCCCAGCCGGTCTTGAGGCCGACGTAGAGGTTCGACAGCGCCATCAGCGCGCCGAGCAAGCTCCCGACGACGAACGAGCGAAGCGTGAACTGCGGGACCTCGCCCCGGTAGACGGTCTGGAACCAGCGGATCTCGGGATCCGTGCTCGGAGCCTCTTTGACCGCCGACTCACGGTAGGCGGCTTCGCCTTCGGCCTCGTTCTTGGGGAGCGACATCGGCGCGGACGATACCCCGATTCCGGGCCGGCGTCCGGGCCGAGGTCAACGGACGAGTTTGTAGACGCCCCCGCTCGGGCTCGAGTCGACGTAGTAGAGCGCCTTGTCGTCCATGGCGATCGCGGTCGCCGTGACGTTGGGGACGACGAGCTCGCACGCGGCCGCCGCGATCGGCGCGCGCCGAATCGATCCACGACGATCGGCGTCGGGGCGTCCTGCCCCGAGGCCACGAAGTTGCTCAGCCCGCCGGCCTCGTCGACATCACCGTGATCGCGCTGCCATCCAGGTTCGCGCGACGGCGACATCGCCCCATTCGCCCGGTTTTCGACGTCACGAAAGACGCCGCGCGATCAGGGGAGCGCGCGCGACGAGCGGGAAGGGCCGAGCGGAAGGAGCGGCCAACCCGCTTCCCAGCCGAAGTCCTCGACGAGGACGACGCGGCCCGGCGGCTGCTGGATCTTGCCTGCGACCCACGCGTGGTAGACGAGCGCGCTCTCGCCGCCCGGCGCATCCACCACCGAGCAGTGGCCCGGCCCTGCGAAGCTCGCGCTCGTGACCATGACCGGGCCGGGTGCCTTGGTGAACGGCCCGAGCGGGCTCGCCGCGCGGGCGACGCCGATCGCGTAGCTCGGGGTCGCGTAGCCGTTGCCGCTGTAGAACAAATAGAACGAGCCGCCGTGCTCGATCATGAACGGGCCCTCGACGAGCGACCCCTCCCACGGTTGGTCGTTCGTGATGAGGGTCGCGATCGTACCTTTGAGGGACAAGCCGTCGCTCGCGAGCTCCTGAGCGTGGATCGGAGTGGGCTTGCCGACGGCGTTCCCGTCTTCCTTCCAGAGGAGCCAGCTCTTTCCGCCGCTCGTGAACTCGCTCGCGTCGATCAATCCCATGTTGGGATCGTGCACGAGCGCCTTGCCCAAGTCGGTGTAGGGACCGAGCGCGCTCGGAGCGCTCGCTGCGCCGACGGCGAGCACGCCGTCTTTGCCGCGCGCCGAGTAGTAGGCGACCCATCCGGTGCCGACCTGATGGAGCTCGGGCGCCCAGAAGTCGCCGGTCGCCCAGGCCGGGCGCTTCCCTTGAGGGAACACGTGGCCCTTGGCGGACCAATGCACGAGATCGGTCGAGACCCAGAGCGGGAACGCCGCCGCGGCCCCGCCCGAGGTGCACGTCAGGACGTAGGTCGCGCCGTCCTTCACCACGCCCGGATCGGGGCAGTCGCTCGGGATGACCGGGTTCTCGAAGAGCCCGCCGCACTCCTGCCACCGGAACGAGAGCGCACACGCGTTCGCGCCGCTGAACGTCGGCACCCAGCCGTTGGAGAGCTTCGCCGAAGAGCTCGCGCCGCTCGGGTGGCAGAAGCCGTCGCCGTGGACGCGGCCGGCGACGTCGTCGAAGCGGTCCGGGTGGTTCGGGGGAGGAAGCCACGCGCTGCCGTAGCTCACGCGGGTCGAGCACGTGCCCACGTTCGAGCACGCGCCGTGGTGATCGAGCGCGATCGCGCACGCGGAGTGACCTTGGAAGTAAGGCTTCCACCCGTTCGAGAGGAGTGCGAACGAGCTCGCGCCGTCGTCGGTGCAGGTGCCGTCCCAGCGGACGTCGCCTGGGGCGACGTCGAAGCCGTCCGGGTGATTCGGCGGTGCGATCCAAGCGGCTCCGTAGCTCACCGTCGTCGTACACGGCCCGAGCGCGTCGGTCCCGGTGTCGCTCGAAGCGTCGCCTGCCTTCGCGTCGCCTGCGCTCGCGTCGGGCGTGGCCCCGTCGGGGAGCGTCCCGGCGTCGTCGCCCCCGCCGCACGCGGCGATGACGAGCACGAGCAGCGGAGCGAACCGGGCGCGGTTCACGGCTTCAGGCAGCGGATCATGCTGCGGCCACCGCTCCCCGCGACGGCGATGTCGGCGGTCGGACCCTGGGTGTCCTTCGGGAGCTTCGCGAGGTAGGCCTCTTCCGGGAGCGTGTTCACGAAGGAGCCCTTCTCGATGCACGCGCTCCCGCGCGTGAGGTGGACGCGCGCGAGGAAGCTCGACGTCGACGGGCGCACGATCGCGGGCGATGCGTCCTTCTTGCCTGCCGGCGGATCGAAGCGCAGCGTGATCGACGACGCGGGCCAGCGCTCGTCGACGATCCACGAGCTGTCGTGCCCGCTGCACACGGTCAGCGTCTTGCCACCCAAGTCCACCGCGCCGAGCGGCTCCGGCTCGCCGACGACGCCGCTGTCGATGTCGATCGGGAGCACCCACTGCGTCGACGAAGCGCCGTAGGCCTGCGCCTGGCCGTCGACGACGACGCCGAGCGCGCGACCGCCTTCGCGCCGCGCGAGCCGGACCTGGGCGGGGCGACCGTCGTACGCGGCGCGCGGGATGCGCGCGAGCTCGCGCGCGAGACCGCCTTCGATCTCGTAGACGAACAGCGTGGCGAAGTCGTTGACGTTGGTCGCGGCCACGTACCAGTGACCCTGCATCCGCACCGCGAAGTCGATGTCCCCGAGACTGCTTCCGTCGGAGCGATGCACCTCGAACGGGGGCCGGTCCGCCTCGAGCTCGATCGCGACGACGTCCTGCGGCGCACCGTTCATCGGGTTCCGCCGCGCGAGCAGGAGCGCGTGGGTCGCGTCGTCGCCGGCGAAGATGGACCAGAGCCCGACCGGGCGCGTGACCTGGCCGAGCGTGACGTAGGGCGTGGCCTCGCCGATCAGCGAGGGCGTCGAGATGGTCTGCGACGTGTGGACGACGTTCGAGGCCTCGAACGGGCCGGTGAAGCGGTAGAACGCGCGCCCCTTCGACTCCCACTCGATGCCCTTGGGGCCCCACGCGTAGACGCGCCCGAGCGAGCCGACGAGCACGCCGGTCGAGTTGCTGCCGCGGTCGCCGGCCGCCGTCACCGGAGCGCTCCACCCGAGCTCGTCGTTGCCGAGCTTCGGAGGCGTGAGCCCGAAGAACGGATCCCAGCGCTGCGTGGCCACGGTCGGGCCGCGGCCGTACCCGTAGTAGGGCGTGTACGAGTAGCTCGGCGACGTGGACTCGGAGACGTCCTTCGCCTTGATCGAGACCTCGCACGAGAGCGTGATGGACGGCGCCGCCGGGCGCGAAGCGTAGGGCGCCGTCGCCGCGCCCTGGTTCGTCGTCGCCTCTTCGGGAGGGTGACCCCAACCGATCCGCGCCCACCCGGCGAGCGTGCAACCGACCGGACCGCACGCGCGCGCGAGCGGCGCGCCGCGATGACGGACGTCGAGCGGATCGGGCAGGTCGATCGGCGACCACGTCATGCCGCCGTCGTCGGTCTCGTAGCCGCGGCGCGCGCCGGTGAACGCGAGCGCGTAGCGCCCGGAGACCATCGTCGTCCCCAGATCGCGGATGTACTTCCCGTAGTTCGCGTGGCCGTCGGTGCGGAGATCGATCCCGAGGTACGTGCCGCCGTCTTCGACCCAACCCGTGAGCGCGCCCGCGGTCCGCTCCTCGAACCCGTCGAGCCAGACGCCGCTCCGGAGCGTGCGCAGGACTTGGTCGGGCATGTCGCCGTCTTCGTCGCCGCCCGCGGCGCGGAGGGTGAAGACGATCGGGTAGGTCGTGGCCTTCCCCTTGTCGAGCACGGTGATGCGCGCGCCCGCGAGGTCGCCTTGCGGCGGCGAGATGATGACGGTGCGCCCGTCGGCGAGGGGAACGACGCGCTCCGCGCCGACGTCGCCCTTCACGTCGAGCTCCTGGAAGACCTCGCCCGCGTCGCCGATGCAGTAGACCTGGTGCCCGCGAGTGCCGGAGTCGCCGCTCGCCTCGGGATCGCAGGGCCCCTTCACGAGGAGGTTCCCGTTGCCGGGCGACGAGATCTGGCGCGGCTTGGAGAAGTGGCGGATGAGGCGCATGCGCGAGGCCGCCGCGTCCCACGCGTAGACCTCGGTCGCGCCGCGCGGCTCGCCGCACACGAAGCCGAACGCGCTCAGATCGCGCGGGCGCGCGAGCGGTACCGCGCGGCAACGCGACGGCCGGAGCGGATAGGCGCCGGGAACCTCCTCGACGACGATGCCGTCGCGGAGCCGTACGCGCGCGAGCGTGCCGTCGCGCGCGACGAGCGCCGTGCCGTCGGCGAGCGGCCAACCGTCCTCGACTGCGGCGACGACGGGGCGCTTGCCGAGGACGCGCCCTGCGTCGTCGGTGCCCTCGGTCGCGTCGCCATCGGGCGTGGGCCCCGCGATCTTCGTCACGTTTCCGTCGGGTTGGAGCGCGTAGTAGGCGTTCTGGCGAGCGGGATCGAGGGCGGTGATCACGACGCCGTCGCCGACGTTGAGCGCGTCGCGGACCTGCCCTGCGATCGCGATCGGGCGCCAGGTGCTCCCGGCATCCGTCGTGACGACGGCGCCGCGCAGGTCCGTGATCGCGACGGCGCGCCAGCCGTCGAGTGCGGCGTAGGCGCCGACGAACGGCGAGGGCGGCCACGGGCCGAGGTCGAGCGGGCCACCCGTCTTCGGATCGAACGCGAGGTGGGTGTTCGACGCGGTCTTCACGTACGCGCGATCGAGCCCGACGAAGACGCGCGTGATCGTGGTGGGCGACGCGTAGATCTGGCGAATGGGGCCGAGCCAATCGTCGGAGCGCCAGACGACGGTGCCGACGACGTAGAGGAAGCCGCCGCCCATGCGCGACGGGACGGAGATCGTCTGCGACGGCGGTTGTGCGAAGACCTGCGACGCCGCGAGCACGCCCCCGCCGGGCAGGTTCAAGATGCGGACGCCCGCCGTCATCGTGCGGAGCCCGCGCCCGGCCTCGAACCCGAAGCGGTGCGCCGCGTCGTACTCGACCGGGACCACGTGCGGATCGCCGGCCCCCGCCTTGAGCGGCTTGGCCGGAGCAGCGAGGGCGAGCATCGTCGGGTCGGCCGGTGTCGCCGCGTGCGAGGCGCACGCCGCGAGGCCGAACAGCAGGGCGAGACTCGCGACCTTCCGCATGCTCAGGGAGACAGTCGCTCGCGACGCCATGTTCCGCCTTTGTTCAGGTAGCGCAGACGATCGTGGAGGCGATTCGGTCTACCCTGCCAGAACTCGATGCTGGCCGGGGTCACGCGGTAGCCGCCCCAGTGCGGCGGGACGGGGACCTCGCGGCCGGCGTACTCGGCCTCGAGCTCGGCGAGCCGCGCCTCGAGCGGCGCTCGCCCGTCGAGCGGAGCGCTCTGCTCGGAGGCCCAGGCGCCGAGCTGCGAGCCCCGGGGCCGTGAGCGGAAGTAGGTCTCGGACTCCTCGCGGGGGACCTTGCCGACCGTCCCGCGGATCCGCACCTGGCGCTCGAGGGGCAGCCACGCGAAGCACAGCGCGGCGACGGGGTGGCGGGCGAGGTCCCGCGCCTTGCGGCTCCCGTAGTTGGTGAAGAACACGAAGCCGCGCGCGTCGAACTCCTTGAGCAGGACGGCGCGGGCGTCGGGGGTGCCGTCGTCGTCGACGGTGGCGAGCGTCATCGCGTTCGGCTCGGGGACGGCCGCGGCGCGCGCTTCCCCGAACCAGCGCTCGAAGAGGGCGATGGGGTCGGGGCCGGCGTCTGCCTCGACGAGGCCGGCGCGGCCGTAGGTCTCTCGGAGATCAGCGAGCGAAGGAGCCATGCGTGAAGTGGCATCATAGCCCGGCTCCGCGCAGGCGCGCCTGTGGTACCGTGGCGGCGTGATGGACGAAGATCTTGCGCGGACGCGGTTCCTCGAGCTCGTCCGCCGCGAGATGGAGGCCACCGAGGTCTCGGTGGTGAACGCCGGTCCAGCGGTCGCCGAAGACACCGTCCTCTCCACCAGCTTCGGGGAGGGCGAAAAGCTCGTCGTCCGCTTTGCGACCGCGCCGGCCGACCGCGAGGCGAAGAGCCGCCGCCTCGAGATGCTCGCGATTGCGTTCCAGACCGCGCGCGAGGGCGAGACGCCCAAGAAGCGCGTGTCCGCCCGCTCGCTCCGCGAAGAGCTTCGCGCGCTCGCGGCGCGCTCGCAGGCGATCGACGCGATCGTGATCGACGCGCACTCCCCGGTCGTGTGGGGCGCGGTCCTCGGCGTTCGGGCCAAGCCGGGCGCGCAAGTGATCCCGCTCTCGCCGAAGGCGCGCGAGCGCGTCGAGCTCGTCCAGGAGTCGCACCGGAACCTGATCGAGGCGCTCGGCGTGCACGACGACGACGAAGAGGACGACGGCAGCATCTCGCAGCCGCCGCCCGACACGAGCTCCCCGCTCTCCGAGCGCGCGGTCGACGTGGTGCGGGCGCTCCCGATCCTCGACCAGCTCCACCGCGGTGCGCACCTCGCCCACATGGAGCGGAGCGAGGGCTTCGGCTTCGTCGCGCGGAGCTTCGCGGCGATCTACGTGCTGCTGCTCGTGTTCGACAAAGCCTACGACGAGCTGCGCGTCGAGCGTGCGCTGCGCGACGGCCTGCCGGTCATCGAGCGCTTGGTGCTCGCGCTCCCGCCGTGGGATCCGGAGCCGGCGCCGCTGGCGGGCGTCATCTCGCTCCGCGGTCGCCGCCGCCGCTGAAGCGGCTTCAGGGCGACGATCGATCCGGGCTCCGCGTCGCGCGGAAGTACGCGACCACATGAACCGGATCTTCGTTCAGGCGCGGCGCCATGGTGACGTCGAGCTGGCCGGAGACTTCGTTGCCGACGTCGCCCAGCTTGCCGATGTCCAACCGCGCGTCGCTTCCCGCCCACTCCTCGCCCGAGCCGATGTCCGCGAAGCGCACCACTTGAACCGGTGCGTTCCCCGGGAGCCGATGGGGACGCGCCACCACGTTGAGCCGCTTTCCGTTCGGACAGTCCGCGTCGAGCACGAGGCGTGGGCTCGAAGAGCTCGGGTCGAGGACCTCGACCTTGGCGTTGGTGCACGTGTAGGTGGACCCGCCCTCGTCGACGACGACCGTGCCGACGGCGTGCGGGAGGCCACCGCCGTTCCCGATCGGGGCAGCGGCTCCGACGGGCTCGCGCGGAGCTTCCAGCGCGGGCGCCGTGACTGCCGCGTTCGCGTCCCGCGGACCGTTGCCGGTGACGAAGAGGGTGAACGCGCAACCCAGCGCGGCCCCGAGGGCGAAGACGAGAGGGCCGCGGAGCGGTGACGAGAGGCTCATGGCTCCTTCGACGGGCGAGCGCGCGGATGGATCTCGACTAACCTGCTGGTCGATGCCGGCTCGACCGATCGATCTCGCGACCCTCCGCCGCTACGCCGTCGCGCGCTCGCTCGTCACGGCTCCGCTCGGTACGGCGATCCAGCAGCTCGGGTTCGTCCAAGCCGACCCGATTCGCGCCCCGGCGCGCGCGCAGGACCTGACGCTTCGCCACCGCGTCCCCGGCTACGTCGCCGGCATGCTCGAGGCGCGCTACCCGGAGCTCGACGTCGAGGAAGAGCACTTCATCAACTACGGGTTCCTGCCGCGCGAGCACGTCTCGCTCCTGCACCCGCGTTCTCCGCGGCGGGCGTGGGACCGAACGATGACGAAGCGCGCCGCGGCGATCCTCGAGTTCGTCCGCGAGCGCGGCGAGGTGCACCCGCGCGACGTCGACGCGCACTTCGAGCACGGCACGATCACGAACTACTGGGGAGGGACCTCGAGCGCGTCGACGCACCTGCTCGAGCGGATGCACTACCGGGGCATGGTGCGCGTCGCGCGGCGCGAAGGCGGGATCCGCATCTACGCGCCGGCCGTTCACGAAGGAGCTTCGGCGCCGCGCGCGGCCGTGACGGATGCGCTCGTCGCGCTCCTGGTCCACAAGTACGCGCCGGTCCCCGCGCCGTCCTTCGGCGCGTTGGTCGGGCGGCTCCGCTACGCGGCGCCGCACCTCGTCCGCGAGCTGCGACCTGCGCTCGCGCGGGCGCGCAAGACGCTGGCGCGGGCGACGGTGGACGGCGTCGAGTGGCTCTGGCCCGCGGGAGAGTCCCCGCGCGACGCGGTCGAGGTGGAGGGCGTGCGCTTCCTCGCGCCGTTCGATCCGATCGTGTGGGATCGCCGGCGGTTCGAGCTCCTCTGGGGCTGGCCCTATCGCTTCGAGGCTTACGTGCCGGCGAAGAAGCGGCTCCGTGGCTACTACGCGCTGCCGCTGCTCTTCGGTGCCGACGCGATCGGGTGGGCGAACGCGTCGGTCGCGGCCGGCTCGCTCACGGTCGAGCTGGGCTTCGTGAAGGGAACGGCGCCGCGTGGGCTCGCCTTCCGGCGAGGGCGCGACGAGGAGCTCGCGCGACTCGCGAAGTTCCTCGAGCTGCCTTCGGCTCAGCCGCGCACGAGGGGAGGCGGCGCCTCGCTCATGGTCGCGGCGAAGACGTCGAACTCTTCACCGTAGCCGTTGCGATCGAAGCTCTGGTCGTCCGCGGAGCTCAGCCCCGCGTCGAGATCGAAGCGCAGCGGGGCGTGCGGCACGATCGTGGGGAGGTCGTCGGCGTGGATCCACTGGGTGTGCGGGTCGATGCGCGTGAGCGGCTTCATGGCGTCCCTCGACGATGGGTACGGCCCGAGCGGCGCCGACTTTAGGGACCGCCTGAGCGTCTCAACCGACGATCTCGCGAAGGCCCTCGAACAGCCGCTCGAGGTCCGAGGCGTCGTTGAAGACGTGCGGGCTGGCGCGGACCGTTCCGTCCAGCTTCGCGCGCGCGTGGAGCACGTGGGCGCAGTGGAACCCGCCCGAGACGCAGACGCCGAACGTGTCGGACAACGCGCGGGCCACGTTCTCCTGCGTCATCGCCGGAGCGTCGACGACGAACGTCGCGAGCGCGATGCGCTCGTCGTGGCGGAGCTTGCGCCCGAGCACGCGGACCTCTGGGATTGCGTCCAGCCCGGCCAGGAGCGACTCCAGGATCGCGAGGTCGTGCGCGCGCACCGCGTCGAGCCCCACCGCGCGGAGCCACTTCACCGCCGCGCCGAAGCCGATCGCGGCCTCGATCGCGGGGGTCCCCGCCTCGAACCGGAACGGGACGTCGCGCGGGATCATCGCGTCGTCCTCGTTCATCGCGACCATGCCGCCGCCGACCTGGTAGAGCGCGAGCTCGGCGAGGCGATCGCTCTTGCCCCAGAGGAACCCGACGCCGCTCGGCCCGAAGGCCTTGTGCGCGCTGGCCGCCACGAAATCGACGCCGAGCGCTCCGACGTCGAGCGGGAGGTGGCTGAGCGACTGCGCCGCGTCGAGCAGGACTGGGATGCCGCGCTTCTTCGCCTCGGTCACGAGGAAGTCCACCGGCGCGATCGCGCCCGTGACGTTCGAGACGTGGCCGATCGCGAGGAGGCGCGTCTTCGGCCCGAGCATCTCGGGTACCTTGTACCAAAATGGGATGCCTTCCCCATCGATCGGGACGACGTTCGGCTTCCCGTGCACCCTCCAGGGGAGGTAGTTCGCGTGGTGCTCGCTCGCCGCGAAGACGATCTCGTCGTCCTCCTTCAGGCGGAGCCCGTGGGCGACCAAGTTGATCGCCTCGGTCGTGCCGCGGACGAAGACGATCTCGGGGGGCCGCCCACCGACGAGCGACGCGACCTCGATCCGGGCGGCTTCGTACGCGTCCGTGGCTTCCTCGCCGAGCAAGTGCACCCCGCGGTGCACGTTGGCGGTCTTGTGCTCGTAGTAGTCGCGCACCGCATCGATGACGACGCGCGGCTTCGGCGTCGTCGACGCGCTGTCGAGGAACACGAGCGGGCGCCCCTCGTACTCGCGGGCGAGGAGCGGGAAGTCCTTGCGTACCTGGCCGGCGAGCGTCATCCGTCGGTCGCGCGCGCTTCGAACGACTTCGCCACGTCGATCGGGAACGTGCGCCGGACGATGCGGAACTTGCCGCTCGCCTCGGCCTGGATCGCGGCCGACTTGCGCGCCGTGACGACGAGCCCCTCGAAGAGCTGGGCCAGCGCGTCGCGGGCGGCGGTCTCGGCGCCGGTGGCGCCGCTCCGAGCGACCACGTCGACCGTGACCGTCCCCGGCGAGTCCTGGGTCACCTGGTAGTCCTGCACGCGGTCGGTGAGCGCGTCCATCGCGCGGTCGATCGCACCGGTCGTGACGAGCGCGCCGTCGGGCCGGACGACCGCGTCCTGGACGCGCCCTTCGATGCTGCGGAGCGCCGGGACCGAAGTGAAGCGGCGGGGCGCCTCGGGCGCGATCTGAACGAGATCACCGACGACGAAGCGGAGGAGCGGCTGCGCCACGCGATCGAGCGTGCTCACGACGACGAGCGCGACGTCGCTCGCACCCGGCGTCGCCACCTTGGCGCGCAGGAGCTCGACGTGGGTCGTGAACGGCGAGTGGTGGAGGAAGCCGTCGTCGCCCTCCATGAAGAGGACGCCCACCTCGCTCGCGCCGTAGAGCTGGAAGATCGGGCCCTGGTACGCGAGCCGGATCGAACGAAGGTGCGCGCGCGTCGTGAACGCGTACGTGAGCTGGGTGAAGCCGGCGACGTCGATCGTGCGGCCGCGCTCGGCGGCGTGGCGCGCGAGCGCGGCGAGGTACGCCGGATCGGCCTCGAGCCCGACCGTGCGGTGGCGCGCGATCTCGTCGACCATCCGGTCCATGTCGGGCGCGCGCCAGAAGGTGGGGTCCGGCTTCATGTTGAGGAACACGCGATGCTCGTCGCAGCGCTCCTCGTACGAGAGGTCGCCGGTGTGGCACACGCCGCCACCGCACACGGGCGTGGTCAGGATGGCCTCGCGGTAGCCCGGGGCATCGAGGCAGCGCGCGATGACCGGGTTCGTGCGCATCGCGCGCTCTTCCTGGTTCAGCCACCAGCCCTTGTCCCAGAGGATGCGGAGCCGCTCTTCGGTGCTCCCGCTGGTCTCGACCATCTCGAGGTCGCCCGAAGCGAGCTCGGCGCGCGGGTCGCGCCCGGCGGGAACCCACGCCTTCGGGAGCGCCGAGCGCACGTCCTTCTTGAAGAGGAGGGGGAGCTCGGCGAGGAGCTCGCCGAGCGAGGCGCGCCCTTCGGCGGCGCGGTGCTTCTGGTAGAAGGGGATCGCACCGAGCGATCGGCGGATCGCTCCCAGCGCGAAGGGCGGGTGGCTGACCGGCTGCGCTTCCATGGGCGCGAAAAGGTAGCATGCGCTCCGGTCCTGGTCCTGGACGTCCCGTCGAACCCGAGAGGAACGAAGCTTTGAACATGCGAGTGAGCATCGTCCCGTCCCCGAAACCCACCATCGTCGAGGTGATCTACCCCGCCGAGCGCTGGCGGATCGGGCTCCGCGGGAGCCACGCGCCCCTCTCGTGGGACGAGACGAAGTACCCGTCGAAGGTCCACGAGGATCGCCACACGTTCCACGTCGACGTCCCGCCGGGCGAGCAGCTCGAGCTCAAGGTCGTTCGCGACGAGACCGACTGGGCGAAGGGTCGCAACTACGTGGTCCAAGCGGGCGATCGGCTGGTGCTCGAGCCCGCGTTCGATCGCGAGCGCACGTTCCTCGCGCCGACCGAGACGATCACGACGCCCCACGGTCCCCTCACGTTCGACGTGCTCCTCCCGCAGACGTACGAAGAGCAGGAGCGCAAGCACTACCCGGTGCTCTACGTCCTCGACGGTCAGTCGCTCTGGACGACGTCGACCGATCCGTTCGGCGTCTGGAACCTGGATGCGACGATCGATCGGCTCGACGATCTCGACGCGCTCGAGGAGCTGATCGTCGTCGGCATCCACACGTCCGAGCGCCGGATCGAGCGGCTGAGCCCGGTGCCGGATCCGAAGCACGGCGGCGGCGAAGGGCCGAAGCTCCTCGCCGACATCGTCGACGTGCTCCGCCCGCACGTGAACGCGAAGTACCGGGTCCTCCCCGATCGGGCGAACACGGGCATCCTCGGCTCGTCGATGGGCGGGCTCTTCGCGTTCTTCGCCGCCTGGTCGAAGCCGGAGGTGTTCGGCAAGGCCGCGTGCCTCTCGAGCTCGTTCTGGTGGGCGCATCGTTGGGCGGTGCGGGCGGCGGAGCGCGGTCCGGTGCCGAATCCGCGCCCTTCGCTCTACGTCGACTCGGGCGCCTCGATCCGCGCGGACGAGCGCGACGTGAACGTGCGCGACGGCTTCCACGACACGCGGTCCATGTTCCACGCGCTCAAGGGCTACGAGTACGCGGCCGGTGTGGATCTGCACCGGCTCGTGTTCCCGGGGCACTCGCACGACGCGGCGTCGTGGGCGTCGCGCATCGCGCTGCCGCTGCAGCTCCTGTTCCCGCGGCGCTAGACCCAATCTCGAATCTTCACGTGCCCGTGCCCATGCCCGAGCGCGGGCGAGCGAGCGAGCGAGCGAGAATGAAGCTTTGGGTGCGGCTGGCCGATTGGAGGTTCCTCTGCTCCACGGAACCGAGCTGCCAGCGTCGTCGTTCGGGCACGGGCACGGGCACGGGCACGGGCACGAAGAAGGGCCTGAGCGATTCGGGCACTAACCTTAGTCGTCGTCGTCCTCGTCGCGCTCCGCGACGGCGGTTCGCGTCCGGCAGCCGTCGGGGGCGACGAGCCCGCACCAGAGCGCCTCGTTGAGCTCGGCCGTCGGCACTCGATCTTCGCGCGAGAAGTCCATCCCCGCCGTTCGCGCCTCCCAGAACGCGGCGTCGCCGCGCGGGCGGACGAGCGCCGTCGCCGTGGGTGCGGGCGGCAGGTCGAGCTTGGTCGTGCGGAGCACGTCGGGGACGCGCGCGCTGAACGCCGCAGGGAGCGCGGTCGCCGAGAACGCATCCGCGATCGGCGGGGCGACCGCGTCGTTGCGGCCCAGCGGCGCGAGCCCGAGGAGCAGCTCGATCGTGCGGAGCACGCTCGGTGTCGCATAGCTCTGGTGGCTGACGACGCCGCGCGCGACGTGACCCCCGGCCAGAAAGAGAAGACTCCGATGCGAATCGACGTGGTCCGCGCCGTCCTGCGCGTCGTCCTCGACGACGACGATGACGGTGTCGTCCCAAAATGGGCTCTTCGCGAGCCGCTCGACGAGCCGCCCGAGCGCCCAGTCGTGGTCGGCCATCTGCGTGTCGGGCGTATCGAGCCCGGCGGCGGCGCTCTTGAAGCTGCCGAAGTGATCGTGGGGCAGGCGCACGAGCGTGAGCGCGGGGAACGTGCCCTGCTTCTCCTGGAGCGCGAACTCGCGGAGCCACTCGTCGACGCGCCACGCGTCGGGGAAGCGCATGTCGAAGCCGCGGAAGTAGGGGTCGGTCGCTTCGAGCAACCCCGGCGCGCTCGGGAACGCGACCCGCGTCTTGGTCTTTGCCGGATCCCGGAGCAGCGGGACGAACCCGGGGTCCTTCTCCTTGAGGCCGTAGCGGACGTCCTCGGCGAAGCACCCGTAGTTCCGCACGCCGAGCCCGGCGGCGCGCGCGACGTCCCAGAGGAACGGCGCATCTTGATGCGGAGCCGCCACGTCGCTCACGCCGGGGAGCAGGCGCGGATCGCTCGGTGTCTTCGGGTTCCACGCCTGGCGCGCGGCGACGGTGGGGAGACCGACGTTGATGCCGCGGTTCGAGCCCTCCCAGTCGTAGCTGTGCTCGCCGCGGTTCGCGTACATCAGGGGGACCTCTTTCTCGGTGAGGTCGGTGGTGCGGCCCGCGACCGTCCACTGCCAGCCGTCGCCGGAGACGCCGCCGCTGGCGAAGAAGCGGTCGAACGTGACGAAGGTTCGCGCGAGCGCGTGCTGGTTCGGGGTGTTGGCGTCGCCCCAGTGGACGAGCGAGGGATCACCGTCGGCCCCCGCTTGGTCACCGAGGACCTGGTCGTAGGTGCGGTTCTCGCCGACGACGAAGACGACGTGCTTCACCTTGCCGCGGAGCTCCTCGAAGATCGGCGGAACGGCGGGCGGGCTCGCGAGGCGCGCGTTGACGAGCACCTGCCGAGACAGCGCCGCCAGGACCGCGCCGCTCGGGCGCGGGAACGCGTGGAGCCCGCCGTGAAGGAGCGAGAGGGAGAACGCGTCGCCGCCGGTCGGCCCGAACTCGGGCGGCTTCGACGCGCGGGGCCCGCCGGGGTTCGGCCCGGTCGAGCTCTTGCCGTACGCGACGTAGACCCAGTCGGCGGTCACGGCGACGTCGTTCGGGTAGAAGCCGGTCGGGATCATGCCGACCAGGTGGGCGCCGGCGTCTCCGCGCTCGATGACGCCGACCGCGTCGAGCCCACCGAGGCTCACCCAGAGCGTGCGCTCGTCGGGGGCGAGCGCGAGCCCGTTGGGGTTGGCGCCGCGGGTCGCGCCGGCGGGAAGGTCGGGGAGGGCGGGGACGACCGGGATCGACTCGGTGACGGTGAACGCCGCGCGGTCGACGACGCTGACGGTGTCGCTCCCCGCGTTGGCGACGAAGATCGTGGCTCCGTCGTGGGTGGCGACGAGCTTGGTCGGCTGGGCGCCGACGCGGAGGCGGCGGGTCACCTTGCGATCCTTGGGGGACACCTCGAGGAGCTCGCCGGTTCGCTGGGTGGTGACGTAGACGAGGTCGCCCACGACCAGGACCCCGGCGGGGAAGTCGCCGCCCATGCCGGTGGCGGGGCGGAGGTCGATCTCGGCGCCGACCCTGCCGGCCGCGACGAGGGAGAGCGAGTCGTTCTCGTGGTTCGCGACGGCGACGGTGCCGTCCGGGAGCACACCGAGGCCGGCGGCGTAGGGGCTCTGTCCGAGCCCGAGGCCCGTCTTGTGCCCGAGCTTCGTGACGACCGGCGCCGCGTGGGTGCCGGGCTCGGCGCCGGGAGGGAAGGCGGCGACGGCATCGTCGGAGCCGCCGCTCACGTGGAGGGTCCCGCCGGCGAAGGCGAGGCCCCAGAAGGCGTTCGGGAGGGACAGGATCTCGCCGGGGGCGGGGGCGCCCTTGGCCACGTCGAACAGATAGACGTGCTCGGGCCGCTTGCCGGAGGAGCCGCGGTTGTAGCCGCTGGTCAGGACGGCAAGGGCGCCGTGCCCATCGAGCGCGAGGGAGACCGCGAAGGCATCGCGAACGTTCGGCGGATCACCGGGGGCGAGAGGGAGGAGCACCGAGCCCGGAGCGGCCTCGGGCGTGAGGTAGTCGCCGGTCGCGAGGAGCGTCGGTTGGGAACGAGGCCCTGACCCGCCGGAAGCACCGAGATGGTTCGCGTTGCTACCTTCTAGGCTCGTCGGGGGGGTCGGGATGGCCCCTCCCAGCGGGGGAGCCATCGGCAGCGCCGGCGCCCCACAGGCCAAAATGAGCCCAAAAACCAAGAATTTGGACGACGTTCGCATGGATTTCCGCTCGGGGTGTACTCCCGCCGACGGGGGCGGTTTCTTGACCGCTCCCTTCCGCCAGGTGTACGAGGGGTACGTTCCGAACCGGTTTCGTACTTGGAACGGGACCGCAACGCACCGAGAGTCTCGGGCGTACGCGCGTAGTGACTCGGGGGGAAGAGGTCGTCTCTGAATGATGAGTCGTTTGAGCTGGGGCCAGATTCGAGAGCACCATGACTTCCGTGGGCGTTGGGTCGCCCTGGATGACTGCCGCTACGATGGGCGGACGGTGCAGCCGGTCGAAGGAAGTGTCGTCGACTCGGACGAGGACCTGGTCGAGCTCTGCGCCCGCATTCAAGCCAACGCGATGAGCCACTGCGCGATCGTATTCTGTGGTGACGACGAGGGATTCCGCGCGCGCGGCCACTGAGCCGCCGCTTTTAGTCAGGCCGTCAGCCCTTCACGACCGGCTTCAGGATGGTCTTCCCGTCTTTGACGGAGACCTCGAAGTCCACCATCTTCCCGCCGTGCTTGTCGCGGAGCTTCTCCGACGAGTCGCGGATGGATTTGGCCATCGACTCGTAGGTGAGGGCCGCCGTCGACTCGTTCTGCGCCCGCTTCGAGCGCACGTATTCGGCGTAGATCTGCCGGACCCGCGCATCGGGTAGGTCGCTCGGCCCGAGCGGTTTGCGGGGAGGCGGCTGCTCCGGCCGCGGACGAACCGGCTTCTTTGCATCGGCTGCCGCGCTGGCGGCAGGTGCCGCCGCGGCCGCCGGTCGGGGTGCCTCCGGCTTCGGCGCTTCGGGCTTCGGCTCGGGCTTCGGCGGCTCCACCCGGGGCGCCGCCGAGGGGACGATGGGCTTGTTCGGCGTCGCGATCGGGATCGAGACCCCGGCTGCGGGCGCCGACACCTTCTTCCACACCGGCCTCGCGCCACCCGCACCCGCGATCGGCGCCACCGCGACGGGGCCGACGGGCGCGGCCGGGCCGGGCTTCGCCGGCGCCGCCGGCCCGGGCGCCGGTTTCGCGGCAGCCGGCTCGTTGCGGAGCTTCGTCGGCTTCTCACCGAGCGCGTCGAAATCGTCGAGATCGTCGAGCTTCAGCGGCGCCGGCGCCGGCTTCGCAGCGGCGGGCGCGGGAGCGGGCTTCGCGGCCGGGGCCGGAGGCGACGGCTTCGCGGCGGGCACCGGCGGCGCTTTCGCCGCGCTCGGCGCGGGCGCGAGCCCACCCTTCGCCGTGGTCTCGGCCTCGTCCGCGAGGAGCGCCTCGAGGTCCTCGACCTCCTCGAGCTCGAGATCCCCCGTGATGTCGATCGAGGCCGGCGGCATGCTCTCTCGTGCGACGCGCTCGACCTCCTTTCGCTTGGCTCGCAACACGTCGCGCTTGTAGGTGCCCTCTTCGATCTGGCGGCAGATCCGGATCCAATAGGATTGGAAGGTGTTGTAGCGCTGCACGATCATCTGGAAACGGAAGCGCAGACCCGTGTTCCGGATCTGCTCGCGCCGCAGCACCTGCACGCGCCGGTCGACGTCCTTGTGCGGTACCGCCGGCGGCACGCGCTCGATCCCCATGAAGTACTGATCGTAGAGCGAGCGGAGACGGTCCACCCGCGTCTCGAGCTCGTTCACGAGGATCTCGACTTCCGATTGCTCCAAAAAAAGGACCCCTCTCGGACGTGGCGGGCCAGGTGGCTGAGGCTAGGGAAGCGGCGTGACCTTCACGTTGTCGAAGCAGACCTTCACTTCCCAGTCGTTGAAGCCGAAGTGGTCGTGCCCGAAACCGATCAACGGATCGGGATCGGTGAACTTGAGCCATTCTATCCCGTCGACGAACCAACGCACCGTCCGCCCGTCGGTCCGCTCCACTTTGAAGTGGTAGAGCTGGCCTTTGACCGCCGGCCGCTCCCGCGGGTCGTCGCTCTTCGGGTCGATCTCGATCTCCTGCCGGTCCGAGCCGTGCTCGTTGATGCGCGCGAGCACGTGGTACTTGTTGTGCCAGCCGCCGAAGATGGTGAGGTAGCTCGTGGCGTTCGTGTAGGAGATCCCGGTCGCGCCGGACTGGCCGTCGCCCCAGAGCTCGGACTTGAGGTCGCCGTCGGGCGAGTCGCTGATCGCGTCGAACTCGATTCGCGCGTTCATCGGGAGCACGCGCTGGAGCCAGACGCCGTGGTTGTGGGCGTTCTTTCCGCAGAGGCGCCCGTTCTCGATGTGCCAGACGTTGGTCTGCGCCTGGCGCCAGTCGGGGCCGAGGTCGTCGGGCGGGGCGACGGCGATCGAGGCCGTCGGAGCCACCAGGGTCGGACCCGCATCCCCGCGCGCCGCATCGCCCGCGGGCCCTGCGTCACCCAGGTTCAGCGCGCTCAGCGCCGGGGTCGGCAGGAGGACCGTCGCGGTGGCGATCGGCGCCGAAGCGCGCTCGAAATTGTCCTCGAAGGGGATCGACATGACCCCAATCGACGGGCGGAACGTGCTCGTCGGCGTGGCTGCCGCGGTCGACGTCGAGGGCCCCGCCTCGGACGGGACGCTATTGCCCGAAGGGATACAGGCCACGAGCACCCCGATCCCGCACGCGGCGAGGCCGACGAGAACGAGAGCTTGCCGTGCCGACGCCGAAGCGGTGCGCATGGCCGAGACTTAGCACGGGAGGTGCACCCCGGGTTGGTTTCGGGTAAAAACGCACCCGCCATGCACCCGATACTCTTTCGAATCCCGCTGCCGAACCGACCACTGAAGCTGTGGTGGGCGCTCGTCGCGGTCGCCGCCATCGCTGCGATCTACGGGCTCTGGTCTCGCCGTCGGAACGAGAAGAGCGATGCCATGACCGGGCTCGTCGTCGCGGCTGCGGCCGGCTTCGGCGCCTGGTACTTCCGCGCGAGCGAGTTCAAGGCGGAGAACATCCCCATCTACTCGTACGGCGTGATGCTCGGGCTCTCGCTCGTCATCGGTTGGTACGTCACCCTCCCGCTCGCGGAGAAGGACGGGCTCGACAAAGAGACGATGGCGAACTGCTACGTCATCACCGCGCTCGCCGCGCTCGTCGGCTCGCGACTCTTGTACATCGTGACGAACCCGAGCCAGTTCGACACCGTGGCCGACTGGTTCGCGCTTCGGCGCGGTGGTCTCGTCGCCTACGGCGGATTCATCGGCGGGTTCTTGGGGAGCTGGGCTTACCTGCGCGCCAAGAGCGTGCGCCTCCTGCCCTGGGCCGACGTCGCGGTGCCGTCGCTCGCGAGCGGCCTCCTCGTGACGCGCATCGGTTGCTACCTGTTCGGTTGCGACTTCGGCACGCGCCTCGGGGACGGCTCGCCCGGCTGGCTCCGCAAGCTCGGGACCTTCCCGCACCTCGCCGACGGCACGCTCGGTTACGACGACAAGGGCAACCCCATCATCGGGTCCCCTGCGTTCGCCCACCACCTCTCGCAGTACCAGAGCTGCCGCACCAACGGCGAGCTCAACTGCGTCGATCCCGGCGACCACTCCTTCGCCGTTCACCCGACGCAGCTGTACGAGGCGCTGATCGGGCTCGGTCTCTTCGCGTTCCTGCTCTGGGCGCGGCGGCACCAGAAGTTCCGCGGGCAGATCTTCTTCTTGTTCGCGTTCGCGTACGGGTTCCTGCGGTTCCTGCTCGAGCTCTGGCGCGACGACGCGGAGCGTGGGGACGTGCCCCCGCGCATGGAC
Source organism: Polyangiaceae bacterium (assembly GCA_044224495.1). Lineage (GTDB taxonomy): Bacteria > Myxococcota_A > Polyangia > Polyangiales > Polyangiaceae > JBGAKG01. Next base: position 81,829 of record JBGAKG010000027.1, on the reverse strand, counting down.
AAGTACCTTCTCGTGGGCTTCGCGCTCTTCCTGTTCGCGATCGCGTTCACGTTCGGGCCGTCCCTCTCGATCCCGGATCCGCGCACGCGGACCGCGGCGCGTGCGTTCGCGTTCGTGCCGGTGCCGATCGCGCTCTGGGTGCTCCGCACCAAGCAGTTCGAGTCCGATCCGTACAACCTCTCCACCAGCCAGTTCATCGGGCTCCTGACGGCGCTCGCGGTCGCGTACTTCTACGCGAAGCTCTGGAACGAAGCGCGGAAGAACCCACGTGCCGCGATGGCGGTCATGGATCTCTCCGATCGCGCGCTCAAGGCCGAAGCGAAGCGCAAGAAGAAGCGCGACGAAGACGAAGAGGAAGAGGAGCGCCCGAAGAAGGGCGCCCCCGCCAAAGGCAAGGTCGTCGCGAAGAAGCCCGTCCCGGCGGACGTCGAGGAGGACGAGGACGAAAAGGACGACGAGGTCGACGACGACGCACCGACCGCGAAGGCGCCGCCCGTCACGTCGAAGACGTCTGCCGCCGAGGAAGACGACGACGAAGACGAAGACGAAGAGGACGAGGAGGACGAGGACGAAGAAGAAGAAGAAGCGTCCCCCGCGCCCGCCAAGTCGAAGCCGGTGGCGAAGAAGCCGGCCGACGACGAGGAAGACGAAGACGACGAGGACGAGGACGAAGACAGCGACGAGGACGAAGAGGAAGACGGCGAGCCCAGCAAGGCCTGAGCTCGCCCCGCCGCTTCGTTCGGATCCCGTTCAGATCCCGTTCACGAAGATCTCGAACACCACCGGGTTCGATCCCTGTCCGCCGACGGCATAGACGCCGTACAGGCGGACCTTCGTCGTCGTCACCGCCGCCGGGAAGTTGTAGGTCCAGTCGTTCGTCTGCCCGGTGATGGTGGTCGCGGTCACCCACGACGCGCCGTTCCACCACTGCACCTGCGCGCCCGCCAAGCAGCGGCCGCTGTTGCCGCACGAGTCCGTGCCGGTCGAGTTCGTGTCGACCGTGATCGCGCTCACCTGGTGCGAGGTCGAGCCCCAGTCGACCTGGAGCCAGTCCGTGCCGGGGGCGCTGCCCCCGTTGATCCACGCGAACATGTTGCAGTTCGTCACTTGCGAGACGCCGTCGTTCGCCTTCGCCGGCACGTAGTTGCCGGTGCTGCCGCCGCTGCTGATCGTCACCGTGCCGAGGGGCGCGATGTTCTGCGCGACCGGCGTCTGGCACGCGCCGTTCACGCACACCTTCCCGCCCGCGCACGGAGCGTTGCACGCGCCGCAGTGCGCGGTGTTCGTCTTCGTGTCGATGCAGGCGAGGCCCGCGTCCGGGACGGAGCACTTCGTCCCCGCGTCGCTGCAGTCGAGGTCGCACGTGCCCGAGTCGCAGTACTGCGCGCTCGGACACGCCTGGTTGCACGCGCCGCAGTGCGCGGTGTTCGTCTTCGTGTCGACGCAGGTTTCGATGCCCGCCTCGGGACCGGCGTCCCCGACGAGGCACCGCGTCTGCGGCGAGCACGCGAGGTGGCACTCCCCCGACTCGCACGCGCGGCCCGAGGGGCACGGCGTTCCGCACGTGCCGCAGTTCTGGGGATCGGTCTGGAGGTTCTTGCAGACCGAACCGCACTTGGTCTCGCCCGCGCCACACCCAGCGTCGGTCTTGCCGCCGTCGGGGGTCGTCCCACCGTCCTTCGGCGGGGTCGTCCCGGTGTCCTGATCCGAGGCGTCCGGCGGATCGATCTGTGCGATCGGCTGCGCACACGCCGCGATGATTCCACCCAACCCCAAAAGCCCCGCCCCGAGGGCCAGATACGTCCGTCCGCGCATGATTCCCGCGCCTCCCGATCGGGAGGATGGCACACTTTCGGGCGAGTTTCAGGCTTTGGGAGCGGTCAGAGGGCGGCCTTCACCGCGTCGAGCAGGCTCTGTTGGTCGACCTCGCTCAGGCGGCCGGCGCGCTTCCACTTCACGACGCCGTCCTTGTCGAAGACGACGACGTTCGCGTTCCCGTCCTGGCAGCCGACCTTGTCGATCACGACGCCCTTCCAATCCATCCAGATCGTGATCCCGAAGCGCGAGGCGATGCCCTGGATCGCGCGGCGCGCGATCCCCTCGGCCGGGTTGAAGTCGTAGCCCTTCAAGTTCGCGACCGCGAGGACCTCGACCTTGCCTTGCAGCTTGTTGTCGACGCCGTACTTGCCGACCGCCTCCTTCACCTTCGCGTTCGTCTCGGTGTGGTGACGATCCTCGTAGAACATGATCACGACCTTGCCGCGCAAGGTGGAGAGCGCCTTCGTTCCCCCCGACGAGGTCTCGAGCGTGAAGTCGACGCCGGCGGGGCGCGGCGCGGCCGGCGGCGCTTCGTCCGCGACCACCGCAGGTGCAACAAGACCGAACGCAGCAGCGAGCACGATCGCGAATCGACGCATGGGACTCCCTCGATTTACCCGATCCGATGCCAACTGGAACGCGTAGGTTCTCCCCGTGAGCGATTTCGAACGGGGCGCGAGCGATTCGAGCGATTCGTTCCGCCCCGCGTCATCGGATCGCTCGTGACCCGGCGGATTGTCGTCATCGGAGCAGGAATCGGGGGGCTGGCCGCAGCGGCGCGGCTCGCGCGCTCCGGCTTCGACGTGCGCGTGCTCGAGAAGGAGCCGGGGCCCGGCGGCCGCTGCGGAACGCTCGTCGACGGGGAGTTCCGGTGGGACATCGGTCCGACGATCCTCCTCTTTCCGGACGTCCTCCGGCGGCACTTCGAGGATTGCGGCGCGCGGGTGGACGAGCACCTCGCGCTGTCGCCCTGCGATCCGAACTATCGCATTCAGTTCGCCGACGGTGCGCTCCTCACCATGCAGCGCGACCGCGAGAAGATGCGGCGCGAGCTCGATCGCTTCGCGCCCGGATCGTACCCGGGGTTCCTGCGGTTCCTCGAGCACGGGCGTCGCTCGACCGAGGTCGCCTTCGGCACGTTCCTCGCGCGGACGTTCGATCGGAAGCGCGACATGCTCGGGCCGCGCGCGCTCCTCGGCGTGCTGCGCACGCGATCGCACCGGAGCCTCCACGCCGTCGCGTCGGAGATGGTCGCCGACGAGCGGCTGCGCATGGCGCTGACGTTCCAGACGATGTACCTCGGGCTCTCGCCGTTCGACGGGCCGGCGCTCTTCGGGCTGCTCCCGTACACGGAGATGACCCACGGCGTGTGGCACGCGAAGGGCGGGCTCGGTGCGATCTCGGTCGCGCTCGCGGAGCTCGCTCGCGCGCAGGGCGCCCGGATCGACTACGGGCGCACCGTGACGGCGATCCCGCGTGGCGCCGATGGCTCCGCCCGCGGCGTCGTCTGCGCGGACGGCGAGCGGATCGACGCGGACGTCGTCCTCGCCAACGCGGACTTGCCGTGGGTGTATCGCACGCTGCTCGAGCAGCCGCTGCGGCGGATGAAGTACACGAGCAGCGCGCTCATGTTCTTCTGGGCGGCGAACCAGCGCTTCGCGCCGACGGAGCAAACCGGGCTCCACCACCACAACGTGTTCTTCGGCGGCGCGTACGCGGAGAGCTTCCGCCGCATCTTCGACGAGCGCCGCCTGCCCGAAGATCCGAGCTTCTACGTCGCGAACCCCGTGCTCGGCGATTCGACGATGGCGCCGGAGGGGAAGAGCGCGCTTTACGTGCTGGTCCCCGTGCCGCACCTCGGCGAGCGCGAAGACGACGCGTGGGACGAGGCAACGATCGCGCCGATTCGCGCGAAGGTGCTCGCGCGGCTCGAGCGGAGCGTGGCCCCGGGGATTGGCGCCGCCATCGAGCGCGAGCACGTGATGACGCCGCGCGATTGGCGCAGCCGCTTCTCGCTCTCGCGCGGCGCCGCGTTCGGGCTCGCGCACACGTTGCTCCAGGTCGGCGCGATGCGACCGCCGAACCGCGATCGGCGAATCAAGAACCTCTACTTCGTCGGCGCGAGCACCCAGCCGGCGACGGGAATCCCCAACGTCCTCCTCGGGGCGAAGCTCGTGTCCGAGCGCATCGCCAAGGAAGTCCACCCATGACCGACGCATCCCTCCTCGCCCGTGGCTACGTCGAAGCCGAGGCGATCACCCGCGCGCGCGCGAAGAGCTTCCACTTCGCGTCCCGCTTCCTCGGGCGCGTGACCAAGGCGCGCGCGTTCGCCGTCTATGCGTTCTGTCGCCGCTGCGACGACGCCGTCGACGGCGCGCTCACGTCGCCCACCGCGATCGCGGACCTCCGCGCCCAGGTCGACGACGTCTACCGCGGCGTGGATCGCGGCGACCCGATCCTCGCCGCCTTCGTCGACACGGTCCGTGCGACCGCGCTCCCCAAGTACGCCGTGCTCGATCTCGTGGACGGGATGGAGCAGGACCTGACCAAGAAGCGCTACGCGTCGTGGGACGAGCTCCTGCACTACTGCCAGCTCGCGGCGGGCACCGTCGGGATCATGATGGCCTCGGTCTTCGGCGTCGACGATCCGAGCGCGCTCGCTCCGGCGGCCGCGCTCGGGCGCGCGATGCAGCTCACCAACGTCTTGCGCGACGTCCGCGAGGACCTGGAGGAGCACGGTCGCATCTACCTCCCGCTCGACGCGCTCGCGCACGAGGGCGTGACCGAGGACGATCTGCGCGCGTTCGCCGCGCGCGGTGCGATCGGTCCGGGGCCCGCCGGCGAGGGGCTCCGGGCGGTGATGCGCGAAGGCGCTCGCCGCGCCGGGGTCCTCTATCGGGTCGCCGATCGCGGCGTCCCGCACCTCGTCACCCGCGCCGGTCGCATGACCGTGCGCGTGATGCGGGCGACGTACTCCGAGATCCTGCACGTCCTCGAGGAGCAGCGCTGGGACCCGTTCGTCGGGCGCGCGAGCACGGGGACGGCGCGGAAGATCGAGGCGACGGCGCTCGCGCTTCTCTCGTCTCGCCTGGAGGCACGAGCATGAGTCGGCGCGCGATCGTAGTCGGGGCCGGTTTCGGCGGGTTGTCGGCGGCGGCGCACCTCGTCGCGGCGGGGTGGTCGGTGACGGTGGTCGAGCGCGCCGCTCACCCCGGCGGAAAAGCTGCGCGGCGCGTGGAGCGAGGCTTCACGTTCGACACCGGGCCGACGCTCCTGACGATGCCCGAGGAGGTCGATCTCGCGTTCCGCGCCGCGGGCACGTCGCTCGCGGCGGAGGTCTCTCTCTCTCGGCTCGACCCGGTCGCGCGCTACCTGTTCGCGAGCGGTCACGAGCTCGTCGTTCGCGCGGACCACGAGCGCACGAAGGCCGACATCGCTCGCTTCTCTCCCACCGACGCCGCCGCGTGGGACGGATTCTTTGCAGAATGCAAGGAAATGTGGGAAGTGGCGGGAGAGCCGTACCTCTCGGCGCCCTTCAACGGGCTCGTCGACTACGCGCAGCGTGCGCTGCGCGGGGGAAGCCGCGCGTTGAAGGTCGGGCTCGCGCTCGGGACGCTCTCCGAGCTCGCCGAGCGCTGGTTCGAGAGCCCGGAGATGCGGATGTTCGTCGGCCGCTTCGCCACGTACGCGGGCGGGGATCCGGCGCGCTCGAGCGGTGCGCTCGCGATGATCCCGTACCTGGAGATCGCGCAGGGAGCCTTCTATCCGCGCGGCGGGATCCAGCACCTCGCGGAGGTCCTCGCGCAGGCCCTCGCGCGGCGGGGCGTTCGCTTCGTCTACGGCGCGGACGTCCGTGAGGTCGTCGTCGGTGAGGGCGGTCGCGCGACGGGCGTCGCGCTCGCGGGGGAGGTGCTCCCCGCCGACGTCGTCGTCGTCAACGCCGACCCGCTCGTCGCCGCGCGCACGCTCTTCCCGGGCTCGGCGGGCGCGGCGCGGTTCTCCGACGCGCTCTCCACCCGCACCCCGTCGCTGAGCGGCGTCGCGTTCGGCTTCGGGGTCGAAGGCGACGTGCCCGCCGTCGCGCACCACAACGTGCTCTTCCCGGCCGACTACGCCGCCGAGCACCACGCCATCTTCGATCGCGGAGAGCTCCCGGCCGATCCCACGATCTACGTCTCGATCCCCACCCACGGCGATCCCGCGCGGGCGCCGGCGGGTCATCACGTCCTCTTCTGTCTCGTGAACGCACCCGCGGACGAGCAGCTCTCCGCGAGCGCGATCGACGCGCTCCGGGCGCAGGTCATCCAGCGCATCGAGCGCACGCTCGTGCCCGAGCTCGGCGCGCGCATCCGCGCCGAGATCGTCGTCGGACCGCGCGACATCGCGCGCACCGGCGCGGCGCAGGGCGCGATCTACGGCGCGGCTCCCCACGGGGCGACCGCCACCTTCGAGCGCCCCAAACATCGGGCCGAGTTCGCGCGTGGCGTCTACTTCGTCTCGGGCGCCACGCACCCCGGCGGCGGCGTGCCGATGGTGATCAAGGGTGGGCGCTTCGTCGCCGATCTCGTCGCAGAGGACACGAAGCCCGTCACCGCGAGCGGCGGCCTCGGCGCGCTGCGGAGGTGGTTCAAGTGAGCTCCGCGCTCGTCTTCCCGCAATCCGCGCTCGCCCCCGCGCCGCATCCGCTCGCCGTCCCGCTCCCCGAAGACGAGCGTCCGGGTGCCTACCGCTGGTGGTACTTCGACGCTCTCTCCGACGACGAGCGCACCGCGTTCAGCGCGATCTTCCTCGTCGGGTCGATCTTCTCGCCGACCTACGCCGCCCGCCTCGCGCGCGGCGAGGACGCTCGCCCGCACGAGCACGTCGCGGTGAGCTTCGTCGTGTACCGGAAGGGGGAGCTGCCGCTCTTCTGCTTCTCCGAGTACGGGATGGACCGGCTCGAGCGCGGACCGCACGGTGTCCGGATCGCGCGCTCGAGCTTCCATCGCGCGGCGGATGGCGCGTTCCACGTCGCGATCGAAGAGCGCCGCGTGGCGCTCCGCGCGCCGGTCCGCGCGAGCTTCCGCTTCGAGCCGCGCGAGCCTTCGCTCACGCCGCGCCCGGTCCACCTCTCGGGGCGCGAGCACGCCTGGCACGCGATCGCGCCGCGGGCGCGCGTCGAGGGCACGATCGAAGGCGTCGGCGACCTGCAGGGCACCGGCTACCACGACACGAACTTCGGCAGCGAGCCGCCCGCGCGCCGCCTCGCGAGCTGGTCGTGGGGCCGCATGCACGACGGCGAGAGCACGCGCGTGTTCTTCGACGTGAAGACGACCGAGGGGCGTCGCTCCCACGAGCTCTTCGCCACCGGTGGCCACCGGCGCACGGCGGTCCTCCCGTTGCGGCGCGAGCGCGCCTCCCTCCGGAGCTTCCTCCTCCCGACGCCGCACGCGTTCGAGGTCGAGCCGGGGGTCGCTCTCCAGCGGGTCCGTCCGCTCGAGCGGGGCCCGTTCTACACCCGGTTCCTCGCGTCGGCGCCCGGCGCGCGGACGGGCATCGGCGAGCACATCGACTTCCTGCGGCTCGAGCACCCGTTCGTGCGCCAGATGATCGCGCTCCGGCTGGCTCGTCCCGACGTGGGCGAGTGGGGGACCCTCCCGTGATTCTCGTCGCCATCCCGGCGATCGTCGCCGCGCTGTTCGTGGCCGTGACGATCTTCGCGGTGGCGTTTCGGCGGCGCGCGCCGCGGAGCGTGGAGCCGTTGCCGCCCGTGGTCCTCCTCCGTTGCGTCGAAGCGGTGCGCCCTGCGCACCGCGCGCGGTTCGCCGCCGACGCGCGCGCCTATCGGGGCCCGCTGCGTCGCGTCGTCGCGAGCGCGACGGGCGACGAGCTCGACGGAGCGCACTCCGTGCGGAGCGGGATCGCGCCGAACGCGGTCGGAAATCGCAAGGCGCTCCACCTCGCGATCGCGCACCGCGAGGCGGAGGCGCTCGGTTGGATCGACGAGCACACGATCGTCGTGCACGCCGACGCGGACGTCGAGCTCGCGCCCGGCGATCTCGAGCGGCTCGTGGCGGCGACCACGCGGACGACCGTCGCGTTCGCCGCACCGGCTCCGCGCGGCGGAAGCGCGGCCGCCGAGCTCTTCGCGCGCGCGGTGGTGACGGCCACGCCCCAAGCGTTCGCGGCGATCGATGCGCTCGCGCGGATCGGCGCCGGCGCGCCGGCGCTGGCGGGCAAGCTCGTCGCGACGCCGGCTCCGCTGCTGGAGAGCATCGGCGGCTACGAGAGCCTGGTCGCGGCGATCGGCGACGACGTCGCGTTGGTCGACGCGGTCGTCGCGCGCGGTGCCACGGCGCGGATGGCGGAGCTCGCGGTCGCCACCGTCGACGACTCGCGCACGATGCGCTCGCTGTCCGCGCAGCTCGCGCGCTGGCTCCGCGTCGCGTCGCTCCACCGGCCGGGCCTGCTCTGGGCGTACCCGGCGCTGGTCGCGTCGGTGCCGCTCGCGCTCGCGCTGGCGCCGTGGGATCCGCGTGCGCTCGCCGCGGCGCTCGCGCTTCTCGCGCTGCGCTGGGCCTTGGCCGCAGTGCTCGTGCTCGGGCCCTACCGCGGGCGCTCGAGCGCCTGGGCGATCGTGGTCGCGCCGCTCGCCGACATGCTTCTGCTCCGTGCCGCGCTCGCGGCGACGGGTGAGCGCCGGGTGCGCTGGGAGGGCCGCACCTACCGGGTCGCGACGGGCGGTACGATCGAAGGCGTCGAGCTCGATGGCACCGCCGCGCCGGCGCGCGCCGGAGACGACGGCCGGGGTGCTATGCTGCGCCCGTGAGCGCGAACCTCCGGAAACGTTCTCGGCTCGTGGCAGGGCTCGCCGTGGTCATCGGCGTCGTGGCGGCAGCGGCAGCCACCGACGCTTGCTCTTCGGACGACACCACGACCCCCACCACCGATGCTTCCCCCGACGTCGTCGGCGACGTCTCCGTCGACGGGAGCCCGGCCGATGCGGACGCAGGTCCGCCGTGCACGCCGTGGGTCGCGCCCTCGAGCTGCGCGAACGACGGCGGCGTGCCCGACCAGCTCGCGTGCACGGGCCTCTACGACGATCTCGCGACGCGCAAGCTCGCGTGCGACGTGCGCGAGTTCGCGCCGGGCTTCGTGCTCTGGTCCGACGGGGCGCTCAAGCGCCGGTTCGTCTATCTCCCGCCCGGCAGCAAGATCGACGTGACCAACATGGACGAGTGGGTCTTCCCTCTCGGCACGAAGCTCTGGAAGGAGTTCACGATCCCGCTCGGGGACGGCGGCACCGCGCTCGTCGAGACGCGCTTCTTCTGGAAGGCGCCCGACAAGGACATCCCCGACGGGGTGTGGAAGTGGACGACGTTCGTGTGGGCCGGCGACGGCAAGAGCGCGACCCGCAACGACGTCGGGGTGACCGACGTGCTGGGGACCGGCTACCAGATCCCGTCGCACGGGCAGTGTGCCCAGTGCCACCAAGGTCGACAGGACAGCGTCCTCGGCCTCGACGCGCTGCTGTCGAGCGCACCGGAGGCGACGGGCCTCGGATACGCCGAGCTCCTCTCCAGCGGGCGACTGAAGACCAGCGCGTCCGGCGGACCGCCGCCCGCGAGCGCGCTGCAGATCCCAGGCTCACCGAACGAGCGTGCCGCGCTCGGGTACTTGCACGTGAACTGCGGCGTCGCGTGCCACAACGCGACGGCGCCGAGCCCGGCGAACCTCTCCGGCCTCCACATGAAGCTCCAAGCCGCGTCGCTCGCGTCGGCACCCACGACCGACACGGTCGTGAAGGGCGCGAACAAGAAGCCGGGGAACAACTGGCCCGGTCAACCGACCGCTCCGGACGGCGGCTGGTACGACATCCACCCCGGTGACCCGAGCCGCAGCCTGATCCCCGCGCGCATGCTGGCGCGCGACGTGCTCGACGGTGGCGTCGCGCAGATGCCGCCGATCATCACTCACCGCGTCGACGACGCAGGCGTCGGGATCGTCAGCACGTGGATCCAGGGGATGCGCGTGGACGCTGGCTACCCGGCGCCCGCGCCCTGAGGTACGCTGCCTCTTCGAGGTGGCGTCATGAAATTCCTTAAGGTCGCGTTCGGGGTCACGGGTCTCTCCCTCTTGGTCGTGGCGGGCGCCACGCTCGGGGCGTGTGGCGATGATGCACCGGTCGATCCGGGCGATGGTGGCGGCAACGACGTCACCAACGGAAATGACGGCGGCAACGACGGCACCGTCAACAACGACGGCGCACCTCCCGGCGACGGCGGCAGCGACGGCGCCCTGAACCACAACCCGACCCCCGGCGACGGCGGTGCATGTGTGGCGCAGGCGCCCACCGTCCCGCCCCTCAAGATCGTCCCCGTCTCGGCCCAGGGCAGCGGTTCGTTCGCGCCCTACGCGATCCAGCCGCCGGGCTCGACAGACTGGTACCTCGTCGAGCAAGCCGGCCGCATCAAGATCATCCGCAACGGGGCCATCCTGGCGACGCCGTTCTTGGACATCTCGAAGGGGATGGGCACGAACGCCGGCGAGCGCGGACTCCTCAGCGTCGCGTTCCACCCGAACTTCGCGAAGAACGGTCGCTTCTTCACGATGGGCACGCCCGCCGACAACAACGACGGCAGCTACGCGCCGACCAACGCGGACGCCGTGGTCGAGTGGAAGCGCGATCCGAACAACCCGGACATCGCGGTCGCGACGAAGGTGCAGGACATCGTGGTCCTCCCCGCGTCCGACACCAACCACAACGGCGGCACGATCAAGTTCGGCCCCGACAACTACCTGTACGTCGGCACGGGCGACGGCGGCGGCGGCTGCGAGAGCTCGAAGCCCGGTCAGGTCCAGGACACGACGAAGCTCTTCGGGAAGGTGCTCCGGCTCGACGTCGACCTTCCGGCGCCGTTCGCCGCTCCGGGCAACCCGTTCGCGGACGACAAGCGCGTCTACCACTACGGGCTCCGCAACCCGTTCCGCTACAACTTCGACAGCGTCACCTTCGACATGATCATCGGGGACGTCGGTCAGGACTCGTACGAGGAGCTCGACCTCTCGCCGTTCGGCGCGGCCGGGAAGAACTTCGGTTGGCCGGCCTACGAGGGGAACACGCAAGGCACCTGCGGCAACAAGCCGCTCGGCGGTCCGTCGCCGTACTTCCCGCCGATCGTCTCGGTCGACCGCAAGGCGAACAGCTCCAGCCCGTTCAAGGACTACAAGTCGGTCATCGGCGGCGTCACGTACCGCGGCAAGGCGATCCCGAGCCTCTACGGCGTCATCCTCTTCGCGGACTTCTCGGGCGCGGAGATGGCGGCGATCCGCTACTGCAACGGCACGCTCTACGGCCCGACCGTCATCCAGAACGCCGACGTCACCACCCAAGGCGGCCTGAGCGCGATCAGCTCGATCGTCGAGGGCAACGACGGCGAGCTCTACGTCACGTGGGGCTACGGCGGGCGTCTCGGCCGGCTGGCACCCCAGTAGCTCCGCCCGCCATTCGTCTTCTAGGATGGGGGGACCATGAGCCTGCCTCGCGTCCGGACGATGGTCCTCTTCAAGCACGGCGTCGCGTATCTCGAGAGGTCCGGCCCAGCGTCCGGACCTTTCGAGCTCTCGTTCAAGAAGGACGAGATGAACGACATCCTGAAGTCGCTCTCGGTGTGGGTCGCGAAGGGCTCCGCGACCATCGGAGCGCTCGCGTTCGAGAAGCCGGAGGATCCGGCCGAAGCGCTCGCCGCGCGAAAGCTCGACGTCAAACCGGGGAGCGTGCTCCGCGACATCCTGTGGCGCCTCCGCGGGCGTCGCGTCGTGGTCCACTCGGGCGGCCAAGTCCACTCGGGTGAGGTGCTCGGTCTCGAGATGGCGCCCGGGCGCGAAGGCGAAGAGCGCCGGCTCCTCGTGCTCCGGAACGAGAACGACGCGTTGCTCGGCGTCGAGGTGAACCAGATCCAGCGCGTCGAGCCGCTCGATCCCACGTCGCGTGCCGACCTCGCGTTCCTCGCCGATCGCTCGCGCGCGTCGACGGCGGGCGACAGCCGCACGGTTCGGGTGGACGTGCAGGGCGAGGCCGAAGACCTCCGCGTGTCCTACGTGATCCCGGCGCCGACGTGGCGCGTCTCGTACCGCATCGCGCGCGAGGGCGACTCCACCCTGCTCATGGCGTGGGGCATCGTCCACAACCCCGCCGACGAGGATCTCGACGGCATCGACCTGGTGCTCACGACGGGCGAGCCGGTGAGCTTCGTGATCGACCTCTACAACCCGCGCTCCGTTCGGCGCGCGGTGGTCGAGGAGCAGACGCGCGGTGGTGCTGCCCCGACGCGCTTCGAGCGCGCTCCGGGGGCGCCGCCCCCGCCCCCGCAAGCTCCGGCGCCGCGGCCCGCCCCGGCGCCGAAGGCCGCGCGCGCGTCCGCGACCGTGACCGGTGGCTACGGTGGCGGCTTCCAGGCGCTCGCGGAGCAGCTCGAGGACGCCCCGACGACGACCTTCGGTGGCGCCGCGTTCGACGCGATGGCCGACGCTGCGACGTTCACCGACCGCGGCGAGCTCTTCGAGTATCGCGTGCGCGGGAAGATCGCGCTCAAGCGCGGTGGCTCCGCGATGGTGCCGCTCCTCATGGCGCGCATCCCGGCGAAGAAGGAGCGCATCTGGCGCGCCGGGTCGCCGCCGCCGCCCGATCTGGTCCTCGCGTTCGAGAACTCGAGCGATGCCGTGCTCGAAGAAGGCCCGGCGGTCATCTACGACGACGGCGTGTACGCCGGCGAGGCGATGGTCTCCTACGCAGCGCGGGGCGCGAAGGTGCTGCTCGGCTTCGCGAAGGATCTCGCGGTGCGCTGCAAGGAGACGACGCGCACGGTCCGCACCGCGACCCAGGTCTATGCGCGCGGCGGCGGGCTCTTCCAGGAGAACCAGATCGAGGTCCACCACGAGATCACGGTGGAGAGCGATCACGCGGAGCCGGTCGGCGTCATCTTCGAGCTCCCGAAGCTCGCCGGGCGCACGATCGCCAAAGAGGGGCTCGCGCCGTTCGAGGAGACGCTGAGCTACCACCGCTTCACGATCGAGGCTCCCGCGCGCGGGCGCGCCACCGCGAAGGTGATCGAGCGCTGGAACGACAGCGTCTCGCTCGACATCGCGCGCCTCGGGGTCGACGACGTGGGCAAGTTCGTCAAGAACGGCCTGCTCGACGAGAAGAACGGGGAGGCGCTGCGCGGCATCCTCGCCGTGTTCCGCCGGATCGCGGAGCACCACGAGAGCCGGCGCCGCGCGGAGGCGTCGCGCACGGCGGCGTACCAGAAGCAGCAGAAGATCAGCGAGCAGCTCGCGGTCCTGCGCGACGGCGGGGCCGAGGGCGCGCTGCGCCTCCGCTACGTCGGCGAGCTCGAGGCCGAGCAGAACAAGGTGAACTCGGCCGAGGCCGAGATGACGCGCCTCGAAGGCGAGATCGACGCCGCCCAACGCGACGCCGCAATCCGTCTCCAGAAGATGGGCGAGAAGTGACCCCCGCCGAGCTCGAGGCCACCCTCCAGCGGCTCCTCGCCGAGAGCGAGGATTCGCGGGAGGTCCACCTCGATCGCATCGGCGAGGCGATCGGGCTCGCCGCCGCGGGGACGGACGACGTCGACCAGCTCCTGACCCGGCTCGAGGCGAACGGGCGTCGGGTGATCGCGCCGAGCGGGGGCGACGGCGAACGGAAGCTCGCGCGGGTTCTCGACGCGGCTCGCGTCCTTCGTACCAAATTGGGACGAACGCCGCGCCCCACGGAGCTCGCGGCCGAGACGGGGTTGTCGGAGGAAGACGTGCGCCATGCTCTCGGGCTCGCGCGGGTGATGGGGCGCTGATGGAGCTCGGCGAGCGGGGAGCGGTCGGTCTCGGACTCGGGCTCGCGGTGGCCGTCGTCGTCGGGCTCGCGGTGCGCGAGCATCGGCGGCACGCGCCGGCGCACGCCCCCGTTGCCGCTACCACGAGCACGTCCGCGGGCGCCTGCGGACGCACGCTCGTCGCGAGCGACGAGGCGCTCCGTGCGATCGCGGTCGATGGTTGCCCGAAGCTCGCCGACGAGGATCTCGCGTTCCTGGGCTGCAACCCGAGCGGGACGTGGGCGCTCGGCGTCGAGCGGGCGGTCCGGCGACCCGGCAACGACGCCTGCGGTGACGTCGGGCTCGTCGTGTCGCTCACGCACTTCGCGAAGGACGGGAGCGCGACCGTGGCTGCGCCGGGCGCGCTACTCGCGCAGTCGTGGAAGATCGGCGCGGACGAGGTGCGCGTCAACGCGAGCGTGCTCGCGGGGCCGGGCTCGCTCCACCTCGAGGAGCCGCAGTTCTTCGACTACGACGGCGACGGCGACGACGAAGTGATCGTGTTCGGCTCCGCCGACGAAGAGGGGTACGACCCTTCGGTGCAGGAGGTCTGGACCTTCAAGGGTGGGGCGGTGCTCGCGTACACGCCGGCGCTCGGCGTCTCCTTCGAGGGGACGACCGATCTCGACGGCGACAAGCGGCCCGATCTCATCGGGCGCGGCCCCTACGCGCGGATCCTCGCCGAGTCCGAGAGCGGGGACTCGTACCCGGTCGCGCCGAGCATCTTCGTCGCGGTCTCGCAGCGGGACGGCAGCTTCGACGTCCACGCGCCGGCGGCGATCGAGTACGCGCGGAGCAAGTGTGGCCCGCGCCCGCAGATCGATTGGGCGACGACCTTCTTCGACGATGCGCTCGCCGAGAACGTCGTCTGCGCGCGGCTCTGGGGCGCGACGGCCGAGTCGCTCCACGCTGCGGCGGCTGCGCGGTGCACGAAGTCGGATCGTTGTCCGCTCTGGGTGAGCGCGTTGATGGACGTCGATCCCCCGTTCGTCTTTCCATGAAGGGGCGGAGCGCGGAGCCGGAGAAGGACCCGTGCCCGCTCTGTGGGCGGCCGAACTTCCACCCGAGCGATCATCACCTCGTGCCGAAGAGTCGGGGCGGCAAGGTCACGGAGACGATCTGCCGCGACTGCCACACGGCGATCCATGCGCACTTCACCAACGCGCAGCTCGAGCGGGAGCTCGCGTCGGTGGATGCGCTCCTCGCCAACGCCGACTTCGCGAAGGTGGTGCGCTTCATCGCGAAGCAGGATCCCGGCGGCCGCATCCGGACGGCGCCCACGCGCGACCGGCGGAGGAAGAAGCCGTAGCTCGCGGCTGAATTTTCGTGTACGTGCCTTGACAGGAATATTCTCAATGAAGAATATTGAGGCATGCTCGAGACGTTCTCCGCCCTCGCCGAACCGAACCGACTTCGGATCGTAGAGCTCCTCCGCCGTGGTCCGCAGACCGTCGGCGTGATCAGTGATCGCTTGGGGGTGCGCCAGCCGCAGGTGTCGAAGCACCTGCGAACGCTGCACGACGCGGGTCTCGTGGACGTACGGGCCGAGGCGCAGCGCCGCGTGTACGCGCTCGCCCCCGCGCGCTTCCACGAGCTCGATGCGTGGCTCGCGGACTTCCGCGCGCTGTGGACCGAGCGCCTCGATGCCATGGATGAACTGCTGACCGAGATGCAACGAAACGAAGAAGTCGAAAAGAAGGAGTCGTCCCGCCATGACCGCCGCAAAGACCGCTGATGGAACCCACGTGCAGCTCCTCGGGGACTGCGAGATCGAAGTGACCCGAACGTTCGCTGCGCCCGCGCGGCTCGTGTTCGCCGCGATGAGCAAGCCCGAGCACGTTCGGCGCTGGTGGGCGCCGCGCTCGCGCGGGGAGATGACGCTCTGCGAGATCGACTTCCGCGTCGGCGGGGCATGGCGCTTCGCCATGCGCGCCACGAACGGGATGGTCGTCGAGTTCTTCGGCGAGTACGTCGAGATCGAGGGCACGCGCCGCATCGTCAACACCGAGGTATTCGCGCCGTTCCCCGATGTCGTCTCCGTGGTCACGACGTCGCTGGTGGAAGAAGGCGGGACCACTCGCTTCACCAGTGTCGTCCGCTACCCGTCGAAGGCGGTCCGCGACCAAGTGCTCGCGACGGGGATGGAAGACGGGATGCGCGAGTCCTACCGCCAGCTCGACGAGGTCGTGCGCTCGCTCGCGTGAGCGCGCTGTCTCCTCAGGGCTGCAGCGTCACGTCCGTCGCCTTCGCGCTGCGGACGTCGACGCCGAGGCGCTGCGGCGCCACGTCCAGGAGCTCGAGCTCGGCGCTCGCGTCGAGCGCGACGGTGGCCTGCACGATCTGGAGCGGGCCTGCCTTCACGCCGCGCAGCGTGATCGCGGAGCCGACGGCGTTCGCCGCGAGGCGCCCCGGCGCCGGGGCACCGTCGACTGCGACGTGGGCCTCGCCCGTGACCTCGACCTTCGTCGTCGGATCGAGCTCGAACGTCCCCTCGAGCGCGGGGATGCTCACCGCGCTCTCGAGCCCGAGCGCCACGTTCACGTCGGCGAAGTCGATCCCGAGGAGGCGGAACGCCTTCTTCTTCCCCGGCGCCGGCGCGGGGGCGGGCTTCGCGGGCGGGAGCCGGTACTGCACGAGCCGCCGGAGCCGCACGCGCTTCGCCGCCGCGAGCTCGCGGTCGCGCGGCTCCGGCAGGTCCCACGAGACGAGGGTGACGTTGTCGAACTTCACGAGCGGGACGACGTCGAGCTCGAGGACGAGCCGGTTGCCTTCGACCTCGAAATCGAGCAACGCGTCCTCCAGCACGCAGAGGCTCTTCTCGAGCTCGCCGAACGAGATGGCTCCGCCTTCGATCGGGATCTTCAAGGACTGCGCGATCGTCTTGTCCGGCAGGACGGGAAGATCGAGCGCGACCTTCACCTTCGCGGCGACGACCCCACGAAGGGCGTCGAGCGCGGGCAGGTCGGGGAGGGCAGTACTCGGGGGCGCGGGAGGCGCCGCGGCGGGCGCCGGTGGTGCCGCGAGCCCGACGGAGAGCTTGGCGTCGACCACGTCAAGCACGCCGACCGAGATCCGGTCGTCCCACCGGACGTTCGTCGCGGTCGCGCGCGCGATCGTGATCGGCGTGTCACCGGCCTCGATCGTGATGCCGGACGCGGTCACCCGGGTCGCTGCGATCACGGTGCGATCGCCGACGCTCTCGACCGAGAGTCCCTCCAGCGCGACGTCCGCGAGGGCGACGGTCAGGTCCCCCGTCCGCACGACGACGGCCTTCGCGCGCCCGGTCGCGGCCTTCACCGTGAGCTTGCCGTTCGCGTCGAGGTCCACCGTCCCGCGCTCGAGCGTCACGGCGCCCGTCACGGTGACGTCGGCGTCGGCGTAGCTCGCGCCCGCGAGCGTCGCAGTGCCGAGCTCGAGGTGCATCGTCGTCGCGCCGTCCCCTTCGGGGATGTCGAGGCGGAGCTTCACGCCGTCCAGACGGGACGCCTCCGTCACGGAGACCTTCGTGTTCGCGGCGACGTGGAACAACGCGCTCGTCACGCCGAACTGATCGGCCGCGGCGTCGACGACGTGCTTCACGTCTTCGTACGCGTAGAAGCCGGTCACGCCCCCGGACTTGCCGAGGGCGACGTGATCGGTCCCGCCGCCTTCGGCGGGGCTCTCGTAGCGGAGCGTCTCGGTCGCGAGTGCCTTGGCGTCGATCCTCAGTGCCATCCATCCCCCTCGTCGCTCACTTCGCGAGGCGCCGCACTTCGCCGCCGCCGCTGTTGCCCCAGACGATGCTCACCGCGTCGATCGCGATCGCTCGCGGATCGTTCTGCGCCACCGCGAGGACGATCGGGGTCCCGTTGGGGCAGCCGGTGCGCGGGCACGTGAGCACCCTTCCGTTGGTCGCGCTCTCGACCCAGTAGACGTTCGTGCCGTCGGCGGCGACGTCGCCGAGCCCGCCGGGGACGTTCGCCAGCGTCGAGGACGAACCGCCGCCATTTGCCGGTGCGACCTCGAGCGTCGAGTTCCCGCCGGAGCCGAAGTACACGGACTGGGTGTCGACGGCGAGCCCCCTCATGTCGGCGCCCGAATTCGTCGCGATCGGCGTCGCCGTGCCGTTGGTCTGGCCGATCGGCGCCCGGCGGACGCCGCCGTTCCCCTGGTGAAGGTTGTTGAGGTACGTGCCGGCGTTGATCCAGTAGACGAAGCCGTTCGCGAGGGCGAGCCCCGTGGGCGAGGGTTGATCGGCGGTGACCACCCGAGCCGCCGGCCCACTCGGGAGCGGGAACGTCATGACTGCGCCACCGGTTCCTTGGTACGGCGTCCCGTCGACCCAGTAGAGGCGGTTGTTCGCGGTGTCGACCGCGATGCCTTGCGCGAGCGTTTGGCTGGCGCTCACGAGGGTGGCCCCGCCCGTGCAATTCGGGAGCGCGCACTTCATGATCGCACGCGTGCCGCTCCCGGTCTGAGAGAAGTACACGAACCCACCGCCGACCGCGGGCGAGAAGCAGGACTCGCTGGTTCCCGCGCTCGCGAGTGGCGTGAGGTTGGTGCCATCGAGCTTGGCGCGCACGAGGGCTCCGGCGACGGTGTTGGTGCCGCCGCGCGTCCAGTAGACGCCGGCGGAGTCGATGGCGACCCCGTTCACCATCGCTTGCCCCGTCGCGATCGTGACCGGTTGGCACTTGCCCGCCGTGCACGTCCCGCCGAGGCAGTCGTGCCCGCACGCGCCGCAGTTCTTCCCGTCGTTGGTGAGGTTCACGCACGCCGCGCCACACGCCGTGGTCGGGGCGTTGCAGGCGCAGACCGTGCCGTTGCACACGGAGCCCCCGTTGCACGTGCCGTTGCAGCACGGCGTGCCGGGGGCGCCGCACGCGGGAAGGACGTCGGACCCGGCGTCGACGGCGACGCCAGTGTCGTTCGGAGGTGCCGCGTCGTTCGGGGGTGTCTGCGTCGCGGTGTCGCCGACGCAGGCGACCAGCACGAAGGGAAGCGCGAAAAGCGAAGCGCGAAGATGGGAAGAATACATCGAGGTCATTCTAGCCCATCATCGCGGGGAGGCCGCTAGTGGTCACTCCGTGACTTCGACTTCGCTCGTTCCCATCGTGCGGTAGTTCTGGTCGACGTAGTCGACGACCTCGTCGAACCACGAATCGAACTTGGGCCCGCCGTCGCGGCGCGCGTCCAAGTAGAAGCTGCCCTGGATGCACTCCGGCTTTCCGTCCGCGCCGGTGCGGCAGCGGCCGTCGACGTAGACGGTGATGAACTTCGCGAGCCGGTTCGGGTAGCTGCGCTCCCCGTCGTTCATGAAGTTGTTGGAGATGATCGCCAGCGCCTCGAGATCACGCGGGTCCTGGCCGTAGCCGTGGAGCACGAAGATGACCGGGTAGCGCACGTCGCGCAGGCGGTTCTCTTCGAGCGCGTAACCCGGCGGCAGCGTGATCGCGATCGGGCCGGTGCGCTTCGTCACCGGTCCGGTGAAGATCTTCTCGCACTTGCCCTCCTTCTCGCAGGCCAAGCCGAGCTCGTTCTTCGTCGTCGTCTCCGGGTTCGCGACCGTCACCTCGGTGAGGAGACGATCCGCGTCCGTCCACTGGCGCGCCGAGTAGTAGAAGGCGGCCTCGATCCGGTAGAGGATCTGCGCCGCGGTTCCGACGTGCATGCCATCGCCGAGGTCGATCTCGGTCGGGTTCGCATCCACGTTGCCGTAGCGAACGCTCGGCGAGCCCACGATGTCCGCCCAGCGCAGCGCCGACGGAGCGAAGTCCTGCGGGCGCTTCGGGTCCTGGCCGGGGAGGAGGTGGAATCCGTTGTAGAATGCAAGTTGCTGGAGGGGCCGGCTGTCCGCGCCCTTGCGCGACGCGAGCGCGCCGGTCAGGTGCGTGGCCACGGTGCCGAAGTTGAAGAGGTCGCGGACGCCGCCGTCGCTCCAGATGGAGAGGCGCCGGAGGGCCGTGTCGTCGAGCGCCTTCGGCGGGCTCTTCGACCACCCGCGGATGATGGAGTGCGGGTCGATGTCGTAGAAGTTCGAGAGGCCGCTCGCCTCGGTGTACTTGCCGTCGCCTTCGCCCACGTCGTACGGGCTCGACTTGGTGTTGGGCACGCCGTCGAGGCCGACGTCCTTGAACGGCTCCCCGAGCTGGTAGCGGTGATCGCCTTCGGTCCCGGTCGGGTTGATCTGCGGATCGTAGTCGTCCTGGTTGGGATCGGGGTTCGTCGCCGCGTCGTAACCGGGCTCCTTGTCGTCCGCCAGGCCGTCGGTCCCGAAGTCGTCGTAGGGCTCGTGGCCGCTGCGGATGACCGGCTCGTTCTCGTCGCGGATGCCGTTCTTGTTGAGGTCGACGGCGAGGGCGAGGTTCATCGGGTACGCCTCGTCCGGCGTCGGCTGGCGCCACGTGTTCGAGTACGGGCTGACGCTCTCCCCGACCTCGCCGCCCTCGCAGAAGCTGATGACCTGCTCGCTGCCGGTCGGGTTGTACTCGTCGTCGTAGTACCCGGTCGGGATCTTGAGCGTGCGCGACGGATCGCAGCGCGACTTCGCGCACTGCTTCTTGATCAGGTTCTGCGCCTGCTCGTCCGGGCCCTTGAGCGGCTCGACCGGGAACTTGCAGTCCGCGTTCGCGGGCAAGCCGCTGGTGTCGCCCACCACGAACGGGTCGGTGGGCTGGACGCCGCTGGCGAACATGCTCATGCCGGGGTTCGCGTTCTCGCCGTTGGGGTTGCCTTCCATCAAGGCGAGGTCGGCGAAGATCTGCGTGTACTCGTCGCGCGGGAAGTGACCGCCGTTGCCGCTGCCCTTCTCGTACCACCAGTGGTTGAAGTCCATCGGGTGGGCGAGCGTGTCGGGGATCGGTCGGTCGATCGTCTTCGGCTGCGTGCACGTCGGGTTCGACGAGGGGCAGAAGCCCGCGAGCGCGTAGTTCTCGACGTACCAGAGGAGCCAGGTCCAGTCGGAGGGGCCGCCCATCGGGGCGAGCACGTCGAACTGATCGTGGTGACGGATGCCGAAGCTCGCCGTGCCCGCGCCGCCCATCGAGAAGCCGATGACGCTGCGGTGGTGGAGCGTGCGCTTGTAGCGGCGCGTGCCCGCGTCCGTGTTCATCACGGCCTGGTACGTGCCGAACCACGGCGACGAGAAGTGAAGGAGGTAACCGTCGCCCACCTTCTCGATCCGCGGGCTCGCGATCAGGATCGGGCGTGGCGTCTTCGCCTTCGCGTTCGAGAACAGCATCACGAGGTGACGCAAGCGGCCCGCCGCCGGGATGGCCGCCGGGTTGATCGGGATCGTGAAGTCGAGCTCGCGCCGCAGCGGGACGTTGGGCGAGAGCGCCGTCGTCGGCGCGTACGTCACCGCCGGCGAGAGCGCGACGTAGTCGGTGCCGTTCGTCATGTCGGTCCCGCAGCCGATCGACGCGTCGAACGAGGGGAGCGTCCACATGTCCTGCCGGACGAACGCGTTCGTGTTGGTGGCGAGGCTCGCGCTCGCGAGCGCACCGTCCCCCGCGAGCGATGGCGTGCCCTGCGCGATCGTGCCGGTCTTCGGACCGCCGCTGCACTTCGGCGCGAGCGGGTCGCGCACGTCGACCGGGAGATCGAGCGTGGTCTCGGTCCCGTCGGGGTTCTTCACGTGCGCGGTGATGTTCGTCGTGCCGAGCTTGCCGCCGACGACGACGAAGTCGTACGTCGCGTGGCGGAGATCGACGTTCGCCCCCGTCGGCGCGGGAGCGATGTCGGCGTTGCCGGTCGTGAACTCGACCCGACTCGGGACGCACGCATCGGGATCGACCGTGACGCGCACGGGCCGAGCGACGCCCGGCGCCATGATCGCGGACGCCGGATCGAAGCTCAGCTTGTACGCGGAGATCTGACGCGGGTCACACCGCTGCTCGCCTGGCAACGGTTGGATGCCGTTGTCGGGAGGCGTGTCCGGCGTCGAATCGCACTGGACGAGGATGGGGGCCGCGAAGAGGAGGAAGGGTAGAGCTCGCAAACGCACGGGCGCAGCATAGCTCGCTACGGTGTACGCGCCTCGCGGAGTTGTGGCGTCAGCGCACGGACAAAAGAAAAGTGCCTGCGCAAAGGGACCGGGGGGGACGATCTCTCTCTGCGCAGGCGCTTGCAGTGTAAGCACGGTGCGTGCCAGGGGTTGATCCCCGGAAAAGTCCGTAAAATCGAAGACTCAGCCGTGCGTGCACCGTTCAGAAGCGAGATGCGGGATTGCAGATCTGAAATGGCGGGGCTGGCAGCAGCGGGATGTGGACGGACGTGGACGTCGACGTGGACGTGCACTATCCAAACCCGTCCGCCATGGCCAACCCCGAGCTCAAACGCCAAATCGAGCGACGGAAGACGTTCGCCATCATCTCCCACCCGGACGCCGGCAAGACGACGCTCACCGAGAAGCTCCTCTTGTACGGAGGCGCGATTCAGCTCGCCGGCGCCGTGAAGGCGAAGAAGGGGCGCGCCAGCGCCGTCTCCGACTGGATGGAGATGGAGCGCGAGCGCGGGATCTCGATCACGTCCAGCGTGCTCCAGTTCCCCTACCGCGGCCTGTCGATGAACCTGCTCGACACGCCCGGCCACGCCGACTTCAGCGAGGACACGTACCGCACGCTCCACGCCGCCGACGGCGCCGTGATGCTGCTCGACTGCGCGAAGGGCGTCGAGACCCAGACCAAGAAGCTCTTCCGCGTCTGCAAGCAGCGGAAGATGCCCATCTTCACGTTCGTGAACAAGATGGACCGCCCCGGCCGCGAGCCGTTCGACCTCGTCGGCGAGGTCGAGCACGTCCTCGGCATCGGCGTCTATCCCGTCACCTGGCCGATCTACCGCGGCGCGACGTTCCGCGGCGTCTATCACCGCCTCGCGAAGACGGTGCACCTCTTCGACGAGTCGCGCGCGGGCTCGAGCGCTGCGTCCGGCGCCGAGATGGCCGTCGCGATGACGGTGAGCGGGCTCGACGATCCGAAGCTCCGGGAAGAGCTCGACGAGCAGGGCTACAAGCAGCTCCGCGAAGAAGCCGAGCTCCTCGACGCCGCCGGCGACTCGTTCGACCACGCGAAGTTCGAGGCCGGGGAAGTCAGCCCGATGTTCTTCGGGAGCGCGATCAACAACTTCGGGCTCGAGGCGTTCCTCGAGAGCTTCTGCAAGCTCATGCCGCCGCCGCTCCCGCGCACGAGCTCGAAGGGGCCGATCGCACCCGACGACGATCAGTTCAGCGCGTTCGTCTTCAAGATCCAGGCGAACATGAACAAGGCGCACCGCGATCGCGTCGCGTTCCTTCGCGTGTGCTCGGGCAAGTTCGAGCGCGGCATGAAGGTGCGCCACGTCCGCACCGGCAAAGAGATCCGGCTCGCGAACCCGATGCAGATGATGGCGCAGGAGCGCAACATCGTCGAAGAGGGCTACGCGGGGGACGTCATGGGCGTTCACGACCCGGGCATCTTCGAGATCGGCGACACGCTCACCGGCGGCAAGGACTTCGCCTACGAGGAGATCCCGAGCTTCGCGCCGGAGCACTTCGTGCGCGCGTTCCTGGCGGATCCGCTGCGCCGGAAGCAGCTGAAAGCGGGCCTCGATCAGCTGGCCCAAGAAGGTACGATCCAGCTCTATCGGCCGCCGGAGGGGCGCAGCGGGGACCCCGTCCTCGGCGCCGTCGGTCGGCTCCAGCTCGAGGTCGTGAAGTTCCGGCTCGAGAACGAGTACGACGTGAAGGTGCAGCTCGAGCCGATGAGCATCGACTTCGCGCGCTGGGTGTCGCGCGAAGACGGTACGCCGGTCGACCTCCTCGCGTTCGATCGCGAGCGCGTGGGCACGCCCGTCCTGGACGTGCGCGGCCGGCCGGTCGTCTTGTTCGGGGGCGAGTGGCAGCTCAACAGCGCGAAGCGCACGTTCACCGGCATCGTCTACGACGAGACGGCGCACGGCGGAGCCGTCGCGCGCGAGTGACTCAGCCGTCGCGCCAGAGCGCGATCCCGCCGAGCAACCCCGCGACGTTGTCGGTCACGGTCACGTTCTTCGGGAGCTTCTGCTTGAGCTTCTTCGCGTTGCCGCCGCCCAAGTAGATGCGCGTCGGGTTGAAGATGGGCTCGATGGCCGCGATCACGCGCGCGACGCGCTTGTTCCACTGTTTCTTCCCGACTTTGTCGAGCGCCTTGTTGCCGATGTACTCCTCGTACGTCTTGCCGTGGCGGAACGGGTGGTGCGCGAGCTCCAGGTTGGGGACGTAGCGCCCGTCGACGTAGAGCGCGCAGCCCATCCCGGTGCCGAGCGTGAGGACCATCTCCGTGCCCTTGCCGGAGATGACGCCGTAACCCTGCACGCCGGCGTCGTTGAGGACGCGGGCGGGTTTTCCGAGCCGCTTCTGGAGCTCCTTCGCGAGCGGGAAGCGCGCCCAGGACGGGTCCAGGTTGGGGGCGGTGTGGGTGACGCCGTCCACCACGACGCCCGGGAAACCGACCGAGATGCGGTCGAAGTCCCCGAGACCTTTGACTATCCCGACCAGCGCATCGATGACGAGCGCAGGTTTCGCAGGGCGCGGGGTCTCCACGCGAACGCGCTCGACGACGGGCTTGCCGGCGTGATCGAGGATGAGCGCTTTGAGACCGGTTCCACCGATGTCGATCGCGAGCGTTCGCACTTTGGCCATGCGCGCGAGCATATCGTATCCTGGCGGAAGTGAGTGCCAGCGAAGGACGGACGGAGGGCGGGGTCCTCCTCGTGGACGACGACGAGGAAGTGTTGCGCGCGCACGCGCGAATCCTGGAGCGTGCGGGGGTCAAGATCCGCACGGCGCGAAGCGGCGAGGCCGCGCTCGCTGCGCTGGAGGAAGCGCAGTTCGACCTCGTCGTGAGCGACATCTGGATGCCCAAGATGGACGGGATCGCGCTCTTGGAGCACGTGCGCACCGTCGATTTGGACGTACCCGTGATCCTCGTCACTGGCGCCATCAGCGAGCCGCTCTCGCTCAAGGCCGTCGAGCACGGGGCGCTCCGCACGTTGGTCAAGCCGCTCGATCAGAAGTCGCTCGTCGGCGCCGTGAAGGAGGCGATCGGCCTCGGCCGCATCGCGCGTGCGCGGCGCGAGCTGCGGCGGCTGAGCGGAAGCGGCGAGAAGCAGATGGGCGACGTGGCGGCGCTCGTCACGCGTTTCCAGCGGGCGCTCAAGCACATCTACCTCGCCTACCAACCCGTCGTCGACGTGGCGGCGCGCAAGGTCGTCGGCTGGGAAGCGTTCCTTCGGTCGGAGGACGCCGATCTCAATCAGCCGATGCTCGTGTTCGAAGCCGCCGAGCGGATCGGGCGTCTGCCGCTGCTCGGGAAGACCCTCCGCGAGCGGTTCGTCGCCGACGCGGCGAACCTCCCCGACGGAGCGCTCGCGTTCCTCAAGGTGCTCCCGCTCGATCTCGCGGATGCGAAGGCGTTCGTGAACCAACTTCCCGCCGCTCTGCGCGCGCGCACGGTGCTGGAGATCAGCGAGCGCTCGTCGCTCGCGTCGATCGTGGATGCCACGCGCTCGGCGGTCGAGCTCCGGAACGCCGGCTGTGCGTTCGCGGTCGACGATTTCGGCGTGAGCGACACGGGGCTCTCGCGCTTCGCGGCGTTCGCGCCCGCGTACACCAAGCTCGCGCGGCCGCTCATCGACAACATCGCCGAGGAGCGCCCGCGTCAGTTCGTCGTGCGCACGATGGTCGACGAGTGTCGGGAGATCGGGATGCAGGTGGTGGCGAAGAACGTCGAGCGCCCGGCCGAGCGCGATGCGCTGGTGGAGCTCGGGTGCAACCTGATGCAGGGGTACCTCTTCGGGAAGCCCGAGCGCGGTTTCGTCGCGCCGAAGCTCTGACCCGAAATAGATCAGCGCCGCAGCGCTCCCGGACGGAACGCTGCGGCGCAAGCCAAGCCGTGAATCGGAGAGTGTGGGGTCAGCCGCCGCTCGGGCCGTCGGCTTGGACCGCCGTCGTGGGCTTCGGCGCTTCGTCCCCGCCGACGAGCTGACCGACGACGGCCAGGGCTCCGCCGAGGGCGAACGCTGCGGCACCGGCGATGAGCGAGATCTTCGCCGTCTTCGTCGCCGACGCGAGCAGCTCGTCACGCGACTTGTTCGAGAGGATCAGCTGGCGCCAGCCCGGGGCGGCGATCGAGCCGCTCGCCGCCTTGCCGCAGGCGTAGAGGTTCTGCTGAATCGGGAGGACGCGCTCCTTGACGGTGTACTTGGTGCCCATCGCGAGCGCGCCCGTCGAGACGCGGTAGTTGCCGAACGCGAGATCGGTTCCGGTGATGCCGCCGAGGAGCCCCGGCGTCTGCGTCTGCTCGCGGACCTGCTCGGGCTCGAAGTCGCCGCCTTCGTGCGCGTCGACCCAGACGACGCCGCTGCCGTCGTCGATGCCGAACTGCGCGGCGTGCTTCTGCTCGTCGATGGTCTTCGTCTTCGTCTGGTCACCGACCTTCCACGAGGCGACCGTCTCGATTTTGTAATAGAGGCACGGCGTGCCGGTCATCGGCGAGGTGAGCGGGTTCTGCACGACCACGCGTCCCTGCGCGGCGATGGCGCCGTTGGGGGCCGCGCCCTCGCCCCGCGCCGCGCCGCCCGTGCTCGCGAGCGGCGCGCCCGCGACGCGCCCCGCCTTCATCTTCATGAAGACGCCGTAGATGATGCCGATGAGCCCGAACGCGACGATGACCATACCCAACGCGACCATGATGAATCTCCCTCTCGTCTCTCTGCGAGCTGTCCTGCTCGCGGGGAGGTGTTACGGGAGCGGGGCATCAACCCCCCATCAAAGCCGCATCAAATCCGGACGACGACGCCTTCCGCGATTCCCCAGCCCTCGCCGCGCCGGGCGATGACCGCATCCAGGCCCATCTTCCGCAGGGTCGCCACCGCCACGCGGACGCGGTGCGCGCTGGCGGGGCCCAACGCCCGCTCGCCGGGCCAGCCCACCGCGAAGAGGTCGCTCGCGGTGAAGCTCCGGGCGGGCTCGCGTGCGAGCGCCTCGACGATCCGGGCGAGGTTCTTCCGCGTGCGGAGCGGCGTCGCCTCGGCGCGCCCGGGCGCACGGAACCACGCGCCGCCTTCGCCGACGACGAGCGCGTCGGGCGGCGGGACCGCCGTGCGCTCGGTCGGAGCGGCTTCGACGATGCGCCGAGCGATCCGGACGTGCACGCTGCGCGTCGTCTCGTGCGTGGGCGAGCCCGCGCCGCCGAGCACGAGCGCGAGGACGGCATCCACCCAGGGGCGCTTCACCCGCGCGGCGAGCGAGCGCGCTTCGGTCGCGCGCTGGTCGGCCTCCGCCGTGCGTCCCAGCTTCCGGGCGAGGTGCGCGAGCCACCCCGCGAAGAGCGCGGTCGTCGGGCCGTCGGCCGGGCGTTGCGCCGCGCGCGCGACGGCATCGCCGAGGAGCACCCACGCCTCCGCGTCGTTGCCGAGCTCCACCAGGACGATGCCCTCGAACCCGCGCGCGCCGACGTTGCGATAGGCCTCGCGCGCGCCGTCGAGCTCGCCTTCGTCGTGGAGCGCGTGCCCGAGGAACACGTCGCGCGCTCGGGTGCGCGCGTCCGAGGTCGCCTCGTCGAGCGCGAGCGCCATCCGAGCCCTCCGCACGGCCGGGAGCTCGGGATCGAGCTCCTCCGCGCGAACGACGTGGAGCGTGGCTTCGAAGAGCTCCCCGCGCTCCCGCGCGGCGTCACCGGCGGCCGCGAGAGCGGCGGCGCGCTCTTCACCTTGGAGCTCGGGCGCTGCGCGGACGAAGTGCTCCTCCGCCTCGGTGAGCTCTCCGCGCGCGGCGAGGAGGTGCCCGAGCTCGACGGTGCAGCGCGCATCGAGCGTGCGATCCCCGATCGTTCGCGCGACCGACAGCGCGGCCACGAGATCGTTCGACGCGCGCTCTTGCCCGCGCCGGCGCGCGAGGGCACCCCGCAGCCACTGGAGCCCCGCGATCAGGCCAGGCTGAGCCCCCGAGCCTTGCGTCGCGCGGAGCGTCGCGGCGGAGAGCGCGTCGAGCGTCTCGCTCGCGGCTTCGTCGAAGATCCGGGGCCCGAGCGCCAGGAGCGCACGCAGCGCGGGCTCGGCGCGGCGCGCCGTGAGCGGCTTGAGCGCGAGGATGCGCCGGGCCACGTCGAAGATCTGCTCGCGCTCGCGCCACAGTTCGTCGTGCGCTCCGCGCTCGGCCAGCGTGGCGAAGTACTCCGCGTGCCGCTCGTCGAACGCCTCCCGCGCGCGCTCGTCGGCGGCGACGCGGGCGATCGCGCGGGGGACGGAGAAGTGGACCTCGCCTTCCTCGGTGGTGGCTTCGATCAGGTTGGCGGCGCGCAGTACGCCGAGCGCATCGAGCACGTCGCCCGTGCCCTGCGCCGTCGCTTCGGCGGCCGCGGCGCCGAACGGGTGCGTGAACAGTGCCACCCGCGCGAGGACGGCGCGCGGCCCGGGCTCGAGCGCGTCGAGCGAGGCGGCGATCGAGAGCTCGAGCGCGCTCTTCCCGCCGCCCGCTCCGCGCGCCAGCACGTCGAAGCTCTTCTCGAGCCGGAAGCGGAGCGCACGCGCCCCGAGGATCGGGAGGCGCGCCGCTGCGAGCGCCAAGCCGAGCGGGAGCCCCGAGGTCAGCTCTGCGATCGCGCGGAGGTTCGGTCCGTCGGCGGGGGCCGGCGCCCACGCCGCGTCGATGCGCTTCGCGAGCTGCACGAGGAGCGCGCTCGCGTCGTCGACGGCGAGGGGACGCACCTCGTGCACGCGCGCACCGGGGACGAGCGTGCGATCGTTGGTCGTCACGAGCACGAGGGTCGCCGGGTTCCGCTCCGCGAGCGCGGCGAACACGGCGCCGATCTCGCGCGTCCGCAGATCGTCGGCGACGAGCACGTCCGGGAGGATGCGCTCGCCCGCGTCGGCGTCGCTCACCGCGGCGAGCGCGTCCTCGAGCGCGGCCACGCCGTCGAGCGACCCCAAGCTCACCGTGCGTGCGCGCCCGCCGCGCGCGCGCGCGAACGTCTCCGCGAGCGCCGTCTTGCCGACGCCCGGGGGCCCCGTGATGAGGAGCGCCTCGCCCTCGAGCTCGTCGGCGAGCGCATCGAGCGCGCCGAGATCGGCGGCGCGGAAGGCGAGGGGAGGCGGAGCCACGCACGGGGCAAGATAGCGGGTCTTGGGCTACAGTGGGCGGCGAGACGATGCGGATCCGCCTCGATCGCTACGAGATCAAGCACGTCTCGCTCCAGACGCGGTCGATCATCTATTTCATCGCGTCGGTGCCGGCGATCCTGGTCGGGTCGTTCTTCCTCCTGATGGGGATCCTGATCGTCGTCGTGCCCGACGGCAGCTCGCTCTGGGAGCGGCGCGGCGGGTTCGTGCTCGCGATCTTCTTCGGTCTGATGCCGATCATGTTGGGCGTGTTCGCGTTCTGGCGCGGGCTCGCCGCGCGGGGGCGGATCAAGACGCTCCGCGAGCTCGCGACGCTCGGGCGCGTGCGCGCGACGATGTACCGCGAAGACGTGCAGGCGAAGCTCGGGCTCACCGCGGAGGCCGCCGAGGGCGTCATGCTCGAGGCGATGACCGACGGCATCCTCGAGCGCACGCCCGAGGACGATCAGCGCGCGGCGCAGCCGGCCGCGCCCGGTCCCTATGCGTCGCATCCGTCGCATCCGCCGGCCGCCCACGCGCTCGCGCCGCAAGGCGGCAACCAGGTCGCCTACGGCACGGCGCTGAACGCGATGGCGGCGCAGGTGCACCGGCAGGGCGCGTCGACCCCGCCGCCGCCGGCCTCGCGCGCCGAGGCGGGCGCGGTGTTCGGCGGCACCTACCAGCTCGAGGCGCCCCTCGGCGCGGGCGGCATGGGCGAGGTGTGGGTCGCGCGCCACCTCCGCACGGGCCGCAAGTACGCACTGAAGGTGCTGCCGGCGGCCGCGAGCGGCGATCCCGATGCGATCAAGCGCTTCGAGCGAGAGGCGCTCGCGGCGAGCGCGCTCGGGCACCCGAACATCGTCGCGGTCCACGACTTCCACCGCGAAGGCGCGATGCCCTACATGGTGATGGACCTGCTCGAGGGCGAGACGCTGGAGCAGCGCCTGACGCGCGTCGGCAGCCTCCCGTGGGACGACGCGAAGCGGATCGCGCTCGAGCTCGCGTACGCGTTGGCGGCCGCGCACGACGCCGGGTTGCTCCACCGCGACCTGAAGCCGTCGAACGTGTGTCTGGTGCCGCAGCCGGGCGGCAAGGAGCGGGCGGTGCTCCTCGACTTCGGGCTCGTGAAGACGACGGCCGAGGTCGCGGTCTCGCGCATCACGATGACGGGCGCCGCGCTGGGGACGCCGCTCTACATGTCGCCGGAGCAGGCGCGCGGCGAACCGCTCGACGAGCGGAGCGACGTCTACGCGCTCGGCGCCGTGCTCTTCGAGATGCTCACCGGGGCGCCGCCGTTCTTCGATCGGACGATCGCCGCCGTCTACGCGCGCCTCCTCGCCGAGCTCCCGCCGGCCGCTTCCTCGCTCGCGCCGAAGCCGTGCCCGCCTGCGGTCGACGTCCTGCTCGCGAAGACGCTGGCGAAGGAGAAAGCGGAGCGGCCGCCGTCCGCGCGGGCGTTCGCGGACGCGCTCGTCCACGTCGACGAAGCGGTGGCGCCGTTCACCGAGCGGATCGCGTGACGTTCACACCCACCTGACGCAGCGCCGCCCGATGCTCCCGAGCTCGAAGCCGAGGACCGGGAACTCCGGCTTCTTCCCGAGCACGTGCGCGAGGGTGGCGACCGGGAGAAGAGGCAGGAAGTGCTCCGGGGTCGGGTGGGCGAGTCGGGCGCTGGGTTGTTCGCGGAACCGAACGAGCCCATCGAGGTCGCTGCGAAGGAGCGCCTCCTCGACGAAAGCGTCGAACTCGAGCGCCCAGCCCGGCGGCGACGGCCGTTGGTTCCAGTCCAGCGTCCGGAGGTTGTGGACGAGGTTGCCGCTCGCGAGCACGAGCGTCTCCCCCGCTGCGATCGAGGGTACCCGCGCGAGCGCTTCTCCCAGCGCACCGAGCTTCCCGGGCGCGTCGAGCCACGCGAGCGAGAGCTCGAGCACCGGCACCTTCGCGCCGGGGAGCATGTGGACGAGCGGGGTCCACGCGCCGTGATCGAGCCCGCGCTCGGGGGCCTCTTCGAGCGCGAGCTCGGTGAGCGCCCCACGCAGCTCGTCGGCGAGCTCCGGGGCGCCCGGCGCGGGGTACCGAACGTTGAGGAGCTGCGCGGGGAAGCCGGTGAAGTCGTAGATGAGCGGCTGCGTGCGCGTGGCTCCGAGGGTGAGGGCCTCGGTCACGAAGTGCGCCGAGATCACGAGCACCGCGCGGGGCACGGGCGCGTCCCCGAGGATCGCGCGGAGCTCCGCGCCTTTCTTCGGCTCCAGCGCGAGCGTCGGAGGGCCGTGCCCCACGAAGACGATCATGCCTTCCGCTCGTCGAGGACCTCGCGCGTGAGGTTCTTCACCGGGCCGGTGGCCTCGACCACGATGTCGTCCTCGATCCGGATGCCGCCGAACGGCGTGAGCGCCTCGACGAGCGCCCAATCGACGTGCTTGCCGGCGGGCTCGGAGCGCAGCTTCGCGAGGAGCGGGGCGATGAAGTAGAGGCCGGGCTCGATCGTGAAGCACTGCCCCGGCGCGATCTTCGTGGTGTTGCGGAGGAACGGGTTGTCGGGCCGCGGCTTCGTGGTCGCGCAGCCGACGTCGTGGCACTGGAGGCCGAGCGAGTGCCCGAGCCCGTGCGGGTAGAAGGCCCGGCTGATGCCCTGGGCGTCGATCTCGGCGGCCGAGAGTCGTACCAATTTGGTATCATGCAGGATCTGGCTCACCTCGCGGTGGGACTCGTCGTGGAGCTCCTCGTAGGGGCGCCCGAGCCGCGCGTGGGCGGCGAGCCTCTGCTGCATCGCGTCCATCGCGCTCACCATCGCCGCGAACGTCTCGGCGCCGGCACCCCCGCGCGGCGCGACGTGGGTGCGCGTCACGTCCGAGCAGTAGCCCAGGTACGTCGCGCCCGCGTCGAGCAGCAGGGACGGCGCGCCGGCCGCGTCCTTCGCGTAGGTCACGTGGTGGAGCGTGGCGGCGTGGGGGCCGAGCGCGACGATGTTCTTGTAGGGCGTCTCGGGGTCGTCCTGCGCGGTGGCCGAGAGGAACAGGAGGTGGAGCGCGAGCTCCGACGTCTCGCCGGCGAAGAACGCATCGCGCACGCGCACGTGCCCACGCGCGGCGACCCGGTTCGCCTCCGCCAAGCAGGCGATCTCGTAGGCGCTCTTCTCCACGCGCAGCGCATCGAGCTTGGCGACGAGGGTCTTCTCGTTCACGCGCTCGATGCCGAGCGCGGCCCCGCGCGCGCCCGCGTCGCCGACGAACGCGACGCGCCCCGGCAGGTGGGATTTCACCTGCTCCCACTTCGCGTACTTCTCGACCGCGAACGGCTCGAGCAGGAACGGCGCCGGCAGCGGCACGGGCGACTCCCAGATGCTCTCTTCGGCGGGGCGCAGGAGGAGCGGCTTCTGTCCGCCGCGTACGAGGAGAGCGGCTTCCGGCTCGGTCAGCGGGAGCCAGTGGTGGAAGTGCGGCGTGGGACGCAGGGGCCAATACTGATCGTCGGCCTGGGTCTTCAGCACGATCGATCCGGCGTGGATCAGGAGCGCATCGAGTCCGGATTCGGAGAGGATGCGCTCGTACGCGGCTTGGAGCGCGGCGACGTGGGCTCGGTGGAGGGCGGCGAGGTCCATGGTCAACCCACCGTGACTCGGGTCTCGAAGAGCTCGTCGTGGGGGACGACCTTGGCCCCCGTCCAGCGCGACATGTCGCCGAAGAGCTCGTGCGCCTGGATCGGGTTGCGGCGGAGGGCTTTGCCGTCGCGGAGCGAGCGCGCCGCCGTGGCGAGCCCATCCTGTTTGGCGGGGACGCGCGCGTGCACCCACTCGGCGTCGCCGATCTTGACGAGCAGGACCGTGAGCTTCGGCTTTCCGATGTGGATCGGGACGTGCTCGAAGCGGAACGCCGTTCCGACCGGGCGCTTCCCGAGCTGCGCCAGCGTCGGCTTCTTCGCACGCTCCCACTTCGGGCTCTTCGGCGGCGAGATCGTCGGCGCCGTCGTCTTCTTCGCCGCGGGGAGCTTAGCGAGCGCGGCGCGCGTCGCGGTCGCCCACGCGAGCAAGCTCTTCTCTTCGACGTCACGATCGTCGTCCGCGTGCCAGTACCCGATCAGCGCTCCGCGCCCGCGGGCGGCCGTCTCGAAGACGAGGTGATCGCCCGCGCCGTTCGCGAGGATGGGGACCCAGGTCGCCTTCCAGCCTTGGACCTCTTCGCTCGGATCGCCGAGGAACGCGTGCGCCTCGACGACCTCGTCGATCGACATCAGCTTGCGGTTGTCGCGCGGCGAGATCGAGCCGAAGCCGTCCTGGCCGTCGTGCCACGCGAACCACGTGCAGAGCTCCTCGGGCACGGGTTTGCCGCCGAACACCTTCTTCGAGAGCTTGGCGAGCGCTGCCTTCGACGCACCTTTGCGCAGGCGAGCCAGGGTCTCCGGTTGGGCACGGCGAAGCTCCGCGTCGATGGCGGCGAGCTCGGTGTTCAGGGTCATGGCCGAAGAATACGGCCGCGGCGGCACGACGCTCGAAAGTTTCATAAAGCCGCCGGGCCGCAGCCACCCACGGACATGCTGCGTACCTCCCGGCTGTCTTTCTCCGCTCTCTTGGCTCCGATGACCATCCTGGCGCTCGCCGCCCAACTCGCGCTCGCCTCCCCGGCTCGAGCGGCGGTCGAAGGGGCCGAGTCCCCCGCGCGTCCTTTGGCCTGGGGCGCGCGCCACCCCTTCGCGCTCACGTTCCGCGCGCCGGTTCGGATCGGCGAGGGTTACGTCTTCGGCGGCGTCGGCGGTCAGGTGCGCCTGCGTCCGTTCGAGCGGCTGCGCGTCGATCTGTTCTTCGACAACTTCGTCGGGTCGGCGGACGGAGCGATGCGCCACGATCACGAGGTCGGCACCACGCTCCAGTACATGCTCGTCTCGACGGAGCGCTTCGTGCTCTATCCGATGCTCGGAGCGTGCGCGATGTGGGCGATGCTCTCGCCGCACCACGACGTGCCCGGCGTGAGCGACGTGCGCTTCGGCCTCCACGCCGGCATCGGAGCCGAGGTCGCGCTCGGCGCGGGGTTCTCGCTCGCGCTCAACGTCGAGGCGGTGCCGTACCTCGGCCACCAGATGCGCGCCTACGATCGGACGGCGTTCGTCGAGAACGATCTGAAGGTGATGCCGATGGGGCAGGCGAACCTCGGCCTCAGCTACTGGTTCTGACGTGCGCCGAGGGATCGCGGTTGCCGCCGTCGCGCTCGCGGCGGTGCTCGGCGGACGGGGACCCGGCGTCGTCGTGGGTGCGAGCGTGGCCGGGTGCGCGAGCACGACGACGCTCGATCCGGGGACCTGCAACGCCTGTCACGCGAGCATCGCCCAGCGGCACGAGCTCTCCGCGCACGCGCGCGCCGCCGACTCGCCGGTGTTCCGCGCGCTGCGCGAGGCGGCGGGCGACACGACGCGTACCTTCTGCGACCGCTGTCACTCGCCGCGGCACGAGCACGGCGAAGGCGGGGTCGGGTGCCTCGCGTGTCACGGAGTGGTCGGCAACCAAGGGACCGCGAACGCGCGCTTCATCCAAGGCGACGCCGACACGGTGCAGGGGCCGACCGGCGCCACCGGTCGCGCCGCGGGACACGCCACGCGGCGCGAGCCGTTCACGACGAGCGCGGAGCTGTGCGGGACGTGCCACGAGGTCGCCGGTGGTGGCGCGTTCGTGGAGACGCCTTACACGGAGTGGTCGAGCTCTCCGGCGCACGCGCAGGGCACGACCTGTGCGCAGTGTCACATGGCGAAGACGCCCGGCGATCCTGCATCGGGCTTCGCGCGCGGTGCGATCGCGAGCGGCGTCGAGGACCGCCCGATCGGCGATCACGCGTTCCCCGCCTTGGAGGGCGGGCTGTTCGATCGTGCGGCGACGCTGTCGCTCGAGCGCGACGGCGCGAACGTCGTGGTGACGGTGAAGAACCAGAACCCGGGCCACGCGCTCCCGGCCGGGGCGCGCTTCCTGCGCCGACTCACCCTGGAGGCGAGCGCGGACGACGGGACGAGCGCGAGCTGGGAGCTCGGCGATCGAATGCTGCTCGGGGGCGCGGAGACGCTCGATCCCATCGCTGCGGACGGGCACGAGTCGCGCGCGCTCGACGCCGCGAGCGCCCGGACGTTCGCCTTTCCGACGGCGGGTCGAGTCACCGCGCGGCTGGTCTACCGCGCCTACGACGAAAGGATCCTCGAGCGACTCTCCCTCGATCCCACGCTGGCGACGCCGCGAACGATCGCCGAGGCGAGAGAGTGAGGCTCAGAGCTTCCGCTTGCGGCGCCGTCCCCGCGCGGCGTGCCCGCCCCCGTGAAACGCGAGGATCCCGAACACGAAGCCGAAGTTGTACCAGCCACCGTTGTTGTGGACCTCGTAGACCTGCACGCCGTCCGTGAAGAGCGAGACGATGAACGTGATCGGGCAAATCATGCCGTGCCACAGGCCCAACCAGAAGCCCGCGACGTGACCCTCCGCGTTGGCCGTGCCGACGCGGTCGTTGACGCCGGCCGCGCAGCTCACCAGCACCAGCGCGAGCCCGACGAGCACCACGAGGAGCGGAGTCTTCTTCATGACGGGCGACCGAAGCAATCGACGTGCCCCGCGCCGCGCGGTGTTTTGGTGCTCCAGGGTCGGACCCTCGTGCACGCCTTGCGCGGCTGGTGCAAGCCGCGTTCAACCGAGGACGTCGAGCAACGGAGCGACCAGGAGCCGCTCTTCGAGCGTGCCCTCGCGTGCGAGACGCTCCTTCTCTTCGCCGAGCACGCTCGCGAGCTCCGGCTGTTCGCCGAGCAACCAGCGCAGCGTCTTGAACGCGAGCGCTGCGTGCTTGGCCTCGTCGCGGCAGATCGTGTCGTAGAGCGCGCGGAGCTCGTCGTTGGTTGCAGCGTCGCGCGCTTGCTCCGCGCTCGCGGCGGCGATCGTCTCGCCGACGGCACCGCCGCGGAAGACGTCGCGGAAGAGCTCCTCCGCCGCAGCAGGGCCTCCGCGGAGAGGCGCCGCTGCGGCGGGGAGTCGGCCGAGGACCAGCGGCTCGCCGGTCAGTCGCGCGAGCGCGTCGAGCGTGAGCTCGGTGTGCCGGATCTCGTCGGCGAGGGCGCTCTGCGTCTCGAAGAGGAGCCAGGTCGGTGCGCCGAGCGCCATGAGCTCGCTGATCGTGCGCGCGAAGGCGGCGATGCTGGCGTGCTCTTCGCGGGCCGCGCGCGCGAGCGCAGCGGCTTCCGCCGACGTGATGGCGAGCGGGCGCGCGTACGGCGCGACGTGAGCCTGCCCGGCGACGACGAGCGGGCGCCCGAGGTTGTAGTGCTCGCGCTCGACGCAGTGCCCGAGGGAACCGGGCGGGTAGGCCTTCGCGGTGGAGCACTCGGCGTACGGCGGGCAGTCGCGATCCTCGCGGCACTCGCCGGGCTTCAGCGCGGCGCTCGTCGTCGCGGTGGCCGTCGCGGTCGCAGTCGCCGTGGCGCTCGCGGTCGCGGAGCCGGGCGCGGTCGCGGTCGCGGAGCCGGGTGCGGTCGCCGACTCGGTGGCGGAGGCGCTCCCGATCGGTGCGACGACGCGAGTGTCGTCCTCCTTGCAGGCGACGAACGGGACGAGACCGAGGTGCGCGAGGACGAGGAGGGGAACGCGGGAGCGGGAGAACGTCATGGGTCGATGCTAATACGCGCGACCCGAGCGGCGTCTTACACTCTCAGTCCTCGACCGCGATCACGTGCCCGTGCCCGTGCCCGTGCCCGTGCCCGAACGACGATGCTGGCAGCTCGTCACTCTGGGAATCCAGCGCCGAGCGATCCCGACGTTTCGTCTCGTGTGCCCGCGGTCGGGCACGGGCACGGGCACGGGCACGGGCACGTGAAGAATCGACGTAGGGACGCGAGCGTTGGCTCGCGGTCAGC
Organism: Polyangiaceae bacterium; assembly: GCA_044224495.1. Lineage (GTDB taxonomy): Bacteria > Myxococcota_A > Polyangia > Polyangiales > Polyangiaceae > JBGAKG01. The sequence continues at coordinate 45,200 of JBGAKG010000027.1, read as the reverse complement.
CGCGAGCGTTCGACCGTCGCCGGCGCAGGAGCGCGACCCCCGCCAGCGCGACCGGTCCGAGCCACGCGAGATCGCTCGTCGCGACACCCGGCACCGAGCACCCGCAGATCGACTTCTTGGGCGGCTCCGGCGGCGCACCTGCGTCGGCCACCAAGATCCCCATCCGGTCCGCGGCTTCCTTGTCCATGCAGCGGTTGCCTTCCAGGCACGTCGTCTGCGCCGGGCACTCCTTGTTCGCCGCGCACTTGTTGTGGACGACGAGCCGCTTCCCCGTGGCGCCATCGGCCACGTTGCCGATCTCCACGCACAGCGGCATCGGCCGGCAGACCTGCTTGCCGCCGAGACAGTCCGCATCGGTCAGGCAGACCGTGGGCTCGCACCACTGGAACGCGCCCTCTTCCTTCCCCACGCTGCCGGGGGGACAGTCCTCGGGCGGCGCGGCGAAGGCGCTCGCGGCGACGAAGGTCGTCGCGACGAAAGCGAGGCCGGAGGTGAACATCGAAGCAGTGGTGATTGCTCGGCGAGAGTTCATTTCCGGCCCGAGCATTTCACGGATTTTCGATCGTGTCGCCATCCGTGATATCTGCAAGCTTCCATGCCTTTGCGTGTGCCGCGATGGTTCGTCCTTCACGCGTTCGCGTGGACGTTCGTCGTGGTGGAGGTGCTGCGCGCCGGCCTCGCGCACGATGCGCCGCCGCCGGACCCCGAGCCGATCACCCACTGGGCCGCGCCGGCGTTCACGTCCGAGCCCGCCCCGCCCCGCGAGCCCGCGCACGTCCGCGCGGCGGCGATCGGCGACGCCGGCCCGGGCACGCACCCTTCGGCCACGCTGACGTTCCGCCTCGAGCACGGCTTCGATGCACCGTTCGGGAAGCCCAACGCGTGGGTCTACGTGCCGCGCGCGTACGATCCGAAGGCGCCCCTCCACCTCATCGTCATCTTCCACGGGTTCAAGAACTGCATCGACAGCTACGTGAGCCCCCACGGGCTCCCCTGCATCCCCGGCGGGGGTGACACGCGCACCGGCTACGACTTGCCGGTCCAGATGGAGCGCGCCGGCACGGGCGCGATCCTCGTCGTCCCCGAGATCGCGTACGCCCAAGCCGCGAGCAGCGATCCCGGCCACCTCGGCGAGCCGGGCGAGTTCCGCGCGTTCCTCGGCGAGCTCCTCGCTGCGCTCGGTCCCACGATCGGTCGGCACCGCGTGGAGGACATCGACCGTCTCGCGCTCATGGCGTCGTCCGGCGGGTACCAGGCGCTCGAGCCAATCCTGGATCACGGCGGCATCGAGCCGACCGAGCTCTACCTGCTCGACGCGTTCTACCTCTACCCCGAGCACTCGGCGATCGCGCGCTTCCTCAGCGCGGACCCGAAGCGCTTCGATCCGACGAACGCCCACCCGCGCCGCTTCGGGCTCCTCTACTCGCGCAAAGGCGGGGCGATGCCCCAGAGCGAGGCGCTCCGCTCGAAGGCGCGCGAGTGGCTCCACGCGACCAACGAGGACGCGCTCGGCAACTTCGAGCCGAGCGGTGAGCTCCCGAAGATCGACGAGCTCGATCCGCCGGTCTACGTGCTCAAGGTCATCTTGATGCACGACCACATCGTCGAGCGTTACTTCTGGCAGATGATCAAGGCGGGGAAGATCTGACGCTTCAGCGTTCCCAGTTGATCACGACGCGCTGGTCGCACGTCTTCGCGCTCTCGTCCGTGCGCAGGCCGGGGATCTTCATCGGGTCGTAGTCGAGCAGCGCGAGCTCCTTCTTCACCTTCGAGGTGATGAGCTCGTCGAGCTTCCCGCTCGAGTACTGCTGCTGCGTGCCACCGCAGCTCGAGACCGGGTCGCCGCCGCCGGTCGATTGCGGGCCCGCGCCGCCGCGGAGGACGAACATCTCCGTGCCGCCGGTGAACTGCGCCATCTGGCGGAACACCGCTTGGCCGGTGGAGTCCATGCCCGACGCGGCGATGCCGAAGAGCTGGATGCCGCGGTGCGAGGCGAGCTTCATGTCGGCCGCGTAGTCGGGGCCGTCCTGGTAGTCGAGGTGCGGGGGCGCGTCGCCGATGACGAACGCGAGCCGCGCGACGGCGTCCTTGCTCCAATCGAGCTGGGTGAGCGCGACGTGCAGGCCGGCGTTCATGTCCTCCGGCGTGTCGCCGCCGCCGCCCGCCTCGATCGACGAGACCTTCTTCGCGAACGCGACGAGATCGGACGAGAGCGGATAGACCTTCGTGTCGAACTGATCGCTGCGGTCCTTGTACTCGACGAGGCCGATTCGGATCGCGACTTGGCTCCCCTTGAGCGCGTCGGCGACCTTCTGGATCGTCGTCTTCACGCTCGCGATCTCCTCGCTCATCGAACCGGTGGTGTCGAGGATGAACGCGAGATCGACGTGCTTCTGCGCACCGAGCGCGCGCGCCTTGCCGAGCTTGAGATCGACGGTGCCGTCGCCGTCGTCGTTGAGCGAGAACTTCGTCTCGGTCTTGTCCTCGGTGCAGGTCGCCGTCGCGGTGAAGTTCTTCCCCGTCAGGCCCTCGGCGTAGGGAAACAAGATCGCGCGGCCTGCGGCGGTGGTGACGAACGAGACCTCGTGCTGCGCCTCGTCCCGAACGGTGACCGGACAGCGCGGCACGCCTTTGCCATCGACGTCGCGCACGACGAGGAAGCGCCGCGACCGCACGTCGACCTTGTGCACCGTGCCCGGGATCGACCCGAGGTACTTCTGGAACTCGCGGTAGTTGGCGTTGTCGTCCCACTCGCCCGCCTTGATCGACGCCGCAGCGGCCCACGGCGCGCCGGTCGCGCCGCCACCACCCAGCACGCCTTCGTCGCCGCGCGCGCGATCCTCGGCCGTGACCGGACGTGCCGCCCGCCCGACCGCGCGACCCGTCGCCATCGTGGTCGCCGTGGCCGCGGGGGCCATCGCGCCCATCTTGGCTTCGCCGTGGCCGGAGAGCCCGTCGCTCTCTTCGTCCTTCGCCGGCGCCGCGGTGGCGGTGGCTGCGGCGGAGGCTGCTGCGCCCTGGGTGGCGGCGACCTCGGCCGGGCCGCCCGGCTCGAAGTTGCTCTTCGTGGCCGACCCGGCCGATTCGTGGCGCGAGCAGGCAGAAACCAGGGCCAGGCAGCTCGTGACGAGGAGGAGCGAGGGGCGTCGCATGTCCGCTGTAGACGCCTCCAGCTTACAAAAGTTCTCCGCCGGCGGTACTTTCGGAGCGGCCCATGAATTGCCCCCATTGCGGCGCCCCGGCGAACCCGCCGCCCGGCGTACCGACGTACGAGTGCCCTTACTGCAAGCGATCGTTCAACGCGATGCCGGCGGCTGCCGCGCCGCCGCCGAGCGCGCTCCCTCCGGGCTATCCGGGGGCGCCGCCGCCTTACGGCGCGCCGCCTCCGACGTACGGTGCGCCGCCTCCGCAGATCGTGGTCATCGCCCCCGGTGGTAGCTCCTCGCCGCTCCGCGTCCGCACCGGCGGCGGCGGGGCAGGGTGGATGATCCCGTTCTTCGCCGTCTTCATGATCGCGCTCGTCGTCGGCGGTCTTCGCTTCTGGTGGACGGGCAGCTTCGACGGTCTCCACGGCGGCTGGTCGTGGGATGGCAAGGAGCCGCTCGAGTGCGCCGGCAACGACGACCTCGAGGTGAAGGGCGTCAACGCGAACCTGCAAGGCACCGCGATCATCGCGAGCGGCAACTGCCACGTGAAGATCATCGACTCGACGATCAAGGCCGACACCGTCGTCGAAGCGGCGGGCAACGCGCAGGTCACGTTCCAGAACGGCTCCGTCGACGGCAAGGTCGCGACCGACGCCTCGGGCAACGCGCGCGTGCGCTTCAACGGCACGAAGGTCACCGGCGAGAAGCGTCACAGCGGCAACGCCAAGGTCGATTGATGTCCCTCCTCTCCGAGATCGACGATCGCATCGACCGGCTCGAGGTCCCGTGGAGCCGCTACGGCGTGGACCCGTACGGCATCTCGAAGAAGCACCTCAAGGTGTTCTTCGCCGCGCTCGGCGCGATGTACAAGGACTACTTCCGCGTGAAGAGCTACGGCATCGCCAACGTGCCGAAGCGCGGGCGCGCGATGCTCGTCGGCAACCACTCCGGTGGCGTCGCCATCGACGGCGCGATGGTCATCGCGTCGATGTTCTTCGACATGGACCCGCCGCGCCTCGCGCAGGGCATGGTCGAGAAGTTCCTGAACCGCATCCCGATCTCGGCGCTCTGGTCGTCGCGGGTGGGCCAGTTCACGGGGCTGCCCGAGCACTGCATCCACTTCCTGAACGACGACCGGTTGCTCATGGTCTTCCCGGAGGGCGCGCGCGGGACGGCCAAGCTCTACTGGGAACGTACCAGTTTGGTACACTTCGGCAGCGGCTTCGTCCGGCTCGCGATGCAGACCAAGTCGCCGATCATCCCGTTCGCCTTCATCGGCGGCGGGGATGCGTTCCCCACCGTCTTCAACGCGAAGGCGCTCGGGCGGCTGTTCGGTGCACCCTACGTCCCGATCACGGCGTACCTGCTTCCCGTGCCGCTGCCGGTCCCGCTGGCCGTGCACTACGGCGAGCCGATCGTGGTCGAGGGCACCGGCAACGAAGACGACGCGACGATCGAGCACCACGTCGCGACCGTGAAGGCGCGCATCTCCGAGCTGCTCGAGCACGGTGAGCGCGTCCGGAGCGGCACGCTGCCCAAGCTCGGGGGTGGCGCGTGAAGGTCCTCCTCCCCGGCGTGAGTGGGCTGCTCGCTCGGATCGTCGCCAAGCGGCTCCAGGAGCGCGGGCACGAGGTGGTGGGCATCGACTCGCGCCCGTGGCCGGACCCGCCGCCCGGCATCGTCGTCCACAAGGTGGACATCCGGAAGCGCGCGGCCGAGGACGTCTTCCGCAGCTTCCGCCCCGACGCCGTGATCCACATGGCGACCGTCACGCACCTCCTCAAGAAGAGCGAGGATCGCTACCGCATCAACCTCGGTGGAACGCGGGCGGTGTTCGAGCACGCGAACACGTATGCGGTGCCGCACGTCATCTTCGTCGGACGTCACACCTATTACGGCGCCGGCCCCGAGTCGCCGCTCTACCACACCGAGGAAGAGCCCCCGACCGGGGCCAACACGTTCCCCGAGCTCGCCGATCTCGTCGCCGCCGATCTCTACGCGGGGTCGGCGCTCTGGCGCTTCCCGAAGCTGAAGACGGCGATCTTGCGTGTATGTTACACGCTCGGGCCGTCCCACCATGGGACACTCGCGAGCTTCCTGAAGGGCCCGCGCGTTCCGATGGTGCTCGGCTTCGATCCGCTGTTCCACTTCATGCACGAGCAAGACGCCGCGCAGGCGATCGTGGTGGCGGCGGAGCAACGCGTCCACGGCGTGTACAACGTCTCGGGACCGCCGCCGGTCCCGCTCGGCGTCATCATCCGCGAGGCGGGGCACACGCCGATCCCCGTGCCCGAGGCCATCTTCCGGCTCGCGCTCGGGCGCTTCGGGCTCCCGCGCCTCGCGACCGGCGCGATCGCGCACATCAAGTACCCGATCGTGATCGACTCGATGCCGTTCCGGAAGCTCACCGGCTACCGGTTCGAGCACGACGCGCCTTCGACGATCGAAGAGTTCCGCGCGAGCCTACCGCGGCGCAAGTAGCGAGACGTTCGCCGGAGAAGTGCTCCCGGAGGCGGGCGGGAAGCTCTTCATCAGCCGCATCACCGCGGCGTCGAGCTTGGTCCAGTCCGGGTCGACGTTCGGATCGATCTGCGCGTCGATCACGCCGTGCCAGATCAGGTCGCCCGCGCGTACGTCCCAGACCTCCACGACCAGACTGCCGTCGTTCATGATCTGAGTGTCGTAGAGCTTGCCGGAGCGGAACTTGTTCGGGCGCTGACCCGACGCGACCAGCACCTCGAGCTCGGGGTTCGCGTCGTCGACCGAGTAGCCGAGCTTCCCGAGCTCGACGTTGATCGTCTTCTCGGCCCGCGAGCGGACGGTCGCCGAGATGGACGTGGGCGCGAAGTCTTTCGGGAGCTTGGCGGGATCGGACCCGAACGAGAACGTGCGGTACTTGAAGTCGACCCCGACGTCGGCCGTCGACTTGATCTCGTAGGAGGTCGACGTGCAAGCCGCGCCGACGGAGGCGACGGTGACGGCGAGGAGAGCGACACGGAAGAGGTGGAGGGGGCGCATGCACCCCCGCAGAGCAAGCACGGTGCCACGCGCGGGCGCGGCCCACTCGGCGGCGCGCGCGCGGGGGCGCTTCGTGGCGAGCGTGCGCTCCTGGCTCGACCGTGGCGCCGCGCCACGGAGGGTTTCGCCACGGGTGCCGATCGGGCCTGGGCGTCGTACGATCGAGGCATGTCGCAGACGACGATGCCGGCCGTTCGACCTTCGAACGTCCGCGCACCCCTCGTCCTCGCGCGGATGGATTGGGTGAAGAAGAACCGCGGGGCCGCCGGCGTCGAGGCGGTGCTCCGCGCGATGGACCCCGCGCGTGCGGCGATCGTCCGCAGCACGGTGTCGCCGACGCTCTGGCTGCCCTTCGAGGTCTTCGTCGATCTCTGCGAGTCGATCGATCGCGTGCACGGGCGCGGCGACCTCGGGCTCGTCCCGGAGCTCGCGCGCCACGCGGCCCGGGTCAACGTCCCCACGATCCACAAAATCTTCTTTCGCCTCGGGAGCGTCGAGTACATCGTCGGCAAGGCCGCCGCCGTCTGGTCGGCGAGCTACGACACGGGCTCGGCGACGTCGCAGGTGCTCGAGGGCATCGGCCTGCGCCTCACCATCTCGCGGCTCGCGACGCCGCACCGCGTGCACTGCATGACGGTGCTCGCCTGGGTCGAGGAGATGGTGCGCATGGTGGGACCGCGCGTGATCGGCGGACGAGAGATCTCGTGCCGGCTCGACGACGCGCCGGAGTGCACGTTCGAGGTGCTCTACCGCTAGTCCTTCTTCTTCTTCTTCGGCAGTGGCCCCAGCGTTCCCTCGGGGTCGTCGAAGATCTTCGTGATCGTCTTCGCCATGTGCGCCGCGTGCATCCCGTCGAGCACGCGGTGATCGAACGTGGCGCACGCGCGGAGCACCTTGCCGGGCACGATCTTGCCGTCCTCCACGACGGGCTCGTCCTGCACCGCGCCGACCGCGATCAGGAGCGGGACGTGGCTGTAGGGGACGAGCGGAACGTAGGCCTCTTCCAGCCCGAGCGAGCCGATGTTCGTCACCATCGCCGAGCCGAACGGATCCTTCGGCACGCCGGCGAAGCGAAGGTCCAGGTTGAGCTCGAACGACAGCCAGCCGAGGAGATCCAGGAACCAGTGGAGGAAGCGGTACGGGATCTTCTTGAAGGTGCTGCGCGTGCCCTCGAGCTCCTTGTCCTTCCCCTTCTTCACGCGCGAGGCCTTGGCGGAGAACTCGTCGTAGATCTCCTCGAGCGATTTCTCGTGGGCGCCCATGATCGTGGCGCCCGAGAGGTCGATCTCCTTGGTCTTGGCGTCCTCCATCGCGACTTGGAAGAACACGCCGATCTCCTTGCGGAGGTAGATGCGGTTCCGGCGCAGGATGGCGTTCGCATCCGGCATGGCGGCGAGCACGAGCGCGACCGCCTTCGCCATCACGTGCGTGATCGTGAGCTTCTTCCCCGTGCGCTCGCGGAACTCGGCGATGTAGTCGGTCATCTTGTCGGCGCGGAGCTTGATCGTGCCGTAGACGGAGGGGTCGCCGACCGTGCGCCACGTGCCCAGCGCGATGCGCCGGAAGGACGAGAGGTTCTTCTTCTCGGTGAGGGCGAGGTTGGGCACGAATTGATCGTACTTCCAAGGAAAGGCGCCGTCCCCCATCGCGTAGAATGCTGCACATGGGGGAGGAGCTCCAGATTGCGGGTGTCCGCTGCGCCCAGTGTGAGCGGAAGTGCGTCTCCGACGACGACGGCGCTCCGTGCGAGTGCGGGGTCGTCCTTCATCGCGACGGCTGCTGGCGCGAGCACTGGAGCGAGAAGCACGCGAAGGATCCCTACCGCGACGCGCCGCCGATCCCGAAGAAGCGCAAGCCGAAGCCAGAGCACGAAGGTGATCTTCCGTGCGTGGGCTGCGCGCGCTTCGTCGCGGCGCCGACCAACCTCGACCTCTTGGGTTTCCCGCGCTTCACCTGCCCGCGCTGCGGAACGGGCAACAAGCTGCCGCTCACGTCGGGCCGTCGCCTCGCGTATCGGATCATCGTCGGCGTCATCGGCATCGGGACGGTGATCGCTTGGATCAACGGGATCGTCGCCGTGCCCGGGCTCCTCGCGATCGCGGTCGTCTACGCGCTCGTGAAGGACGCATCGCTGCGCTCCGAGGTGGAGGCGCGCGAGCTCGGCCACGCGAGCGAGCCGAAGCGACAGCGGCGCGCGAAGCCCTGAGCTCGGTCAGTTCCGCGCGGCTGCGCCGAAGGCCATGTTCATCACGATCGACTTGCCCGAGCACGCGGGGCCGTCGAAGCCGCCGGCCTTCACGGCGTTCGTCATGCACGTGACGAGATCCTTGCCGAGGATCTTGTCGTTCTGGATGACGACGTTGCCGATCTTGCCCGACGTGTTGACGGCGGCGGTGATGCGGATGTGGCCGTCGAGATCGGGCCGCTTCGCCATCGCGTCGAAGAAGCACTTCTTCACGTCGGGGCGGACCTTCGCTTCGTAGGGCGCGGAGACGTCGGCGCACGGATCGCCCGTGTTCATCGGGGCGGCGCTCGCGCTGGGGGCGGGAGCGGCCGATGCGACGGCGCTCGAGCTCGTCGCGGGTGCGGTACTCGCGCTCGAGCTCGTCGCGGGGGCGGAGGTGGTCGCTGCGCTCGCCGAGTCGGCCGGCGTGTCGCCGTTCGTAGGCGGTTTGGTCGCACCACCGCAGGCCACGTACACCAGCGCCGACCCGAGGAGGAAAACCGAGAGAGTGGTGCGAGTGCGCATGCACGGAGAGTAGCCGAAGCTCAGCGTTCTCGCGCGGGTACAAATTCAAACCCATCAATCAAACACAATTGATGGGCACAAATTCAAACATGCTTGTCGAAGCGATTGTCGGGTCCCGATCGGGCCGATCTTCACGCGGAGCGGGAAAAACCAGGGTTCCATCGCGCTGTGGATAACCTGGGGGAAGGTGTGTGAATAACCAAGTGGAGAAAAAAAAGAGCATTGAGACGTCGATTTTCTGTTGCGCTGACGAACGAGAATTGGCATAAGTGCTTTCGAAGTTCGCGGTACATCGGTTCCGCGGGCATCTGGATCGCATCCAGCTTCACTGGGCGCTGCGGTCGGGGGAGGTCAGGCATCCGGTTCGCCGGTGCCGCCGATCCCGGCCACGTCGGGATTCTTCAAGCGCGCTTGGGTCGTCAGACCCGGGCGGCACCCTCGACGGGAAACAGCGCGAGCGGCTCCGGCCACGTCCGAAAGGGCGGCGTCGAAGCAGCTCCAGGCGATGGGGCACGACCCCTTCGCTTCCACGAAGTTGGATCGCATCTCGGCTCCTCACGCCGTCGGCCTTCGCGGGTCGGCGAAACGGCAGGGGGCCTAGGCGCTTCGGCTCCTGCGCAGGCTCGGCTCCAACCGGCGTGCGCGGCCCGAAGGGTGACAGGAGATGCGCGAACATGTCGAGCGGGGACGTGTGTCGACCCTCGGGTCGGCGCGCGGTGGAGCAGCGGGCTGCAATCCGGAAAGCTCCTTCGCCTCGAAACCATCTCGGTGTGTTTCGGTTGGTGCGACTCTCATGTCGTCGTTGGTCGAAGCCTCACGAGGGCCTCCAGCGGCGGGTCCCCATGTTCGATGGGGAGGGTGGTCAGCTAGCTGGCTGCGTCGGAGAGACCGCATCACTTGCCGCTCGGTACGGGCGCCGCTCCGCCTCCGCAAGGGGCGCAGCGTCGTGGCGGGAAAACCGCCGACCCGATCGGGCAACGCCGCACGGAACGTCGTGGCGAGCAGGGATCGCGCCCGCTGAATGCGACCCTACGTTTGACAATTCGTTGCAGAAGTCGAAAGGCACCCGGGCTCGGCAACAGCGTTGCAGAGACTCCGGTGACCGCTGGTCCAGAGAAGCGTGCACGGGAAGCTCCGGTTTCCACGGTGCGTGAACGGGGACCTCGATCGGACGTCGCAGGCGCGCGGAATCGCGCTTGGGGCGAAGCGAAAGCGTCCGGTGACGGGGCGGTAGGAAGCGCAGGGGATGGCCATCCCCGGAAGCGCATCCGGCTCCTCGGTGAGCGAGAGCTCAGTCGAGGCGGCGCCCACCGTGAGGTGGAACGTCGAGGAAAAAGCTCCTTTCGATGGAAGGTCTTCCGGACCGGGAAAGCGGTGCTCGTCACGGAGCATCGGGGAAGCGGTCTAGAGCTGCGGCGCAACATCAGCTGCAGTCGACGGGAGATCCAGGGCTCCGCCCGCAGGCGGCGGCGAACCGAATACGTTCGTCGCACGTGGCGTAGAAAGTAGGCGCGGCCCGGCGGGTCTAGCGGCGTGAACCGCTCAGGCTCTCGTCTCTCTCTCGGGCAACCGGGGGAGCCCTCGTCGGCTCGAACGCACGACGGGGATACCGAGCACCGACACTTACGTATCGGCGCGAGGGGCGAAAACGAACGAGTAGGGATGCACGAGTGGATGGGTACGATGGCAGAGACGGGTTCGAGCGTGTCTCGTCCTTGGACTGCGGGTGGATCGCAAGGTCTGCTTGGCAGAACGGGGGCTAGTCCGAGGCCTCCGAAGCAACCACTGACGTGGTCTTCGGCCGAAGCCAAAGGATGAAGCGGCATGTGAAGGGCGTCTGCGCTTCTCGAAAGGAAGTGTGGACGGTCGACGGCGAAGCGAGCGTGAGCTCGTAGCGTTTCGAACACCGGATCAGGAGCTCGGAGCCGAAGGCAGCTCGGTCCCTTGACGGGGAACGAGAGATGTAGCGGCTCCGGAGGGTCGGACAGCCTGGCGACATCGGCGCAAGCCGGTGGCGTGGGGCCGAAGGCGACCGGCGGGATGGACCCGACGGTGCACCGACTCGACGAAGAGCTCCAGAGGAAGGCACGTGGCGCGAGAGGCTTCTCCAGCCGTACGAAGGCGAGGGAGGTCTGCACCCGGTGCGTACCAATTTGGTACGGGCCAGGCGTGAAGCGAGACGGCGTTCTTCCGAAGCCGGTGGTAGCGAATAGCTCCACCGACTCTCAGGGTCCTCACGGCGCGAACCGGAAAGAGACCCCGACGAGCATCGGGCCACACCCGTAGATGGCGACCTCACGGAGAGCTCTCGGTAGCGGGGAGTAGCTTCGTTCGAGGCGCAGCGAATCGTGATTCGGCACGAAGACTGTCGAGAGAGGCCAAGCGGCCTGCCACGATTCAAGTGAGCTTCCGCCGAGGCGACCTGGGTGACCAGGTCGCCTCGACGCTTTTTGTCCATCAGCCTTTGCAGCAGATGGTCTGGAGGCCCATGACCGTCGTGGAGCCGGAGCCGGTGCCCGCGGAGGGGGTGCACGTCGCGGTCGCCTTCACGGTGGCAGTGTAGAAGGCTTCGCCCACGAGCTGCGTACAAGCGCCGGACGCGCCGGAGGCGGTCCCGGTGGTCTGCGTGCACGCGTTGTTCTTGAAGGTCTTGAGGTCGTAGGTGCAGGCCGGGGACGAGACGTTGCACCCCGCGCACCCCGAGCAGACGCGCCCGTCGACGACGGACGACGCGGCGGCGGTCCTCTTCGGGTAGTCCGTCGGGCACGTCTGGTCGCCGTCGCGAGAGATGCATGCCGCGAACGGCCCGGTCGCGCCGTCGCAACCGAGGCCGGTGCCGCAGGTCGATGGAGGCGTGCAGCGGCGCCCGCTGCCGCTCGATGCGGACGGCAGCGCCGCGGCGGTGCCGGTACAGGTTGCGCTGACCGGCGCGAAGTGCAGGCTGTCGATGCCGTTGGGCGCGACCGGAAACGGGAGGCAGGCTCCGCTCGTGTTCACGGTCGCCACCCCGGCGAGGTTGCCGCACGCGACCGTGCCGAAGAACTCGGCCGTCGGGTTGGCGCAGGTCACGTTGGTGGTGCAGGTGCACGTGCAGCTGCCAGTGGCGGCGCCCGCGAAGGGGCCGAGCGTGAGATCGGCGCTCGGCTCGCCGATCGGGCACGGCGTGTTGGTCGCGGCCGCGAAGCGGACGCTGGTCCACCCGGCGGGGATGGGGACGCAGGTGCAGCCCCCGTCGGGCGGGGCGACGTCGGCCGGCGCGTCCGCTACGGCGTCGCGCGAGCTCGCGTCGCTCGCGTCGGTCGCGGTCGCGGCGTCGGTGCCCTCGCCGACGGAGAGGCCGTCCAACCCGCTGACGAGCGCGCACCGCGCCGTCGACAGGGCGATGAACGCCAACGCGAGCGCGGGAGCCATCCGACGCATCCCCCGATCCTATCCGAAAGTCGTCACGGCGGAGCGCAGCGAGCGTCGTCGCAGACGCCCTGGCAGGCGCGCGCGCACTCACCCCACGCGGCGAGCGCGGCGGCGCAGGGACGGTCGGTCGCGCAGCCCGCGAAGCAGCTGCACTCGCGCTCGGCGCCGCCGAGCAGGTCGCTCCGCGTGGGGAGGGGGCAGTCGCACGCGGAGCCGCACGCGTCGGCGAAGGCGAAGAGCTCGGCGCCGCACGACGTCGCGAGGCACGCGATGCAGTGGTCGGGCTCCGCGCGTGGAGCGGCGCGCCAGCACTCGGTGACGGTGCACGTGCTCGGCGCGACGGGGACGGGGAGGTCGGCGCTGCCGCCGTGCCCCTGCCGATCGTCGTAGCGGATGCGCGTCGCGTGTTGGTCGAGCGGAACCTCGAACACGAGCTCGCATGCGAAGCTTCCACCCGCGCCGATGAGCGTGTCGAGCGCGCACGGGGTCTTCACGAACGCGCTCGCGGCGGCCGGGAGCAATACGAGCGCGGCGCTGGTCTCGAGCGCGAAGCTCGAGAACGCGGCGGTGACGTCCCCGTCCGTCTCGTTCGTGAGGGCGAGCGCGAGCGCGACGTAGCGGCGGCCGGGCTGCGGGAGGATCGCGCGGACCTCCGTCGGGGCCGTGGTCGCCGTCACTTCGAGTCGGACGCCGCTCGGCGTGGTGCCGCCGTCGGCGTCGGGCATCGAGCCGAAGGGTCCGGCGCTCGTCGCGCAGCCGCAGATGGTGAAGAGAGTGCCCCAGAGGATCGAACGAACGCCGAACATCGTCATGACTCCATTTCCGCGCCGCCAATCGGGCGGTCGCGGAGGGGCGGTGAGCACGAGCGATGCCAGGTCGAGAACCCGAGATTTCCCGACGAATTCGGCGATCGAGGGTGGCGCGCGCCACCCCGCTGCCGGCGAGCCGCCACCGAGGGCACTTCTGGAGCCGATCGTTAGCAAGCTAAGGTAGGCGAGGTCTTGAGCCCCTCTTCGACCCCCCATGCGGGCGGTGCCACCGACCGCTACCGCAACCCCGACGCACGGGAGCGCGCCGTGCTCGCGGCCGCCGCTCGTGCCGGCGCCGAAGTCGACGTCCTCGGTCAGAGCGTCGAGGGCCGCCCGATCCACGCCTTGCGGGTGACGGCCGGACACCCCGAGCACGCCGTGCTCGTGTGCGCCGGCATCCACGGCCCGGAGTACATCGGCGTCGAGGTCGCGCTCGGCATGCTCGCCCGGCTCGACGACCACCGCGATCTGCTCGAGCGCGCCGATCTCTGGATCGTCCCCACGCTCAACCCCGACGGCTACGCGCGCACGTGGGAGCGCGAGGGCGTCGGAAAGCTCCACGAGCTCCGCCGCAACGCCGGTGGCGTCGATCTGAACCGCAACTTCCCGCTCCCGGGACCGCTCCGCCCGGTGCTCAGCACCCTCGACGGGTGGCGCACCGGCTCCGACGATCCCGCGAACCCGTTCTACCGCGGGCGCGCGCCGTTCTCCGAGCCCGAGACCGCCGCGCTGGAGTCACTCCTCCTCCGCGTTCGCTTCGACGCGAGCGTCAGCCTCCACTCGACGATGGGGACGATCTTCCCGCCGTGCCTCGACGGCGCCCCCGCGTCGGTCGGCACCACGTACGCTCGCCTCGCGCGCGCGTTCACGGGCGCGCAGACGAAGGCGCGCTACCGCTACGTCGCGGCGGGCTCGCTCGACCGCTTCACCGGCGAACAAGAGGACCACCAGCACCACACGTACGGGACGTGGTCCATCTGCGTCGAGCACTACCCGCTCTGGGTCGACACCGGTCGATTCCTGCAATCGAACCTGTTTCGCCGGTTCAATCCGCCCGACCCGGCAGAGTGGGTCGCGAGCGACGTGCCCGCGATCGCCGCGTACTTCCGCGCCGCGTTGGACGTCAATCTCCACACAGCGTCCGCCCCACCACACCGTGCTCCACCGGTGCGTGACAACCCAGGTTGAGCACGACGCCCGAGCAGCGCCCCGTCCCGGGCCCCGGCTTCGCCGAATCGGGAGCGAAGCACGCCTTGCTCTCGCACTGGCTCCCGTCCGTGCAGGTGGCCCCACCGTCGCGGGTGCGCTTGATGCAGGCTTGCCCGAAGCAAAATCCACCGTAGGCGCAGGCGCCGCCGGCCGCGGCGCAGCTCTTCGCGTCGCAGGTCCCGCGGCCGTCGGGCGCGAGCGCGAGGTAGCTCGCCGCGATCGACGCGCACTGAGGGTTGCACGGGTTGCCGTGTTGGCTGCAGCCGACGCCTGCTTCGGCGGTGCTCGCGGCGCCGGTCGTCACGCGCGCGGCGGCGTCGACGGTGACGTCGGCGCTCGCGTCGACCGCCGCGCTCGGGGTCGCGGTCGCATCGGCCGTCGCCGTCGCGTTCGCGTTCGCGCTCGGAGCCGCGTCATCGGCCGCCGCTGCGGAGAGGGTGGGGCTGCCATCCGGCGGATCGTTCGCCGGCTCGCGGACGGAGCGGCACGCGACCACGAGCCCCAAGGCCACCAGCCAACGCATCGGTTCGAAGCATCGACCGCCCCCCCGGGCGCGTCAATCACCGCCGGTGGAGCGTCGCGCCCGCGGTGGCATCCTTCGTCACGCGGAGCGCCGCCGCGCGGCCGCCCATCATCGCCCCTACGATGCCGTGCCCCGCGCGCGTGGAGGCCCCCGTCAGGTACAGACCCGGGAGCGGTCCGCGGTAACCCGGGCGCCGCTTCATGAACTGCTCCGGTGTCGCCGCGAGCCCGTAGCCCGTTCCGTCCGTCGCGCCGGTGAAGCGGCGATGGCTCATCGGCGTCGCGCTCTCGCGGAAGACGATCCGCTCCTTGGCGCCCGGGAAGATCGCCTCGAGCCGATTCACCAGGTTCTCTTCGAGCTCCGCCTTCCGCTCGAGGTACGTCGCGCCGTGCTTGTACGCCCAGTCGTCCATGCCGCCGGGCCCGCCCTCGATCCCCCAGCGCTTCGGATCGTGCGGAACGACCGCCATGATCTCCAGCCCGGTGTGCCCGGCCGGCGCGTGGTGGAGCGCGTTCTCGGGATCCTTCATCGAGGCGCTCGTGACGTAGCAACCGGCGACCCCGATCGGCCCCGTCCCGCGGTCCGCGCTGTAGAAGCGATCGCCGTCGTAGTGATCGAACTGCCACACGTTCGAGCTCGTCATCCCGATGTCGCGCCCGTCGCCGCGGAGACCCACCACGGTCATGAAGAGCGCCGCCGCCATCTCCCACCGCTCGCTCTTGGCGAGCACGTCGCGCCCGAGGTGCTCCGGCCCGACCAGCTCGGCATAGGTGCGCTTCAGATCGGCGTTCGAGATCACCACGTCGGCGCGGACCGTTCGGGCCTTCTCGCCCGCCTTCGCCGCGAGCCGCACGCCGGTGACGCGCCCGCCCTCGACCACGATCTTCTCGACCGGCGTTCGGAGGTGCACGGTCCCACCGAGCGACTCGAGCTTCTGCGCGATCCGATCGGCGATGACCTGGCCGCCGCCCTTCGGGTAGTACGCGCCGCGAAAGTAGTGACCCGCGAGGCCGAGGTGCAGCAGCGCGCTCGCCCGCGACGGCGCGACCCCGTAGTCGCCGCTCTGACCCAGCATGATCGCGGCGACCTTCGGGTCCTTCACGAAGTGACGCAGCACCTCTCCGATCGTCGCGCTCTGCCAACGCGCGATGCGCATGCCGTCGACGGCGACCTTGGCCATCTCCCACGTCGACGGGCGCTTCCCTTCGGACCGCTCCATCAGCCGCGCGAGGTTCATGACCGCGCGCACCAGCTTCACGTACCCGTCGATCCCGCGCCGCTCGTGCGGGAACATCGCGACGAGCCGCTCGCGGTAGAGCTCCAGGTTCGCGGGGATGCGAAAGCGGAAATCCGGGAAGACCAACGTGTCGAACCCTTCGGGGTCCAGCTCGGCGAAGTCCACGTGGACGCCGAGCTCGTCGAGGATGCGCGGGATCGTGCCCCCGGGCGCGCAGTCGCCGACGTAGTGGAGCCCCACATCGAACGCCCAGCGCGCGCGCTTCGGACCGCGCGTGAACTGGGTGGCGCAGCCGCCCGCGGTGTAGTGCCCCTCGAAGACCGCTACCGAGCGACCCTCCTGCGCGAGGCGGGCGGCGGCGACGAGCCCGCCGAGGCCGCTCCCGATCACGGCCACGTCCACCCGCTCCGGCAAGGCGACGTGCGCACGGCGACGGTTCTCCGACCCGGTGGTGGCAGCGGTGATCCCCATGCCCCCGTCATGCCTCCATCCCGGCGCCGGCGCAAGCCCCAATGTGGACAGGCGCCACATTCATCCGTGCTAAGAGCCTCTGCATGCCCCGCCGGGCCTACCACCACGGAAACCTGCGCCGCGCCCTGCTCGATGCGGCCCTGCGCCTCTTCGCCGAGCGCGGCAGCTTCGACTTCACCTTTCGCGAGCTGGGGCGCGCGGCGGGGGTGACCCACAACGCGCCGTACCGTCATTTCGCGGGCCGCGCGGAGCTGCTCGCGGCGCTCCGCGAAGAAGCGCTGAGCGCGCTCGGCGAAGCGTCGCGCGTCGCGATCGAGGGCGTGTCCGAGCCGCGCGCCCGCGTCGCCGCGCTCGGCGAGGCGTACGTCCGCTTCGCGCTCGCGCAGCCGGAGCGCTTCCGCCTGGTCCTCGCGTTCGCGCCCGAGGAGGGCGAGCCCCGCCGCGGCGAGAGCTTCCGGCTGCTCGAGAGCGCGCTGGAAGACGGCCAGCGCGAGGGAACGGTCCGCGCCGATCGTTCGCCGCGCGAGCTCGCGATCGGCGCGTGGGCGCTCGTGCACGGTGCGGCGTCGCTGCTCGCGAGCGGCAACTTGGCCGCGGCACGGTTGAAGCAGCTGGTGCCGCTGCTCACGGCCGTCTTCTTCGACGGCGTCGGCGTCGAACCGCCGCGGAAGGCACGCTCGGCGCGGCGGCGCTGAGCGCGCCCCGCACCGCGCGTCTCAGCGATACGGTCCCGCGCGCTCGTGCAGCTTCCGCGCGACGAGAGCGACGCGCTCGGCGATGCGGCCGAACGTCTCGGGATCGGTCATCGTCTTCGTGCGAACGGCGAGGCCGCGCTCGTCGAGCTGAACGTCACCGGCGGTCGCGTGGAGCTCGAGGAGCGCGCGCCGCACGCCTTCGTCGAGGAACGCCTTCGCCTTCGGCGGCTCGGTCGTGCTCGTCCGGAGCTCGCCGTCGAACGCGGGATCCCCGAGCTCGAGGTGCGGGGGCTCGCCGCTCAGCACCATGAAATCGAAGAACCGCTTCGGCCGCACGCGGAGCGCGAACGGGAGGGGCTCGTCGAACGCGAGGTGCACGTCGACGCCCCACCGCCGTTCGTCCGTCGCGACCGCGCGCGCAGTGAACGGCGAGCCGTCGAGGCGCCCGCTGACCCGGAGCGGCGAAGCCGTGAGCTCGAGCCCGCGCGCCGTCGCGTAGGCGCGCCACGCTTCGACGTACTCCGCGAACAGCGTCGAGCTCGGGACGTTCGGTGTCGCCGCGGCGAGCGCGGTGACCAGGCCGACCGCGGCCCGGATGTCTTGCTCGAGCACGGGCTGCGACAGCGTCGAGTACGCGCCGGGCGTGACCCAGAACGAGACGGTCTCGTCGGTGATGCGGAGGGGCACGCCGGACTTCTTCCAGCCGAGCATCGCGGCGCGGACCGCGGGCGTGAAGAGGGCCTTGGCGCGCTCGGGCTCGTCCGCCTTGATCTTCCATGCGCGATCGAGCTCGGGATCGCCGATCTCGATGTCGTGCCGGCCGACGAGGTGACCGAGCTTCGCCCCCACGCTCTCGCGCTCGATGAGCAAGCGCAGATCGAGCGCCGGGGTGAGCCAGGCGGTGAACTCCACGTGGACCCATTGGCCCTGCCACTGGCGGACGTAGACGTGGACCCCGTCGAGCACTCCGTCGATGGAGTGCTCGGCGGCGAGGAGGTGCTTCTCGGGCGGATCGATCCGAAAGTGCAGCCGCTGGGCGACAGCACCGAAGTCGTCGTAGCCGAAGGTCATGGCAGCCTCAGGTGCTCACATCGCGGTGAGCGCGAGGTTCTCCACCTTGCTGCCGGTGGCCTTGTCGCACTTGTCGAAGTTCGTGAGGTCCTTGAGCGGGATCTTCTTCGTGGAGGTCGATTTCGGCTGCACCGTCTCGCAGAAGTTCGTGCCCTTCACCGACGTGCCGTTCTTGCAGTCGAACTGCAGGTCCCAGCAGGCCTTGATCGCGGTGGTCCCCGCGACGTGGGTCAGGACGCAGCTGATGTCCTCCGTCTCGCCCGTGCAGACGACGGTCGCCTCGGGTTGGACGGGGGCCTTGCAGGCGAGGATGACGGCCACGAGGAAGGCGGACGCAGCGGCGAGCCCGATGCGTTCGGCGAGCTTGGAGCGGTTGGTCATGCCCCCATCCTACGCACCGGCCCGCGTCGAAGCGATTGCTCTCTCCGGACCTCGGCGCCTATCCTTCGGGCCCATGAAGGCGCTCCGTTTTGCCCCGGTT
Source organism: Polyangiaceae bacterium (assembly GCA_044224495.1). GTDB lineage: Bacteria > Myxococcota_A > Polyangia > Polyangiales > Polyangiaceae > JBGAKG01. Next base: position 26,380 of record JBGAKG010000027.1, on the reverse strand, counting down.
CTTCTCCCCGCGTGCATGCTCCTCGCGACCGTCGCCTGCGACGATCCGAAGGACACCAAGTCCGGCACGTCGGCCAGCGCGACCGCGGCGACGAGCGTGGCGGTCACGCCACCGCCGCCCGCGTCGAGCACGCCGTCCGAGCCGCCGCCGAAGCCAAAGAAGGAATGGCACTGCACGCAGAACGTGAAGGTCGACTTCGAGGGCGACTCCGCGCTCGAAGCGCAGGTCCGCGTGAAGCTCCAGAAGCCGACCGGCGACATCCTCACGTCGGAGCTCCCGAAGGTGAAGTCGATCAACCTGTCGACGACGCCGACCGACGAGCTCAACCCGTGCGTGTTCCCCAAGCTCACCGGGCTGAAGGACCTCTTCGTCCGCAACGGCGACCTGACGGACCTCACCCCGATCTCGACGCAGACGCAGATGATGACGCTCGTCGTGAACTACGTGAAGCTCGTCGACCTGAAGCCGATCCACGGGCTGATCCACATGGATCGCCTCGACATCTCGCACACCGAAGTTCGCGATCTCGAACCGATTCGCGCGATGGTCGACCTCACCGAGCTCTCGATCGATGCGACGCCGATCACCGACGTGAGCGTCATCGCGGGCTTCACCAAGCTCGAGAAGCTGTCGCTCGCGAACACCGCGGTGAAGGACCTGTCGCCGCTGAAGACGTTGAAGAAGCTCAAGCTGCTCGACATCTCGGGCACGCCGATCACCGACTACTCGATGATTCAGGCGCCCGGGATGAAGGTGAAGATGTAGGGCTCAGCGCTTCAGGCACACGCGGTTGCGGCCGGTGCGCTTGGCTTCGTAGAGCGCTTCGTCCGCGCAGCCCACGAGCTCGAGGGGCTGCTCGATGCTGAGCTCCGGCATCGCGGCCACGCCGACGCTGACGGTGACCGGGATCTCGCGCGTCTCGAAGACGAAGTTGGTGGTCTGAACGAGCCCGCGGATGCGCTCGCCGAGGATGGCGGCGCTCGCGAGCGGAACGCCGCGGCAGAGGATCGCGAACTCTTCGCCGCCGTAGCGGGCGAAGAGGTCTTCGGTGCGGAGCGTGCCCTGCGCGACCTGCGCGAGGCGCGAGAGGACGTAGTCGCCGGCGAGGTGGCCGAACGTGTCGTTGATCCGCTTGAAGTGATCGACGTCGAACATGAGGAGCGAGAGCGCGCTCGCGTGGCGCTTCGCGTACGCGAACTCGGTCTCGAGCCGGTGCGTGAAGTGCTTCTTGTTGTAGGCCTTGGTGAGGCCGTCGCGCAGCGCCGCGTCGTACATCTGGCGCTGGAAGCTCTCCTCGAGCTTGTCGTGGTACGTGAACTTGAGGACGGTGGTCGAGCCGATCTGGATTTTGTCGCCGTCCCGCAGCTGCTGCATGTCGACCTTGGCGCCGTTGACGAGCGTGCCGTTCGAGCTGCCGAGGTCTTCGATCCGAACCGCCGCGCCGTCGACGACGACGCGGGCGTGCTTGCGGGAGACGCCGTCGTCCCCGAGCTTGATGTGGGCGGTGGACGCGCGGCCGATGACGCTCTCGCCCCCGTCGAGGCGGTACATCTCGCCGACGTTGGAGCCCTGAAGGACGATCAGATACGCGCGATCTCGCTGCGATTTCGCGAGGAGCTCACGGACCAACTCACCGCTGTGGGTGACGTTGGTCTTCTCCAGATCGTCGTCGTCGTCCGGCACCACCCTTCATGATTTCAAGCAGAACCGGGTCCGTCAAGCGCTCGAGAGCTCCAACTTGTTCTTCGCGGCTTTCCCCACCTTGGTCCGGCCGCCTTTGTCGACCACGTGCTGGAGCAGCTCTTCCCCCACGTCCCCCGCCCGTGCGGCAGCGCCACCCCCGCCCCCGCCTCCTCCGACACCCAGCTCGGTGAAGTGGAAGCCGACGTAGTAGAGGTCGTCGAGCTCGAGCGTACGCTCCTTCTTGAGCGAGCTCGCCAGATCGAAGCCGCGCGCGAGCAGGCCGCTCAGGCGATGAAGAGCACCGTCGCCGTTGCGAATGGCGGGACGGGTGTCCTTCTTGCTCTTCTTGAGCTCGATCACGGCGAGGGCGAAGCGATCGGCGTCGGTCGCCTTCTCGCAGCGGAGGAGGAGGCCGAGGACGGTCTGCGCCTTCTCGTCGTTCCCGTTGCGGCGCAGCTTCTGCGACAAGGTGCGCAGCGCGTCGGCATACGTCTCGGGATCGGCGACCTGAACGACGTCGAGCATCGGCTCCCAGTTGCGGTCGCCCTTCTCGAGCCGCTTGAGCCCGGTCTCGAGGAGCTCCTTGCGGACCTTGGGTGGGAGCTTCTTGGCGAACGAGGGTTGGCCGACGATCTTGCGGATGAGCCACGCGCGGTCGGGGTCCTTGGTCTCGAGGAGCGCGTCGGTCAGGGCGCCGGCGGCGTCTTCGCGCGTGTTCAGGAGCTCGGCGACGAGCTCGGCGCGGCGGCGCTCGGGGGAGTCGGTGATGACGCCGATGAGCGCCTTCAGCGCGGCCGGCGATTTCTGTCCGGCGAGGTAGGCGGCGGCGAAGCGGGCGCGTTCGATGTCGACGTGGGCGAGGAGCTTCTCGAAGCGCGTCATCGCGGACGCGGGGACCTCGAGTGAGCCGAGCGTGTGGAGCGCGGTGTGCGCGAGCGAGCGATCGGCGCCTTCGGCGGCGTCGACGAGGGCGTTGATGACCTTGACGCTGCCCTTGGCGTCACCGAGCGCGAAGCGCATCGCGATGAGGGCCTCTTGCTTGACGACGGCGGGTGCGTCCTTGCTGGTCGCGTAGGCGAGGAGGGTGGGGAGCGCTTCGTCGTCCTCGAGGTAGCCGAGGATCTTGATCGCGGCGGCGATGGCCGTCGGAGAACCGCCGGGGTTGAGCTTGGTCTTCTTCTGCGACTCGAGGAACTTCTCGGTCGCGGCGCGGTAGCTCTTTCGCTCGCGGGCGCCGGCGTCCTTCACGTGTTGGCGAACCGCGAGCGCGGCGGCCTTGGCGGCTTCGCCCTCGCTCGAAGTTAGGCTGGCGAGAAGCGTGGAGAATGCATCCTTCCCGCCGAGCTCGGCGAGGATGCCGTCGAGCACGCGGCGCTCCTCGGGGAGGGCTTCGCCCATGCGCGCGCGGATCATGGGGACGACGTCTTCGCCGACGCTGCGGACGGCGGCGGCCGCGGCGCGGCGCACGTCTTCGACGGAGCTGGTGAGGAGCGGGAAGGTCGTCTTGAGCGCCTTCTTGGCGGCGCCGATGCGGGTGAGGCCTTCGAGCCCGTGGCGTTGGAGGACGGGGACGCCGCTGTGGAGGAGCTTGAGGAAGCCTTCTTGGGCCTCGGGCTTCTTCACCTTGAGCTCGCCGAGCACGATGGCGGCGGCGATGCGCTTTTCGATGCTCTCGTCCTCGAGCATGTCGATGATCTTGTCGACCTCGGCCATGGGCGTTGCCTTTCGTGAGCAGGGTCAGAGCTTGGTTTTCCCCATCGCGAGCACCTCGGTGAGCTCCGCGTCGGTGATGGGCGCGACCGAGAGGCGCGAGCGTTTGACGAGCGAGATGGTCGCGAGCTTCTTGTTCTTCTTGATCGCGGCGAGGCCGACGGGCGTGGCGAACGGCTTCACGAACTCCACGTCGACGACGCTCCAGTCGCCTTCGTCGGCTTTGGCGGTCGGATCGGGGTAGGCGGTCTTCTTCACGCGGGCGACGCCGACGATCTCCTTCCCGTCGTTGGAGTGGTAGAACAGGCAGAGCTCGCCCTTCTTCATGGCGCGTAGGTTGTTTCGCGCCTCGAAGCTGCGGATGCCGTCCCAGCGGGTCGATCGCTCCTTCTCGAGCTGCGAGAAGGGGTACACGGACGGTTCACTCTTGATCAGCCAGTGCGCCATGGGGGAAACCTAGCCGCGGAGGATACACGCTCTCCATGGACCACGAGATCAAAGCGAATGCGCCGACGGCGCCGGGCCGCGGGGCACGGGAGGATCGGGCAGGCGACCTCTTGTCGCCCGAGCTGCCGTCGATCACGCGAGCGCACGTGCGGTTCGTTCAGAAGAGCCTGGAGCCGAACCTCCTGAACCGGGCGCTGCGGTTCGGGCAGCGGACGTTCGGGTGCAACTGGATCGAGCTCTGCACCCGCAACATCCGGCAGGTGCACGGGCGGGAGCGGCTGGGGAACCTCGACCCGTCGTCGAGCTACATCTGCGTGTCGAACCACCGCAGCTTCTTCGACATGTACGTGATCACGGCGTACCTGGTGAAGCGGGGGTTCAAGCACCGGATCCTGTTCCCGGTGCGCTCGAACTTCTTCTACGACGCGCCGCTCGGCTTCTTCGTGAACGGGGTGATGAGCTTCTTCGCGATGTACCCGCCGGTGTTCCGGGAGCGGAAGCAGGCGCACTTGAACATCGCGAGCCTCGACGAGACGGCGAACATCCTGCGGCGTCCGGGGATCTTCGTGGGGCTGCACCCGGAAGGGACGCGGAACCAGACCGACGATCCCTACACGCTGCTGCCGGCGCAGAGCGGGGTGGGCCGGATCATCCACCAAGCGCGGGTGCCGGTGCTGCCGGTGTTCATCAACGGATTGGGAAATGATCTGCCGAAGCAGGTCGCGGGCAACTTCACGCGCAAGGGCGAGACGATCAACGTGGTGTTCGGGGCGCCGGTGGACTTCGGAGATCTCCTGGAGAAGCCGGGGAGCCCGAAGGTCTTCAAGCGGGTGAGCGAGCGGACGCTCGAAGTGATTCACGCGCTGGGTCAGGAAGAGAAAGCGATCCGCGCGGCGCAGCGCTGAGTCACGGTGGGTAGGGTGCGCGCGAGGAGTCGCCGAACAACTCGCGGATCGCGCCGACGTGCTGGAGGATGCGTGCCCGCTGCACCGCGACGCTCGTGCGCAGGTCGTGGAGCCAGAGTTGGGTGTCGACGTAGGGCGTGAAGAGCGTCGGACCGACGCGCGACACCAGCTCGTCGAACACCGCTCTACCGAGCGCGGTGATGATGACGACGATGTTGCGGCGGTCGTGCTCGGCCCTGCGTCGCTCGATGAACCCGCGCCGCTCGAGACGCGTGAGCATGAGGCTCATGGTCGAGCGCGAGATGCCGAGGCGCGCGCGCAAGTCGGTCTGGAGCACGACGCCGTGCTGGGCGAGCACCTTCGAATGAATCACGAACACGTCGACGCGAGAGTTCGTGAAGTTCCAGCGCCCAAGGAGCTTTGCGGCGCGAGCAGCGTAGGCAACCCCAGCGCGACGAATGTCGAACGCAACACGGTCCATATCGAGGGGCTCAGCAAGAACGAAGCCAGCGCTGCGCCCCCCCCCAACCCCCCTCGAAAATTCGTTCGCCGGCGCGCGTCTGCGAGCGAGGGGGGGCGGGGGGGCCTGGCGCGCCAGGGTTCGGGGTGGCGCGCGCCGGTTCGAATCGCCAGCGGGTGGGAACACTCGGCGCGCGTTGGGGTCTTTGCGGTGATGGTTCTTCGCGCTCTCGTCGGGTCCGCGCTCGTCGTTGCTTGCACTTCCGAACGCCCGATCGTCGCGGCTCCCGCTTCGGGCGGCGGTGCCGAGCGCGCCAGCGTCGTTGCGGCCCCTGCGCCCAGTGTCGCCCCTCATCGCGCCGACGCTCGGTCGTGCGCGGCCGGGATGAGCGTGCCGTCCGTTCAGGGCACCATCGCGCTCCCCGCGCCACTCGTCCGGAGCTTCCTCGAGCCCTCCTACGTCGCGCTCTGCGCGTGCATGGAGCCCGGCGCGACCGCCGCCATCCAGGTCACCGCCCATCCCGACGACGGCACGTCGCACGTCACCGTCGCCGATCCCGCGCTTCAATCGTGCGTCGATGCCGAGCTCGGTGACGGGCGCTTCGCGCCGTTCCATCTCGGTAGCGACTGCATCGATTGCGGCCCGAAGTACTACGGCGTGCTGCCCGGCAGCAGCCCGCCGAAGCCGCCGTCGGCGTCCGTCACGCTCGCGCTCTCGTTCGCGCGACCCTGATCAGAACGGCGCCTTCTTCACCACGCCCGAGTCGCCCGCCATCACCGGCGCCACCGCATCCGCACCACCGTCGGTGGGCGCACCCGCGTCGCTCGGCGGAGCCACCGGCTTCGCGTTCGGATCGCCGAAGGTCCCGGTGTCCGGTTCGATCGCTCCGAGGGACCACACCGCGTTCGCGTTGCGCACCGTGTCGGGGTACTCGCACAGATCCACCGGCTTGTTGCCCGACGCCGCCGCGAACGTTCGCACGCACGCGACCGGCGCGCCCTTGAAGCGATCGTCGACGTACTTCACCTCGACCCGATAGCGCTTCCCCGGCTGCGGCTTGAGCTTCAGCTGCTGCGTGACGCCGACCTCGGCGATCTCGCACCACGCCGGCTTCGGCGCATCGAGCCAGCAATCGCGCGTGCGATCGCCCAGCGGCGCCGGGTGCTCGATCACGTGGAGCTGAACGCGCGGGAACGTCGTCGGATCGTCGCTGCGATCGAACTTCGACCACACCAGCTCGATCGGCACGTAGCCCGCCGGCGGCGCCACGTCGATCGTCGCGATGCCGCGCCCGCTCTTGCCCGTGTCGTCGCTCACTTCGTGGCGCACGACGTAGGTGCCCCACGCATCGAGCGGGAACGTCGCGCCCAGCGTCGACTTCGACACCGTCAGACGCGTCGTCGATCCGAGCGGCAACGTCTCGAGGTACCAGTTGCGATCCACGATCGTTCCGCCCGCGACCGCCGCGCTCTTCGTTCCGTCGCAGTCGATCGTCTGGCCCGGCGCGCCGCTCATCTTGTCGGTCCCTGCCTGACCGGAGCCCGCGACGCGGCATGCGATCCTCGCCTCGGGCGCGCCGCTGCAGCGCGGATCGTGGATGCGATCCTGGTGGACGTGCACGTCGTCGTCGACGCGCGGCACCGCCACGAACGCCATCAGCGGCTCCTCGCGCGCCGGCGGCGCGGTGCAGCCATCGCCCACGAGCGACTCGGTCACGTAGAGGTGCACGCCATCCGGCGAGCGCCGCACCGCCGTGATCTCGAGCGCCGTCACCTTCGGATCGTCGACGACCGCCGCGAGCACCATCTGATCCTTGAAGCTCACGTCCGACGGAGGCGGCGGGTGGCGCGCGTCGGGCCGCGGGTCCTTCCAGACCGAGAGCCAGTCGTCCGAGCTCCGCACCGCGTGGAAGCCGGGGGCCGCTCCCTTGTAGTTTTCGGTGCCGAGGCTGGTCGGCGCGAGCTCCGTGCCCTCGATGTCGGGCGTGCTCTTCATGTCGGTGTGGGCCGGGTACACGATCACGCGGCCGATCGTCGTGCACGCCATCAGCGCGAGCGCTGCGAGGGAAAAACGCTGGAGGGTGCGCATGTAGGCAACCATGCTACCTCAAGCCCGGGGAGGGGGCCAGTTTTGGCCGAACCCCGAGGTTTTCAGTCCGCTTTGGCGTCGGTCACGCCAGCGTCGCTGCCGCCGTCCCCCGCGTCCGTTCCGCCCTCCACGCCGCCGTCCCCGGCGGGCGGACACTCCTTCAGGTCGTCGACGTGAATGAGCTTGCCGGCCGTCGCCTCGCTCGCGGTGTACGAGATGCCGACCGAGATCGCATCGCACGTGCGGTTCGGATCCACCTTCCCGTCGGCGAGGATGTCGAGGTTGCTCTCGAGGAACGTCTGCATCAGCGGGAAGTTCGGATCGCTCTCGCAGAAGCCGATGAGGCGGAAGCCCTGGAGCACGTCGGTGTAGGAGGCGCGCCCGGCGATCGTGCCGTCTTCGACGCTCCACGTTCCGTCGGCCGCCTTCTTGATGCGGCCCGTGATCACGCCCGACGTCATGCGGAGCGGGAACGCCGTGGCGACGTCCGCCTTGCGGCCCGCGATCGACGGGAACCAGAAGAGCACGTTCGCCGGGAGCTGCCCGACGACGTAGCCGTCACGCACGTACGCGTTCGCGTCCGCGAGCACCGCGTCCGGGAGATCGGGACCGCCCGTCGGCTGCGCCACCGCCGTGTCGCGGATGTACCAGGGGAGGAACGACGTGAAGCACGGGTGCGTGCGCCAATCCTTCTTCGAGCAATCCCACGGGAGCGGCGACTCGAGGCCGGGCGAGGGGTAGAGGTCGATCCGGATTTTGTCGTCGTTCGCGAGCCCGTTGTAGCCCGAGATCTTGATGATGAAGTTGTACGCGCCGGTGCAGAGCGCGCAGTTGAACGCGTCGTCGTTGAGGCCGTACTTGCCGCCCACCTCTTGGATGTTGGCGGCCGTGACCTCGAGGCGACCGAACGTGTTGTCCCGGCAGTAGTTGCCGTCGTACGCGACCGCGCCCTTCGTCGCCTTGCACGAGCCTTGCGGCGCATCGGCCGGGCAGGTCGGCGACGACGTGCAGATGCCGTCCAGGTCGAGCCCGAGATCCTGCCACGCGAGCTGGTTGAACTGGTTGTTCTGATCGAGCGACCCGATGCGCATCGACGCGAGCGCGAGCGTGATCGGCGGGACCGTCGTTCCTCCGCTCTGCGGGGCGGGCCGGTCCTCGGGCCGCGGCATCTTCGCCGAGAAGCACGTGCCCGCGGGCCCGGACCACCAACCGATGCCGCTCCCGGCGTCGGGCGGAGCCGTGCCGCCGACCAAGTCGGACGTGTAGACGTTGCACACGACGAGGAACGCCGCTGCCATCGGCAGCGACGCGAGCGTCAGTGCAGTGAGGGCCCGGAGGCGCACGACGCAAAGGGTATCACCTTTGCGCCGTACACCGGGGGCTCAACCGTCAGGGGTTCGCGGCGCCCCAAGACTGCGCGCCGAGGGCCCAGTCGGCCTTGGCGTTGGTGTCGGTGTTCGAGACTCGGCGGATGCTGTTCAAGAGGTTCGTCGCCCCCGAGTTGTTCGAGTCGACGGCGACCGTCTGCGCGGCCGTGTTGTCGGCGCAGCTGCCGTTGCAGCCCACCCACTGGTTCGCGGTCGCGAGTGCGTTGACGTCCTGATACCAGGTCGAGGACGGGTTCGACCCGCTCCGGTACCAGGCGATGCCGTCCTGGATGGCGCCGCTGCCGGCGCTCTTCACGGTGATGATGCGCCCGCTGTAGGTGAGACCGGCCGCCGTGGAGCCCTTCACGTCCCACGCCCCGGCATAGCAGGATGCGTCGGCGCAATCGGCCTTGGTCGCAGTCTCCGTCGTCACGTTACCGTTTCCCTGGCCGATGTGGACGACGATGAGGTCGTCGAGCGCAACGGCGAGGTTCGGGAGCGTGGCGACGGTCGTCCCGCTCTCGTCGATCGTGATGCCGTTCACGTTGCCCGCCGTGACCACGCGAAGCTCGATGAGGTCGTGCGTCGCGTTGCCGCTACCGATGTTGGGGTTCAGCTCGTTCAGACGAAGCACCGCAGGAACGAGGAAGCCCAGGAAGTTGGCCGTGTTCGGGTTGCCGAGCGCCTTGCCCTGCGTGTCCTTGATCGTATTCGCGACGGTGACGGTGTACTGCTGTCCCGGCGTTTGAGCGGAGGTCGTGAGAGTCACCTGCCGCGGACCCGTGAGGGCCGCCGCGCTCACCGTGAGACCGTTGTTGATCGTGAACTGGCTACCGTTCACGAGGAGCGAGTTCGTGTCCACCTTGCGATCGAAGTTCACGACCACGGTCGTGAGCGTGGTCGCCGCTGCGCCCAACACCGTCGGCGCGGGGCACGTGATCGCGCTCACGTCGCCATCGACCCAACCCGAGGGCTGCGCCTGGGTCGTGAAGCGCCACATCGCGCCGGTCAGCGTGAAGGAGCAGTTGAGCGAAAGGTCGAGCGAGTCCTGCACCGTCTGCGGGACGCGGACGCGGAAGCTCGTCGACGGCGAACCGATGCCGTTCGTCGTGATCTGCGCGCTCACGAAGCCGGTGCCCGCGCTACCGAACGCCGCGGCCGTCGTCGCGGTCATCTTGATGTACTCGCTCTCGTAGCTGTCGAGCGCCGTCACGACGTTCGCCGCGGCCGAGATGTCCTGGAGCAGCGCGGTGAGGTCCTTGCCCTGCGCCGAGCGCGCCCAGCCCGTCAGCGCGACGACCTCGCGCAGGCTCGACACGTTCGCCACCGCCGTGACCTTGAAGCTCACTTCGTCACCGGCGACCGGGACGGGGCTCAGCGTCGTCGGGTCCACCGCGACGAAGATCGCCGGGCCCGCCTTCTCGGCCTGGATGAAGAAGCCCGCCGGATCCGTCCCGACGGCCGCCTTCACGTAGGTGACGATCGCCTTGTCGATCGGGAGGTTGTTCACCGGGATCCCGCCGCCGCCGTCCGTCGCCGCTTCGCTCGCCGCGTCGGTCGCCGCCTCGCTCGCTGCGTCGCTCACGGTCGCGTCGCCCGCCTCGCTCGCCGCGTCGCTGCCGGCGTCGCTCACGACGACCGGAGCCGCCGCGTCGCGCACGTCTTGGATCTGCTGCGAGGTCGAGCTCAGGCCCGAGTCGTTCCCGGAGTCGGGCGCGCTCACGTCCGCCTTCGCGTCCGTCTTCGCGTCCGCCGGGGCGTCCACCGTGACGTCCGGACCCGCGTCGGTCCCGGGCTGGGTCGTGTCGTCACCGCCGCACGCGTAGAGCAGCGCGGCGAGGGTGGGGAAGGCCACGAGGGCGAGGGTGGAGGCGCGACGAAGCTTCATGGCCGGGCGTTCTAGCGCAAGTCGCCGCGCTTGCCATCCCACGGAGGGGCGTTTTCTCCCTGCCACCGAGACGCTACGATGGCGTCGCGTGTTCGAGCGCGGAGGGCCCTCTCTTTTCGAGCTGTTGCACCAGGCGATGGTGTCGACCGAGCGGGGTTACGACCTCCTCGCGCCCAAGTTCGACAAGACCCCCTTCCGCACGCCGGACGCGATCACGGCGGCGCTCGCCGATGCGATCGGTCCGTTCGACGACGGGCTCGACGTCTGCTGCGGGACGGGGTCCGCGTTGCTCCAGCTCCGGCGCCACGCCCGGCGGCGCGTCGTCGGGATCGACTTCAGTCGCGGCATGCTCGCCGAAGCTCGTCGGCGGGCCGACGAAGGCTCGGGCGCGCGGGTCGAGCTCGTCGAGGGCGACGTCCTCGCGATGCCGTTCCGCGACGAGTTCGACGTCGCGACCAGCGTGGGGGCGTTCGGCCACATCTTGCGCGCCGACGAGCCGCGCTTCGTCGCCGGCATCTTCCGCGCGCTCCGGCCCGGCGGCGAGTTCGTGTTCGCGACCGCCGAGAACCCGCCTCCCACGTCGCCGTGGTTCTGGGCCGCGCACGGCTTCAACGCCGCGATGCGCGTCCGGAACGCGCTCTACGATCCGCCGTTCGTCATGTACTACCTGACGTTCGCGTGGCCGGAGGTGCGGGGCACGCTCCTCGCCGCCGGCTTCGACGTCACGATGGAGCGCGACCGCTTCCCGGCGCCGTTCCAGCGCGCGCTCTTGGTCCGCGCGCGCAAGCCCGCCGCGTAGCGATCTCGCGCGCACCGTGCCGAAACGTCACGCGCGCGGGGCGGCGTGCTCCGTTTCGATGCCGATTTCGACGCGGCACACCGGATGCACGGGAGGAAGGCGAAGGAGATCGCCGAGATGCAACAGCCCCAGCCCCTCGTCGCCGCCGCCCCCACCCGCTCGCGTTGGGAGACCGCTCCCCGCCTCGAGCTCGCCCCCCTCCAAGCCTTCGCCGGCCGCTGGTCGACCGAAGGCCATCAGGTCGACGGCCCACTCGGCCGCGCCGCGGTCATCCGCGCCGTCGAGCGCTGGGATTGGCTCCCCGGGCGCGATCGCATGGCGCACCGGTTCGATGGCCGTCGCGCCGGGGCTCGTCTCGCGTACGGGGAGATCCTGTCGGCGGGGCGTCAGCTCGGGTGCTTCGACGTCGAGACGTACGGCGACGAGGGACTCCTCGGCACCGCCCAGCTCGTGGTGGACGGAGACCACGAGTGGACGCTTCGCAACCGCGACGTCACCGCCGACGGCCTCATCGTGCGCTGCCGGATGGTGCTCGACCGCGCGCGCGGCGTCCTGGAGTCGCATTGGGAATGGTCCCAAAATGGTACGGAGTGGCGCATCTTCCGCGAGCTCTCGTCCGTGCGGGTGGAGGTGACGTGATGAGCTTCCTCCGCTCCAAGCTCGGGCTCGGCGTGTTCGCCGCGGCGTCGGCCGCTGCGGCGGCGCTCGGGGGCATGGTCGGCCGCAAGCGGTCGAACAAGACGTGGTACCGCCTCCTGCGCAAACCGAGCTTCACCCCGCCCGATGCGACGTTCGGCGTGGTCTGGCCGGGGCTCTACGCGCTCGGCTCCTGGTCCGCGCGTCGCATCGCGCGGAGCCCCGACTCGTCCGCTCGCACCACCGCGCTCGGGCTGTGGGGCGCGCAGATCGCGTGCAACGCGGCGTGGACCCCGACGTTCTTCGGCGCGCACCGGCCGCGGCTCGCGCTCGCGATCCTGCTCGCGAACGCCGCCACGCTCGGTGGCTATGCGTACTTCGCGGGCAAGATCGATCCGGTCGCCGCGGTCGCCGTGCTCCCGAACCTCGCGTGGTTGGGGTTCGCGGGCGCGCTGAATGCGTCCGTCGTCGCCAAGAACGCGAGCGGCCCGACGCGAGTGCTCGTGCGCGGGTGATCAGGGACCCGACGCGAGCACCTTGAACGTGTCGTTCGCGTCGGGTGCGTTCGGCGTGCCCGCGTCGTCGGCGTCGATCCACTCGTAGACGTAGTACTGCTTGTCGAACGTGGACCGGTTCGGCAGCACTTGGTTCGCGACGAACCACGACGCGGCGTTCGTCCCGGCGGTCATGATCCCGTAGACCGCGAACACGAGCGTGCCCGCGAGCGGCTCGGGCGCGAGGTAGACGACGAACCAATCGTGCTTCGCGGTCAGGTCGGCGTTCTGCACCTTCGCGAGCAAGCCGTTGTCCGACTTGCGCACGAACGAGAAGCTGTTCTGGTCGCCGAGCGTGTAGACGGGGCCGACCTTGTTCGACTCGACCCAGCCGATCGCCTTCTGCCCGAACGCGCCGCCCGTCGCGAGGTAGGTGTCCCCGACGCCGAGGAGCGGGCGGCCCGCGTCGTCGATGACGCCGGGCGCGTTCTGCAGCACGTTGCGCACCTGGACCGACGGGGTACAGCCGCCGTCGACCGCCGCTCCGATCGGGGCGGCGGCGGTCTCGTCGGGGACGACGCCGTCGAGGATCACGGCGAGCTTTGGGTTCTCGCAGAGGTTCTTGAGCTGCGCTGCGATGCACGCCTTCCCGTTGCAGAACTGCGCGCTGGTGCAGGCGGCGCCGCACGCGCCGCAGTTGCGTGGATCCTTCGCGAGATCGGTGCAGGCGCCGCTGCAGCAGGTGCCGGCTTCGCACGGGGTCTTGTCGTCGCACGGGGGCCCGGCCTCGATCGTGGCCTCGGCCCCACCGTCGCCCGGACCGATCGCGTCGAGCGCGACGTCGACCGTCGCATCGGCGCCGCCATCCGGCCCGAGGGGCGCGGGATCGCTGCAGTGGACGAGCGCGAGCGCACCGCTGGATGCGGCGGCGAGACCAAACAATGTGGAGCGTAGGCGCACGGGTTCAGTCTACTTCGGCTTCTGCTTCAGGCGCAGGCTGTTTCCGACGACGCTCACCGAGCTCGCCGCCATCGCCGCGCTCGCGAGGATCGGGCTCAGCAGGATCCCGAACGCAGGATAGAGCGCTCCCGCGGCGATCGGGATGCCGAGCACGTTGTAGGCGAAGGCCCAGACGAGGTTCTCGCGCATGATCCGCATCGCCCGTCGCGACAAGCGGATGGCGCGGGGGAGCGCGCGGAGATCGCCGCCGAGGAGGGTCGCGTCGGCGGCCTCCATCGCGACGTCGGTCCCGCCGCCGATCGCGATCCCGACGTGCGCGCGGGCGAGCGCGGGGGCGTCGTTGATGCCGTCCCCCACCATCGCCACGCGCTTGCCGGCCGCGCCGAGCCGCTCGACCTCGGCGAGCTTGCCCTCGGGCGACGTGCTCGCGCGGTAGCGCTCGATTCCGACCGCGCGCGCCGCGGCCGCGACCGCGCTCTCCGCGTCGCCGCTCACGAGGTGGACCTCGAGCCCGAGCGCGACGAGCTCCTTCACCGCGTCGGCCGACGTGGGGCGCACCTCGTCCTGGAGCACGAACCGCGCGAGCGCGGCGCCGTCGCGGACGACGAGCACCTCGCCGGCGGTGGCCGGCCACGGGAGCTCGGCTCCGCTGGCCAGCAGCGCGCGCGCGCCGATCCGCGTCACGACGCCGTCGACCGTACGCTCGACGCCGAGCCCCGGGAGCGCCCGAACGCCCTTGGCGGGGACGACGGTGACGCCTTCGGCTTCGGCGTGCGCGACGACGGCGCGCGCGAGTGGGTGCTCGGAGGCCGCCTCGATCGCGGCCGCCTCGGCCAGGAGCACGCTCGGGTCGACCGTGGCTCCCGGGACCAGCTCGAACTGTACCACTTTGGGACGACCGAGCGTCACGGTGCCGGTCTTGTCCAGGACGACGACGTCGGCCGCGGCCAAGCGCTCGATCGCCTCGCCGCCGCGGAGGAGGATCCCGACCTGCGCCGCGCCGCCGGTCGCCACGAGCACTGCGGTCGGGACCGCGAGGCCCATCGCACACGGGCACGCGATGACGAGCACGCTCACGGCGGCGGCGGCCGCGCGGACGACCGAGCCCGTCGCGGCGAGCCAGACCACGAAGTCCAGGATCGCCAGACCGAGGACGGTGGGCACGAAGATCAGGCTCACCCGATCGGCGAGCGCTTGGATCGGCGCGCGGCGGCCCTGCGCGTCGCCGAGGAGCCGCAGCACGCCCGCGAGGCGGCTCGCGCTCGGCGCCCGAGTCACCAGCACCTGCAGCGCCGCCGAGCCGTTCACGGTGCCGGCGAACACGGCGTCGCCGGTCGCCTTGGCCACCGGCATCGACTCCCCGGTCAGCCACGCCTCGTCGACGTCGCCCGCGCCGTCCGCGACGGTGCCGTCCGCCGCGAAGCGCTCGCCGGGGCGCACTTGCAGCTCGTCGCCGGGGCGAAGCTCGCGCGACGGGACCTCGACGATGGCGTCGCCCCGCCGAACTCGCGCCACGTCGGGCCGGAGCGCGGCCAGCGCGTGGAGCGCCCGGGCCGCGGCGCGCCGAGCACGCGCCTCGAGCGCGCGCCCCAGGAGCACGAGCGCGATCACGAAGACGACCGACTCGTAGTACGCATCGGGCGCGGCGCCCCCGCGCAGGAACGCGTCGGGGAAGAGCATCGCCGCGACCGAGTAGCCGAACGCGGCGGTGGTCCCGAGCGCGACGAGGCTGTTCATGTCGGGCGTGCGGTGGAGCGCGCTCTTCACTCCGCGCACGAAGATCTCGCGCCCGGCCCACGCCATGGTGATCACGGTCATCCCAAAGAGGGACAACCAGAGCGCGCTCCGCGGGGCGCCGTAGAGCCACGGCAACGCGGCGCGGAGCGGCGGATCGAGCACCCCGGCCGCCGCGCGCATGAACGGATCGCCGCTCGCGTGCGCTGCGTGCTCGTGCCCGGTCATGAGCGGCATCGAGATCACCATCGCGATCGCGCCGAACGCGAGCGAGACGAGCGCCTTGACGAGCGTGGCGCGTGCCTCCCGTGCTTCGGCGGCGTCGCGCGCGTCGGCGCGTTCTTCCGCTTCGGCCTCGGACTCGTCGGGGGGCGGGAGCTCGGCGTCGTAGCCGGCGTCGCGGATCCGCTCGACGAGCGCCTCCGGCGCGATCGCCGCGTCGTCGAACTCGATCCGCGCCGAGTGCGTGGCGAGGTTCACCGCCGCGCCCGAGACGCCGGGCGCCTTCACGAGCGCGCGCTGCACGTTGGCCTGACAGGCCGCGCAGGTCATGCCCGAGACGGGGAGGGTGATCGTCTTCTGCACGCCCCACGCTTCTGCGACCCCGGGGCCTCCCTGTCAACGGTACGGACCGACCGAAGGTGGCGCCGCCGCCTCGAACACCAGGCCGAGCAGCTTCCGGAGCACGGTTCCGTCGGTGACGACGCCCTCGAGCTCGAGGCGGACGCGCCCATCGGCGAAGCGCAACGTTTGCGCGCCGAGCTCGACCGCGCGCTGGGTGAACGTCGCCTGGGTCGCCGCGTCGTGCTTCACCGCCGCGACCGCATCCACGAAGGTGGTGACGACGGGGACCTCGGCGGAGAGATCGTGCGCGACCGCGAGCTTCGCCTCGGTGGCGTCGTGCGCGACGGTCATGGCGGCGAGCTCGCTCCGCTCGAAAGCGAACGAGCGCGACACCACGCCGCCGAGCTTCCGTGCGAGCGCGTTCCAGTCGTTCGCCAGCCGCGTCACGCGTTGGGCGACGACGGCGGCGCTCCGGATCGCGCGCGCGAGCTCCGGCGCCTCCATCGCGCCGGTCTCCGGTTGGACGAGCGTGAGCGAGCCGCCGTCGAGGTGGAGCTTCCACGAGCCCACCGCGCGGATTGCCGAGCGCGAGCTCGCGTCGAGCCAGATCCGCGCGAGCGCCGGGCGGTTGGTCTCGATGACGAAGTCGGCGTCGAACGCAGGGTCGTCCGTGACGCGCGCGTCCGCGAACGCGCGGTGGAGCGCATCGGCGCGGTGCACGTCGGCCGCGAACCCGATCGTGTGCGCGGCGTTCACGCGGACGCGGATGTTCCGGATGCGCCCGGAGAGCGTCTCGTCCACGACGACCTCGAGCCCGTTGATCGCGGCGCGCAGCTGCCGCCCGTCGGAGCGCGCCTCGAACTTCCCTTTCAGCGACGTGGCGGCGCGCCGCCAGACCTCGTCGATGCGACGCTCTTCGGAGCGCGACCACGCGCGGACCCCGTAGATCACGGCCGAGAACACGCTGCCGAGCACGCTCCCGAGGAGGAGGATGCCGACCGGATCCGACATCAGCCGCCGAGATCGGCGCGGACCATCTGCGCGAGCGCCGCCGGATCGGCGACCGTGATCACGTCGGCGTCGAGGTCGAGCGTGACACCGCGATAGCGCGCCGCGACCATGTGGATCGTGTGGGGAGGCGCGCCCATCTGCGCCTCGATCTCCTTCGAGAGCGTGCTCCACCGGAGCGAGCGGGCGCCGTTCGGCTCGTGCGAGCCGAAGAGCATCAGGTGCATCGCCACCTGGAGCGCGACACGCGGAGCGGTCGGACCGCCGGTCAGGGTGACGCGCTTCGTCGTGTAGAGATCGCGGAGGCGCTCGGCGAGCGCCTGGACCAGCCGCGCGAGCCACGGCTTCATGAGGACGAGCTCCTGTTGGAGCACCTCGTCGGTGACGACGAGCACGGTCGTGTCCTCGATCGCGACGACGGTCGCCGTGCGGGGTCCCTCGGTGAGGACCGCCATCTCGCCGAAGACCTCGCCCGCGCCCAGGGTCTTGAGGACCTGGAGCTGCCCGCCCATCTGCTTCCGCACCTCGGCCCGGCCCGAGACGATGATGTACGCGGACTTCCCCTGCTCGCCCTCGCGCATGATGACGGCGCCGCGCTTGAACGTCGTCTGCGGGAACTCGGCGCCTCCGCGCATGAAGCGCAGCAGGTCGGCCTTGAGCGCGGCGATGTCGGGGTAGCGGTCGCTGCGGTGACGCGCCATCGCCTTGAGCACGATGCGCTCGAGCTCGGGCGGGACCCGCGCGCCGCCGACGACCGCGCTCGGCGGCGTGAAGGTGGCGGTGCGCGCGAGCTCGATCGTCTCGCCGTGCGACTCGCCGCGGTACGGCGGACGGCCGGTGAGGATCTCGTAGATCATCGCGCCGACGCTGAAGATGTCGCTGCGCGGATCGAGGAGGAAGCGGCTGCCCTCGGCCTGCTCGGGCGACATGTAGTTCGCGGTGCCGAGGACGGCATCGCCCGTCTCGCCGCTCGGAGGCGCGGGCTCGTCGGCGTTGGGATCGATGTCGGGCTGGGACGAGCGATCGGCGGGGCCGCCGCTGCCTTGGAGGCGCGCGATGCCCCAGTCCATCAAGTAGACCTCGCCGAAGTCTCCGACCATCACGTTGGCCGGCTTGATGTCGCAGTGGATCACCTGGCGCGCGTGGGCGAAGGCGAGCGCGTCGCAGATCTTCACCACGACGTCGAGCATGTTGAAGAGGGCGTTCGCCTCGAGCGGACCGTAGTCCGCGGGCTTCCCGCCGCCGCCGTGGTCGCGGATCTGATCCTTGAGGGTCCGCCCCTCGACGAGCTTCATTGTAAAATACAAGTGCCCGTCGCGCTCGCCCACGTCGTAGACGGGGACGACGTTCGGGTGATCGAGCAGCCCGGTGGTCCTGGCTTCGCGCAGGAACATCCGCAGCATCCGCGGATCGCTGGAGAGGATGCCGTGGATGCTCTTCTTGGCCATGCGCCGGCCGAGGGCGCGGTCGATCACGATCTCGACGGTGCCCATGCCGCCCGCGGCGAGCGGGCGCTCGACGACCTGGCGCTCGGCGGGAGGCTTGCGGAACTCCTCGACCATGGCCTGGACGTTCTCGATCCCGAGCACGGGCGTCGGCGTCGGACGAGTCGGAGCTTGGCTCGTACCGTCGGGCGGGGGCTCGCTTCGTCTCCGGAGGTGGAGCGCGGTCGCGTCATCGCCGTCGGTCATGGCGCGATCGAATGTACCATGGCGGGGAATGCGAAGTTTCGTTGCCGTTCTGGGGCTCGGTCTCGCCGCCTGCGGTGGGCATGGTCACGCCACGCGAGGGGGAGGCGGCGAGGTCGCCGCGCTGGTGCCCCACCCCGAGGTGGGCGAGTGGTCGCTCTGCAGTGGGAACGGCGTCGACGTGGCGCGGGAGAACTCCGCCGCGATCGCGGCGCTCGCGGGGCGCAAGGTCGCCGTGGGGCCGGGCCAGTTCGACGCGATCGTGGTGCCGGGGTTCACGCCGCTCGATGCGACGGCACCGACGCCGGAGGTGCACCCCAACGCGGCAGCGCGGCTCGACTCCGCGATGGCGTTCTTCCGCGGCGGAGCGGCGCCCGTCATCCTCGTGTCGGGGGCGAACGTGCACCCGGAGGGGACGCCGTACGTGGAGGCCGTGCTGATGAGGCGGTACCTCCTCGACCACGGGATTCCGGAGAGTGCGATCGTGGTCGAGCCGTGCGCGCGGCACTCGCACACGAACCTCCGCGACGTGGGGCGGTTCATGCTCCGGTACGGGATGGGGCGCGCGCTGATCGTCACGTCGCGTGATCAGGCGTTCTATTTCGCGAACCCGCGGATCTCGGGGTTCGAGGAGCGGTGCATTGCGGATTTTGGGTACCGGGTGGGGGACGTCGTTTCGTTGCCGGGCGGAACGGTAGAGTTTCGGCCGAGTGGTGAGGTGTTTCGGAGGGGCGGGGATCCGAAGGATCCGTGAGGGTGTCCGCCTCCGTATCCGCATCCGTGTCCGTGTCCGCATCCGCATCCGCATCCGCGTCCGGATCCGTGTCCGTAACCGTAACCGTATCCGTGGCCCGTGCTCGTGCTCGAGTGCAGGGCTGCTCGAGCGAAGCGACTCGCCGCCGTCTGGCCTAGCCACCTGCAGGGGTGGGGCTCGCTCGGCATCCTCATCGTGCCAGCGTACTCGCCC
>JBGAKG010000027.1:0-6963 GCA_044224495.1 Polyangiaceae bacterium | reverse complement strand
GCGTACTCGCCCGGTTCAAGGCCGAGCCGCCTTCGGCGGTCGTGCGCTTCGCGCACGAGCCTTGAGCCGGGCTCCGTGCGCTGGCCCGACGAGGACGCCTTCGCGCGCTGGCGCACGGGGGCAAGGAGGAACTCATGCTTCGGATTGAAGAATTTGCGCTCGAGACGTTGCGGCGGTTGGGGCCCGTGGTCGCTGGGTCTCGCGGCGGGATCCGGATCTCGCGCGGCAGATGCGGCGCGCGGCGGCTTCGATGGTGCTCAATCTGGCGGAAGCGCAGGCGGCGCGGGATGGAAACGCTCGCGCTCGATTTCGCACCGCTCTCGGGTCCACTCGTGAGACTCGCGCTGCTCTTCGCGTCGCTGCCGCTTGGGGCTACGCCGCGGAGGATGCGTCGTTGCTCGATGCGCTCGATCGCATCGCGGCGACGCTCCACAAGCTCGGCCGTTGAGAAAGGGCCCGCGACGGCGGGCCCTCACTTCGTCGCCGCTTCGCTCACTTCCCAGAGCCGCATCGCCAGCTTCGGGTCCCGGCTCCTCGCGCTCGACGTCGCGATCTTCGCGTCGTCCAGGTACAGCGCCGTCCTTCCTTCCAGCTCCGGTGACGTCGCCGCGAAGAGCGACGTCTTCGCGCCTTCACTCAGCGCCGCCCCGCCGATCCCGAAGCCCTCTTTCAGGAGCTTCGTCCCGATCACTCCGGGGTGCAGCGCGAACGTCGCGATCCCGCTCCCCGCTCCCAGCCGGCGCGCGAGCTCGTACGTGAAGAGCACGTTCATCAGCTTGCTCGCCGCATACGCCGCGTACCCCGAGAAGCCCTTCGCGAACGTCATGTCGTCCGGCTCGAAGTTGCCGCGGTTGTGCGCCACCGACGAGACGTTCACGACCCGCGCCTCCGCCCCCGGCGCCGCGCTCGCGCGCAGCTTGTCGAGCAGCAGCGTGGTAAGAAAAAAGGGCGCGTAGTGGTTCACCGCGACCGTCAGCTCGTGGCCTTCGGGCGTGAGCGTGCGCTCGTTCGCGAAGATGCCGGCGTTGTTCACCAGCACGTGCACGTGCGGCTCCTTCGCGATCGCGTTCGCGAGCGCACGGACCTCGGCCGGCTTCCCCAGATCGCCGGCGACCGCGACGGCGGTGCCCTTCTTCGCGCGCGCGGCGAGCTCCTGCGCCGTCGCGCTGGCCTTCGCCTCGCTCCGCCCGTGCACGAGCACGCGATGCCCGCGCGCGAGCAGCTCGTAGGCAGTCTCTCGCCCGATGCCATCCGTGGCACCGGTGACGACGAACGTGCGCTGACTCACTCGAAGGTGACTTCGACGTCCCCGGTCTCTTGCTCGATCCGCGGCGGAATCGCCTTGAAGAGGCGGACGATCTCGTCGCCCCACTGGCGGCCGTCCTTCGCCGGCTGCAGGTCCTTCGCGATCTGATCGAGCTCCTTGCGGCGCGCGTCGTCGAAGCCGAGCGACTGCGCGAGGCGATCGAGCAGGGCCTTCTCCTTCTCGTCCACGTCCTCGTCGACGCCGCTCATCCAGGTCGCCGCCACGTACGCGAACGCACGGTCGCGCCCGCTCAGCGTGTCGAGCAGGATCTGGTCGAACGGGAGCGGCTTCTGGAGCGCCGACTCCAGCTTGGCGCGGAGCTCCTTGCTCAGGTTGAGGACCTCCGCCGCGCCGCGAACGCCGTCCTTCTCGCGGTCGTCCAGCCGGCCATCGGCCCAGGCCATGGCGATGATGAGCGTGAGGGTCTCGGTGCAGGCGTGCGCGCTGATGGTGAGCCGCTTCATACGGCCACATCTATCAGCCCCGCGGGCTCGTGGGTAGCCGGCGCCGCGACGGACCGGTCAGGCGGTGGCGATGGTCCCGTTGGCGGCGGCGTTCCCGAGCAGCGCGAGCAGCGGGAAGAGGGTCGCCGTGGCGTTCGGCCCCGGGAGATCGTCGTCGTCGTCCTTGTCGTCCTTCTTCTTCTTCCCCCACAGGCCGAAGAACGAGCGCTTCGGCGGCTCACGCCGCGCATCGTCGCGGGACCAGGCCATCGGGGGCTCCTCGGAGTTTCGGAAGAACGGCGACATGACGCGCGCCCTATACCGCGAAAGGTGGGTGCGTGTCCAACTTCACGCCTTCATGGTCGCACTCGGCTCGACCCGCTCGATCGGGAGCAGCATCCGGAACACGGTCCCTTTGCCGACCGTGGACCGCAGGCTGACCTCCCCCCCGTGCACGTCGATGATGCGCTTCACGACCGTGAGGCCCAGGCCGGTCCCCTGGGCGCGCGTCGTGAAGAACGGCTCGAAGATGCGGCGGGCGACGGCATCGTCGATCCCGGGCCCCGTGTCCTCGATCTCGAGGCGGAGCCGCGCGCCCTCGCGGGCGAGGCGGGTGGTGAGCTTTCCGCCGCGCGCCATCGCCTGGACCGCGTTCATCGCCACGTTCACCAGCGCCTGGCGGATGAGCCGGCGATCGATCGGCACGTCGGGGAGCCCCGGCTCGATCTCGTACGTCACCGCGATCGGGCGCTCCTTCGCCGCCAAGGCGACCGTCACGGCCTCTTCGGCGAGCGGCCCGATCGGCTCGCTCTTGAGCGACGGGCTCAGCGGCCGCGCGAAGTCGAGCAGGTCGCCGACGATGTGGTTCAGGCGCTGCGCCTCTTCTTCGAGGATGTCCACGAGGTGGCGCTTGCTCGGGTCGTCGCCGATCGTGCGGCGGAGGGTGGACGCCGAGTTGAAGATGACGCCGAGCGGGTTCCGCACCTCGTGCGCGACGACCGCGGCGAGCTCACCGAGCGCGGCGAGGCGCTCGCGCTGGACGAGCTTCTGCTGCGTGCGCTCGAGGCTCGCGTAGCTCTCGCGCAGGTCGTCGAGGAGGCGCTTCGTGTGGACCGCGGCGGCGAAGTGCGTCGCGGCGGCCTGCAGGAGCTCGAGCTCGCCCTGCGTGACGTCGCGCTGCTGCCCGAACGACACGTTCATCACGCCGATGACCTTGCCGCGCGAGGTGAGGGGGATCGTCGCGGTGGTCTTCAGCCCGATCGAACGGAAGAGCACTTGGAACTCGGGTCGGAACTCCTCGATCTGGAAGACCTGGGGCATGCCGCTCCGCGCGACGCGGGCGAAGTTGGTGGCTTGGTCGAGCGGCAGATCGACGAACGGGAGCTCCGTCGTGGGGAGCCCAATTTGGTACGAGAGGCGGAGCCGCTGATCCGGGTCGTCGATCAGGTGCACCACGAACGCCTGCGCGCGCATGACGTGGAGCAGCTCTTCGCCGCCGATCCGGAAGAGGCGCGCGATGTCGTCTTCTCCCCCGGCGGCGGCGGCGACGCGGTTCAGCGCCGCGAGCGCTTCGTTCCGGGCCGACAGGTTGCCGATCACGCGCGCGGCCTCGAGGGCGGACGAGATCTGCGCCGCGAAGAGCCGCAGGGCAGGGAGATCTTCCTCGTGGATCCAGCTCCCCACGAGGACGAGGACGCGGAGCTTCTCCACGCCGCGATCGATCCGGAGGAGGGCGCCGCGGATCAACCCGAGCTCCATGAGCGTGCGGCGGAGGCGTTCGCCGATCGGGCCGGGGAGCATCATGCCGAGCGCGGCGGGGATGTCGTCGTCGATCGCGACGCCGCCCTCCCATGTCGCCGAGAGCTTGCCGCGCGGATCGTTCGTCTTGAGCGTGCCGACGGGGACCCCGAGCTCCGCGAGGGCCTCGGAGTACGCCTTCTGCCCGGGACCGTTCGACGCGAGGAGACGCCACTTCCCGTCTTCGGGGGCGAGGAACGCCCAGCCGACCTTCATCTTGTCGAGCCCGCTGCTCAGCGTCTCGTAGATCGACTCGTCGGAGAGCTCGGCCTGCAAGCTCGCGCCGAGGAGCACGAGCTCGTGGAACAAGCGCGCGCGCTCCTTGCGCTCGGTCCGATCGCAGAGCTGGCAGAGCACGGTGTCGGCGGTGGGCTCGCCGCGGAGCCAGACCTCGGTCGGGACGACGGTCCCGTCCTTGCGGAGCACGTCGAGGTCGTACGCGTCGGGGACGGGCTCGCCCATCATGCGACGGCGGTAGCGCTCGGTGACCCACTCGCGCTCGTACTCGGCGCAGAAGTCGATGAAGCGACCGCCGATCACCTCTTCGCGCGTGCGCCCGATCATCTGGAGGAGCGCGTCGTTCGCGAAGAGCACGACGCCACGACGGACGATGCCGAGCGGAAGCGGAACACCGCGCAACCACTCGTGGGGATCGTCCGCCATCGTCTCGAAGCGTACGTCAGGGCAGGACGCGGATCGAGCCGCCGATTCCAACGGTCGAGCCGAAGACCGCGCACTGCGAGAGGGGAGCGGCGATGCCCGCGTCGCTCCAACGGATGGGGTAGACGCCCGGCGGCGTGTTCGGGAGGATCTTGATCTTCACGGTGTCGACCTTGCCCGGCGTGAGGTTCTTCGGACACGAGCCGATCGCGCCGCCGCCGAACGCGTTCCACATGATCTCGGTGGTGCCCGGTGCGGGAGCGCTGAAGAGATCGCGCGTTACGCAGTCGACCTGGCTCGCGGGGTTGGCGAGCTCGAAGTGCGAGGCGTCGCCGACGATGTGGCCGCTGGCTTCGAACGCCTCCGTGCACTGGTTGCTGCCGACGAGGTAGACCTCGACGTCGACGACGTCACCCGGACGACCCTGAGCGTTTTCGAGGCAGAGGTCGGCGGTGGCGACGGTGCCGTTGCAGTGCTTGACGAGCGGCGAGGCGTTCGCATCGGGAGCGCCGGCATCCGTCGTCGCGGTCGTGGTGGGAGCGGGGCCTGCGTCCTGGTCGGCGGAGCTCGACGACGAAGGGACGGGAGCCTGAACATCGGAGGGCGAAGAACCGCCGCAGGCGATGGTGGCGAGGGTGAAAGGGAGAAGCGAAGCGAGGAGGAGCGAGGTGGTCTTCATGGGGACCACTCATTGCAGCGCCCGTGCCGCGGTTCCCCATTGAAATCATTACGAAATCACCCAACCTAAAGCTGATACACCCGATACACCCACGGATACACGAGACACGTCCACTCACGTGCCCGTGCCCGTGCCCGTGCCCGCTCTTCTTCTTCTTCCTCTTTCACCCGTGCGGGTACATCCCCGCCTCCAGCGCCCCAATCGCGCTCGCGGCATCCCTCGGCTCGAGCACCAGCGTGTGCTTCTGCGCGGTCGAGCTCAGCGGCAAGCTGATCGCGCGGCCCTCGATCTGCGGCTGCCCCGCGACGTACATCGTGAAGACCAAGTGCCCGAGCGCCGGATCGAGCCCCATCGGGCCGAGCCCAATCGCGAGGATCGGCTGGCCCATGCGGCTCCCGAGGAACTTCCCCTGCTGCACGACGTACAGCGCGCGGTCGGTGATGCGGACGTTCGCGCGCCGAAATTGCACGCCGATCGCGAGGGCGGCGCGCGAGCGCAGGATCATCGCGACGTCGTTCTCCTCGAAGAGGATGCGCTCGGTGTGGCGAGTGCGCTCGAGGACCTCGGCGGCCTCGCGATCGTACGAGGGACCGATGATGCGCACGTTCAGCACGTAGACGAGCGGGATCGTCACGGCGAAGAAGGCCAGCAGGAAGCCGACGATCAGGAGGGGACCGAGGAGGTTCTCGAGGCTCAAGGTCGGCTCACTGTCCGGAACGAAGCTTACCGGTCGTCTTGACGGGCGGCCTGGTGCGTGCGCACCTTGGGCGGCGAAAGGAACGAAAAACCTACCCCATTCGGGGGCGATCGGCTTCGACGGAGACGACGAGCTCCTTGCTGCGTGCCGTGGCCCGCTGGCCCACGTAAAAAACGGCGGAACCCCTAATTGCGAACGATAACGCAATCGCCCTCGCTGCCTAAGAAGCACTGAGAGCCGTCCGACCTAGGAGTCTGCCAGTACTCCGGGAAGGGCGAGATCGAACTGGCTGGCCGATGGCCGGGTCACCGGGCCGGAGGCGAGACGAAACAGGTGCCTAGCCCCACGAGAGCCTGCTCTTCGGCGCAAATGGGGTCGAACAAATGGAGAGCTACGCACGTAGACGCGGGTTGTGAGACGTTTTCGGACCCGGGTTCGATTCCCGGCGCCTCCACTCATCATCGGGAGCTCCGCTCCCGCCCCGTCGGGCGAAGCCCGAACGGGGCCCCACCCTCAGGTTCTGGGTCCCGAGCCCAAAACGGGGCTGCGCGCCGCCGGTTCCCCGCGGGCAGGCGTGCCCATGCCGATGCCGCCGTGCCTGTATGCCTCCATGCTCTGCGAGCCTGGTGCCGGTGCCCGGGTGCATCCGTTCCCCGTGCTCTCCCTCTCGGACATGCCCATGCCGATGCCGCTGGGCCTGTATGCCTCCATGCTCTGCGTGCCTGGTGCTGGTGCCCGGGTGCATCCGTCCCCCGTGCTCTTCCTCTTCTGAGATGCCGATCCGATTTCTCGACGATCCGCCTCGCGATGCAGCGGAGGCTCTGTGTGACGCCGTCCGTGCGCGCGACATCGAGCGCGTTCGCCGGATGCTCGCGGAGGGAGCCGACCCGAACGGTATCGATACTCGACTCGGCACCGACGATTCTCCTCCGCTGTTCGACGCTGCTCAGTTGGGTGACTGCGAGCTCGTCGCGCTCCTTCTGGAAGCGGGAGCAGAGGTGAACGCCCGCAGCGCTCACAATCAAACCGCACTGATCTGGGCATGCGACGCGGGTCACATTGCGGTCGCTCGCATGCTCCTCGAGGCGGGCGCGGATCCGACGCTCTTCAACGACGAGGGGTACACCGCACGCGGGCGCATTCCCGGCAACGGCAAGGAGCTCCTCGAGCTCCTCGCGCCTCGACGCTATGCGTACGTCGGACCCCCGGAGATCCAGCGAGCAGCGTCGTCGATGAATCGTGTGATGGTTCCGGAAAATCTGCTGCATCCCGTTCCGGAAATTCTGCGGCTCCACGACGAAAGGAGCGAGCAGGATGATCTGGGCATTGATCACAGCGATCATGAGCGTGCTGATGGCGACGACCGGCACACGAGGATGCA
>JBGAKG010000026.1:0-182497 GCA_044224495.1 Polyangiaceae bacterium | reverse complement strand
CGGACGCGGCTTCGGACGCGGCTTCGGACGCGGCTTCGGACGCGGCTTCGGACGCGGCTTCGGACGCGGCTTCGGACGCGGCTTCGGACGCGGCTTCGGACGCGGCTTCGGACGCGCTCGGACCTGACGGGATCCTCTCGCGTGTGAATATTGCCCTAGTCAAAGTGGTGAAGCAGGACTCGAAGCAGCTCGGTCTCTTCCCTCCGCGGGACGAGTCGAAGGCGCGTGGGCCTCGCGGCGGCGCTCGTCCCGGGGCGGGCCGCAAGCCGGGGCCGGTGCGGCGGGTCCCGCATCGCGCGCGTCCCGTTCATCGCAACTACCATCCGGTGCACGTGACGCTTCGTGCTCGGGCCGGTCTTCCGTCGCTTCGCGAGCAGGTCCTCGTTCGGGCCCTCACCGGCGCGATCGCAGCCGTGAAGCGTTCCCCCGCGACGGGGCCGGCGTTCCGCGTGGTTCATTTTTCGATCCAGACGAACCACGTGCATCTCGTGGTGGAGGCGCGTGACACGTCGGTCCTCTCGCGCGGCATGCTCGGCCTTGCCGTTCGCCTCGCGCGCGCGCTCAACGGCGAGCTGAAGGTGACCGGCAGCGTATGGCGCGAGCGCTATCACGCGCGCGACCTGAAGACCCCGCGGGAGGTGCGGAACGCGATCGTCTACGTCCTCATGAACGCGAAGAAGCACGGCGCGCGGCTGTCGGGGGTCGACCCGTACTCGTCGGCGCGGTGGTTCGATGGGTTCTCGTTTGGCGTCGAACTGGGGGGAGACGGCGATGCAGGGCCGCCGGTCGCCGCGCCACGCACGTGGCTCGGGGGCATCGGATGGCGGAGGCACGGGCTGTTGGATCCCTCGGAGCGTCCGCGCGCGCTCGGTTGACCTCGCGCCGCCCGGTCGCCGCGCCGCTCGTATTCACCCCATCCCCAACACCGCCAGTCCGTCCGTCGCCTGTCCCCCGCCTTCCAGCCGACACACGACCACGCGCGCTTCCTTCGGCCCCCAGCTCGCGATCGGTTGCACCCGGATCCCCGCATCGGTGACCCCCGCCGCGGCGCGAATCGCGGCCGTCCCCTCGACCAACGGCGGAAACGCAGGGAGCTCCCACACGTCCTCGACGCGCGGCCGCGCGACCCGCGCCTCGACGAGCAACCGCGCTTGCCACGCCGACTCGCGCTTCGCGGCCTCCACGGCCTCGGGTGGTGACGAGACGTCGTCGAGGAACGTCGGCGTCGCGTCGCACAGGATGCGCACCTCGCCGAGCGGTTCGTCCTGCCACGCGAGGAGCCGGCCGACGCCGACGCGATGGGCCGACGCCTCCGTTCGCCCTCGATCTTCGACCTCCCGAGTCGGCGCGGCGAGCTCGTGCGAAGTCGGGTCGACGGCGCGGCGATCCCACCCGTCCGGCATCGCGTGCAGCCGGCTCCACGCGCCGGACGCGAGGTCGAGCTCGTAGAGGAAGTGCTCGCGCCCCCACGTCTCGCGATCGAACGGCTGCTCCAACGCGACGACGATGCCGCGCTGCGTGCGCGCGACGATCCGGAGCTCGCGCTCGGCGTCGGTGGAGACGATGCGCGCTTCGGCGAACGTCGTCGGCAGCCAGTACGTGCCGCGGAGCGTCGCGCCCGCCGCCCCGCGCTCCACGAGCACCAGCGCGAGCTGCTCGGGCGGGAGGTCCGTGCGCTCGCGCACCGGACGCAGCGCGCGGAGGATCGGCATCCACACGTGCGTGCCTTCGACGAGGAGCTCCGTCGACGCGAGACGTCCGGGAAGCGGCGTCCACGAGCGCAGCCGACTCGCGACCGTCGCCGCCGCCGCCGCGCCTCCCGCCACCCCCGCCGCACCGAGCTTCGCGCGCGCCCCTTCGAGCAGCGGCCTTCGCCCCGCGCTCGCCTTCGCCGCGAGCCGCTCGACCGCCGCCGCGACCGCCGCGTGCGGGTGCTTCGACGCGGTCGTGAGCACGGCCTCGAAGACGTGCTCTTCGGTCGCGGACTCGAGCACGGCGGCGACCGCGGCTGCGCCATCGCCGCGCGGCATCGAAGCAAAGAGCGCGGCGAGCCGCTTCTGGCGCCCTTGATCCCCGCGATCGAACACTGTCGCGATCGGCAGCAGCCCCTCGACGATCGCGCGGCACGTCGTCGCATCGGCGACCGGCACGAGCTTCTCCAACGCCGCTTCGGCTGCATACCGAATCTTGAAGTTGCGCGAGCGCGCGAGGACCGACAGCGACGAAAGCACGTCATCCGCGACGGGCTCGAGCACCGCGAACGCCACGACCGCATCCTCGACCCCGGTCGCGTAGCGCGCGGGCTCGGGGACCGCCACCTCCGGAGCTGCCGCACGCGCCCACCCGACCGCGGCGGCCGCAGCGACGGGCTCGGCCGCGCGCGCCGCCAGGTGCGTGACGATCGCGGAGAGCACCGGCCGCGCCGCACCCGTGGGCGCGGGATCGATCGCCGCGAGCGCGCCCAAGATCGCCGCCCGTACCAGGAACTCCGTCTCGATCGCCAGGCGCGCGACGAGCGCAGGGAGCGCAGCTCGCGCATCGGCGCCGTACGCCGCGAGCGTCTTCGCCGCCGCGCCGCGGATGTTCGAGCTGGAGACGCCGAGCGCCGCGACGAAGTACGGCACATACTCCGCGCGCGCCGTCGGGCGGTGCTCCTTCGCGAGCGCCTCCGCGCAGCGCACCGCCGCGGGAACGTTGCCCTCGAAGAGCGGACGGAACGCGACCGGTACCTCTTCGGGACGAGGCGGCGGACGAGGCGGCACGTCGCGCGCGGGGGGCGGCGCCTCCCATTCGAGCGGACGCGGCGCGCGGGCGTCCGCGGCGGTGAGATGCAGCACGGACTCGAAGCCGACGACGACGACCGAGCCGTCGTCGAGCGTGACCGCGTCTTGCGGGATCAGGATCTCGCGCAACGCAGGGAGCGCCGACCACCGGCCCGTTGCTGCGTCCCACAGCTCGGCGCTCAGCCCGCCGCTCTTGGCCGAGCCACCCCCGACGATGACGACGCCCTCCGCGCCGAGCCGCGCGACCCGATGTTCGCTCCGCGCCGCGAGCAGCTCGCCCGTCGGCTCGAAGCGCGGAGGTGCACCCGCGCGCGACGTCAGGACGTCGACGACGCGCGACGGCTTCTTCTCGTACCAACCACCGACCACGAGCACCCGCCCGTCGGCGAGCGTCACGAGCTCCGGGTGCGTTCGCCCGACGGCGGGTCCGGGGAGAGCGACGAAGCGCTCGCCATCGAAGCGCCAATACTGAGGCGGCGGAAACGGCGCGACCTTGCCGCTCATCGCGCGGACGAGCGCCCCACCCGGGATCGCGACGGCGCGAACGACGTCGAGCGGCGGCCCCGCGATCGCGGTCCACGTGTCACGAGCGGGGTCCCAGATCTCGGCGGCAGCCTCGCCGCCGTGGCCGAACACGACGACGCGGCCGTCCTCGAGCGTCACCGCGGGCGCGCCAGTGCGAGTGGCGCCCATCCGCGCGACGGAGCGGACGGAGCCGTCGGGGGAGACGACCTCGCACGCGTTGGTGTCTCCGCCCGCTACGAGCACCCTGCCATCGCGCAAGCGCGCGAGCGAGGGCCAGAGGTGCGGCGACACGAGCGCGACCCGGCGTGTGGTGCGCCGGGCGACGTCGATGATCTCGGCGTCGGTGTGCAAGCGCCGGCGATCGGGGCCCGGGACGGCGCCGCCAACGACGAGGACGAGAGAACCCGCCATCGCGCACACGCCGGCGTGCATGCGCGGAGATTGTAGAGTGCATACTTTTCGAAGCGCGACGCGCGGGGCGAACGGCGGCGCGGCTTGCGCGGGCACGACATGAGGCGATGGGGACACCCAGCCCTCGGCGTTCAGGTCGACGCGGAGAGTGACGCTGCCGAGATCGACCAACGCCGCGCCCGGTAGCGCGATCTCGCTCACGGCGACGCCGTCGACCCAGAGCGGCCAACCCGTGCGCAAGGTCGCGCCCGTCGGACCGTCGGCGGTGACGACGGCATGGATCGGGGCGACGCCGTCGTCGGCGAGGACGAGCGCGGCGGACGAATCGGAGCCGATCGTCGCACCGGGTCCGGGCGAGAGCTCCACGACGCGGCCCGCAGCCGACCCGCTCAACACGAGGACGGAGACGGTGACCGGTCGCGCCAAGCTTCAGAGCTTCTTTCCGGCCACCACCGGATCGGCGACGACGCTCGCGCGCGTCTGGCGCGGCGTCCCGCCTTCGGACGAGCGCGCGGCAATCGCGAGATCGTAGACGAGGCCCCACTTCACCTCGGGATCGCCCGCGACGACGAAGACGCTGCCGTCGCACGCGTTGCCGAGCTTGCGCATGCCGTCGCTGCCGAGCGTGATGTCGGGGCCGGCCATGCCGTGCGTGAAGCGCGTGGCGGTACCGCCGCCGGCGGGCCAGACCAGGATCGCGCTGTCCTTCGCGACCATGCCGACGGGGCTGCAGGCGGGCGGAGCCGCGAGCTCGAGCGGGAGCTCGCCGAGCGAGTTGTCACGCAGTGCCGTTTTCACGACGGCGCTCTTGGCCTTCGCGTCGCGGACGGCGGCGACCGCAGCGGCGACGCGCGCGTACTTTGCGTCGCGGAGGGCTTGGATCTCGATCGTCTCGCCGGCGACCTTGGGCTTGGCGCCGAGCACCGCGGCGAGCTTGCCTTTGACGTCGCCGCTCAGGTCGATCTTCTCGCCGCTGACGGTGATCTGGGCGTCCTCGACGAAGACGATCGGCGGCTTCTCGGGCGGCGGTGGCGGCGGCGTGGTGGACGCCGGGGCCGTCGCGGTCGCGGTGGCGGTCGCTGCGGCGTTCTTGCTGTCTTTGTCGTCGCACGCGGCGAGGAGCGCGACGGCGAGGACGAGGGTGACGGGGGCGGCGATTCGGTGGCGGTGGCAGAGCATCGGCGGCGTCTCCGTCGTATCACGTCCGCTCGGATGGTCGCTGATGCTTGCGCGGAGCCCGAGACTCGGCGAAATTGCTCGGGACCGTGGCGAAGCTCGACGACCCGCAGGAAGAGCTCGCCGTGCTCCGTCGGCGCGTGGCGGAGCTGGAGCACGAAGCGCGGGTGGCGCGGATGGCGAGCGAGGAGCTCACCCAGCGCACGATCCAGGCGATGCCGGGCGGGATCGTCCACGTCTCGGCCGAGGGCTCGATCCTCCTCGCGAACGACGAAGCGCTCCGCATCCTGGGCCACTCGTGGGATGCGCTGACGAAGCGCTACACGCGCGACTTCGACACGGAGACGATCCGCGAAGACGGGCTGCCGTGCCCAGCCGCCGACTACCCCGTGACGCGAGCGATCGTGACGGGCGAAGCGCAGCCGCCGATGACGATCGGCGTCCGGAAGCCCGACGGCGAGGTCTCGTGGGCCGTCTTCACGGCGGTGCCGGTGAAGGATCCCGAGACGGGCAAGGTCACGAGCGTGATCGTGACGTTCCTGGATCTCACGAAGCGCAAGCTCGAAGAGGCTTCGGCGCGCGAGCAGGATGCGCTGCTCCGTTCGATCCTCACGGGCGCGCCGAACCCGATCGCCTACACCGACGTGACGGGCAACATCCGCTTCATCAACCGCGGCGGGCCGACGTTTCCGCTCGAGTCGATCGTGGGGAAGCCGGCGTGGTCGTTCGTCGCCGACTCCGATCGCGAGCCGCTCGAGCGCGGGATCCGCGAGGTGGTCGCGACGAAGGAGCGGCGCCGGATCGAGCTTCGGTCGGTGGGGCGCACGTACGTGCTGCACATCGGGCCCGTGCTCGATGGCCCGGTGTGCGTGGGGACGACGCTGATCGCGTGGGACGTGACGGAGCAGCGCGCGCTCGAGGCGAACGCGATGATCTCCGATCGCATGGCGGCGATCGGCACGATGACGGCGGGGATCGCGCACGAGATCAACAACCCGCTCACGTACCTGCTGGCGAACCTGGAGCTGCTCGAGCGCATGGCGTCGTCGGACGCGGCGCGGCGGAGCCTTTCGGCGGCGAAGGAGGGCGCGACGCGCATCCGCGCGATCGTGAGCGACCTCTCGACGTTCTCGCGGGTGGGCGAGGAGCGGCGCGTGGTGGTCGAAGTGCACGACCTCATCGACTCGGCGCTGCGCATGGCCGAGAGCACGACGCGCCCGCGCGCGCGGGTGGTGAAGAACTACGGGGCGGTGGCGCCGGTGCTCGCGAGCGACGCGCGACTGGCGCAGGTGTTCCTGAACCTGATCGTGAACGCGGCGCATGCGATCGGGGACGGCGATCCGGCGGTGGATCGGATCGAGATCACGACGTCGATGGATCGCAAGCGCGTGGTGGTCGAGGTGAAGGACACGGGGCGCGGCATCGCGCCGGAGCTCCTGCCGCGCTTGTTCGATCCGTTCGTGACGACGAAGCCGGTGGGGAGCGGAACGGGGCTCGGTCTGTACATCTGCCGCAACGTGGTGACGGCGCTGGGGGGCGAGATTCAGGCGACGAACACGGAGACGGGGGCGGTGTTCCGCGTGTCGCTGCCGGCGGCGGGGGTGCCACCGTCGGTGCCGCCGCCACCGCCTCCGCCGCCGGAAGAGATCCGTCCGGACGTGCTGCGGGTGCTGGCGGTGGACGACGAGCCGAGCATCCTGGCGATCGTGACGGCGTTTCTCGAGGGTCACTCGGTGCGGGTGGCGCACGGGGGGAGCGAGGCGCTGGCGATCCTGGACGAGGAAGAGTTCGACGTCGTGCTCTGCGATCTGGTGATGCCGGATGTGACGGGGCTGGACGTGTACGAGCACCTGAAGAAGAAGGGGAAGGGCGCCGAGAAGCGGATGGTCTTCATCACCGGGGGCGCGGTGACGGCGAAGGCGAGGGCGTTCTTGGATGGCTGCGACAACATCGTGGTCGCGAAGCCCTTTGGTCCGGAGGAGCTGCGTGCGGTGGTCCAGGAGGCCGGTCGCCCCTGAAACCTGCGCGTGCGCATGCGCGCGCCCCAGCCCGCCGTCAGCCCGGAAAGACGCCGCCCGTCGGTAGCTCCGGATCGAAACCCTCCGGAACCGCTTGACTCTTGGCGCCCGGGGTGTAGGTTTCGCCCCCGCTGACGCGCGGTGGAGCAGCCTGGTAGCTCGTCGGGCTCATAACCCGAAGGTCGTAGGTTCAAATCCTACCCGCGCAACTAAGGCTGGAACGAAGTTCCAGCACTCGAAGGAGGCCTGGCTCGATACGAGCTGGGCCTTCGTCGTGTCGGAGCCGGTCGCCCGCTCCCCGTGCACGTGCGGCCTTCACACGGAGAAGCGTGGTCTCTCAGAACGGCCCGACCCCTTGTGGCGAATGAGAGCCCCGAACACGAGGACACTGAACCCACTCCTCTTCTAGGGGCCGGCGGTCCTTCACGCAAAGCAAAGGGTGCAGAAGGTAGATTGGTCTTGGTGGTCGCTTCGTCTGCGGCTCGTGTCCGCGGACGACGGTGCCTCGCACTGGTTCGCCGGTTCGATCTACGCG
This sequence comes from Polyangiaceae bacterium, assembly GCA_044224495.1. GTDB lineage: Bacteria > Myxococcota_A > Polyangia > Polyangiales > Polyangiaceae > JBGAKG01. Next base: position 175,049 of record JBGAKG010000026.1, on the reverse strand, counting down.
TCAGCGCGAACCCCGACCCCGAACCCTGGCAGAGGAGGCGCTCCGACCTCGCCACGCCCGCTCTCGTCGACCTCGCCTGCGAGCGACCCAGCAGCGCCAGGTCAACAGCCGCAGGCGCAGCGCCTAGCGAGGATGAGAGTGCGCCGTCCAGTGCGTCCACCCGCTGGTCAAGCGTGGGACCGAAGCCGCTTTCGCGGTGGATCTCGAACTAGCTCCGCTCGTCGCGCGCGCAATTGGGGGGATAGCCTCCGAGGAGGCGCGATCCCGTTGGTTGCTCGCTTCAAGTTCGAGTCGCGCAACTTGGCCTTGCCGCCAATCGCCCTCCGAAGCCAGGAGACGATGCCCCATTCCTCACCTCCGGAAGTGCATCACCTGCACTCCCGACCCCAGTCTCCTCGTCGACACCAGCTCCAATCGTCGCGCCTTCGACAGACCGTGAAACAGAGTCGGCCCCCTCCCACTCACTACCGGATGGACGACGATCCGGTACTCGTCCACGAGCCCCATCTCCTCCAACGCCGTCGCCAGCTTCGGCGCTCCCACCAACACGCCGCGCTCGGTCTTCGCCTTCAACGCGCTGATAGCCTCCCTCAGGTCCCCCTCCACCTTGAAGGTGTTCTTCCACGGGAACTCGCTCCGCGTGCTCGACACCACGTACTTCGGCTTCGCGTCGAGCTTCTGCGCCCACTCGCGCATCGCTCGCGGCGCCTTCTCGTCCTGCGCCAGCGCCGGCCACGCCGCCTCCATCAGCTCGTACGTGGTGCGCCCGAAGAGCATCGCCCCGCTCTGATCCATCAGCTCGGTCCAATGATCGTGGAGCTGGTCGTCGACGATCCCCTGCGTGTAGTCGATGCACCCGTCGAGCGTCACGTTGAGACCGAAGGTCAGGGTTCCCATGGCGCGGATTCTACGGAACCCGCGCCGCGGATTCACCGTCTCACGTCGGTCCGCTCGAGCCGCCTCGCTCCGCCCAGCCGATGGCCAAGCGGAGCAGCTCGCGCGTGTTGCTCGCGCCGAGCTTCTCTTTCAAGTGCGCGATGTGCGTCTCCGCGGTCTTGATCGAGAAACCCAACTCGCCAGCGATCTCCCGCGTTCCCTTGCCCTGACCGAGCAGCCGGAACACCTGCAGCTCTCGGTCCGTCAGCCCATCCATCCCGGAGCGAGCGGAGCGCGCTCCCGCCATGGAGTCGACGATTCTCTCCGCCACGCGCTCGCTCACGTAGACCTTGCCCACCGCCACGCTGCGCACGGCGGCGAGGAGCGCGTCGACGCCGGCATCCTTCATGATGTAGCCCGTGGCGCCGGCCTTCAGCGCACGATGGGCGTACAGGCGCTCGTCGTGGGTCGACAGCACGAGGACGCGGGTCCGTGCTCGCAGCTTGGTGATGGTCGACACGAGCGCCATCCCATCCTGTTGCCCGAGGATGAGGTCGACGACGGCCACGTCGGGCTCGGCGGAGCCCAGCACGGCCGTCGCCTCTTCGATCGTGGCCGCCTTCCCGACGACGACCATGTCCGGCTGGTCGTCGAACAGGTCCACGAGCCCTTTGCGGACGATGGGATGGTCGTCGACGACGAGGATGCGGAGCTCAGCCAACGCCAGCCTCCTCGTTCGGGGCGACGAGCAGAAACGTGGAGCCGCTTCCGGGGGCGCTCTCCACGTCGAGCCGGCCGCCGACGAGCTTCAGGCGCTCGCGGATCGTGAAGAGCCCGAGTCCGAGCCTTTGCTGGTCCGTCGACTTCCCGAGGACGGTGGGGTCGAAGCCGGCGCCTCGATCGGCCACGCGGACGCGGACCGTGGCGTCGTCGGGCGCCGTCACCTCGATCTTGATGCTCTCGACGCCGGCGTGTTTCACCGCGTTGAAGAGCAGCTCTCGGACCGACTCGAACACGAGCGTGCGGACGTCGCGCCCGCGAATCTGAGCCTGCGGGTCCCCCGTCAGCTCGACCGTCAATCCGTACTTCTCGCGCATCCAGCTCGCGAGCCACTCGATCGCGGCGATCAAGCCGCCCTCGTGCAGCGCACGTGGGAAGAGCTCGACCGAGAGCGTCCGCGACGTGGAGATCGCCTCTTCGAGCTCGCCCCGCGCCTTCGTGAGCGATTCGGTCGCCCGCTCGTCCTTCGCGGCCACGCGCTTCGACGCGCGGTCGAGGGAGAGGGTGGCCGCGAAGAGGAGCTGCTGAAGCCCATCGTGGAGACTCTTCGCCAGCTGCTCGCGGGCGGCTTGCTCCGCGAGCGTCAGCTCGGCGGAGACGCGCCGGAGCCGTGACGTGAGTTGGTCGAGCTCCGTCGTGCGCTCGCGGAGTCGGCGAAACGACTCGTGACGTTCGGTGACGTCGGAGACGAAGGCGAAGGTGACGTCGGCGGAAGGTCGCGCGACGACGCACATGCTCACCTCGACCGGGAACGTCGTTCCGTCGCGCCGTCGTCCCACGAGCTCTCGCGGCGTGTTGGGTTCCGCGCGCGAGCCCGTTCCGGGATCCGTGGGCAAGAGCACGCTCGACGCTTGGCCGACGAGCGCTCCGGCGGGCCAGCCGAACATCGCGTGGAGAGCGCGGTTGGCCGTTCGAATCTCTCCCTGCTCGTCGATCGACATGATCCCCTGGGCCGCCGTCTCGAGCAGAGCGTCGAGCGTCTGCTCGTGCTCCCGTGTCTTCTCCTCGTTCCGTCGCTGCTCGGTGACGTCACGCAACGTCCCGAGGGCGTAGCGCTCCCCACCGATCGTCACGACCGCCCAGTCGCCGAGGACGCGGATGGAGTCCCCCGCGCGCGTTCGCGCCGCGAACTCGTACTCGCGCACGACGCCGTCGGCGTTGAGCTTCCCACGCACCTCAGTTGCCACTGCGGGATCCACGAGCCCGAGCTGGGTCGTCGTGACCTTGAGGTCCAGGCCCTCGAGCCGGAAGAGGCGGACGAAGGCCCGGTTCGCCGTCACCCGACTCAAGTCGTCCAAGCGAGAGAGCGACGTTGCGATCGGGGATTCGTCGAAGAGCGCGGTGTGGAGACGCTCCAGCTCTTCCCGCGCGCGCATCGCCTGGGCCTGCTGGAGCGCAGCCCACGTGCGCTCGGCGGTCTCTCGGAGGATCACTCGGTCGAGCTCCGACCAGACACGTGGGGTCTCGTGGTGGACGACGAGAACGCCGACCCAAACGCCGTCCTTGACGAGGCTGGCAGCCAGCGCAGCGCCGATGCCGGCTTCGAGGAGGCGAGCGCGCCCGCTGGGTTCGATCTTCGGGTCGGTCGCGACGTCGTCGACGACGACGTCTTCGCCGCGCTGCAGGGTGGCGAGCAGCGTCGGCCCCAGACCGACCGGGCGCGCCGGCATGGGGCTCGCGAGGGGGCTGCGGCGGGCAAACTCGCTCGCGCGGGTCGGCTTGCCATCGACGATGGAGACGTAGACCGTCCGCGCGGCGTCCAACTCCGCGCTGAGGACCCGACCCGCGGCGGACATGATCGCGTCGGGATCGGAGAGCCCGCGAAGCTCGTCGATGAGCCGGTTCGCGAAGTCGTGACGGGCCTCGGCCGCTTTCAAGCGAGCTTCGGTCTCCTGTCGCTCCATCCAATCCGCGGCCTGGCGCGCGAGCAGGTCGAAGAAGGCGAGCTCGCGCTCCCGGGGCTCGTGCGCGTGGCGCCAATGCGTCGAGAGCATCCCGAGGACTCGGCCGTCGCGCGCCGTCAAGGGCGTGGACTGCACGGCGACGATTCCATTGAGGGCCCAGTACGGCTGGTCCGGAGAGCCCTGGAGCGCCGGCACGCGGACGTCGGGAACGAGGACCCGCTCGGCGTCTTGCAGCGCCGAGCCGGAGGTCGTCCCCGTCTCGGAGGAGACCGTCTGCCAGAAGCTGATTGCGTCGGGGTGGAAGTTCTTCGAGCCGAGGAGATGGAGCTCTCCGCGCCGGACGTCGAGCCGCTGCAGGCTGGCGAAGTCCGCGCGCATGACCGACATCGCCGCATCGAGCAAGGGCTCGATGAACGCGCTCGAGCTCTCCCCGGTCCGCATGCCACTGAGCCGCAGGAGAGTCCTGGCGTCGTCCAGCTCACGGTCGGGTTCCTCGGCGTTCGACACGGTTGAGTCAAAAGCTACCCCCTCGGAGGCGCTCACGTCATCGGGGGATCCCCGATGCCCGCCCATGGAAGGCCCGATTGTCGAGGCGGCGCGGCTCTGGAAACGTGGTCTTTCTGGGGGAGGTCATCGATGAGTTCGAGCAGCGCCGCGGAGTCCGAGGTCGCCGAGTCGGAGGAGCAGCAGACCGGTGAGCGCGTTCGCGTCGTCGCCGTGGGTACACCGGTCGAGCGCCGGATCCTCGGGCCGAGGGACTCGATCGCGCTCCGAGCCAACGAGCTGCTGCTGGAGCGGTACGCACCGCCGGCCGTGGTGATCGACGAAGACGACCAGGTCGTCCACGTCCAAGGCGCAGTCGAAGAGTTTCTCGAGCTCCCCTTGGCTCGGACGGAGATGAACCTCTTCGGTGCGCTCGACCGGCGGCTTCGGTCCGACCTTCGTGCCCTCGTCGACCGCGCGCGCCGCGGCCAGGAGTCGATCCGCGGCGGAGCATGGACCCTCGCCGTGAGGGGCCAGAGCTGCAGCGTGCAGGCGACGGTGACGCCACTGGCCGCTCGGCTTCCGGGGTCGCTGCTCATTGCCTTCGAGTCGAGGCCGACCGACCCCGCGCGAGCGGGAGAGCCGGTCGGTGAGCGCGAGCTCGAGGCGCGAGTTGCGGAGCGAACGGAGGGGCTGCGCGAACAGCTCGCGGTCGCGGTGACCGAACGGGAGGACGCGCTCCGGCGCGCGCTCCAGCTCCAGAAGATGGAGCTCGTGGGGAACCTGACGAGCGGAATCGCACACGACTTCAACAACCTGCTTGGCGTGTTCCTTCTGGCGACCGGGTCGTTGCGTCAGAGCTGCGACCTCTCGAACCCGTTTCAACGGGAGGCGATCGAAGATCTCGAGCGGGCGGCTGACCGCGCGAGTCTCCTCACGCGTCAGCTCCTCGGCTTCGGGCGCGCGGTCCTGCTCGAGAAGGTCCCGGTCGACGCCGGCGTCGCCGTGCGAAGGATCGGTGAGCTCCTGCCGCGCCTCGTGGGAGGCTGCATCGCGGTGAAGCTCGCCGGCGTGGACGAGGGGGCTTGGGTGTCCGGCTCGCAGGCGGCGCTCGAGCAAGTCGTGCTGAATCTGGCCGTCAACGCGCGCGACGCGATGCCCGACGGTGGGACGATCTCCTGTCGCGTCCGTGCGACCGCACGAGAGGTCGCGATCTCCGTCGCCGACGACGGCGTGGGGATGGACTCGGAGACGCTGCGACGCGTGTTCGAACCGTTCTTCACCACCAAAGCGACGGGCACCGGGCTGGGTCTCGCGACGGTGGCCGACATCGCGAAGCGCTTCGACGGGCGCGTGGAGATCGAGAGCGAGATCGGTCGCGGCACGACGTTCACCGTCGTCCTCCCGCGGATCGCACCGGGGGTCGGCACCGAGCCTCCGGTTGCGAGCGAGGCACGCATGCGGACGAGAAAGGGGCGGGTCCTCCTCGTCGAGGACGATGCGCTCGTTCGACGGGCGACCGAGCGGGTGCTCGAGAAGCGCGGCTACACCGTGACTTCGGTCCCGGGTGCTCGAGAGGCGTTGAACTTCCTCCGGGATGCCCCCGAGCTGGACGTGGTCGTCACCGACGTCTCGATGCCCGATGCCAATGGACTGGAGCTCGCGCAGAGCATCGAGCGATGGCGGCCTGCGCTCCCCGTCGTACTCATGAGTGGAGACGCGGTGCCGCCGCGCGAGCTCCGGATGCACCCGCGATGGGCATTCCTTCCGAAGCCGATCGTCTCGGATGCTCTCGTCGCGCTCATCGAAGAGATGCGCCGTCCGATCTGACTACGCTCCATTGTTCGGCTTCGGCACCAACAGCAGCTTCCCGCGCGCCTTGCCGCTCACGCTGAGCTCCATCGCCGCGCGCCACTGCTCCAGCGGGAGCGTGCGCGCGATCGGGATTCGGAACTTCCCCTCGGCCGCCGCGCGCGCCATCTCGCCGAACGTCTCGTAACGCAGCGGGCGCCCGCCGTCGTAGTTGCCGCGAACGCCCTGCTCGGGTCCCGAGCGATCGGCGATCGAGAGCACCCGCTTCGGCTCGCCATCGACGATCCGAATCAGCTCCGACAGCGCGCCGCCCACCGTGTCGAGCACCTGATCGATCGGTCCGAGCTCGCGCACGCGCTCCACCATCCCGTCGCCGTACGCCGTCACCGTCGCCCCGAAGCTGCGCAGATCGTCCGCGTACGTGGCGCCGGCCGTCGTGACGACCTTCGCGCCGCGCGCGCGCGCGATCTGCACGGCGGCGAACCCCATCATCGAGCCGCCGCCGTGGACGAGGAGCGTCTGCCCGCTCTCGAGGCCCAGCGCGTCGACCGCGTGGTTTCCGATGATCGCCGCCATCGGCAACGCCGCGGCGTGGTCCATCGCGAGGCCCTCCGGCACCTTCGCCCAGTGATCGAGCACCGCCACCTCGGCGGCGCCCGCGCTCGGGTACGTGGCGAAGTCGGCGAAGCCGAGGACGCGCTCGCCGACCGCGACATCGGTCACGCCTTCGCCGACCGCGTCGACCGTGCCGGAGACGTCGATGCCGATCCCGCGCGGCAGGCCCATGTCGTAGAGCTTGCGACACAGCGCCCAGTCGGCCGGGTTCAGCCCGCACGCGTGGACGACGACTCGGACGCGCTTTGCGGTCGGCGTCGGGACGGGTACCTCTTCGAGCCGGAGCACGACGGCCGGTTCTCCGTACTCGTGGAAGCGAAGGGCGCGGATGGTCGAACGCGGGTCGGTCACGGGAGCACCTCTCGATATCGATAGCCGGCTACCAATATCGGAAGCCGGCTACCGAATGTCAAGCGCCGCTGGCCTCAGCCGTCGAGGTTCGCGCTCAACCGACCCAAGAGCGCGAGGAGCTGCGCGCGCTCGGTGCTCGAAAAGCCCCCGAGCGCGTTCGCTTCGACCTGCCGGAGCGCCCGCGGGACCTGCGTACGCAGCCGCGCGCCGGCCGGCGTCAGGTGGACCGACACCTGCCGCCGATCGGTGGGGTGCTTCTTTCGCGTCACGAACCCGGCCGCCGCCATGCGCTGGAGCGCGCGGACGACGGTCGGGCCCTCGACGCCAATCGCTTCCGCGATCTCTCCCGGTGTCTGGCCGTCGCGCTCCCAGAGGCGCTCGAGGATGAAGTTCTGACCCGCGTGGACACCGTGCGGCTCGAGCGCGACTTGGATCGACGTCTTCACCGCGCGCGAGGCGCGGGCGATCACGTCGAGGAGGGAGGGAGCGGCCTCGTTCTTGGGCCGGCGGGTGCTCATCGCGTGGTTCTACAACGTCCCGGACCGCCGCGGAAACCGCGGCACGATCGAGCCGACGCGGCGGCAGTAGTCCTCGTAGCGCTCGCCCCACTGCGCCCGCATCGAGCGCTCCTCGAAGAACACGCCGACGATCACGTAGGCCGTGAACCCGATCGCGAAGACCAGATGCCCGAACGTCATCTTCGGCGTCACCCACATCCCGACGAGCGCGCCGCTCATGATCGGGTGGCGATCGAAGCGGTACATCCACCGCTCGCGGAACTCGACCGGAGTGATCGGGCGCCCGGTGAAGTACGACCAGACCTGCCGGAGCCCGAACAGCTCGAAGTGATCGATCGCGAAGCTCGCCGCGAACAGGTACGCCCAGGCCGCGACCGCGAGCGCGTAGGCGACGTCCACCGCGACGGGGCTCTCGAGCGCCCACACCACCGCCGGCATCGGCTGCCAGAGCCAGAGCACGGGGAGCAGCACGAGTCCGGTCGCGAGCACGTACGTCGGCCGCTCCAGCGCCGGACCGACCACGCGGAGCCAGCGTGCCTTCCACGTCGGGCGCGCCATCACGCTGTGCTGCACGGCGAACGCGACGAGTAGCGCGAGGTCCAACGCGAGCGCGGGGCCGGGCGAGAGCTCGCCGATGGGGCCGCCCGAGAAGTGGAGCACACCGAGCATCGTGAGGATCCACGCGACGAGCGCGGCGACGCCGATGGCATACGAGCCGATGCCGTAGGCGAGCACGGCAGTGCGCTTCGCCAGCGGGACATGGTCGGCGGGACGGGAGGCATGGAAGCCCGAGAGGGTGACGTTCGGAGTCGACATGGACAGGTTCTCCTTCGCGGAAGTGCGACTCGATGGGTGTGCATCCGCGAGCGGCGAAGCGGAATGACCGCGCCTCCGGAAGCCATGTCCGCGCGTCCGGCGGCCGCCGAGCGAGCACCGGCGATTGATTCCTCGGACCGACCGGACACGCTATGTTCGAGTGCCCGCATGACTCGCGAGACAGGGGACGAACCGCAGCTCTCGCCGGCCGCGCACACGTTGATCGAGCTCGCGAGCACGCACGCGCTCGACCCGGGCGCGACGATCCGCGTCGACCCCACGACCGACGGGCGCGCCAAGCGCGCGATCGCGCTCATCAGCCGCTCGGGCATCGAGATCGGCGAACGGCTCGGCGAAGGCGGCATGAGCGTCGTCGATCGGGGGACTCAGCTCGCGCTCGGCCGCGAGGTCGCGGTGAAGTCGCTTCGCGAGACCGACGACCTCGCGACGCTGCGCCTCGCGCGCGAGGCGTGGATCACCGGGCACCTCGAGCACCCGAGCATCGTGCCGGTCCACGACGTGTCGCTCGACGCCTCCGGCCACCCGCGGATCGTCCTCAAGAAGATCGCCGGCTCCGCGTGGTCGGCGGTCGTCCGCGATCCAGGAGCGCTCGAGAAGCGCTTCGGGGCCAACGACGCGCTCGACTGGAACCTCCGCACGTTGATGACCGTGTGCAACGCGATTCACTTCGCGCACAGCCGCGGGATCGTCCACCGCGATCTCAAGTCCGACAACGTGATGGTCGGCGAGTTCGGCGAGGTCTACGTGCTCGATTGGGGGCTCGGCGTCGCGCTCGAGGACGACGGCACCGGGCGCTTCCCGCTCGCCCGCGAGATCGACGGCATCGCGGGGACGCCCTCGTACATGGCGCCCGAGATGCTCGACGGGACGGGCGACCGCATCACGGCGCGGACCGACGTGTACCTGCTCGGGGCGATCCTCCACGAGATCGTCACCGGGGCACCGCCGCACCTGGGGCGGTCGCTGCCGGAGGTCCTGAGCAGCGTGCTCCGCTCGGAGCCGAAGCTCGACCCGGGCACGCCGCGCGAGCTCGCCGACATCGTGCGGCGCGCGCTCGCGCGCGATCCGGCCGAACGCTTCGAGAGCGCCGAGGCCGTGCGCGTCGCGCTCGCGGCGTTCCTCCAGCACCGCGCCTCGACGGCCATCGCGGCCGACGCGACGGCCAAGCTCGAACGGCTCGAGGAGAGCTGCAAGGCGGCCGAGGCCGAGGCACCGCTCGCGCCGAGCGGGCGCTACGATCTCTTCGGCGAGTGTCGGTTCGGGTTTCGTGAGGCGCTCCGCGGTTGGCCCGACAACACGGTCGCGCGCGACGGTCTGCACCGCGCCGTGGTGGCGATGGTCGAGCGCGAGCTGCGCGACGCGAACCCGCGCGCGGCGGAGCTCCTGCTCGAAGAGCTCCAGCCGGCGCCCGCGGAGCTCGTGGAGCGGGTCGCGCGAGCGAAGGAGCTCCAGGAGGCGGAGCGGAAGCGCCTGGCCGTGCTCGATCGCGATCAGAGCCCGCGGATCGGGCGCCGCGCGCGGCTCCAGATCAGCGCGGCGTTCGGCGTGCTCTGGACGATCATCCCGTGGCTCGGGTTCTTCGTCGAGCGCGGGGATCCGGCGCCATCGCAGCGGCTGCCGCTCCTGTCCTCGACGATCATGCTCGTGCTCGCGATCGCGGTCTCGCGGCGCGCGCGAGAGGCGCTCGCGCGCACGGCCTTGAACCGGAGCCTCGTCCGGAGCGTCGGGGTCGTGCTCGCCGCGCAGGTGGTCCTGTATGCGGTGACGCTCTACCTCGGGGTTTCGTACGAGCACACGCGCGTGCTCGTCCTGTGTCTCTATGCGGCGTGCTCGGCGCTGACGGCGGCGGCCGTCGAGCAGCGGCTGTGGCCGGCGGCGGTCGGCTACCTCGTGACCGTCGCGATCGCGTCGGTGTGGCCCGCGATTGCGTGGCCGGTCGAGTCGGTGGCGAACCTGCTCCTCACGATCAACGTGCTCGTGATCTGGCGCGGCGAAAAGCGCGCGGCCTCGTGACGAGCGGTCAGCCGCGCAGCCCGGCGTCGCGCTCGGTCCGCCCGTACCGCGCTGGCGTCACTCCGACGATCTTCCGGAAGTGCCGCGTGAGCTGTGCCTGATCGTAGAGCCCCACGTGCGCCGCGACCTCCGACGCGCGCACGCCGCTCCGGAGCAGCCGCTTCGCGCGCAGGATCCGGAGCCGCGTGAGGTACGCGTGCGGGGGCATCCCCACTTCGGCCCGGAACGCCCGGCACAGCCGGAACTTGTCGAGCCCCGCCTGCTCCGCGAGATCGTCGAGCGTGATTCCGTCCGCCATCCGCTCGCGCAGGTACTCCAGCGCTCGCCGTACCGGTCGCGTGTGGTTCGGCTGCGGCCGGCTCAGCAGCGCGAAGGCGGCGATCGCCTCCGTCACCGAGACCTCGAGCGCCAGCCGATCCGCGCCCGCGCACACCGCGTCGTGCAAGCGGTGGAACGGCGCCGCGCGCTCGTCGCCCGCTTCGAGCTGCGGGTAGGCCAACGCTCTCCTCCCGTCGCGCGCGCGCTCCACGTCTTCGCTCGGGAGCGCGATCACGACCCACGTCATCGGTCCGTCACGCTCGAGGTCGCGGTGCACGTCGCCCGGCTGCTTCACCTGCACCGAGCCGGGGCCGCACCGCCACGTCTTCCCGCCGCCCCACCACGCGCTTCGACCGCGCTCGACGCGCCCGATGGCGTAGTAGTCCTTCACGCCTTCGAGGAGCGCCGTCGTCGTCGTCCGCGTCGCGCGGAGCCCCGGGACGGAGACCGCCAGCGGCTCGAGCTCCAGCACGTCCGACGAACACTGCGGCATGCCCCGATCCTAGATCGCGGTGCGCCTCGAGGCTTGGCGATTCTTGGCGATTTCGGCATGTACGTTGGTGCCAAGAAGCGACAAGCAGCGCCGCGCGGCGAGCCGTACATCGTCGGCATGAACGAAAGCAAAGTCGCCCTCGTCACGGGGGCCAACAAGGGAATCGGGCTTCAGATCGCCAAGGACCTCGCCGCGAAGGGCTTCCTCGTGCTCGTCGGCGCGCGCAACCTCGAGCTCGGCCGGAAGGCCGCCGCGAGCATCGGGGCGAACGCGCGCGGGCTCCAGCTCGACGTGACCGATGCCGCGTCGATCAGTGCCGCCGCCACCTGGATCCGGAAGGAGCTCGGCCGGCTGGACGTGCTCGTCAACAACGCCGGCATCTCGAACACGATGCCGGCGGGGACGCCGTTCCAGGAGGTGCTCGCCGCAGCCAAGCCGAGCAACGTGCCGCTCGACGAAGTGCGGAAGATCTTCGAGGTGAACGTGTTCGGCGTCATCGCCGTCACGCAGGCGCTCTTGCCGCTCCTGCGCGAGGCGCCGGCGGGTCGGATCGTGAACGTCTCGAGCAGCGTCGGCTCGCTCGCGCTGATGACCGATGCGAAGAACCCGCACCCGATCCGGAGCGTGTCCTACATCCCGTCCAAGACGGCGCTGAACGCGGTCACGGTCAACTTCGCGAGCGAGCTCGCCGGGACGAAGATCAAGGTCAACGCGGTGTGCCCGGGCTTCGTCGCGACCGACCTCAACGCGTTCGCGGGCACGCGCACGGTCGAGCAAGGCGCGCGCGCCGCGGTGCGGATGGCGCTCCTCGACGACGCCGGACCGACGGGGACGTTCTCCGACGAAGCGGGCACCGTCCCCTGGTGAGCCTTGCGCCCGGGGACGACGGGAGGGCGACGCGCTTGCCATCCCCGGGCGCCTCGACCTAACGTCGCGCTCGAGCGCGATGCCCCCTCGAACGAAGACCCGTCGAACGCAGGGCGTGCTGGGCGGGCGGAGTGAGCGCGTCGTCCGGCAGGTGCTCGAAGCCGCGGTGAGCGAGCTCGCCGACTCCGGCTACGCCGCCTTCCGCATGGACGCCGTGTGCGCGACGGCGGGCGTCAACAAGACCACGATCTACCGGCGGTGGCCGAGCCGCGCGCAGCTCGTCGCCTCCGTGGTCGAGTGGATGCGCGGCGTCGTCCACGACGTCCCGCTCCCCGACACCGGCGCGCTCGAAGCGGATCTCGTCGCTGCGTTCGAGCGCAAGGTGAGCTTCAAGCGGCGCGTCGAAGGGCGCGCGTGGGCGCGTCTCCTCGCCGAGCGCCACGATCCCGAGGTCGAGGCCATCATCGGCGGTCCCGTCGGCGAGCGCGGCGCCGAGTGGTACGCGATGGTCGAGCGCGCGATCGAGCGCGGCGAGCTCCCGCGCGCGACGGATGCGCGGCTCCTCCTCCGCATGATCAGCGCCATCGTCGACGCCTGGAACGCGCAGGCGAAGGGGGAGCTCGAGCGTGCGCTCCTGGTGACCGCCGTGCGGACCGTCGTCGCGGGGGCGCGGGCGGGGACGCTGACCCTCAGTCGGCGAGCAGGAGTCGCTTCCAACTCTTCTCGAGCCACGCGCCGAACCGCTCGGCGGACCAACCGCGCTCGCGCGTGAGGAGCATGAACGTCTCGGGTGCACCGAGCGCCCACAAAGCGTCCGCGACCTCGTCCGGATCGAGCTCGGAGCGGAGCTCGCCGGTCGCCACCAGCTCGCTGGCGAGGAGGTTCATGTTCCGGTGGCGCCGCTCCGAGATCTCGCGCCAGAGCGCACCGAGCCGCGGGTGCTCGCTCGCGGCCACCTGCAGCGCATGGACGAGCGGCGCGAGGCGTAGGTGGATCAGCGCGAGCGCGCGCGCGTAGACCGCGAGCTTTCCTGCGGCCGAAGGCTCGGCGCGGATGCGCTGCACGTAGTCCCGCTCCTCGGGCGGGAGCGCGACGTCCGCGCCCGAGATGGCCGTCTCGATCAGCAGCCGAACGAGCTTGGGCTTCGTGCCCACCGCGGCGTACACGGTGTCGAGGGCGACGCCCGCGTCCTTGGCGACGCGATCCATCCGCAACGCGCCGTAGCCCTTGGCGACGAGCGCCTTGCGCGCGGCGGTCAGGATGGCGCGCCGCGTTTCGTCGGCGCCGGCCTTGCGGACCTCCGACCGGTAGGCCCGCTTCCGCGGGCTCGGCTTGCTCGTCATATTGGTCCGAAGTATATTCGGATGAAATGAAGAACACCAGCCTGTACGCCTTCGAACAGACCGTCCCGATCGACGCCGTGCTCTACGCCAAGATCCGGGAGGGTCTCGGAGCGGAGCCCCTTGCCGGGCTCGTCGTGCACCTCGTCGTGCGGGGCGCGGATGGCTCGCTCAAGTACGTCGACGTGTGGGAGTCGAAGGAGGCGTGTGAGCGCGCCTTCCGCGAGCGGATTCACCCCGTCGTGCAGGCGGTCTTCCGCGAGGCGGGGTTCCGCCCCGGCGAGGAGCCCCAGCGCGTGCCGATCGACGTGATCGACGTCATGGGGCCACGATGATCGCGCGCGTGCTCCGCGCCGTCGCGCTCGCGCCGCCGCCGCTGATGTTCGGCCTCCCGTTCGTGCTCGGGCTTCGGCTTCAGGCGGTGCGCCCGTGGGGGCTCGCAGCGTCGGACGCGGGGGCAGGGGCCCTCGGCGCGGTGGGCCTCGCGCTGGTGCTCGTCGGGGCGGCGATTGCGCTGAGCGCGGTGGTGCTCTTCGTGCGCCATCGCACCACGATCGTTCCGCATCATCGCTCGCGGGCGCTCGTCACGGGCGGCCCGTTTCGTTTCACGCGGAACCCGATGTACGTGGCGTTGGCGACCGCGTACGTCGGGCTCGCGCTCCACGCGAACGCGCTCTGGCCGGTGGTGCTGCTCGCGCTTCCGCTCGCGTTCCTGCAGTTCGTGACGATCCCGCGCGAGGAGCAGCTCCTGCGCGATGCCTTCGCGGAGGAGTACCCGAGCTACGCCGCGCGCGTCCGGCGCTGGCTCTGAGCGGCCGCGCCGCTCACGTCAGCGTCCGAACCAGCGGCGCATGGCGTCGGCGAGCCCCGCATCGCTGCCGTCGCCGACCCACGCCACGTATCCGTCCGGTCGAATCAGCACCGCCTTCGGTGGATCGACCTTGCCGAGCACGGGGAGCTCCCATGCTCCGCCGTAGGTGGCGTCGACGCGGGTCACGCGGTCGGCCCAGCTCGAGACGTCGAGCGCCGCGCCGCCTTCGAGCACCACGAGCACCGGCCGCGCGCGGTGGAGGAGCTCGAAGACGCGCTTCGGCCCGTTCGCGGTCGCGAGCTCGAGGTCGGGCATGCGGCGCCCGAGAAGCGGAGGCCCGGCGCCCAGGTCGTAGTGCACGTCGAGGCCGGAGAGCATGCCCGCCCACCTCCGGCGCGCCTCGTCGATCGTCAGGAGGTCGCCGATCGCATCGCGCAGCGCATCGATCCGATCGCCGCCGCGATGAATCGCCATCATCGCCATCGTCGCGCGGAGGATGCGCGCTTCGACCGGGTGGCGCTCGGCGCCGTACGTGTCGAGCAACGCGTCCGGCGAGTCGCCGCGCACGACTTGGCCGAGCTTCCAACCCAAGTTCATCGCGTCCTGCACGCCGAGGTTCAGGCCTTGGCCGCCGACCGGCGCGTGCACGTGGGCCGCGTCGCCCGCGAGAAGGACGCGCCCCGCACGGTAGGTCGCGGCTTGGCGGGTCAGGTCGGTGAAGCGCGACAGCCAAGATGCACTTCGCAGACCGAAGTCCGTCCCGTAGCGGTCGACGAGCGCGCGGCGGAGCTCGTCGAGCGTGGGCTCGCCGCGCTTGGTCGTGTCGTCTTCGCGCACGACGATCCGCGCGCGTCCGTCGTCGAGCTTGCCGATCCCGTAGATGCCTTTCTCGTCGCGGCGGACGCCCCACGCCGGCTCTTCGGTCGTCTCGGCCTCGGCGATGAGGAAGCTCGTCTGCGCGTCCCAACCTGGGAACTCGATCCCGGCGGCCTTTCGGATGCCGCTGCGGCCGCCGTCGCAGCCGACCAGGTACTGCGCGCGGAGCGTCGCGCCGCTGGCGAGGCTGACCTTCAGGGTGCTCGCGTCCTCGGTGAAGCCGGTCACCTCGTCGCTGCGATGGATCGTCACGCCGAGCTCGCCGATCCAGTCCGCGAGGATCTGCTCGATCTCGTTCTGCCAGATCCCGAGCACGTACGGGTGCGGCGAGGGGAAGTCGCTCAGATCGAGCGCGAGCTGGCCGAAGAACGCGGTCGCGATCGGCTTGCCGCGAGAGACGAAGCGGTCGGCGATGCCGCGCTGCGCGAACATCTCGATCGCGCGCGCGTGCAAGCCGCCCGCACGGGAGCCCTCGAGCTCTTGCGTGGCGCGGCGCTCGATGACGGTGACATCCACCCCGGCGAGCGCGAGCTCGGCGGCGAGCACCATGCCGGTCGGACCGGCGCCGGCGATGACGACGCTGCATTCGTTCTTCATGCGAACCTCCTTCGAGGTTTGGGACTCTGCGCCCGAGAGGGGGGCTTGCCGCAAGACCCCGGCCCTGGCATAAACCGGAGGTGGGAGGGGTCAGCGACGGGGGCTGACCCGGCTTCGCCCGCGCGGGAAGCTCTCCTTCGCCAAATCGACGAACGCGCGCGTGCGCGCGGGGAGGAACCTCCGCGCAGGGTAGAGGAGCCAGATCGAGCCCACCTCGATCGCGACCGGCGTGAGCACCGGCACGAGCCGCTTCTGGCGGAGCTCCTCCGCGCACGCGAACTCCGGGAACAGACCGATCCCGAGACCGTCGAGCGCCGCCGCGTGCGCCATCGCGAAGCTCGTGAGCGCGAGGCGCGGCTTCACCGGCACCAGCTTCATCCCGCGCTCCGATGGGACCGGCCAGCGCTGCGGCCCACCGTCGCTCACGACGATGCAGTCGTGCGCCTCCAGAGCTTCGGCGCTCCCGGGGCGACCCCTCCGCGCGACGTACGCGGGGCTCGCGCAGTAGCGCACGCGCGCGGGGCCCAGCACCACGCCGGTGAGCGTCGCGTCCTCGGGTTGGCCGACCCGGAACGCGACGTCGAAGTGCTCCTCCGCCAAGTCGACGCGGCGGCGCGTGAGCACGACGTCGAGCCGGACCTCCGGCCAGCGCTTCGCGTACTCCACGACCAGGCCGGTGACGAAGGCATCGCCGAAGACGGGATCTGCGGTCACGCGGAGCACGCCGCGCGGGACGGTGATGACGTCGACCGCCGCGCGGTTGGCTTCGTCGGCGAGCCGGACGAGCTCGGCGCAACGCTCGGCGTACGCCGCGCCGACGTCGGTGAGCTTCAACCGTCGCGTCGTGCGGTGCATGAGGTCGACACCGAGCGCGCGCTCCAGCTCGGCGATGCGGCGGCTGAGCGTCTGCTTCGGGATGCCGAGGCTGCGCGCGGCGCCGGTGAAGCTCTGCGCCTCGGCGACGCCCGCGAACAGGCGCATGTCTTCCAGACGGATTGTCTCATTCATGGGACGACGTGGCTCGTTGACCACGGATTGTCTCACCGCCGCGGACGCGATACCAGAAGGTCCATGCCCGTCGACGTCGTGACCGAGGTCGTCATCGCCCGCGCCCCGGCCGAGGTGGCCGCCTACGCGAGCGATCCCGAGAACGCCCCGCGTTGGTACGTGAACATCCACGCGGCCGAGTGGAAGACGCCCCCGCCGCTCGCGCTCGGAGCGCGGGTCGCGTTCGTCGCTCGCTTCCTGGGGCGTCGGATGGAGTACACGTACGAGATCGTCGAGCTCGTCCCCGGCGAGAGGCTCGTCATGCGCACGGCCGAGGGACCGTTCCCGATGGAGACCACGTACGCATGGGCCCCGGAGCCCGGGGGCCGGACGCGGATGACGCTCCGGAACCGAGGCGAACCGAGCGGGTTCGGCAAGCTCGTCGCACCGATCATGGCGCGTGCGATGCGGCGTGCGAACGAGAAGGACCTCGCGCGACTGAAGTCCATCCTCGAGTCCCCGTGACCGCTCCGCGGGTCACCCGCGCGTGTGCATCTCCTCCGCGATGTTCCGCGCGACCTGCTCGATGGCGCCCCAGTCCGTGAACTCGTAGTCGCGCGAGGTATCCGTCGGGAGACCTTCGCTCCGAGCGATCCGCTTCATGATCCAACGGACGAGCGGGTTGTAGTGCGTGTAGAGCAACGCACCCGCGACGGGCATCACGCGGGCGGGGTGCCAACCCGTCGCGCGCGCGAACTCGGCGAGCTGCTCGGCGACGTGCGTCGCGGACACGGCGCGTGCCTCGGGCGTCGCCCCCTTCTCGGTGCCGCTCTCGGCTCCGCAGACCGAGAGAAACGCTGCGGGTACCGCGTCGAGCTTCGCGCGGTTCGCCGTCACGAAGCGCACGAGCTCGGGCTCGTGTTTGCCGAGGTGCACGGAGCCGACGAGGGCGACGGCTTCGCTCCGCCCGAGCGCCGTGGGCGACTCGGGATCGCGCACCTCGTGGATGGCCACCTCGAGCCCGCGCGCGAGCATTGCCGCCGCGAGGTGATCGGCCACCTTGTGGGCCTGACCTTCGCGCGTCGCGAAGAAGACTCCGATCCGATTCATGGTTCACCTCCGGCGCGGCCTCATGCAACGGCCGCGCCGCTCCGTCGCGCGGCGAAACACGCCCTTCATCGGTGCAGGTGCTGCACGGACCGCGAACGCCGTGCGTCGTGGCCCCAGCGTCAGGCTGCCGCGCGTTGCGGCGTGGGGTCGTCCACCGGCAGTCGGATGACGAACGTCGTGCCGCGGCCCATCTCCGTCTCGAAGCGCAGCGTGCCGCCGTGCCCTTCGACGATCGTGCGCGCGAGCGCGAGGCCCTGGCCGGTGCCCTTGCCGATCTCCTTCGTCGTGAAGAACGGGTCGAAGATCTTGTTCGCGATCTCGCTGGGGATCCCCGTCCCCGTGTCGGAGATCCGGAGCTCGACCTGCTCGCCGTCGAGGCGCGTGGACAGCCGAATCGTTCCACGGTCGGACGTACCTTTGACCACCGCTTCGATCGCGTGCGCGGCGTTCACGACGAGGTTCAACACGACCTGATTGATCTCGCCGCCGTGGCACGTCACGAGCGGCAGCTCGCCGAGCTCGGTCTCCACGTCCGCGACGTACTTGTACTCGTTCTTCGCGACGACCAACGTGCTCTCAATCCCGCGGTTCAGATCCGTCGGGCTCTTCTCGCGCCGGTCGGGGTGCGCGAACTCCTTCATCGACCGCACGATGACGGTGACGCGGCCCAGCCCGTCGAGCGCGCGATCGAGCGCCGGAGCGACGTTGTCGAGCACCCAGTCGAGGTCGGCGGCGCTGTCCGCTTCACGCACCTCGCGGGCGAGCTCCGTCACGTTCGTGCCGGCCTGCACGCCGTCGGCCAGCGCGCGGTAGCGGTGCAGGCTCGTCGTCACGTCCGCGAGCGCCTCGCGCACGAAGTTCACGCTGTCGGACACGAACTGGACCGGCGTGTTGATCTCGTGGGCGACGCCGGAGGCCAACCGCCCGACCGACTCGAGCTTCTGCGCCTGCGCGAGCTCGCGCTCGAGCGTCCGCTGCGCGGTGACGTCGACCATGAGACCGCGCATCGAGCGACCCTTCACGGTGGTCTCGCAGCTCACGACCCAACGGAGGTGGTGGACGCGCCCGGCCTGGCTGAGGATCTCGCACTCGAAGTCCGACGAGCCGCCGGTGCACTCGTCGAGCCGCTTCCGGACGTCGGCCGCGCGCTCGCGCGGGAGCAGGCGATCGAGGAACCCGGGCATCTTCCAATCGAGCTCGTTCCACCCGAGGCGGCTCACGGCCTGAGGACCCGCGTACGTGAACCGTCCGCGGTCGAGGTCGAGCGCGAACGGGATGGCGTTCGTGCTCTCGGCGATCAGTCGGTACTGTTCGCGGCTCCGCTCGAGCTCCTGCGTGCGCTTGGCGACGAGCGACTCCAGGCGCGTCTGGGCTTCGTGGGCGAGGCGCTCCTGCTCCGTGAAGAGCTGCTCGAGCTCGCGGGCCATGATCCCGAGCGAGCGCTCGAGCTGACCGAGCTCGCTCTTCGGATCGTCGAGCTCGGTCAGCGACGGCTGGACGAACTCGCCCGCGGCGATGCGCGTCGCGATGCCGGAGAGCTTGGCCACCCGATTCGCGAGCCGGCGGGTGATCAGGTGCGCCAACAGGAGCGCGAGCGCGAACGCCACGAACGCAGTCACCACGGCGGTCACGATCGAGCGCCGGCGATCGATCTGGGTCGAGCGCGTCGAGAGGCTCACGTACACCCGCCCGCGCGGACCCTCGCGCGAGACGACGGGGGCGAGCGCGACGAAACGATCCGGGCTGGGGGTGACGTGCTCTCCGGCGCCGAGGCGCGCCGGAAATGCGCCCTCTCCGGCGATGAGCTCGCCCCGCCCGCCGTAGACCGCGAGCCCCTCGACGTCGGTGTCGCCGGCGAAGGATTGGAAGACCTCGCGCGCCGTCAGCGCGTCGTCGAACGCGACGACCGGCTCGAGCTGGAGCTGCAGCGAGCGGGCATACTGCGTGGACCGGTTTCGCATCCGGTCGCTCCGCGCGTTCGTCGCCATCGTGGTGGAGACGATGCTGGTCGCGAGGATGGCGGTGAGGGCCACGGCCGCGAAGGCGATCCGGAGGTGCGCGCGCAGCGTGAGCGCGGCGAAGCGGCGTGCGATCGTCATGGAGCGTGCGCCTCCGGAAGGAGAGGCGGTTCGATGTAGGCGAGCGGAAGCTCCCCGCGGAGCGACTCGAACCACGCCACGATCGAGGCGGTCTCCGAGTCGGTGAGATCGACGCCGAGCTGATGCTTGGCCATGAGGCGCACGGCGTCCTCGATCCGGGCGACGGACCCGTCGTGGAAATAGGGAGCCGTTCGGGTGACGTTGCGCAGGCTCGGGACCTTGAACGTCATCTCGTCGCCCTTGTTGCCGGTGACCTTCACGCGCCCGAGGTCCGAGCGGTTCGGCCACGGCTCTTGGGCGCCGAGCTTCTCGAACATGCTGCCGCCCAGGTACGGTCCGCTGTGGCAGACCATGCAGCCGAGGTTCGCGAAGAGCTTCGCGCCTTCTTTCTGCTCTGGCGTCAGAGCGTCCGTCTCGCCGCGGAGATAGCGATCCCACGGCGCCGGGGTCACGAGCCCGCGCTCGAAGGCCGCGATCGCCTTCGCGACGTGCTCGCTCGTGATCGGTGACGGATCGTCGGGGAACGCCTCGTGGAAGAGCGCGCCGTACCCTTCGACGCCGCGAAGCTCTCGCACGGCGTCGGTGAGGGAGAGCCCCATCTCGACCGGGTTCTGAATGGGGCCGAGGGCCTGCTCCTCGAGCGTCGCCGCGCGTCCGTCCCAGAACTGCCGGAAGTGGCCGGCGGCGTTGTAGGTCGAGGGCGCGTTGCGTGTCCCCTGGGCGCCCCCGACGCCGGTCGAAACCGCCGTCGCCGTGGTCCCGTAGCGATCGAGGGGGTGGCAGGAGTTGCAGGAGATCGTCCCACTTCGGGACAGGATGGGATCGAAGTAGAGGGCCTTCCCAAGCTCGACGAGCGCGGGAGCGCCCGGGTACGCCGGGGCCTCGATCGGAGCGAAGCGACGGAGGAGGCGCGGGCTGAGCTCGTCCTCGCGTTTCGGCGGCGCCGCGCCCACGCCGCGGGCGGACGCGGCGGGTGCCGGATCGAGCTCGACCACGTCGCCCGTCTTGCCGCACGCGATCGCGCCCGCGATCGTCACGGCGACCGCGAGGTAGGCCGACGGAAGCGCGGCGGAGGTTCTCCCAGGAGGGCGGTGGCCGGGCATGGAGGCTCTTCTCGCAGAGCGACCGCAGGCGCCGGTTCCTTAGCGCGAGCGTTACGATCGTCACCGACCAATCCGCCACGCGTGTGGCGTCGATGCAGGCCCACGGCGGCATCCACGCCACACCTCGGCGAGCGGCGAGGCGAAAAATCCGGGCAGCGCGCCGCGCGGCGCGTGGCACCCGTCTTGCTGACGGAGCCCCCATGCCGGGGTCGCGTGTCGTCGTCGTCTCGAATCGCCTCCCGGTGACGGTGCGACGTGGCGAAGATGGTTCGGTCGGCCTCGAGCCCTCGGCGGGCGGCCTCGCGACCGCGCTCCGCAGCGTGACCACCACGCGCGAGACGGCGTGGGTCGGCTGGCCCGGAATCCCGGACGCGCCCGAGCTGCACCCCGCGGTCGACGAAGCACTCGCGCGAAGCGGTCTCGGCGCGGTGCACCTGACGAGCGACGAGGTGCACGCCTACTACGACGGCTTCTCGAACGGCGTGCTCTGGCCGCTCTTCCACTATCTGATCGACAAGCTCGACCTGGAGGACGTGCAGACCTTCAAGGCCTACGAGGCGATCAACCAGCGCTTCGCCGATGCCGCGCTCGCTGCCGCCAGCGAGGACGACATCATCTGGGTCCACGACTACCAGCTCGCGCTCGTGCCCCAGATGGTCCGCGCGAAGCGCCCGCACGCGCGGATCGGCTTCTTCCTCCACATCCCGTTCCCGAGCGAAGAGGTGTTTCGCATCCTCCCGTGGCGGGTGCAGCTCCTGCGGGGGCTGCTCGGTGCCGACGTCGTCGGCTTCCACACCGATCGCGAGGTGAACCACTTCGTCGCGTCGTGCGCCCAGATCCTCGGCGTGGCGCCGCAGCCCGACGCGATCTTCTTCGAGGGCCGGAGCGTGCGCGTCGGCGCCTATCCGATCAGCATCGACGCCGAAGCCATCGCTGCGCAAGTACGCCGGCCCGAGATCGCCGCGCGCGCCGAGGAGATCAAGGCCAGCGCGGCCGGGCGCACGATCCTCCTCGGCATCGACCGGCTCGACTACACGAAGGGCATCCGGGCGCGCCTCCGCGCGTTCGAGCGGTTGCTCGAGCGGCGGCCCGAGTTGAAGGATCGGATCCAGCTCGTCCAGATCGCGGTCCCGTCGCGCGACAACGTGCCTGCGTACGCCGATTTCCAGAAGCAGGTCCACGCCATCGTCGGGCGGGTCAACGGGAAGTACGGATCGGTCGCTCACACGCCGATCGTGTTCCTGCATCGATCGCACGACTTCGAAGAGGTGGTCGCGTTCTACGCCGCGGCCGACGTGATGCTCGTCACGCCGCTCCGCGACGGGATGAACCTCGTCGCGAAGGAGTACGTCGCGAGCCGGGCCAACGACGATGGTGTCCTCGTGCTGAGCGAGTTCGCCGGCGCCGCGGCCGAGCTCACCGAGGCGCTGGTCGTGAACCCGTACGACCTCGACGGAACGATCGGGACGATGGAGCGCGCGTTGGCGATGGCGCCTTCCGAGCGCCGGCTCCGCATGCGCGCGCTGCGAAAGCGCGTGATGACCCACGACGTCAAGCGGTGGTGCGAGTCCTTCCTCGGTGATCTCGCCGAGCAGCGGCCCGTCACACCGGCGCCGTCGCCGAGCCGGCGGCTCGTCACGCCGCCGCCCAGCACCGTGAGCTCGCTCCTCGCGAGCCCTGCGCTGTGCCTCTTGCTCGACTACGACGGGACGCTCGTGCCGCATGCGAGCGTCCCCGAGCTCGCCACGCCCGACGACGAGCTCTACGCGTTGCTCAAGGCGCTCTCGGCGCGCCCGAAGACGATGGTGCACGTCGTCAGCAGCAGGCGCCGCGACGATCTCGAGCAGTGGTTCGGAGCGCTCGACCTCAGTCTGCACGCCGAGTACGGCTACTGGCACAAGGCCGGACCGAGGGACGCCTGGGAGACGACGATGCGCGTCGACTCCGCGTGGAAGGTGCCCGTCTTGCGGGTGCTCGAGCGCGTCACGACGCGGACGGTGGGCTCCTTCATCGAGGAGAAGGACGCGAGCGTCTCGTGGCACTACCGCAACGCGGAGCCCGAGCTCGCGTCGGCGCGCATGCGCGATCTGAAGGCGAAGCTCGCTCCGCTCGCGGCGGAGCATCAGCTCGACGTGGTCGACATGGCGAAGGTGCTCGAGGTTCGGGTCGCCGGCCTCGCGAAGAGCGTCCCGGTGACGCGGATCGTGCGCGACCTGGTACCGGGCACGTCGATCGTGGCGATCGGCGACGATCGCTCGGACGAAGACATGTTCCTCGCGCTCCCCGAGGCGGCCACGACGATCCACGTCGGCCCGGCCGCCCTCGACGTGGGGCTCGTCTCGGCGGCGGACTTCCGCGTCCCCGAGCCGCGCGCGGTGCGCGAGCTCCTTGCGGCGCTGGTGAGGTGAAGATGGCGAAGCTCGATCATGCGGTCATCGGCAACGGATGCGTTCTCGCCCTGGTCTCGCCGACCGGCGCGATCGAGTGGCTCTGCCTTCCGCGCTTCGACTCGCCGACGATCTTCGCGCGCCTGCTCGACGAGAAGAAGGGCGGGCACTTCGTCATCACGGCGGACGGACGCGAGATCGTGGGGGAATCGGCCTACCTCCAGAACACGAACGTGCTCCGGACGGTGTTCCG
This sequence comes from Polyangiaceae bacterium, assembly GCA_044224495.1. GTDB lineage: Bacteria > Myxococcota_A > Polyangia > Polyangiales > Polyangiaceae > JBGAKG01. The sequence goes on along the minus strand of JBGAKG010000026.1, from coordinate 151,619 downwards.
CGCGAACGACACCGCGTGGGAGGTGATCGACTTCGCTCCCCGATTGCCGCGCGACTTCGGCTTCGACGCGCCGTCGGAGATCGTGCGGATCGTGCGTCCTCTCGCGGGGGCGCCCCGGCTCCGCGTCGAGCTTGCGGCAGCGCCCAACTACGCGCAGGGGGAGGTGCACTTCGAGATGTCGTCGTCCGCGCTCGAGATCGTGGCGGGGGACCAGCGCTTCACGCTCGAGACGAACCTCCCGCTGTCCTACGTGACGGCGCGGACCGAGTTCACGCTCCACGAGCCGATCGCGCTCCGCCTGCGCGGAGGGAGCGCGACCTCGCGCGAGTCGGAGGTCGTCCGCGCCGAGCGTGAGCTCGATCTGACCGTGCGCGGGTGGCGCGTGTGGGCGAAGACGTGCGCGCTACCTCTCTTCGACGCGAAGCTCGTGCTGCGCTCCGCGCTCTGCCTCAAGCTCCACGTGTACGAGGATACCGGCGCGGTCATCGCGGCGACCACCTCAAGCATCCCGGAGGCACTCGGGACGCAGCGCACGTGGGACTACCGCTACTGCTGGCTCCGCGACGCGGCGTTCGTGGTCGAGGCGCTGCGTCGCCTGAGTCACGTGCACGAGGGCGAGCGCTTTCTCCATTTCCTCCGTGACGTCGCCCACGCCGGGCCGCTCCAGCCGCTCTACACGGTCGATGGTCAGCGTCACGTCCCCGAGCGGGTGCTCGAGCACCTCGCGGGCTTCGAAGGCAACGGCTGGGTGCGCGTCGGCAATGCCGCCGCGGAGCAGCTGCAGCACGACATCATCGGCGAGCTCCTGCTCTGCATCGACACGATCGTGCGCGATCCCCGCGTCGTCCTCCCCGAAGGATGGAGCGAGCTGTGGCCGCTCGTGGAGCGGCTCGTGGAGGAGGCGATCGTCGCCGCCAACCGGCCCGACACGAGCATCTGGGAGTTTCGGACGTCGCTGCGCCACCACACGTTCTCGCGCGCGATGTGTTGGGCCGCCATCCATCGCGGGGCGAAGCTCGCGCGGCGGTTCGGTCGCCTGGAGCACGCGGAGCGGTGGAGCGGCATCGCGGCGACCGAGCGCGAGATCGTGCTCGGGCGCGGGTTCAACCGCGACCTCGGCTACTTCACGCAGTCGCTGGAGGGGCGGTACCCGGATGCGTCGTCGCTGCTGCTCCCGATGATCGGGCTCATCGACGCGAAGGACCCCCGCTTCGTCTCGACGCTGGCGGCGTACGAGCGCGTGCTCACGCGCGACGGGCTCATGCTTCGCTACGCGAACGAGGACGACTTCGGCGAGACGACGAGCGCGTTCACGGTCTGTTCGTTCTGGTGGGCCGAGGCCCTCGCGCTCTCGGGGCAGCTCGATCGCGCGGTGGAGCTCTTCGAGCGCCTCGCGAAGCTGGGGAACCCGCACGGGCTCTTCTCGGAGGACCTGGAGCCCGGGACGCGGCGCATGCTGGGGAACTTCCCGCAGGCGTACACGCACGTGGGCCTGATCCACGCGGCGATGACCATCGGCGAGATGCTGGAGGCGCGCGAGGGCAAAGTCCGCACGTGGGCGTGATGGTATCTTCCGCGGCATGCCCGCTCGTACCGTCGCCGAGTACCTCGCAACGCTCCCCGAAGATCGCCGTGGAGCGCTCGAACGCGTTCGCAGCACGGTGAACGGCGCGCTCCCGCGCGGCTACGAGGAGGGCATCCAGTACGGCATGATCGGCTGGTGGGTGCCGCATTCGCTGTACCCCGCGGGCTACCACGCGAAGCCGAGCGAGCCGCTCCCGTTCCTCGGCCTCGCGTCGCGAAGCGGGCACATGGCGCTCCACGTGATGGCGCTGTACGGCGACCCGAAGCTCCGCGCGTGGTTCGAGGGCGAGTGGAAGAAGTCCGGGAAGAAGCTCGACCTCGGCGGTGGGTGCATTCGGTTCAAGTCGATCGACGGGATGGCGCTCGACGTGCTCGCGGCGTTCGTGAAGAAGCTGCCGGTCGATGCGTACGTGAAGACGTACGAAGCGATGGTGGGCGGGAAGCGGAAGAGCGCGCCGGTGAAGAGGGCGGCCGTGAAGAAGGCGGCCGTGAAGAGGGCAGCCGTGAAGAAGGCGGCCGTGAAGAGGGCGGCCGTGAAGAGGGCGGCCGTGAAGAAGAAGCGGTGAAGGATGGGCACCCCGGACTGAAGTACTTCAGTCCGGGGTGCCCAGCTGCATCGCTTCTGCTGCCCAGCTGCATCGCTTCTGCTGCCCAGCTGCATCGCTTCTGCTGCCCAGCTGCATCGCTTCTGCTGCCCAGCTGAATCGCTTTCAGCTGCCGGACTTGAGTCACTTCGGTCTGGGGTGCCCAGCTGATGACCTCACCCCACCAGGGACGCCACCAGCGACACCATCAACCCGAGGATCGTCGTGTTGTACCCGAACGCCACCAAGGCGTGACCGAGCACCGCTCTTCGCAGCGCCGCGCTCTTCACCGCCACGTCCGAGGTCTGGAACGTCATCCCGATCGTGAAGGCGAAGTAGGCGAAGTCGCGATCGTCGGGCGCCGCACGATCTTCGGGGAACGCCAGCGGCGGCTCCCGCTGCGCGAAGTAGAGGTGCGCGTAGCGGAACGTGTAGCTCAGGTGCGTCAGCAGCCACGACCCGACGATCGCGCTCACGACGACCGCCCCCCACGCCACCGGGTGGGCGCTGGTCCTCGCGGCGCGGAGCTGCGTCACCGCCGCGAAGAGCGCCACGACCGAGCCGCCCAGCACCAGCGCGCTCGTCCACGCTCGGCCCGGGTCTTCGGCGCTCGCACGGCGCTTCGTCTCCCTCGCGTCCGAGCGCAACACGATCAGGAGCGACAGCGCGCACGCCGTCGCCGCGAACGCATCCCACGCGAGCAAGACGCGCAGCCCGCGCGACTCGCCGAGGGCCTGCGCACAGGCGAACGCAACTGCGCCGGCCGCCGCCGCCAACGCGAACCGGACCCGAGCCCGTCGATGATCGAAGAGGGTCTTCATTTCAGTACCGGTACTGCCAGATGAAATCGAGGATGGCCGTGCCCTTGTCGCCGCCGGTCGTCCGCACCTTCCACTGCGGGAGGAACTGGTACTCGAGCTGGAAGGTGGTTCGGTCCGGCGGCTGCCCCGGCGAGGGCACACCGAGGTTCACCCCGACGGTGAGGCTCACGTTCTTCACGATCCGGACGCTCAGCTCGGGGCGCGGGTTCGTCGAGCTCGTCGTGTCGACGCGCGTGGTGACCGCGAGCGGCGAGACGTCGTCGAGCGCCTTGTTCAAGCCCTGCGTCACGTAGCCGCCCGCGAACGCCGCGGCCTGGAGGGCCGGGCTCGCCGAAGCGCTGCGCGACGACCCGACCTGGGCGTTCGGAGAACCGAACACCAGCGTGGACACGATCTCGTTCGGGGTGAGCGAGGGCTCCGCGCGGAGGAAGACGCGGCCGTTCTTCACCGTGCCGACGTAGTCCGCGAAGATCTTGATCCCGCCCGACGCGTCGTAGCGAGCCGTGGCCTGGATCACGGGGTCCGACGGCGGCTGTCCGTCGAAGTCCACGCGCGCGCGCTCGACGCGGAAGCGGCGGCCTTGGATCTCGACCCACCCCTCCGGCGCGCTGACCGAGCCGCCGAGGCGCAGGGAAGAATCCAAGTCGACGGCGATCCGACCGGTGACGCGTGCCTCCACGTCGCTCTGGCGCTCGATCCACACGTCGTCGCCGAGCGCGACGTCGACGTGGATCGGGATCGGCGACGACGCCTCGGGCTTCGCCTTCGTCGTCCCGAGCTCCGTGAAGGTGCCGTCCACCGCGCGCTTGCCGACGTGGACGTGAGGGTCCGCATCCAGCTCCTGCACGTCGCGCCCGAGGACCGGGGCGAGGGTGAGGTGGGTCGCGGGGACGTTCACCGCGAGGTTCAGGCGCCCATCCGTGCTCCGCGCGAGCGCGACGTCGATGTCGCCGTTCAGCTCGCCCACCGGGAGGCCCTCCATGCCGACGGGGACCTCGTACCCCTTTGGGACATGAAGGTGGAGCTTCGCCTGCCGCGGATCGAGACCCTCGAGCGTGGCCTCGCCGCTCGCGTTGATGCGGCCCGTCGCAGGGTAGATCTCGACGTCCGAGATCTTCACCGCCGTGCGCGTGCCGTCGCGCGCGAGGTCCAACTTCACGCGCACGTCGCGGACCTCGTCGCCGAGCGCGGCGATCTGCGCGCGTCCGCCGGAGAGCGTCACCGTCCCGACGGCGTTGCTCTTGGTGAGGTCGTTCCCGACGTGGAAGCCGAGCCCCGCGTCCAGTCGGCCCGCGAACCCGGGGACGAGCTTGCGAACGAACGGACGCACGAAGCTCACGTCGAACGACTTGGCCCGGACGGAGCCGTCGATCCCGGTGACGAAGTCGAGCGTCGGCACGAGCTCGGAGCCCCACCGCGCCACGCCTCCAGCCGCGACGTCCAAGCGGCCGCCCTCCTGCGCGAGGTCCACGTTCACGGCCGCGCGCCGACCATCGAGCAGCGCCGCGACCGTCCCGGTGCCGACGGGGCGCTTGCCGACGGCGACGCCGTCGAGGCGGAGCGCGACCCCGGCGCGAGCATCGCGGTGGAGCCCGTCCACGCGCACGAAGCCGCTCGCGGTCCCCTTGATCGGCGTGCGGGTGAACCATCCGCCGATCGCGCCGAGCGCGAGGCCTTGGGTGGTGACGCTGCCGCTCGCGACCCAGGCGTCGGCGGCGCGGCCCTCGAGCACGGCGCTCCACGGAAGCTCGACGCGAACGGTGCCGTCGAGGCGGCTCGCCAGCGCGCGGTCGGTCGTCGTCCCGACCGTCGCCGCGAGCCCGCTCCGATCGAAGGTCCCATCGACGTGGAGGTCGACCGGCGCCTCGCCGACGTTGCCGGAGGTCGCGCCGCGATCGTCGATGGCGAACGTCGCTGCCGGGTCGAGGAACGTCCCGTGCGCGTCGACGGAGGCGGCGACGCGACCGCCGACGGAGGTCGGGCGCAGCTTGCTGGGGAGCGTGCGAACGTCCCGCTCGGGGACGTCGAGGTGGAGCGCCAGCGGCGTACGCTTCCAGCGCTCGAGATCGAGGATGGCTCCGCTCCAGACCGGGGCGTCGAAGGCGGTCGCGAGGCGCGCGTTCACGAGCGTCCCGATCCGATCGGTCGCGGCGACGGCAAGGTCCGCGTGCGCATCATCCAGGCTCACGAGCCCGCCAGCGCGCCCGTCGATCCCCTCGAGCGAGCCGAGCGCCGGGACCACCATCGCCGCGCCGTGCGTGGCGACGTCGAAGCCGACGAGGTGCGGATCGCGCGCGGCCTCGTGGAGGTACGCGAGCGTTGCGCTCACGCGCCCTTCGCTCGAGGGCACCGCGTCCCCGAACCACGTGCGCAGGCACGCGAACGTCACGTCGGCATCGACGTCGACGCGCCCCACGATCGCGAGGAGCGACGCGCGATCGAACGCGAGCGCCGGGATCCGGAGCCGCTCGGTGTGGACCACGACCGACGCCTCGTTCACGAGCTCCGCGCGCGCGTCGAGCGTCAGCTCCGCACCCGAACGCCGACCGTCCACGACGAGCTTTGCACCCTCGAAGCTCTGCTCACCGACGGCGCCGTCGACGTCGTCGGCGCGCACGTGGACCTCGGCGTCGGAGCGCGCTCCGCGCCCGAGCGCGAACGAGCCGGTCAGCGTCGCGCGCGTGACGGGGAGCTTCGCGTCGAGGAACGGCGTCAGCTCCTGCACGGCGAGCGCATCGACCGCGCCGTCGATCCGTGACGGCTGGAGCTCGACCCGCGCGCGCCCCGTTGCCGTTCGCGCCTCGAGGCTGAGCGCCTCGAGCCCGCGCGCCGTCGAGAATCGAACCGCGCGTGCAAGGGCGTCCACGCGCGCGTCACCTTGGCGGAGGACGGCGGTGGCGCTCCCCACGCCTGCGTCGTTCGCGAAGCGGACGTTCGCGCCCAGGGTGGCGTACGCGGCGTGGACGGGGCCCACCGCGAGCCGCTGCACGTCTCCGGTGGCGGTCGCGGTGAAGCTCCGCTTCGCGACGTCGCCGTCCAGCTTCGCGGTCGCGTGGGTGGCGCCATGGAGGGGGAGCGGAGGCAGCACGGTGGTCGAGCCCACGTCGTCGGCGCGCGCCTCGGCCTCGGCGTGGAGCGCGTCGCCTTCGAGCGTGGCGGTTACCTTCGCCCACAGGCCCGGATCGGTTGCCGTCGCGTCGGCGTGCCACGTCCGGCCGTGACCGTCCGCGCGCGCGTCGATCGCGGGGACGTGTTGCCCGGCGATCGTGGTCGGAGCGGAGCGGGCCTTGCCGGTCGCCGCGAGCTCGTCCCCGAAGGTCGCCCCGGCGAGCGCCTCGACCGTGACGTCGCCGGCGGGCGCCGTCTCGTCCAACGCTCGGAGCGGTACCTCTTTGGTACGGGCCCACGCGCGCGCGCGCATCGGAGCGGTTGGATCGGGCAGCCAGAGCGAGCCCCGCGCGGCGAGGTCGCCCCCGCGCGCGACGCCCGCCGCGACGGCGTCGAGGCGCACGAGATCTCCGGTCGCGCGCGCGTGCAGGAACGCGTCGCCGAAGGCCCCGACCGCGTCGGCGGCGAGCTCGACCGGGTGGTCCTCGCGGACGCCGACGCGCCCGCGAACGCGCGCGCGCGCCTCGCGCGGGAGGCCGCGCGCGAGCAGCTCCGCGTCGTCGACCAACACCGTCACGTCGTCGGCCACGGCGACGCGCCCGCGGACGGCGTTCGCGTCGGCGTCGAACGTCGTCCCCCCGAGGCGGCCGTGGACGAACGCATGGTCGACGGTGGCGCCATCGACGAGCAGGACGAACGACGTGGGAGACTCGGGCTCGGACGACGCGGGCTTGGGCGTCTCGGGCGCGAACGCGCGGGCCACGCGCGGGAGCTTCTTCCCGTCGTCGTCGAGCGCGACGTCGACCGACCCGGCGCGCACGTCGGTCAGGCGGAGCGTCCAGCGACCGGTCGCGATGCGGTCCGTCACGAGCGCGATCGGAGCGATGGCCGCGGTCGCGCTGCGCACGGAGAGGGCGGGCCGCCCCTCGGGATCGGCGAAGTCGCCGTCCACGTCGTGGACCTGGATGCCGTCGACCGACCGCGAGATCCGGCCGATCCTGACCGAGCTCTTCCCGGGCAGCCCGGCCAGCGCGAGGGCGGTTCCGTCGCTCGCAGCCCGTCGCGCGAGCGGAAGGTCGAGGTGGAACAGCGCCCCGAACGCCGTCGCCGCCGCGAACGTCCCGCTCGCGACCACGCCGAGGGCCATGCGGCGGAGCCAGACCCGCATCAGAAGGCCTCCCCGATGCCGATCGCAATCGCGACCGGAAGTCCCAAAATGGTACCGGGGTCCTCCGCCGCGCGCTCCGCGTCGGAGACCGGTTCGAGGTACTGCGCACCCGGGACGCGCGTCGCCACGTCGAGCCGGATCGGCCCGACCGGCGTGTCGTAGCGGAGCCCGATGCCGGTGGAGAAGTGGGGGCGCGCGAACCGGACGTCCGCTCGGTATGGCGAGACGTCGGCCGCGTCGCCGAACACGGCGGTCGAGAACGGCCCCGCGATCTTGATCCGGACCTCGAGCGACGCCTCCCACGAGGTGAGCCCGCCGGTCGGCAGCAGGCAATCGGGGTTCGTGCTGTCGTAGGTGCACGTCGCCGCGACCTGCTCCGTCACGAACGGCATCGTCGCGTGCGGCCCGATCCCACGCAGCGGGTAGCCGCGGTTCGACGAGGCGCCGCCCGCGTAGAGCCCGCGGAACATCGCGATCTCGAGGTCGCGGTTGCGCTCCGCCGAGGGCGTGCCGTCGGTGAGGTGCGACCCCCAGTCGAACGGGAAGACGAAGCCGAACGCGAGCCGGGCGGCGATCGTCACGCGCTTGCCCACTGGGACGTACCCGCGCACCTCGGGCTGGAGCCGAACGTCGGAGGCATCACCGAACAGGGGGCCGCCGGCGGCCTGGGTCCCGAGCGCGACGTAGAGGCCGCGGTGCGGGTGGAGGGCGTCGTCGCGCAGGTCGAGCGCGTTCACCAGCTCCACGTACGAGAGAACGATCGGCACGACCGCGTCCGTGCGCTCGCCGACGTAGGCGAAGGGCCAGTCGTATTGGACGCTGTACCCGAAGCGGCTGAAGAGCTTGCCGAAGCTCCGCTCGACGCCGGCCGTGCCCTTGGTCTCGAGGTAGCCGAGGACGGGCTGCTCGGGCGTGGTGCCCGGCAACAGAAACGGCGCGACGAAGCCGTCGAAGCGCAGGCTGCCCGTCGTGCGCGCCTCGATGAAGCCCGGCTGGCGGAGCTCCGCCAGGGTGCGCACCTCGGGGAGGCCGTGGGTCGGCGCCACGAGCTGATCGATCCGAGTCGGCCACAGGACGACGCCGGGCGCGAGCCGGAGCTTCAGATCGCGGAGGCCGCCGAGGAAGTTCCGGTGCTCCCACGCCACCGAGCCGTGGAGATCGGTGCGGATGAGATCGAGCTCGGCGCCGATCCCGAGCGTCACCGACTTGAGCGCGGTCGGCTCGAGGTGGATCACGATCGGGATGCGGTCGTCGTCGCGCGGCGCGAGGTCGGCGTCGATCTTCACGGTCGAGAACACCCCGAGCTCGAGGATCGCTTGCTCCGCGGACGCGAGCTCGGCGCTGGAGTACGGCTTCCCCGGCTCGAGCTTCGCCGCCCGGCGGACGGGCGCCTCCGGGATCGCGCCGAGACCCTCGATTGCGACGTCGCCGTAGCGCATCGCCTTGCCGGCGGTGACGGAGTAGACGATGCGCACCTTCCGGCCGACGACGTCGACGAAGGCGTCGCGCTCGACCTTGGCGTAGGGGCGGCCGCTCTCGGTGAGCACCTTCGCGCCCGCCGCGCACGCGGCGGTGAACGCGTCCTGGTCGAACGGCGCAGTCTTCTTCACCGAGTCGCGGAGGACGGCCTCGACGCGCTTGCGCTGCGCTTCGTCGAGCTCGTCGGTGAACGAGATCTCGACCTCGTCGACGTCGTAGGGCAGGCCTTCCTCGACGTCGATCTCGATCCGGACGTGCTTCGGATCGATGCTGATCACGCGCGCGGCTCGCGCGTGCGCGTCGAAGTAGCCGTGGTCGGCGTAGAAGCGCTCCACGCGCTCGAGGTCGCGCTGGAGCTTCCCCCGATCGAACAGCTCGTAGTCGAAGAACACGCCGCGGAAGAGACCGAGGAACTTCGGCGTCGGCGTCGTCGCGAGCTTCTCGAGGAGCTCGTCGCCGTCGATCGCCTTCGCGCCGCGGATCTCGATCGCGTCGACCGAGCTGCGGCCGGCGGGCACGCGGGAGCACGCCGTGGCGAGCATCGCCACGAGCACCACCCAGAGCCAAGACCATGAAGACATCCCGGGGGCCTTCGCACGTTCCATGCCGGTGCCGGGCACGCGCCGTGCTTCGGCGTCGGGTGATGAGGTGCGTCGCCGGAGTGTGCTTGTTGTCCGCATGGGCGTGCGCGGCGTGCACGAGCGCGTCGCCTCCGTTCCCGGTGCGGGGCCCCGAGCCGCCCGCTGCCGCGTTCGAGGTCGTGCCCGACGCGCCACCGCCGCCGCGTCCGGAGACGATTCGGGGCGATGTTCGCCCCGGCGTGGTCTGGGTCGACGGACAGTGGGAGCGCGTCGACGGCGCGTGGCGATGGGCCCGCGGAGGCTGGGTTTCTCCGCCGTCGGGAGCACGCTTCACCGCCTACCGCGTGCGGCGGAACGCCGCCGGCGATCTGGAGTTCGCGCCCGCGCGTTGGACCGACGCGAACGGCAAGACCATCGACGTGACGCTCCAGAGAGGAGAGGGACCGTGACTGGGGATTTGGTTGCGTACATCGCGCTCGTCGTCACGTTCGGCCTCTGGGTCACCGTCCACGTCGTGCAGGCCGTGGCGTTTGTCCTCGCGTGGCGTTTTCGCCTCGCGGCACTCGGGTTCTTCGTGGTCCCCGTGGCGCCCGTGCTCGCCTACCGGAGCGGGCATCGCGTCCTCGCCACGCTCTGGGTCGTAGCCGCCATCGCCTACGTGGCGTTGCGACTCGGTTGGGGTGGCGGATGATCTCACGCGACCGCGCGTGAGCGGCTCACGTCGAGCCCGAAGGAGACCGCGAGGCTGAGCGCTTCGGCGCCGACCTTCACCTCGGCCCACTTCGCGCGGAGCCGCACGCCTTCCGCCGGCGAGAGCTTCGAAGGCAGCGTGAACGAGAAGTCGAGCGTGTCGCGGAAGTCCCAGACGAGGCTCGAGCGCGCCTCGACGAGCGCCGCGTTGATGCGATCGGCGACCGTCCCGTCGATCAAGGAAGGGACGAACTTCAGGTCGAGCTCCCCGACGCGGATCTCGAACGCGAGGACGGAGCCGTCGCCGTGCGGCACGATGCGCGGCTCGAGGAAGAGCTCGGCCTCGTTGACCGTGAGCGGGACGTCGATGCCGATCACGTTCCAGCGCACGCGCGCCTCGAAGACGGCGCGGAGGCCGCGATCGGGGACGAGGCTCACGCTGCGCGGACGCGCGAGATCGATCCAGCGGCCTTCGTCGACGTCGATGCGCGCCGGACAGAGGCTCTCGAGCGCGCGGGTCAGATCTTCGGTGCTCAGGGTTGCTTGCATCCACATGCCAGAAAGAGGAGCAAGCGTCGTGCCCGGCATCTCCAGCGCGCGCGCCGAAATGACGAGAGCCCGCCCTCCGGGTTCGGAGGAGCGGGCTCTCGCCGAGCTGGGTTCGGGCTCACGACGAGCGATGGTTTTCGCGCGTCGACGTCGTGGAGCCGTTCTTCAGCTTCTTCTCGACGCTCTCTTCGAGCTCGACGACCTTGTCCGCGCCGTGCTCGATCGCGTGCTTGGCGTCCTTCGCGAGGTCCTTGGCGCCTTTCACGACCTTCTTCTCCGCGTCGACGATCTGCTCGCCGACGCTCTCGCCGGCGGCCATGCCCTCGTTCATCCAGCTCTTGAACGAGCGCCCGAGCTTGCGCCGGAGCACCGGCCCCGAGAACGGCGTCGTGAGGGCGGCGGTCATGCCGCCGGCGACGAAGCCGCCCGCGAAAGCCGCCGCGAGGGCGACGCCCCCGGGCTTCTTCACGAGGCCGAAGCGATCGAGCACCATCTCGAACGTGCGCTCGGGGAGAAGCGGCAGCGTGCGGAGCGCGATCTTCGCGAGCTTCTCCAGCCGGCTGCTCTGCTTCTTCGCCGCATGGGTGACGTCGTCCTTGACGTCGTTCATGGAGTCGAGGGTCTTGTGGGCGGCGTTTTCGATCACGTTCGTCATGACTTTCTCCTTGGGATGTGGTGACGACGAACTACAGAGCATCTCGCGTGCCAGCCATTTTCCCAGGGATCTGCGCACTGCGTCGCGCAAAGGCGCCACGGTCGGGACAATGGATCCGTGACGTCACTCCGCCGCGCGCGCGACGAGCTCCGCCGTCGCCGCGCGCTCGTCGCGCCACGCCGCGATGCGCTGGTTGATCGCGAGTCCGAGCAAGAGCGCGAGCGAGAAGAGGTAGAGCGCGGTCAGCGTCACCACGACGACCGCCGTCCCCGCGAGGTACGTGCTCCCGTCGCCGAACGCGCGGAGGTAGCCGCGGTAACCGACGCTCGCCACGCCGAAGATGGCGACGACGGCGAGCGTGCCCGGCGCGCGCGGGAGCTCGGCGCGGAGTCCCTTCGGCGTACCGAGCCAGTAGAGGCCCGCCACGAGCGCGTAGAGCACGGCCGCCGACGCGACCCAACCGACGACGGTCAGGGCAGGGGACTCGGCCCCCGCCACCTTCGCGATCGCTCGCCAGACGAAGGCGATGCCGACGCCGCTCGTGCTGAGCGCGACGACGCCGGCGATGGCCTTGAGCCGCTTCGTCCGCCATTTCGTGGTCGCCGCGAGCTGCGCCTCGAAGCCATCGAAGATGGCGTGCACGCCCGACGACGCGAGCCAGAACGCGAGGAGCAGCGCCGGGATCGACGGGGTCGGGTTCCGATCGAGGACGACGCCCAGCTCGCGCGCGACGAGCTCTCGCGTCTCGGGCGGGACCACGCGGAAGAACGCGGCGAGGTTCCCGCCCGGGGCGAGGACCACGGCGAGCGCAACGGTGGAGAAGACGAGGGGGAGGAGCGCGCAGAAGAGCCAGAACGACATCTCGGCGGCGACGCCGAAGGTTCGTCGCTCCGACAAGGCATCGCCGAAGGCGCGCGCGCGTTGGCCGAGCTCACGCAGAGTCATGTCGCGCGTAGTGCACGCGAGGTGCCAACGCGGACGCACCGGCGCGCACGAGGCGAGATGCCACGCCGACGCAGCTTGGCTCGCCCGTCGCGGACGACGTCAAGGACGGGGCGAAGAAGTCAGCGGGATCGCGAAGCGGAACGCCACGTGACCGGGCTCGTTCACCGCTTCGATCGTGCCGCCGTGCTCGGCGACGATACGGTGGACGATGAAGAGCCCGAGCCCGAGCCCGCTCCGCTTCGTCGACGCCAGCGTCGCGCTGTTGAAGGCGCGGAACAGCTGACTCTTGGTCTCGTCGGAGAGGGGGCCGCCGGCGTTGCGGACCGTGACGACGAGGAAGCCCTGCTCGGAGCGGTGCTCCTCGGTCACGAGCAGCTCCGCGCGCGTCGGGGGGCTCCCGTGATGGCGCGCGTTGCTGAGTAGGTTGCCGATCGCTTGCGCGATGCGGTCCGGATCCACGTCGGCCACGAGCGACTCCGGGCACGTGACGCCGATGGTGAAGCCGGGGAACGCGGCCGTGACCTCGGCGACGATCTCGCGGACCAACGCGGCGACGTCGACGCGCTCGCGCTGGACGCCGAGCGCGCCATGGGCGCGGATGCGACTGAAGTCGAGCATCTGATCGATCAGCCGCTGCATCCGACCGGCCGAGCGCGTGATGGTCTCGCTGAGCTGCGCCGAGCGCGACGAATCCTGACCCATCGCGCCGGCGATGAGGCCGATCGCATTGAGCGGGTTCTTCAGGTCGTGGCTGAGCGCCGCCATCAAGAGCTCGCGCGTCTTGTGGATCTCGCTCAGGCGATGCATCGCGACGTCCTGCACGACCGCCCGTACCGTCCGCGCGACCTCGCGATCGCGCTCCGCCCAGGCCTCGGACCGCCCGCGAACGACTTGCTTGTACTCTGCAAATGAGCCGCGCGGGCTCAGCCGGGTGCCGTGGGGGCCTTCGGCGTAGACCTTGTCGGGGTTTCCTCCCCAGCGGATCTCCTCGGCCTCTTCCTTCCGGAACCAGATCAGCCAGCCGTTGCGCTCGTGGTACCGCTTCGCGAGCATGCCGGCGGCTCCGCCGAGCTCCAGCGTGGCGCCGTGGCGCGCGGGGAGATCGTCGACGGCGACGACCTGATCCCCGCCCTCCACCAGCGCGAGGATCGTCGCGGGAGGAGGCGCATCACCCCACGTGTCGACGCGTTTCTCGAACGTCATCGCGCCGCCCGTCGAGCGCACGAGCGCGCCGAGCAGGTCGGTCGCGACGATGGCCTCGATCAAGTCGTTCCCCGCGCGGGCGGCGTTCGCCAGCGCGGAGACGGTCTTCGCCGTCTCCTGGGCGTGCTTCGCGCGGGCGCGTGCCTCGAGCTGCTCGATCCGCGAGCTCGCGAGCTGCGCCAGGACGCTCGCGCTCGCCCGCACCGCGTGGGGAACCCGCTTCGGGCCGCGGTAGTGGTGGCACGCGACGAGCCCCCACAGCTTCTGCTCGACGACGATGGAGATGCTCATCGACGCCCGCACGCCCATGTTGCGCAGGTACTCGCAGTGGATGGGGGACGAGCTGCGGAGCAAGGCGTGGCTCAGGTCGAGCGGCCGCTCGGCGTCGGGGCCGCTCGGGGGCTCGAGCACGGCGGGCGCCGCGTCCACGTCGGCGATGAAGCGGAGCGGGTTGACGAGATAGAGGCGGCGCGCCTGCGCGGGGATGTCCGACGCGGGGTAGCGCAGGCCGAGGAACGGCTCCAGCTCGTCGGCCTTGTCCTCGGCGACGACCTCGCCCGCGTCGTCGTGGCGGAAACGATAGAACATCACGCGGTCGAAGCCAGTGAGGCGGCGGACCTCGCGCGTGATCTCCGCGAAGAGCGAGGAGAGGTCGGTCACGCGCGGCAGGCGCGCGAGGGCGTGCTGCGCCTGGATCGCGAAGGCGTGGAGCGGCGGAGCGTCGTCTGCGCGCGGCTCGAGCTCGACGATCCGACGCTCGCCGCTCCGGTGCGCGACGACGTCGAACGTGGTCCCTCCGAGGACGACGTCGAAGGGATCGCCCTCGGTCTCGAGCGCCTGCGTGATGACGCTCGCGAGCGGGTTGCCCGCCGCGAGGCCCGCTCCGGCGGCTCCGATCACGAGCGGGTGGCCGAGGAGCTCCGCCGCACCGCGACTCCGCGCGACGAGGACGCGCGCCTCGTCGAAGGCCAGCAGGGCTCCGTGGGGTTGGATGGAGCCCGGCACGTGAATCGGCTCGGTGTCGCACGTGGTGAGGTCGACGTCCGTGTTCACGCCGCGACCTCTCTCTGGTGGAACCACTCCGCGATCTGATCGAACGCTGCGCGCGCACCAGCGCACGCGCGCTCCAACGCGCCGCACGCCGCGAGATCGCGCTCGAGCTCGGAGACGAACCTCTTCCAGAGCTCGCTGGTGTCGGTGCCGTAGCCCTCCAAGAAGCGACCGGGGATCGGCGCGAGCCGCCCGTCGAGTCGGCGCCGGAGGACTTGGCCGCCGAGGAGCGAGCCCTCGACGACGTACGCGACGCCGGCGGCGAACGGATCGCCGGGGGAGCGCTCGGCAACGAGCGGAGCACACCGCGGCAACGCCGCGAGTGCCGAGGCGTCGCACCCCGCGGCGCCGAGATCGGCCGCGAGCCAGGCGGCTTTGCATCGTCGGCGCTCGACGTCGCTGCATGCCCAGACGTCCCAAAGTGGGCCTTCGAGCGGTGCGAGCCATCCGAACATCGCGCGCGCATAGGCGACGTACGTCTCGCGATCCGCGCTCGCGCGACCGAGATGGAGCGCACCTTCGAGCGCGGCGTGGCGCTCTCGCGTGGCGTTCCTCAGCTCGACGATCGCGCTCATGTAGAGCCTCTCGTTAACCGCTCGGATCCGAGTCGGTCAACCTCACTCGGGTACGATTCGGGTTTCCTTGCACAGCGCGTTCGGTGACACCGATGGTCGTGCGCGCGGTGCAGCACGTCACGTTCGAGGCGCACCGCCACGGCGCGCGCACTCACTCGCGTAGCTCGAACGCGAAGAATCCGGCGCGGCGCACGCACGTGCCGAGCGGCACGGTCCTCGCAGTGGTCGCTGCCACTCGAAGGAGGACTCATCATGAACCATCGGATCATCGTTCCCGCTCTCGCTGCCGTTCTCTCGCTCTCCGCGTTCGCGTGCGACAAGTCGCCGGAGAAGGCGCAGTCGGAGGCGCAGGAAGCGCAGCGCCAAGCGGATCTCAAGCAGGCGCAGGCGTACGACAACGCCGACAAGGAGTCGGCGAAGGCGCAGGGCACTGCCGACCAGCGCGCGAACGAAGCGCGCGACACGCTCGTGCAGGCGCAGAAGGATCTCGGTACCAAGACCGACGAGCGGCTCGGGAAGATCGACACGCGCATCATCGATCTGCGCGGCAAGATCTCGAAGTCGAGCTCGCTCAAGGCGCCGCGCGCCGAGCTCGAACGCAAGCTCGACGACGTCGTCGCGCAGTGCAGCCAGGCGCGCTCCACGCTCGCCGAGGCGCAGCGCACCGGCGATGCGACGCAGTTCGCGGGCGCCAAGGCGAAGCTCGACGTCCAGGTCGACGCCATCGACGACGCGCTGAAGGGGATCGAGAAGTCGGTGTGAAGCGGGCTCACGGCTCGGGGTCGAGCTTTTCGTTCGCGAAGCTGACGAGGAGCTCGACCGCCCGACGAACCGTCGCTTCGACGTGCTCGCGCCGGAAGACGGCGGAGAGCGCGATCGTCGTCGTCGGGAGCTCCGCGACTCGACGCACGCGCCCGCGGCGGAGCGCATCGCGCGCGACGCTGCGAGGCACGACCGCGAAGCCGAGGCCGCGCGCGGCGACCTCGATCGCGAAGAACGCATCGTCGGTCTCGGCGGCGATGCGGAGCTCGGGGGACACGTCGCGCGCATACGCCTCGACGGCGGTGCGCAGCGGCGAGCCGGGCAAGTAGGTGACGAGGGGGAGCTTGGCGACGTCGCCGTCCGGCGGCGCGACGACGACGAGCTTCGGGCGATGAACCTCGACCGCGTCGAGGAGCTCGTTCGGGACGGCGTCCTCGCAGAGGACGAGATCGAGGCGGCGCTCACGGAGCTCGAGGAGCAGATCGTTGGAGTGACCGCTCCGCACCGACGGGATCACGTCGTCGAGCGCGAGGAGCGGCGTGAGGAACTCCGCCGCGATGCTGCGCGATGCGGATGCGCTGATGCCCACGTCGAGGCCGCGCGTCGTCGTTCGATCCAGCGCGAGATCCTGCTCGAGGCGGTCGGCGGCTTGGAACATCACGGTCGTCTCGGCGAAGGCGCTGCGGCCTGCATCGGTCAGCCGCACGCCGGTCGGTGTCCGTTGGAAGAGCTGCTTCCCCACCGAGCGCTCGAAGATCCGAACCTGCTCGCTCACGTTCGCGGGGGAGACGCCGAGCTTCTCGGCGGCACGCGAGATCGACCCCTCGCTCGCGACGATGTGGAAGTAGTGCGCCTGGTTGTAGTTCAGCACGCGGGGCAGCTTACCCCGCTCGTGCGCCGCCATGCCACGCGCGTGGCGGGCCGTCACACTGTGGCATAACGCTACATCATCCGCCGAAAACCCCAATGGTTTCGGCGGCATGACCCGTGCACTTGCCGTCGCCATGCGAACGAACAAGACCCCCCGGGCTGCGAAGCGCGACGGCTTCGCCATCGACATCGAGACCATCCGCTCGCGCGCTCGCCGCCACATCGAAGACGGTGCGGTCACCAAGGGCTACAAGGCCCAGCGCGAGACGATCCTGCGCCTGCTCAACGAGGCGCTCGCCACCGAGATCGTCTGCGTGCTCCGCTACAAGCGCCACCACTTCATGTCGGCGAACCTCGGCGGCATCGCCGGCTTCGCCGTCACCGAGGAGCTCGCCCAGCACGCGACCGAGGAGCAAGCGCACGCCGACCAGCTCGCGGAGCGCATCTGCCAGCTCGGTGGGGAACCCAACTTCGATCCGCAGGGACTCTCCACCCGCGCGCACGCCTCCTACGTGGCCGGTTCGACGCTGGAGGAGATGCTGCGCGAGGATCTGATCGCCGAGCGCATCGCGATCGACGTCTACTCCGAGGTCATCCGCTACGTCGGCGACTCCGATCCCACGACGCGTCGACTGCTCGAGTCGATCCTCGCCCAGGAAGAGGAGCACGCGGACGAGCTGAGTGACTTCCTCGAGCGCGTCGGAAGCAAACCGGCGGCGAACTGAGCCCCCTTTGAAGCGGAAAGAGCTCTCTCGTCAGCTCACGATCGCGATCGTGGCGCCCCTGGCCCTGCTGCTCCTCGCAGCGGGGCTGCTGACGTTCCAAGTCCTCCGTCTCATCGAGGCGGCGCGTTGGGTCGATCACACCGACCGCGTGATGGCGGACCTGGCGCACGTCCAAGGCGCGATCGTGGATCAGGAGACCGCTCTCCGCGGCGTGCTCCTCACGAAGGACGTGCGCTTCCGTCAGCCGTTCGACGCGGCCCACCCCGGCGTCGAGCTCGATCACATCCGCGCCGAGCTCGCCGACAATCCGGCGCAGGCGCAGCGGGTGGACGAGCTTCGCGCCTCGTACGACGGGTGGTACGCGCTCGCCTCCGAAGAGCTCGCGAAGCCGCGCGACGAAGCGGTCTCCGTCGACGCGATCCTCCACCGCAAGACGCAGATGGACGAGATCCGGCGGCGCATCCGAGAGATGACGGACGCGGAGGAGCAGCTCCGGCAGAACCGCTACGAGGTGTTCGATGCCGCCAAGACCACGACGCTCTGGGGCGGCGCCGGCCTCGTGCTCGTCCTCGCCGGGATCGTCTCGTTCGTCACGCGGTTCCAGCTCCGGCGCGTGACGACCTCGTACGGCGAGGCGCTCGATCTCGAGTCGAAGGCGCGGGCCGCGTCCGAGATCGACGCGTGGAAGCGCGAGCACGAAGCCAAGCTCGCCGGGGACCTCCTCGGTGACCTCCAGCTCGGCGACATCGGCGCGCGTGCCGTCACGTTCCTCGTCGATGCGACCGACGCGAAGGTCGGTGCGTTCTACCTCGTCGAGGACGACGGGCTCGTCCTCTCGGGCAGCAGAGGCGCGCCGAAGAACGCGCGCAAGAAGCTCGCGCGCAACCAGGGCTTGCTCGGGCGGGCCGCGGAGCGGAAGGCGCTGCTCCACGTCGACGACGTCCCCAAAGGGTACCTGCCGGTGGAGTCCGGCGTGGGCTCGCACGACAGCGAAGAGCTCGTCCTCGTGCCGTGCCTGGCGGAAGGGCGCACGGTCGGCGTGCTCGAGCTCGGGTGGTTCGGCTCGGTCCCGGAGCGAGCGCTCGCGCTCCTCGCGGAGATCGGCGAGGTCGTCGGCTCGGCCGTCGCCTCCGCACGCCAGAAGCTCCAGCTCCGCGAGCTCCTGGAGGAGACGCAGCGCCAAGCCGAAGAGCTGCAGGCGCAGCAAGAGGAGCTCTCGGCGAGCAACGAGGAGCTCCAGCAGCAGGCCGAGGTCGTACGCGCCGCGCACGTCGAGCTCAGCAACCGGAAAGAGGAGCTCGAGTCGTCCAACGCGGCGCTCGAAGAACAGCGCGAGGCGTTGCTCAAGGTCACGGACGCCCTCCGCGTGAAGGCCGACGAGCTCACGCGCACGAGCCGCTACAAGTCCGAGTTCGTCGCGAACATGTCGCACGAGCTCCGCACGCCGCTCAACAGCGCGCTGATCCTCGCGAAGATGCTCGCCGAGAACAAGCAGGGCAACCTCGAGCCGGAGCAGGTCAAGTTCGCGGAGACCATCTACTCGGCCGGGAACGATCTCCTCACGCTGATCAACGACATCCTCGATCTCTCGCGGATCGAAGCGGGGAAGATCCAGCTCGACGTCGCGCAGGTCTCCGTCGACGCGGTCGTCGAGACGCTCGGCCGGACCTTCGAGCCGATCTCCGTCGAGCGGGGCGTGGAGCTCGTCGTGGACGCGCCGAAGGGCGAGCTCTTCGAGACGGACATGCAGCGACTCCAGCAGATCCTGCGGAACCTGCTCGCGAACGCGTTCAAGTTCACCGAGCGCGGCACGGTCGAGCTCCGCGTCCGCCCCGACGCGGAGCGGCTCCGCTTCATCGTGAAAGACAGTGGTATCGGGATCGCTCCCGAGCACTTGGACGTCATCTTCGAGGCGTTCCGCCAGGCCGACGGGACGACGGCGCGCCGCTTCGGCGGCTCGGGTCTGGGGCTCTCCATTTCGCGCGACCTGGCGCGGATGCTCGGCGGCGACATCACCGTCGAGAGCACCGTCGGTAGAGGCTCGACGTTCATGCTCGTGCTCCCGCGCAGTCCGGGCGCGCGCGCGGAGGTGCCGCCGCCCGCGGGGTTCGGCGCGCCGCCCCGTATCACGCCGGTCCCGGCGCCGAGCGAACCCGCGCGTCCGTCGCCGCCGCCGCGGCTGCGTGCCGCCGTCGTCGTCCCCGACGATCGCGAGGCGCTCGATGGCTCCACACCGGTCGTCCTGATCGTCGAGGACGACGCTTCGTTCGCGATGATCGTGCGCGACGTCGCTCACGAGCTGGGCTTCAAGTGCCTCATCGCGACCAACGCCGAAGACGGGATCGGTCTCGCGACCCAGTACGTCCCGAGCGCGATCCTCCTCGACATCAAGCTCCCGGATCACTCGGGTCTGTCGGTGCTCGAGCGCTTGAAGCGCAACCCGTCGACGCGTCACATCCCCGTTCACGTCGTCTCGGTCGCGGAGCAGGAGCGCACGGCGCGCAGCCTCGGCGCGATGGGCTACCTGCTGAAGCCGGTGAAGCGCGACGACGTGGTTCAGGCGTTGTCGCGGATGCGCAAGCGCGCCTCCGGCACGAGTCATCTCCTCATCATCGAGGACGATCTGGTCGCGTGCGGTGCCCTGAGCCAGCTCCTCGCCGCCGAGAGCGTGCGGATCGAGACGGCATCGTCCGCCGCCGCCGCGCGCGAGAAGCTCGGCGCGCAGTCGTTCGACTGCATCGTCACCGATCTCACGTTGCCGGATGGCAACGGCTTCGATCTGATCGACGCCCTCGCCGAGAGCGAGGGCGCGCTCCCGCCGATCATCGTCTACACCGGCCGCGCGCTGTCGGAGGCCGAAGAGCTGCGGCTCCGCCGCCACCAGACCACGATCATCATCAAAGGAGCGCACTCGCCCGAGCGCCTGGTCGACGAGGTCACCCGCTACCTCCACCAGGGGGCGGTGAACCTTCCGCCCGAGCGCGTGAAGCTCCTGACCGAAGCCCAGCGCCGCGACGTCATGCTCCAGGGACGCAAGATCCTCCTCGCCGAGGACGACGTGCGGAACGTCTTCGCGCTCACGAGCCTGCTCGGGGCCAAAGGCGCGCGCGTCGTCAGCGCCCGCAACGGACGGCAGGCGCTCGAGCTCCTCGAGAAGAGCGAGGACGTCGATCTGGTCCTCATGGACGTCATGATGCCCGAGATGGATGGCGTGACGGCGATGCGCGAGCTCCGCCGCCGCGGCGGACGCTTCGCGAGCGTCCCCATCATCGCCATCACCGCGAAGGCGATGCCCGACGATCAGGAGCGCTGCCTCAAGGCGGGCGCGAACGACTACATCGCGAAGCCGCTCGACACCGAGATGCTGCTCTCGCTCATCCGGGTGTGGTTGTCATGACGGCGGAGGAGATCGAGCTGCGCCTGTTGGTCGAGGCGATCTTCCTCCGGTACCACTACGACTTCCGCGCGTACGCGATGGCCTCGCTCACGCGGCGGGTGAAGGCGGCGCTCCCGCGCTTCTCGTGTGCGACGATCTCGCAGCTCCAGGACGCGATCCTGCGCGACGGTCGAAACTTCGCCGAGCTGCTCCAATACCTGACGGTGCAGGTCAGCGAGCTGTTTCGCGATCCACCGTTCTGGCAGGTGTTCCGCGAGCGCATCGTTCCGACGCTCGCGACCTACCCGTCGTTCCGGCTCTGGGTCGCCGGCTGCAGCTCCGGCGAAGAAGCGTGGTCCTACGCGATCGTGCTGCGCGAGGCGGGGCTGCTCCAGCGCGCGACGATCTACGCGACCGACATCAACGGCGTCGCCCTCGAGAAGGCGGAGGCGGGGCGGTACGCGGCGGATCGACTCCCGGCGTTCGCCCAAGCTCACGCTGCGACCGGCGCCACTGCATCGCTCGCCGAGCACTACGAAGTTCGCGACGGCATCGCCGTCTTCGACCCGACGCTCCGCGCGCGGATGCTGTTCGCGGATCACAGCCTCGCGACCGACAGCGTGTTCGCCGAGATGCAGCTCGTGTCGTGTCGCAACGTGCTCATCTACTTCGATCGCAACCTGCAGGAGCGCGCGCTCGGGGTCATGGCCGACTCGCTCGCCTGCCGCGGCTTCCTCGGCATCGGTCCGAAGGAGACGGTCCGCTTCTCGTCCCACGCCAAGACGTTCGAGCCCTTCGCCGAGGAGATGCGATGGTACCGGAAGCGCTGACCAAGCCGCGCGCGGTGGTCGTCGGGGCGTCGGCAGGTGCCCTGCGCGCGCTCGAGCTGCTCCTGCCCCCGCTCGCGACGAAGCTGGAGCTCCCGGTCGTGGTCGTCGTGCACGTGATGCCGCAGCGGCCGAGCTTGCTCGTGGAGCTCTTCCGGCGGAAGTGCACGTGTCCGGTGAACGAAGCCGAGGACAAGGTCGTCATCGCGCCCGGCGTCTGGTTCGCCCCACCCGACTACCACGTGCTCGTCGAGCGCGACGAGACGTTCTGCCTGTCGCAGGACGAGCCCGTGCGCTTCGCCCGTCCGTCGATCGACGTCCTCTTCGAGTCCGCTGCGGAGCACTGGGGACCGAACCTCGCTGCGTTCGTGCTGACCGGCGCCAACGACGATGGCGCGGCGGGCGCCGCTCGCGTGCGCGGCGGCGGCGGCGCGGTCTACGTGCAGGACCCCAGCGAAGCCGAGGCGCCCTCGATGCCCCAGGCGGCGATCACCGCATCCCAACCCACTCGGGTGGCTCCGCTCGCGGAGCTTGCCCGCATCCTCGTCTCCCTCACCGAGTGAACCCATGTCCAAGCCGCGCTCCAAACCCAAGTTCCTCCTCGTCGACGATCTCGAACAGAACCTCCTCGCGCTCGAAGCGGTGCTCCGCCGCGAGGACGTCGAGCTGCATCGCGCGACGTCCGGGCGCGACGCCCTGGAGCTCCTCCTCGCGCACGAGTTCGCGCTCGCCATCATCGACGTGCAGATGCCGGAGATGGACGGGTTCGAGCTCGCGGAGCTCATGCGCGGCAACGATCGGACGAAGTTGATCCCCATCATCTTCGTGACCGCGGGCGGGCGAGATGCCGAGCGCACCTTCCGCGGGTACGAGGCGGGCGCGGTCGACTTCCTGTTCAAGCCGCTCGACCCACGCATCCTCCGTCACAAGGTCGACGTGTTCCTCCGCCTGTTCCTTCAGCGCGTGGAGCTCGAGCGCACGCTGCGGCTGAACGAAGAGCTTCTGGCGATCGTCACCCACGACCTGCGGTCGCCGCTGGCGTCGATCCTCATGGTCGCCGACGTGCTGGCGAAGCAGAACAAGGACGAGGGCGTCCTTCGCCACGCCGACCGGGTGCGGCGTACGAGCCGCCAGCTCATCAACATCGTCAACGAGCTCCTCGATCTCTCCCGCGCGCGCCTGGCCGGCGGCATCCCGGTCGATCGCCGCGAGGTGGACGTGGCGCCGCTCGTCACGCGGACGGTCGGCGACCTCGCCGCCGCCAACCCCGATCGGAAGATCGAGCTGAGCACGCCGCCGAAGGTCGAAGGGCGCTGGGACGGAGCGCGCGTCGAGCAAGTCGTGCAGAACTTGGTCGGGAACGCGCTGACCCACGGCAAGGCGGGCTCGCCGATCCGCGTCGAGCTGAAGGACCACGGCGAGGAGATCGAGCTGTCGGTGAAGAACCAGGGCGCGATCCCCGAGGCGATGGTCGACGCGCTGTTCGAGCCGTTCACGCAAGGGCACGCGGCGCGGAAGGGAACCGGGCTCGGCCTCGGTCTCTACATCGTCGACCAGATCGTGATCGCCCACAGCGGCACGGTGACGGTGCAGACGGGGCCCGAAGGCACGACCTTCACGGTGCGGCTGCCGAAGCGAGCTTCGGCGCCGCCGCCGTGAGCTTCATCCCAACGTCGCGACGTCGATGACGAACCGGTAGCGGACGTCGCTCTTCAGCACGCGCTCGTAGGCTTCGTCGACCTTCTGCACCGGGATGAGCTCGATCTCGGAGACGATGCCGTGCTTGCCGCAGTGATCGAGCATCTCCTGCGTCTCCGCGATGCCGCCGATGAGCGAGCCGGCGAGCCGCTTGCCGCCCATGATGAGCGAGAAGGGCTCGATCGCGGCGGCCGTCGGCGGTGCGCCGACGAGCACCATCGTCCGGCGCGCGCGGAGCAGCCGGAGGTACGCGCCGTAGTCGTGCTCGGCCGACACGGTGTCGATGATCAGGTCGAGCTTGCCGCGGAGCTTCTCGAACGCGGCGCCGCCCTTGGTCACCGCGAAGTGGTGCGCGCCGAGCTTCTTCGCGTCGGGCTCCTTCGCTGCCGACGTGCTCAGCACCGTGACCTCGGCCCCGAGCGACACGGCGAGCTTCACTGCCATGTGCCCGAGGCCACCGAGGCCGACCACGCCGACGTGATCGCCCGGCTTGCACCCGAACTGGCGGAGCGGCGACCAGGTCGTGATGCCGGCGCAGAGGAGCGGCGCTGCGGCGGCGGGGTCCAAGCCCGCCGGGATCCGGAGCGTGAATGCCTCGTCGACCACGATCGCCTTCGAGTAGCCGCCGAACGTCGGCGTCTTCCGATCCATCTCGGTGCCGTTGTAGGTCGGTGCCCAGCCGGTCTCGCAGTGCTGCTCGAGCCCGTCCTTGCAGGGACCGCAGGTGCGGCACGAGTCGACGAGGCACCCGACGCCGGCGAGCTCGCCGACCTTCAACTTCGTCACCGCCGGACCGACCCGCGTGACGCGGCCGACGATCTCGTGACCGGGCACCATCGGGAAGCGTGCGCCGCCCCACTCGTCGCGGACCTGGTGGATGTCGGAGTGGCAGATGCCGCAGAAGAGGATCTCGAGCTCGACGTCGTGCGGGCGCGGCGCGCGCCGCTCGATCGTCATCGGGCCGAGGGGTCTGCCGGCGGCGGTGGTGCCCCAAGCGCGGACGGTTCGGGTTTCGGACATGGCCCGAGGATGTACCCGATGGGCGGCGCGGGGCTAGGGCGGAGTGGTGGGCTTCTGCATCCACCGAATCATCGCGCGCGCCAGGTGCGGCCCCTGGTCCTCTTGGACGAAGTGGTTGCCGCGCAACGACTCGTGCGGTTGCCCCTTGGCGCCCGGGACATGGGCGATCAGCGTGCGCGCGCCCTTTCCCAAGATGGGATCATCGGTGCCGAACAAGGTCAGGAACGGCCGCTCGAAGCGCCCGAGCGACTCCCACGCCGCGCGCTGCGCCGGCATCGCCGGATCGCTCGGATCGGTGGGCACGAGCGCCGGGAAGATGCGCGCCCCCGCTTTGTACCGCGCGGTGGGGAAGGGGGCGTCGTAGGCGGCGCGCTCGGCGGCGCTGAGCTTCGTGTTGCACCCGAACGCGACGACCCGCCCGATCGGGAACGCGGGGGAGAAGCGCGCGAAGGCGCGCCACGCCCGGAACGCGAACGGCACCGCGCGCTGGCCGGCGGGGAGGAACCCGTTGCCGACCGTCACCCGCGCGAAGAGCTCGGGGTGCTCGCCGACCAGCCGGAGCCCGATCAGGGAGCCCCAATCCTGGCAGAAGAGCGTGAGGTCCTTCAGCGCGAGCGCGTCGAGGAGCTGCTTCACCCAGGCGACGTGGCGCGCGTAGGTGTAGTCGGACTCGCGCGCGGGCTTGTCCGACTTGCCGAACCCGATCAGGTCGGGCGCGACGACGCGGAACCCCGCTTCGGTGAAGAGCGGGATCATCTTCCGATAGAGGTAGCTCCAGGTCGGCTCCCCGTGGAGCAGGAGCACGACCGCCGCCGAGCGGGGTCCCTCGTCGACGTAGTGCATCCGCAGACCGTCGCCGACGTCGACGAAGTGCGGTGCGAAGTCGTAGTCGGGGAGGCGAGCGAAGCGCTCGTCCGGGGTGCGCAGGATTTCCATGGCTCGGAGAGCGTAGGCGCGATTGCGGCCCGCGTCAGGTGGGGCTCGGGCTCACGATCCGGCGCGTCGTCTCCATGTGCACCTCGGTGAAGCGCTTGAGCTCCTCGCGCGACGGAGCGCGGTCGGCCGGCAGCATCGCCCGCATCAGGCTCACCTTCACGTCGCTCACGAGCTGGAGCATGAGCGGGAGCGGGAGATCCTTGCGGACTGCACCGATCTCCTGGCCTGCCTTCCAGTAGTCGCTGAGCCGCGTCATCGCGCGCGCGAGCGACCCGCTCGTCATGCGCTGGAGCAGCGATGGATCGCGCGCCATCGCGGTGCCGAGGCGCATGAGCGCGTCCGTGGTCTTCGGCGCTTGGTCGCTGAGGCGCTCGTGCAGCTCGACCATCTTCTCTACCTGCGCCCAGAACTGACGGACGCTCTTGGGCTCCTTCAGCACCTCGAGGTTCTTCAGGTAGCGCACCGACTCGCGCTCGACGACCGCGACGGCGAGGTCGGCCTTGTCGTCGAAGTAGTAATAGAAGAGACCCTTGCTGAACCCCGCCGCGAGGAGGATGCGGTTCACCGAAGCGGACTCGTAGCCGTGCTCGGCGAACTCCCGTGCGGCGGCATCGAGGATGGCGTCTTGCTTCGCGGGGAGCGCCCGCTCGAATCGGGGTCGGGGCAACGGATCTCCTTAAAAATGAGCCTAGACCAGCTGGTCTAATCTGCTTGACTATACCACCTGGTCGCCCCACAACAAGGGGCATGCGGAAGCGGGGCCTTCGGTGGCTGGCGATGCTCGGGGTCGCGGCCGTGCTCGTGGTGCTCTTCGTCGTGAGGGCGACGCGCCCGGTCGACGTGGTCGGCATGCCCGTCGTGCGCGGGCGCGCGGTGGACGCGATCTACGCGACGGGCACGGTCGAGGCCGAGCGCCGCGTCACGGTGAAGTCCCGCGTCGCCGGCCCGGTCGCCACGCTCGATGCGCGCGAGGGCGACGCCGTGAAGTCCGGAGCGGTCCTGGCGCGGATCTCGAACCCCGCCGCAGCGTTCGATCTGCGGCGTGGTCAGGTCGAGGCGGCGGCCGCGAGCGGATCCACCGGTCCGCGCATCGCCGCCACGCAGGCGCGCATCGCCGCGATCGACTCGCAGCTCGCCGCCGCCAAACGGGAGCAGGAGCGCGTGGACGGCCTGGTCCGCTCCGGTTCCCTCACGACGAGCGATCAGGATCGCGCGCGCGATCGGGTGAACGAGCTCGCGGCGCAGCTCGCGGCGGCGCGGGCCGACCTCGCGGCGCAGCAGATCGATCTCCAGGCGAACGCGGGGCGCGCGAGCGCCGTCGTGAGCGCGTTGCAGACCAAGGTGGACGACGGAGAGGTGCGCGCTCCCCAGGACGGGATGGTGATGGTTCGCTACGTCGAGCCGGGCGAGGTCGTCGCGGTAAACCAGCCGCTGTTCAAGGTGGGCGACGTCTCGAGCCTGCTGCTCGAGGTCGCGATCGACGAAGCCGACGTCGCGCGAGTTCACGACGGGCACGATGGCGCCCCGGCGTCGCGGGTGGCGGCGAGCCTGCATGCCTTCCCCGGCGCGGCCTACCGCGGGACGGTCGTGATGATCCTGCCCGACGCGGATCGCGAGAAGAAGAGCTACCTCGCCAAGGTGAAGCTCGACGAGCCGCCGCCGGGGCTTCGCTCGGGGATGACGGCCGAGGTGAACGTGATCGTCACCGAGCGCGAGGGGGTGCTGCTCGCCCCGGCCGACGCCGTGAAGGACGGGCAAGTCTGGCTCCTCTCCGGCGACCGCGCCGAACGGCGCACCGTGAAGCTCGGCATCCACGATCTGCTCCGGGCCGAGGTCGTCGGCGGCTTGGCCGAGGGCGACGTCGTCGCCGTCGGCGGGATCGAGCTGCTCGAGAAGGGGCGCACGCGCGTGCGCGTCACGCGGAAGGAACCCGATCCGCTCGCCACCGCGCCGGGGAGCGCTCGCTGACGTGCGCGTCGTCGTCTTCCTCGCCCTGCGCCAGCTCTGGGAGCGCCGCCTCCTGAGCATGATCGCGATCCTCGCCGTCACGCTCGGCGTGATGACGCTGGTCTCGATGCGCGGCATCCAGCTCGGCTTCCGGCTGAAGTTCCTCCAGACGATCGTGCGGGTCACACCGCAGGTCGCGGTGCGGGACGAGAAGCTCTCGAGCGATCCGCCGCTGCTCGCGCAGTACTACCGCGACTTCGTGGCAGGGCGCGTCGCGCACGAGACCGACGACGAGCGCCACACGCGGATCGAGCGGCCGGGCGAGGTGGAGCGCGCGATCCGGAGCCTCGACGGCGTGAAGGCCGCCGCCCCGTCGCTCAGCGGCTCGGCGCTGCTCACCTACGCCGGCAAGGAGCTGCCCTGCGAGGTGAAGGGCATCGAGCCGGTGGCTCAAGACGAGGTCACCGCAATCCGCGAGTACATGCTCGAGGGCTCGTGGGCCGAGTTCGCGCAGTCGCGCGACGGCATCCTCCTCGGGTCGGGCGCCGCGGAGAAGCTCGGGGTGAAGGTGGGGGACACCGTCACGGTCGTCGGGCCGCGTGGCGTGCGCCTCACGGGCAAGGTGCTCGGCACCTTCGCGTTCTCGGTCCCCGCGATCGACGACGGGCGTGCGTTCGTTCCGCTGAAGATGGCGCAGACAGTCCTCTCTCGGCCCGACGTGGTGAGTCGGATCGAGGTACGGCTCGCCGATCCCGACACGGCGGAGGTCCAAGCGCAGCGCATGCAGCGGCTCTTCGGCGTGCGGGTCGACAGCTGGCAGAAGGTGAACGCCGACATGCTCAGCCTCTTCACCGTCCAGGACATCATCACCGGCTTCATCATCGGCGCGATCCTGATCGTGGGAGGGTTCGGCATCCTCGCGATTCAGATCATGATCGTGCTCCAGAAGACGCGGGACGTCGCGTTGCTCCGGGCGGCCGGCTTCAAACGCGGGGACGTCCTGCGGATGTTCCTGCTCCAGGGCGGCATCATCGCGTCGCTCGGCGCCGCGCTCGGCGACGCGCTCGGGCACTTCGTGCTCGTCGGCGTGTCCCACATCGAGCTCAAGGCGACGACCGTGGTCGGGCGAACGGATCACATGCTCGTCGACGACGATCCGCGGATGTACCTCTGGGGCCTCGGCTTCGCGCTCGCCGTGGGTCTGCTCGCGAGCCTGATCCCGGCGCTGCGAGGAGCGCGGGTCGAGCCGGTCGAGGTCTTGCGCGGGATGGTCGCATGACCGCCGTCGCCGTCGCTCAGGCCCCGCTGCTCCGCGCCGAGAACCTGGTCCGCGACCTGGGCGGCGAGGTGAAGAACCGTGTCCTCGACGGTGTCGACCTGAGCATCGTGCCCGGCGAGTACGTCGCGCTGACGGGGCCGAGCGGGTCGGGGAAGTCGACCCTCTTGTACCTTCTTGGGATCATCGACCGACCCACCGCCGGAAGGGTCATGGTCGACGGCGTCGACGTGTCCGAGCTCGACGACGACGACCGCGCCGAGCTCCGCGGCGCGAAGCTCGGGTTCGTCTTCCAGTTCCACTTCTTGCTCCCCGAGCTCTCGGTGCTCGAGAACGTGGTGGTTCCGATGTGGCGGCGCGGGGGCTCGCGGAGCGGGCACGAGCAGCGAGCGCGCGAGGTGCTCGAGTCGCTCGACCTCGGCCCGTTCGCGGAGCGGAAGCCGAACCAGCTCTCGGGCGGGCAGCAACAGCGGGTGGCGATCGCGCGCGCGATCGCGGGGCGGCCGCGGCTGGTCCTGGCGGACGAGCCGACCGGGAACCTGGACTCGAAGAACGGGGAGACCGTGATCGAGATCTTCCGCGAGCTCGCCGAGCGCGACGGGATCGCCGTCGTCATGGTCACGCACGAGATGAGCTTTGCCGCGCGAGCGCACCGGCAGGTGCGGCTCCGCGACGGGAAGATCGTCGAGAGCGTGGACCAGCGCGCTACAGCACCTTCACCTTGACGTCCTGGCCGGCGACCACGACCGTGACCTTCCCGTCGGAGTCGACCGCGTAGGTTTCGCTCGTCGAGAGGGGGCCCGCGTTCTGCGAGAGCTTCGCCTTCACGCCCAGGTTGCCGCCCATCGTGTACTGCGCCCAGACGTCGAACTTGGCGCCGACCGGGATGCCCGGGATCGAGGCGGTGGTGCTCACGATGTTCGACTTGATCGTGCGCGGCGTGGTGAGCGTCTCGTCGAACGCCCAGGTGCGCCCGCTCAGACGGACGGAGCCTTTGAAGCTCACGCCCGAGGTGCCCACGGTGAGCGACGAACCGGCGACCGCGACGCCGTCGAGCGTCATCCCCGTGCCGCCCGTCAGCGAGAACCTGCTCGCGCCGCCCACGGTGCCGCCCAGCGAGACCCACGCCTTCCCGAACTCGAGCTTGCCCGCCATGGCGAGCTCCTTCTTGCCGAAGTCGAGCTGTCCCTGAAAGGTATCGAGATCGAAGTCGTAGAGCTTCGCCTTGCTGAAGTCGAAGGCGAGCTGGTTGGTGCTCGGAGCGAAGCGCCCGTAGGCGATGGCCTTGCCGCTGAAGCGCTTGCCGAACGCCGAGCCGATCCGATCGAGGGGCGCCTCGGCCGGAATGCTCGCTGCGAGATCGAGCTGACCGCGGCGTGCGTCGAACAGCGCGGCGGCCTGGCCGAGCGTCATCGAGAACGCGAGGACGCTCACGTCGATCGAGCCCTCGAGCCCGCCGCGGAGGTTCGCGAGGTTCCGGAACGTGACGCTGTTCGCGGTGGTCGAGTCGGGGTCGATCGCCATCATCCCGTTGAACTGGATCCCGGGGAGGGCTGCGAACGAGATTGCGCCGCCGACGAGGACTGCGGAGTCGACCGTCCCGTCCACGACGGGCATCGTCCCGCCGATCGCGGGGAGCGGCTTCGCGGGATCGAGCAGCTTCAGGCTGAGCGTGTGCGGGAGCGGCTGCGAGCCGAACCACCCGAGCGTGCACGACGAGATGGTCGCGATCGACGTGGGAGGTCCATCCTTCTCCTTGGGCGCCCCGACGATCGGGATGTTGCAGTCGCCGGAGAGATAGATCGCGGGGCCGCGGCTCTCGAAGCCGATGAAGATTTCGCCCGAGCGCCCGGCCGGGATGGTCGCGGTGAGGCCCGCGAGGCCGAGCGAGAACGCCGCGTTGATCGCCGCGTGCGCGTAGAAGCCGCCGGGCTGCAGGACGTAGGGCCGACCGCCGATCGAGTACTGGTAGCCCTTGCCGAGGAGCGCGGTGATGCCAGCGCCAGTTCCGAGGCGAACCATCCCGGCCGGAAGGCCGACGTCGATCACGTCGCCCGCGAGCGGGAACTTCGCCGTGATCCGTCCGTTGCCGACGAGCCCGAGCTCCTTCGTCGACGTGAGATCCAAGCCGATGCCCGGCGCCGGCGCATCGAGCGCGAAGCTCGCGTTCGCCATCGGGAGCTTGGCGAGCGTGATCGAGCCCGACGCGGTCCAGCGGCTGCCGTTCGCGGTCCACGCTCCCTCGACGCACGGACCGAAGTCGCTCGCGCAGAGCTGACTGCGCCCGGGAGCGTTCGGCGCGGGAGTCGGTGGCTTGAGCGGGACGCCGGTGCCGGCGGTCGTGAACGACTGGAGCGACGTACCGCCGCAGCGGTACAGCTCCGCGCTCGATCCCGCGCTGCCGGACGAGCCCTTGAAGTCCAGGCAGAGGCCCTTGTTCAGGGTGAAGGGACCGCTCATCTGGAAGAAGTAGCCCTTCCGGTTGCGGAAGGCGTAGGCGGCGCCGGCCGTACCCGCGTCCTTCGTCCAGAGCTGATCGTCCTTCTTGTCGCACGCGTAGAGCATCACAGCGTCGTGCTCGCTCGCGTCGTATCCCTGCACGTCGAGGCAGAGGCCGCTCTTCTCGTTGACGATCTCGAATGCGTCGTCGTCGCTCTTGCGGAACCACCAACGCTGGTCGGACTTGCCGTCGCACGGGCCGAGCGCGACGGCGGCACGAGATGCGGCGTCGTCGCCCGCCGGGTCGAGGCACAACCCCGACTTCGCGTTCACGAGCGCGAACGCGGGCGGCGCGGACGGCGGATCGGCCGCTGCGGAGCCCGGAACGAGCGCGGCGAGCGAGGCGACGGGGACGAGTGCGGAGAGTGCACGCAGCGTGGACGAGCGCAGGGTCATGGGTTCCTTCCGTGCGACAAAAACGAACCACGATACCAAAGGTCGACCAACCCGAGAACTCCCTGCCAATCTGGCGCGAGTCTCGAGGTGCAGCGCCAATACGTCCGCGCCGTCGCGCCGCCGCGCCGTCGCGATCCCAGCCGCAGCGGAGAATCGCGCGTTTCTACTCCGGAACGGCGCATGCAATGGCGCGGGCCATGCGGATCGCTGCTCCTCTCCTCATCGCTCTCTTCGTCGTCGCGTGCGCGCACGCTCGGCCGGCTCCCGTCGTCGATCTGGGCCCCGCCGCGACGTCGCCGCCCGTGCGGGTGACCGTCTCCCCCGATACCGATGCGGAGCGTCGCGCGGCCCGGTTCCCCGGTGGTCCCGGAACGCCGTTGCTCGTGGACGATCTCCAGGCGGCGCTCCTCGACCCTCGCGTGCGCGGACCGAACCTCTCACCGTTCGCGCGCGCGTCTGCGGCAGCCGAGCTCCTCCACGTCGAGCCCATGGTGGAGGACGACCACTGGGTCTTCTACGGCATCGGTCCGCGAACGGCGATCGCGCCACACTCCTGCCATGCGCTGAGGATCGATGCGTGGGGCCCCACCCTCGAGCTCGGTGACCATCATGGTTGTGGCTTGCCCTACGCCAACCTCGGCGCCCCTCCGGCGCTCGGAGCAAGGTTCACCGTCGAGCGCCTGCGCGACGCGGTCGCGAACGAGCGGATCGGATGGCTCGGTGCGGCCGACCGCGTCGAAGGGGGCCGCTCGACGTGGTTCGGCGTCGGCCCGCGCGGTGACGATGCACCGATCACGTGCCACGCGCTCCGCGTGAACGGGACCAGCGCGAAGATCGAGCTCGTCCCACTCGACGAGTGCGGGATCACGTGGCCGGCGCCGGCGGCCGGGTTCGTCGCGGCGCCGCCGCAGCGCGAGTACGGCGTGCGCGAGCTCGCGGACATGTGTCACGGGTGCGGTCCCCGCGACGTGTGCGTCCTCTCCGAGGTCGCCGCCGATCGCGCGCGGATCCACGAGTACGCCGATCGCGTGGTCGCGCGCTGGGACGATGGTCGACCGGCGAAGCTCGACGTGACCGCGACGTGCTGGCCGCTCCCCGCGACCTGCACGGACGCCTTCCAGTGTGCGCGCGCGATCCCGTGTCCGTCGGGCGACCCTCCGGCGAAGCTCGAGCGGGGCACGACGAGCATCCCGACGCGGGCGACCTGCCGTTGGCCTTGACCA
The DNA here is from genome assembly GCA_044224495.1 of Polyangiaceae bacterium. Classification (GTDB taxonomy): domain Bacteria; phylum Myxococcota_A; class Polyangia; order Polyangiales; family Polyangiaceae; genus JBGAKG01. Next base: position 119,072 of record JBGAKG010000026.1, on the reverse strand, counting down.
TTAGCAAGTAAGCTCTTACTTACAAGGCATGGACGACCGACGACGAAGCTCCGCGGTCCGCCAGGCCGAGCTCATCGATGCGGCGCTCGCGATCATCGCGAATCAGGGCATCGCGGCGCTGACGACGCGGAGCTTGGCGGAGCGCGTGGGCCTGACGACGGGCGCGATCTTCCGTCATTTCGCGTCGATCGACGCCGTGCTCGATGCGGTCGCAGCGCGGGTGGAGTCGGTGCTCGATGCCACGTACCCCCCGGCGGACCTGGAGCCGCGCGAGCGTCTCGAGCGCTTCGTCGCGGCGCGGAGCGCGGCGGTCGGTCAGCAGGTCGGCATCCTCCGGCTGGTCCCCTCGGAGCAGTTCACCCTCGCGCTCCCTGCGGGCTCCGCGTCGCGGCTCGCGGGCTGCGCGCAGAAGACGGCTGCGTTCCTCCGCAAATGCGTCCGAGACGGACAAGCGAGCGGGGTCTTTCGCACCGACCTCGACGCGAACGCGCTCGCGGTCGTCGTCATGGGGACGACGCGAATGCTCGCGCTCTCGTCCTCGGGTCGCGAAGGCGCGGGCGCCGGCCCGGGCGGCGCCGTGGCCGTCGACGCGCAAGCCGTGCGCCAGGCCTTGCTCGCGCTCTTGGCGCCCGCGGTCGCGAAGGGGCAGCGCGCGTCGAAGCAGCACCAACGAAGAGGGAAACCGTCATGAGCATCGTGAGTAGAGTCCTCGGGTTCGTGCGCCGCGCGGCGGTGCCGATCGTGATCGTACTCGCCGTCCTCGCGCTGGCCTGGGTGCGCGTCGCATCACCCGTGACCGTGCGCACGGCGAAGGTCGAGCGAGGAACGGTGGTGGAGGAAGCGTTCGGTCGCGGCACGGTCGAGAGCCAACGCGAAGCCGCCGTCGGCTTCGACCTCGTCGGGCGCCTGAGCTCGGTCATGGTCGACGAGGGAGCGCGCGTCACCCTCGGACAAGAGCTCGCCCGGTTGGAGACCAATCAAGCGCAGGCGGACCTTCAGGCCGCGCAGACCGGAGTGAGCGCCGCGAGATCGTCGCTCGCGCGGATCGCGGCCGACGAGGATCGCGCGCGCTCCGTCTTGGGGACGGCGGAGCGCGAGCTCGCTCGGACGGAGTCGCTCCTCGCGAGTGGGGCCATCCCGGCGCAGCAGCGGGACGACGCGGCGGACCGCCAGCGCGTCGCGCAGGCGGAGCTCGATCGCGTCCTGGCCCAACGCTCGGAGGCGACCCGCGGGATCGACTACGCCGCCGGTGGCGCCGAGCAGCGTCGAGTCGCGATGGTTCGAGCGACGCTCCTGGCGCCCTTCGACGGCCTGGTGACACGGCGGTTGCGCGACCCCGGAGATACGGTCGCGATCGGGTCGACGGTCCTCCGCATCGTCGACACGTCGCGCGTGTACGTCAGCGCTTCGATCGACGAGACCGTGCTGCCGCAGCTCGCTCCCGACCAGCTCGCCACGATCGCGTTTCCGGGGAGCGACGTGCCGATCACAGGCAAGGTGGCCCGCATCGCGTGGGAGTCCGACCGGCAGACGCACGAGCTGGTCGTCGACGTGACGCCGGACAAGCTCGATCGCCGGGTGGCGATCGGTCAGCGAGCCGACGTTCGGATCGAGCTCGCCCGCCATCCGAACGTGCTTCGGGTACCCCTCGCGATGGTCCAGCGCGACGATCGCGGCCCCTTCGTCTGGGTCGATCGCGGTGGGCGCGCTCGCATCGCCCGTCCCAAGATGGGACCGGCGGGTGACGGGTGGGTGGCGATCGACGACGGGCTCGCCGAGGGAGACGTCCTCCTCGCGCCGGCGCGCGGCGTGACGCTCACCGATGGCCGGAAGTGGGTGGCCGAATGAACCTCGCGCTCCGCGACGTCCGGCGCCACCTGGCGAGGTTCCTCGGCACGGCGGTCGGGCTCGGGCTCCTCCTCAGCGTCGTCATCGCGATGCAGGGCATCTACGCCGGCATGGTGGACGACGCGACGATCCTCACGCGTGCGATGCACGCCGATCTCTGGGTCGTCCAACGAGACACCCGCGGACCGTTCGCAGAGTCCTCGCGCGTCGACCCGAGCCTGGAGGCACGTGCCGCGGCGATCCCAGGGGTGAAGAGCGCGCGCCCCTACACGTACCAGCTCATCCAGCGCGACCGTGGGACCACCGTCCTCCGAATCGCGCTCGTGGGCCTCGGTTGGCCGGACGACGCCGGACGCACGCTCTCGATCGTGCAGGGGCGCGCGTTGGCGCAGCCGCACGGGGAGATCGTCGTCGACGCGTCGCTCGGGCTCGGCGTGGGCGAGACGCTGGTCCTCGCCGACGAACCGTACCGGGTGGTGGGGCTGACGCGGAACGCGCTCACGTCGAACGGCGACTCGGTCGCGTTCGTCACGGTCGCGGATGCGCAGCTGGTGACGACGGAGCAGCCGACCGAGGCGACGCGGCTCGAGCGGCAGCGCTTCCTCGATCGGCTCCGCAAGACGGAGCTCGGGAGGAGTCAGCCTGCGCTCGAAGACCTCGCGGTCGATCCGAGCTGGCACCCGCCGGCGGTGTCGTCGCCGCCGCTCGCGGCCGTCCTGCTCGAGGTGGATCCGACGCGCGTCGACGACGTCGAGCGCACGCTCCGCGACTGGGGTGACGTGGCCGTCTACTCGCAGAGCGAAGAAGAAGACCTGCTCCTCGGCGGCGTCATCCAGCGCGCGCGCATGCAGATCGGGCTCTTCACGGTCATCCTCACGCTGACCGCCGCCGTGATCGTGATGATGGTCATGTACAACCTCACGCTCGAGAAGACGCACGATCTCGCGGTGCTCAAGCTGATGGGGGCGCCGCGCACGCGGCTCCTCGGGCTCGTGCTCCAGCAAGCTTGGCTGCTCGGTGGGATCGGCTTCATGGTCGCGTGGGGCCTCGGAAGCATTGCCTTCCCGATGTTTCCGCGCCGCGTGCTCATCACTCCGGCGATCACGATGCTCGCGCCGATCGTGACGATGGTGGTGGTGACGCTCGCGAGTCTGCTCGGCCTTCGTCACGTCATGCGGATCGATCCGTCCCGCGCGTTGGAGGGATGAACATGCACTCGGTCTCCGCTTCGCATCTCACCAAGACCTACGGCTCCGGCTCCGGCGCGGTGACTGCGCTCGACGACGTGAGCTTGGACCTCGCGCCCGGAACCGTGGCCGCCTTGTTGGGGCCGAGCGGGTCGGGAAAGTCGACGTTGATCAAGGCGCTCGGGTTCGTCTCGCCGGCGGAGCGCGGAACCGTGCACTTCGCCGGCAAGTTGGTCGTCCAGGACGGCAGACCCCTGGCCGACCTGGCGGAGCTGCGGCGAAAGCACCTCGGCTTCGTGTTTCAGAAGGCGAACCTGACGTCGTTCCTCTCCGCGCGCGAGAACGTCGAGATCGCGTGCGAGTTCGGCGAGAAGCCGCACGGGCGCGCGCGCGCGAAGGAGCTCCTCGCCTACCTCGACGTGGGGCATCGGGCGGACGCCTACCCGGAGACGCTGAGCGGCGGAGAGCAGCAGCGGGTCGCGATCGCGCGCGCGCTCGCGAACGAGCCATCGCTCATCCTCGCCGACGAGCCGACGGCGGCCCTCGACGGACCGCGGAGTCGGGTGGTCATGGAGCTCTTCCGCAAGGTCGCCCACGAGCGCGGCGCGGCGGTCCTCGTGGTGACGCACGATCACCGAGCACTGGACGTCTTCGACGTTCTCTACGAGATGGAGGACGGTCGCATCGCCGAGGGACGGCCGTCGAGCATTACGCACCGATGAGCATCCGTTGGAGGTATAGAAGGGGGTGGTGGACGCCGCTCCGTACGAGCTCCATTACGAAGCCCCGTCCGGGTGCGCGACCGAGGCCGAGGTTCGCGCCGGCGTCGCGGCGAACGTCCACCAACCATCGCAAGGTGTCGGCGTCACGGTCACGCTCGCGATCCGGCATGCCGCAGGCGTCTACGCGGGCGAGCTCGTCGTCGTCGATCGCAACGGTCGGCGCGGCAAGCGCGAGCTGAGCGCGCAGACCTGCGCCGAGGTCTCCAACGCGCTCGGCTTCCTCGCCGGGCTCGCGATCGATCTCGGGGGTCACGTCGACGACGCGGAGCCCGAGCCGCCCCCGGCCCCACCGGCCGCTCCGCCGCCACCACCACCGCCACCGGTCGCGCGCCCGAACCCGCTCGTCGTCTCGCTCGCGCTCGCCGGCGGGCTCCGCGGTGGCATCGGTCCCACGCCGACGGACGCGCTCGAGGTCGCGGTCGGGCTCGCGCCCCGCGCGCTCGCGCTCGAGCCCACCCTTCGCTTTGCCTTCACGGCGGCCGCTTCGCAGATCTCGAACCGGTTCGGCGGCGTCGACCTCCTCCTCGCCACCGCCCGCGTGGACGGGTGCCCGGTGTGGTTGGGGTCGCGACATGTGGGGGTACGCCCGTGCATCGGGTTCGAGGCCGGCGCCGCGATCGCCCACTCGACCGCCGCCCGCGATCCGAAGAACCCCGTCGATCCGTGGCTCGCGCTGGACGGGGCGCTGCACTTCGAGTGGCGGCCCACCCCGAGTTTCTTCGTCGATCTCGCGGGGGCGGTCGTGGTCCCGCTCCTCCGCACCACCTACTACTTCGAGTTGCCCGACCGCGTGCTCTACGAGACGCCGGTCGTGGCGGCGCGCCTGGGTCTCGGGGTAGGAGTACGATTTCCGTGATCGATTCGGCGAGCTCGTTCCAACTCGAGTCAGGTGTCGTGTGATCCAGGACGTCGCGGCTGCCCCGATGACCGAGAGCGCCATCTCTCCGGATGAGCGCGTTCGGCGCATGGTCGAGAAGAACCTCGACATGGTGTGGCGGACCCTCCGCCGCTTGGGAACGCCCGACGGAAGCGTCGACGACGCCACGCAGAAGGTCTTCATGGTCGCCCTCCGCCGCATCGAAGAGATCGATCCCGAGCGCGAAGATCGGTACCTGATTGGGATCGCCGTTCGCGTCGCGTCGGACGAGCGCAGGGCGGCGGCGCGGCGGCGGGAGGTCCCGATCACGGCGGTCGAGCTCACCGCCCGGGAGCGCCCGGCGGACGAGGTCGTCGAGGAGCGTCGCAACCGGGCCTCGCTCGATGCCGTGATGGAGGCAATGCCCGCGGAGCTGCGCGAAGCGTTCGTCCTGTTCGAGCTGGAGGAGATGAGCGCTCCGGCCGTCGCCGAGCTGCTCGACGTTCCCGTCGGCACCGTGGCCTCGCGCGTTCGGCGCGCACGCGAGTTCGTCCGCGAGTTTTTGAAGCGGGGGAAGAAATGAGCGACCTTCGTCACTGGTCCGAAGAGGATGCGACCGACGAGGAGCGCGAGCTGCTCCGCGAGCATCGCGTTCGTCCCGATCCGGCGCGGAGGCGGCGGATCGCCGCCGCGCTCGGCGTCGGCGCCGCGGTGACGACGACGACCGCCGCGAGCGCGAGCGCGCTCGGGCTCGCCGCCAAGATCGTCGGTGTGGTCGCGATCGGCGGAGCAGTCGCGGCGGGCGGCTACTACGCGACGAGGCCGCCCGCGCCGCCGCCGGCTGCCCCGCCGCCTCCGGTCGCGGTCGCGAGCACCGTCTTCGCGCCGCCGCCGCCGGTCGAGACCGCGCCGCCGCCCCCGGTCGTCTCCGTGGCATCGGCCGCGCCGCCGCCGGTCTCCGCGCCGAAGAAGCCGCCGCCGGCCGCTCCCGCCGCGTCGTCGCTCACGCGCGAGGTCGCGACGCTCGGTCGCGCGCGGAGCGCGCTCGCCGCCCACGATCCCGACGGAGCGATGCGTGCGCTGGACGAGTACCGAGCCGAGTTCCCGAACGGCAAGATGGCCTCGGAGGAGACCGTGCTCCGGGTGCAGGTGCTGATGGCGAAAGGTCAGCGCGCGCAGGCGAAGGCGCTCGCGGACTCGTTCGTCGCGCAGCACCCCGACAGCCCGTTCGCGAGCCAGGTCCAGCGCCTGGTCGCAAAATGATCGCCGGCCGACGATTTCGGTGATCGATTCAGCGGGGTAGCTCCAAAGCCATTCGGAGGCAGGGATGCTCAAGCGACTCGAGTGGTGGATCGGAGCCGGAGCCACCATCGCCATCGTCATCGGATGCTCGACCACGTCGAACTTGGGCGGCGGCGTGTGTCCGGTCGACGTGAAGCCGAAGGAGCTCGCGTGCTCGGACAAGTCGGACGACGACTGCGACGGCTACGTCGACTGCCTGGACACGGACTGCGACGGTCAGAGCTGCGGCAGCGGTGGCGGGCTCACCTGCACCGCGGGCGCGTGCCTTCGTCCGGGAGAGAACGGGCTTCCTCCGCTCCCGCGGATCGACAACGTGAAGGTCACCGTGCGCGGCGACACTGCGATCGTCGACTTCGAGCCCGTCGCGGGCGCGCGCGACTACCGCATCTACCCCCAGCCGTCCGCGAGCGACGTGCTGGTCGGCGAGAACGGCGAGGTCGTGGTGAAGAACGCGATCTACCGCTGCGCGGGCCAGCACATCCGCGTCGACCGCGAGTTCGACGACATCAAGCAGTACGACCGGTCGCTCGCCGGCGACGTCTTCGGCTACAAGCGCACGGAGCAGGAGTCGGTGCTCGGGTACGTGTACCTCACGCCCGGAACCGATCGCGTGCCGGTGTATCGGCTCGCGGATCCGAACCTGCGCGGCGGCTACGTCTGGGAGTACAACGCACCGCCGGCGAAGGAGTTCAACGCCGCGGAGTACGTGACCTCGGCGACGGAGCGGAGCGCCTTGATCGCGAAGGGCTACCGCGACGACGGGATCGCGTTCTACGTGCCGTCGAACGCCTCGCGTCCGGTGTATCGCCGGCAGATGGCGCAGGCGCCGTATGCAACGCTCTTCTACGTCGACGGACCCGAGGGCAGCTCGCGCGGGACGGCCGCGTCGGCGGAGGTCGCGACGCACTTCTCGGTGCTCGCCGACCAGGCCGCCGGCGCGGTGCCGCTCTATCGCATCTTCTACGGGTGGGCGAACGATCACGACGTGCTCGCCGCCGGCGACGCGAACCGCGCGGTCGCGCTGCACCAAGGCAACACTCCCGTCTCGTCGCTCGCGTGGTCCGGCCTGAAGGGGGACACCACGCTCGTCATCGAGGCGCTGGACGCCGGCTGTCCCTTCGCGGGGAGCTACATCGGCGCCATGGCCGCGCCCGGGTCGTCCCGAATTGGTACGACGCTGCCGACGATCCCGCTCGACAAGGCACGGCTCCCGACGGGCGAGGTCTTCGTGAACGGGCAGTTCGAGCCGACGAGCCGGCCCAAGCCGATCGCGCGCGCCTTCGTGAACGTGAGCCCGCTGCCGGATCCCACGATGGACTGGTACCTGAGCTTCAACCCCGACACCCCGTGGCCGGCGATGGACGAGCTCATCCACGACGGCAACGGCAACGTGGTGCTCCGTAACGCCAAGATGTCGCTCGAGTTCCCGTCGACGGTGGACGATGCGTACTCGTACGGTCCGCTGCTCGGCCAGTTCCTGGTCGGGGCGACCACGTCGATTCGGATGGTCGCGCGCGGTGTCGACGCGAAGCTGAGCGACACCGACTACCTCCACGTGACGATGTCGACGACGCTGCCTTCGACCCAGCGCCGCTACCCGCAGATCTGGATCACCGAGACGCCCGAGGTCACGCCGAGCGAGGTGCCGCACTCGTACGACGTCCCGCTCGAGTCGCGGTTGGGCCCGTTCCCCTTCGAGAACAAGGGCCCCGGACCGTACGACACGATCGTGGTGCAGCCCTTCTCGGTCGATCACGAGCTCCAGATCGAGGTCTGCGACAACCGGGGCTGGGGCGTGAGCCAACAGTGCGATCGCGCGAACCTCCACGGGTGGCACGCCGGGATGGAGGGCAACCTCGGCTGGGAGTCTTCGGTGAAGTGGACGCCGGTCCCGGTGCTCGGCGAGGTGACGGGCGTCGACCGCCCGGTGAAGATCGACGTCTACGCGACGACGTCGCGAATCTACGTCTTCGCGGAGGACAAGCCCGCCGGCTGCGCGATCGTCCCGAACGGCATGCTGAAGGCCGGCTCGCGCCGGGTCATGTTCGGAACGTCGGGGTACCACATCGAGATCGATGAGAGCGTGGTGCCCGACCACGCCGCGCACCCGTACTGGCATCGCTACCATCAGTCGCACGTCGAGCGGGCGTTCGACGACCTCGGGATCTCGAACGCGGCGCCGCTTCCCGCGTGGGACCACAACCTGATCCCGTGCGGCACGTACTGGTACGGCGGAAGCAAGCCGTGAAGGCGAGCGTGGCGCTCCTCGCCGCGTTGGTCGCCGCCGGCTGTTCGGCGGCGCCGAACGACGCACCGCCGCCCGTCGTGGACGATCCCGATCCGACGTTCGGCGACGCCGAGCGGGCGAAGCTCGCGGAGCTCGACTACGCGAAGGCGCCCGCCGCGACGGATCCGAGCAACGCGTTCGCGGCGGACCCGGCGGCGAAGAAGCTCGGCCAGGTACTCTTCTTCTCGAAGGCGCTCTCGGGGCCGCTCCTCGATCGCGACAACGACGGAACGACGGGGACGCTCGGGTCGGTCGGCGACGCGGGTCGCGTCGCGTGCGCGAGCTGTCACGTCCCGAACGACGACTTCGTCGACTCGCGCAGCCCGCACCGCCAGATCTCGCTCGCGGCGAAGTGGACGCAGCGGCGCACGCCGACCTTGCTCGACGTCGCGGCGAGCCCCTTCTTCAACTGGGACGGTCGCCGCGACACGCTCTGGAATCAGGCGCTCGGGGTGGTCGAGGCGGCGGGCGAGCTCAACTCGAGTCGGCTCTTCGTCGCACTCCAGGTCTTTCGGCTCTTCCGGGCGCCGTACGAGGCGGTGTTCGGCCCGCTGCCGCCGCTCGACGACGCCAAGCGGTTCCCCCAGCTCGCGCCGGCGAGCGCCGGCTGCGACGGCGCGCTCGCCGATGCCGTCTGTCACGGCAAGCCGGGCGCGGCGGATTGGGAAGCGATGAGCATTGGCGATCGGGATGCGGTCACCCGGGTAGCCGTGAACGCGACGAAGGCGATCGCCGCGTACCTGATGGAGCTGCGCTGTGGGCCGAGTCGCTTCGATGCGTGGCTCGCGGGCGACGGCTCGGCGTTGACGCGCGCCGAGCTGCGCGGTGCCGCGCTCTTCGTCGGGCGCGGCGACTGTGTGCGGTGCCACTCCGGTCCGCGCCTGACCGACGGCGCGTTCCACAACGTGGGGCTGCGGCCGCAGACGGTGGCGACGGCGTTCACCGATCTGAACGATCGCGGCGCAGCGCAGGGGCTCGCGGCGGCCGCGACCGATCCTCTCGGCGCGAGCGGCGCCTACAGCGACGGCTCGCGGGGACCGCTCCCGGCCGTCACGCCGCTCCACGAGGGGGCGTTCAAGACGCCGACGCTGCGCTGCATCGCGAAGCAACCCAGCTACATGCACACTGCACACGTCCGGAGCCTCGCCGATGCGGTCGCCTTCTTCGCGCGCGGCGGCGATCCGGGTGGCTATCCGGGGACGAAGGAGATCACGGCGCTCGCCCTGACGGCGCGGGAGCAGAGCGATCTCGTCGCGTTCGTCGCCGCGCTCCAAGGGCCCGGCGCTGCTGCTCCGCTGCGCGAGCCGCCGCCATGAACGAGAGAGGCTGGAACATGAGACGAGTCGCGGGGATCTTCGTCGTGCTCTTGGGATGCAGCGCATCGGATCCGAGCGTGCCCTCGACGCCGAGCGATGCCGGGGTCGATGCGGACGCGAACGGGCCGCCGCCGGGACCGCCCGGACCGCCGGGACCACCCGGGTGCGGGCTGAAGGAAGCCGCGTTCTGCGACACGTTCGACAAGCCGGGCGCCGGTGGGGGGCGCACGCGCGAGCTCGATGGCGCGCTGTGGAGCGGTGCGCGCTCGGTGACGACGCCGCCCGCGTACGGAGACGTGATCGCGATTGGTCCGGCGACGCTCCCGAGCTGCCGCGACGGCCTGCCCGCGAAGGTGCTCCCCGACCACGACACGTTCGTCTGCAACACGATCCCGACGATCCAGAGCAACCACCTGCTGGTCGCGGCAGCGGCGCAGAACTACGGCCAGACGTCCTACCGGATCCGTCGCCCCTTCGACGTCGAGGGTCGCACCGGCACGATCGTGTTCGATGCGACGCTCGAGCCCGGCGGGCTGCTCGGTTGGGTCGCGTTGGACGTCACGGCGGAGCCGACACCCGCGCCGAGCTACCTGAAGCTGCAGAACGACGAGAACGCCGGTGTCCCTCGGAACGGGATCGAGGTTCACTTCAACCAGAACTGCCAGACGACCGGGATGGTGAGCGTGAGCCGCGTCGTCGTGATCCACGACTGGGTGCACACGTTCTTCGAGCCGACGGTCGAACAGCGAAAGTGCGTGACCGCGAGCAAGACGATGCTGAACCACGTCGAGGTGAAGCTGTCGAAGTCGCACGTGGACGTCTACGCATCGCCGGCTTCGGCCGACGGCGTGACCTTCGGGCCGACGGAGCTCCTGTTCGGGACGGACGTCGCGCTCCCGTTCACGCGGGGCTGGGTGCACCTCACCACGCACAACCACGCGACGCTGAAGTACTCGAACGACACGGTCGACGCCTGGGTCGCGCGGTACGACAACGTCGGCTTCGATGGGCCGACGATCGGGGGCTGGCGCGAGGCGGAGGTCCCCGACTCGCTGACGGTGGCGAACACGAAGGGCTGGCAGAACGTGGGTTACCTGCTCGACGACGTCGCGAAGGGGTGGGGGAAGCCGCTCGCGTTCGCGTCGATCGACCTGACCGGAGTGAAGAGCGCGCGGATCACGATGAGCTCGTGGATGCACGTCTCCGCGGGGAAGCCGGCGGACTACGAGATCGACTGGCGCGTGAACGGCGGGCCTTCCCACGCGTTCAAGTACGACGCGGCGCAGCTCGCGTACTTCGGGTCGCAGCCCGCGTCCGGGGCGATGCCGCTCGTGTTCGACGTGCCGGTGGGCGAGCTGAAGTCGGGAGTGAACACCCTCGAGCTCGCGGCGAAGAACGTTCCGCTTTCGTACCCGCCGGTGGTGTTCAACGTGGATCTGGTCGCCGCTCCGAACTGACGGACCCGCGTTATGCTCGCCCCATGTCGGGGTTCATCGTGCTCGGGCTCGTGCTTGCGATCCCGTTTGCTGCGCTCGGGTGGTGGCTCGTCGTGTTTCCGCGCGAGCACGGGGGCCTGAGCTTCTTCGCCTACCGTGATCTCGCGAAGAACGGCGCGCCCGCGCCGGCGAAGCTCGTGAGTCACCGCGTCGTCGCGGAGCGCATGGCGGGCTCTCGGCGCTTTCGCTACATGATCCGGGTCACCGAGTATCTCCTCGACGTCACTCGCGCGGACGAGACGACGTTTCGGACGAGCGTGACGTTGCCCGTTCCCATGTCGGTGCACGACAAGATCGCCAAGGCGCAGCCGCTCCCGGTGCGGGTGGAGGGCGACCGCGTCGTGATCGACGAGGCCGCCCTCGACGCGGCATGGGCCGCCCGCGAGGCGGAGAAGAAAGCGGCCGAGGACCGCGCGTTCGAGGAGAAGCGGAACGCCCCGCCCGGGACGTGAGGGACCTCGAGCTTCACGAGCCGATCGAAGCCGGGGCCGCCGCCGTTCCCGACTCCGCTCGGCGTCGTGACGTCGTTGCGCCGGCGGTCGGGCGAAGGCCCGCGAGCGCCGCCGCCGCTCCGAGCAGGAGCGGCACGAGCACGAGGTTCCCGAGGAGAGCGTACGGCGTCGCGAGCTGCTCCTTCGGCAGCGACACCATCATGAAGGGCTGCGTGGACTCGTTGCTCGACGAGAGCGCGCGCAGCCGGCCGTGGGCGTCGATCCCACCGGAGAGCCCGAAGCGCGTCGACCGCACGATCGAGTAGCCGCCCTCGATCGCGCGCATGGCTGCCATCTCGGTGTGCACGGGATCGATGCCGCGCCAATCGGAAGACGGCAACGCCACCACGCCCACTCCATCGCGCGCGTGGGCGCGCCCGAGCGCGGGGAAGTCGTAGTCGTAGCAGACGGCTCCGGTGGCGGGACCGAAGCTCGTCTCGAGCCGCGGCGCCGGTCCGTCGCCGGGGACCGCCGGCTCCATCGGGACGGGGTGGAGCTTCAGGTATGCGAGCCGCTCGGTCCCGTCCGGCGCGAACCAGCGGAGGCGGTTCTCGTACTTCAGGGGCTCCGTGGTCAGCGGCAGGATGTAGGCGATGACGAGCTCGATCCCGTGCGCGCGTGCCACGCTCGCGGCGCGCGCTCGATAGGCGACTTCTTCGTCGGGCAGCACCACGCTCGCCGCTTCGTTCCAGACCACGAGCTCGGCGCCGGCGTTCGCGGCGGCCTCGGTGCGCGCGAACAGCGCGTCGTCGATCGGTCGGCGTTCGTCTGCGCTCGGGATGGGCAGGCCCGCGAGCGTGTTGTCGGTGCGGAGGGTCGCCGCGCGCACCTCGGGTCCGGCGATCGGTCGCTCGGCGCGGAGCGCACCCCACGCAACCAACGCCGCCGTCGCCGCGCCGAGCGCACCGAGCCATCGCCGCGCGCGTGCAGCGGAAGCGCCGACCCACGCCGCCTCGGTCGTGGCGGCGAACGCGTGGATCAGGAAGGAGAGCCCGGGCATCCCGAACAGCGCGAGCGACTGCAGCACGGCGAGGTTCCCCGCCTGCGTCGTGGGCGCGGTTCCCCACACGCCGAAGGGCGAGTGCTCGGCTTGCACCCACTCCGCGAGGCTGGAGAGGGATGCGAAGCCGACGATCGCGAGCCCGTCGCGCCCGCGCGCCACGAGGCGATCCCAGAGCGCGTACGCGGGCAGGTGCACGAGTGCGAGCGGGATGCCGTAGCCCACCGCGATGATCGGCGGGATCGGCGCCGTGACGATCTTCGCCCCGGCGATGCACCACCCGACCGCGTAGAGGACGGAGAAAAGGACGCGAAAGCGCCAGCCCGGGCGGGCGCGAAGCGCGGCGAGGAGCGGGACGGGCGCAATCCACGCGAGGGCGCCGATGCTCCAGCGCATCTCCGTCACGACCAAGAGCGCGAGTCCCAACGCGAGGAGCCCCGAGATTCGACGAGATTGCATGCCTTCCCTCCTGTGTCCGGTGATGGTGTTGCGTAACAGTCGTTATCTCATCAACGTGCGAGCGCCCGATTCCGGACGGAGACCTTCACGATTTCCGGTGGGCCATGACGCGAGCCACCGCGTCGGGGATGAGGACCGAGCCGGCCTCGAGCAGGGCGTTCGTGATGCCGTGGTTGGTGGCGTCCCGGAGCTGCCCGGCGTGAGCCAGGGTGGCCATGCCGAGCGCGATGAACCACATCTTCTCGAGCACGACGTCCCGCTCGCGCGCGGCGAAGCTCTTGAAGCGGGGGTCGCGCTTCATGTCGGCGAGGAGATCGGCGTAGACCTTGGGGACCGAGGCGTGCGCGACCTCGGGCGTGAGGAACAGGAGCGCGAACAGGCGCGGATTCTCGCGCGCGAAGACGACGAGGCCGGTCCCCTCGTTCAAGAACGGCCGGTCGCTCCACGGTTGGCGGGTGGTCGCGCGGAGCTTGTCGCGCGCGCGGTCCACGACCGCGGCGGACAGCTCCTCGATCGAAGCGAAGCTGCCATAGATGGGGGCGGTGGACGCGCCGAGCTCGGCGGCGACGTTGCGGGCGCTGAGCGCGGCCGCGCCCTCGCGCTCGACCAGGGCGGTCGCCGCTTCGACGATCATGGCGCGGGTGAAGGTGGTGGGGCGGGGCACTTCGTCGCTCCGAGACGTTATGTAACGTATGTTTTATAACGGGGCAAGGGAGAAGCGTTAGGATTCGGGGTGACGCCCATGAGCGATCCTTTCCGCGATCCGAGCCTCGCCGAGAAGGCTCGCGCCGAGCGCGAGGCCGAGGCCGCCCAATTGAAGCTCGAAGCGAAGGCGCGCGACGACGCCGAGGCCGCGAAGGTGCGCGAGCGCAACGAGGCGCGCTGGCGCGAGCGAGGGATCGACTTGAATCCGGGGCGACGAACCGGCGCGTTGGTCACGGGGGCCGTCGTCGTCGCCATGCTCGCGTGGTTCGTGGTGGGCGGCGGTCGGAAGCCGGAGCCCGGGTCGCGACCGGTGACCGTCGAGCCCGGAGACGTGCGCTCCAGCTCGGCGACCGCGGCGGAGGACGTGCGCGCGCTCGTGGCGCGTCACGCCGAGGAGCTGGCGAAGTGCTTCGACGACGGCCTCGCGAGCGGCGCCCTCGTGCTCGGCAAGGGGCCGGCGAAGACCTTCGCCTTCGACTGGACGATCGAGAAGGGCGGGGCGGTGACGAAGGTGAGCACGTCCCACGCGGGCGAGCCGAGCGAAGCGGAGGCCTGCATGCTCGCGCACATCCAAGTCTGGTGGTTCGAGGGGGTCTCCGACCACGTGGACGTGACGGGTTGGCGCTTCGAGCGCTGCGCCCCCGCGCGCGGCGAGTGCGTGCATCCGAAGGAGCTACGATGAGGAAGGTCCTCGGTCCGGCCGACTACCGTACCGTCCCCTGGAAGAACGGGGGCGGGACGACGCTGGAGCTCTTCGCGCTCGACGGGGGGACCCCCGAGCGCTTCGCCGTGCGCGCGAGCATCGCGGACGTCCGCGCGAGCGGGCCGTTCTCGAAGTTCGCCGGGTACGAGCGGCACATCGTGATCGTCGAAGGCGAGGGGATGACGCTCGAGACGGCAGCGGGCGCTCGTGGGCGAATCGAGCTCCGGCCGTGGAGCCCGGTCACGTTCGACGGTGATTGGGCCGTGAACGGCGTCGTGGACCGCGGCCCGGTGCGGGATTTCAACTGGATCGTCGATCGGGAGCGAGCGAAGCGCTCGCGGCTCGAGGTACGGCGGCCGGGCGCGGGGGCGGTCGAACGGATCGCTTGCGGCGCGGGAGCGACGGCGTTCGTCCACGTCTTTGCAGGGAGCCTGGGCGGGCTGTCCCAACATGGGACGATGGTCCTGAGCGGCGATAGCGCGGAGCTTCGCGCGGAAGCGGATGCGGTCTTGCTGTGCGGCTGGGCGGAGTGACGCGGGCTCACCACCCGATGCGCAGGCCACGGGTCACGATCCAACCCGAGACGCACAACGCGACCGAGCCGCCACCGGCCCACCGCCAATCGTCGATGAAGTAACCAATGATGGCGAAAATGAACGCCACACATCCGAAGAATCCACCGACGACGACGAGCGCGAATCCGAGCACGTACTGCTTCCACGGTACGAAGCGTGCCCTGGGCCGGAGGAGGACGCCGCGATTCGGATTCACGAATCCCAAGTTACTCCATGTGCTCGGCGGAGTCCGGCACGACGATCCATCCGTGCTTCCGCGCCTCGTAGACGGAGAAGGTCGGGGGAGGGAACGCCGGATCGGCGAACGCGCCGACCGGGACGGCGATCATGCCGGGCATCGCATCGATCTCGTAGAAGACGGTCGCGCCGCACGTGGGACAGAATCGAAAGGAGATCCGGCAGCCTTCGTCGCCGACGCGCACCCACGTCGTGGACTCGCCGCGGATCACGACGTCTTCGCTGCGCCAGCGAGCCTGCTGACCGAAGGGGCTGCCGGTGCGGCGCTGGCACGCGAGGCAATGGCAGATCGAGATGCGGATGGGGGCGCCGGTGCACGTGATCGAGAGTGAGCCGCAGGAGCACTGGGCGGTGCGAGTGGACATGGCGCCATTGTCGGCGCGGAAAGTCGGGGAGGCCACTCGAATGCGGAGGAAGGCTAAGCTTCTCGTGAGGAGCCCGTGGCCGAGAGTCCGTTCCGAGATTCCGAGATCGCGAATCGCCACCGCGCCGAGCGGGAGGCCGACGACGCGCGGGTGCTGGAAGAGGAGCGGGCGGCCGCGGAGCGTCGTGCGCGCGCAGCCGAGCGGACGAAGTCACGGCAGCGGAAGGTCACGTTGGCGGGCTCGCTCGGGTTGGTCGCGACGTTGATCGGGCTCGCGAGTCGCTCTGCGACCGTGCCGCCGATCGTGCGCCCGACCGCGCCGACCGCGCCGACCGCGCCGGCCGCGGCGGCACGGATCTCCGTCGAGCCGGGCGAGCTGCGAGCGGACACGTTCGTCGACCCGACGTGGGCGCTCGTGCGGCAGACGGTGGATGCCCACGCGGGCGAGCTCGCGCCTTGCTTCGACGAAGGGCTGGCGAGTGGTGCGTTGTCGCTCGCGCCGGGGAGGTCGGGCGAGCTCGCGTTCGATTGGGAGATCGGGGTCGGCGGCGCGGTCGGAGCGGCCTGGGCGCACCGCGGGCCGGAGAGCGAGGGAGAGCCGACGTCGGAGACGGAGGAGTGCATCACGACGAGGATCCGGACGTGGGACTTCGGCGAAGTGGAAGCACCCGCGAAGGCCGTCGGTTGGAGGTTCGAGAAATGCGGCGACGGCGGGGAGTGCGTGCATCGGAAGCGGAGGTGATCCGGACTTTGCTAGGTTGGGTTTCGTGAAGCCCACCCCGGTCGTTCGCGCTGCCCTACTCGACGCGATTCGCACGCGCATCACGAAGCCGCTCCCCGAGCTCGACTTCGCGCCGGTCGGAGCTCTCCGATCCGTCGTCGACGAAGGCACCGTCGCGTGCGCCGAGCTGGAGCTTGGCTTCCGGCTGCCTCCTTTGCTTCGTGCGGTCTACACCCAGGTCGGCGACGGCGGTTTCGGGCCCGCGTACGGACTCTTGCGCCTGAACGACGCCGTCGATCGCTTCCTCGAATACCGCGCGCCTACCGACGATCCTCACTGGGCGTGGCCGGAGAAGCTGCTCCCAATCGACGAGCTCGGCTGTGGGATGTGCTCGTGCGTCGACTGCTCCACCGAAGAAGGGACGGTCGTCCTGTTCGAGCCGAACCCGCACTGTGAGGGTCAGCCTTGGACCGATGCGTTCTTTCCGCTGACGGATTCGCTGGAGCGGTGGTTCGAGCTCTGGATCGAAGGTCGCGATCCGATGTCCGTCCTGATGGAGTAGCTGCTCCGGCGTCGTCACAGTGGCCGCTTCCACAAGCTCCCGCTAGCGTCGATCCAATAGATCGTCGAGTCGTCGACCGCGAACATCCGCGCGTCGTCTTCCAAGACTCGCTCGGGCGCGCAGTTCGCGACGTTGCAGCGGAAGACGCCGTCCGTCGCGCGCCAGTAGAGCTCGATCCCTCGAGTGATGAGGGAGCTCGGGAAGCGGGCGGTGGTCAGTACGCGAGGTTTTCCGCCGGCCAGCGGCATCGTGGAAATCGCGCCGTTCGGAGTGTCGCTGGCCCAGTAGAGGTTCAGATCGTCGGTTGCGATCGAGTTGGGACGATCCTGAAGCGTCGCGAGCGAAGTTGGCGTCGCGCATCCCGTTTTGGGACAGGCGAAGACTTTGCCGAGATTTGGCGCAGTCCAGTAGATCCGGGTGTCGTGGAGGGCGAAGCTTACCGGCGCGAACTCGGGTTTCAAATCGACGACGGTGGTTGCGGTCGCGCAACCTCCGATTGGGCAGCTGCGGAGCGCCCACGTCTTCATGTCGACGAAGAAGACATGCGTCGCGTCGGAATGAACGTCGTACGCGTTTGCCTGTCCTCCTAGGGAGACCCAGCTCTCCGTGCTGCACCCCGTGAGTGCGCAACTCTCTGGATAGGACGCTGTCGTCCAGAAGAGTCGGGTCGCACCCAGCGCGACGTGGTGCGGGTTGTCCTGCTGATTTGCAACGATGGTCGGCGTCTCGGCACAACCTCGTACGGCGCACGAACGAACCGCCCCGGACGAGGGGACGATACCCGGGGCCTCCAGCCAGAAGACATTGCCAGCCCCGACGGTCATGTCGGCCGGGGCCTGGATGCCGCGCATGAGGCGGATTGCGGAGGAGGGCGGTGCGGCATCGCCACCGCCATCCATGGCGACGGGTGAGGGTGCGGGCGTGAGGTCGTCGTTCGGAGCAGGGGCGTCGGCGGAGCTGCAGCCGACGACGAATCCACCGAGGAGGAGGGCAAACCAGAGGCGCATGCAGCTGTTCGGTTCGGCCCTTGCCCACGTTGCGCGGTTTCGAGAACCTGAAGGAAAAACTCCCCACCGACTCCAACCCCTCGGATTGACAGCGGTTTCCCCATCTTCAATCCGAAGGGCCCAAACCCTTCGCGGCACCTACATTGGCGCCATGCAGATGCAATCGCCCGTGGCCCCCGCGTTCGCCGCCTACGCTTCCACCGCGCCCTCACGTTCGAGCGGCGTGCAGGACCGCTTGCTCACCCTGCTCGACGAGTACCTGCCGACCGACGCCGACGCATCGCGCTCGTCGCGCGGCATGGCGCGCACACTCGGCCTCTGGGGCACCGGCTTGCTCGTGTCCGGCTTCGTCGTCGGCGGACTCGGCATCGCGTTGGACGCGCTCTCCATGCCGCTCATCGTGGTCGGGATGGTGCTCTCGACGCTCGGCGGCTTCGCCCTCCTCTTTGCTCTGTTCGCGCTGCTCGCATCCGGCGTGAAGGGCAACGACGAGCAGCGCGCTCGCATCCTCGCTCGCGAATACCACGGCGTGCATGCGCGCCGGATGGAGCTGCACCGGCACGGCGTGGTCACGGAGAGCTGGGGCGTCGTGATCTACCCGCGCATCGCCGGCTCCGCGCAGCCGATCGAGATGAACCTCGGCCCGGCCGCCGCCGGGAGCGAGTCCGCGGCGGCCGAGCTCGTCGCGCTGCTCGAGCAGTACCGAACCGCCGCGTGACGCTCGGTCACCTCACGGCTTCGGCGTCGCCGTCCACTCCAGCGTGATGGGGACGCCCACCGTGTAGTGATCCAACGGCTTCCCGTTGATCTTCATCTCCGACTTCTGCGCGAGGATCTTCAACGTCACGACCTTGCCCACTACGGCGGCAACCTCGGTGTCCGCGATCACGATCCAGCTCCCACCGATGAACGGGATCGACGGATCGACCTGCCGACTGAGCTCGACCTTGTCCCCCACCGCCGGCCCGCTCGCGGCGAGCTCCACCTTCACCATCCCCGCCGTCGGTTTGGTCAGGAGCTTGCCCTTCGCCTCGACCGGCTTCGCGGCTTGTGCCCGCCGCTCCGCCGCGATCCGATCGCGCATCGCGCGATCACGAAGGCCGATGACTCTGTTCGTCTCTCGATCGACCGCGAGCAACACGCGCTCGCCGTGCGTCGCGGTCGTGAAGGTGGCCCAGAAGAGAGCGGCGTGGAGGTCCTCGATGCCGGGCCACTCGTCAGCGGACGCTGTGCCGTCGAGCGTGGCGTCCGTCACGTCCGCGTACGCGCGGGTCTGACCGCGGCCGAAGCCGTCGTCGGATGCACGCACGGCCGCCGCCGCGTCGTGCTTCGCGATCGCGTCCACGAACGCGCGGGCCGCTTGCTCTGGCGTGGTGATCGGGAGGGGCGCCGGAGGCGCCGCCGCCGCCGTCGTCGTCGCGCTCGCCGACGCCGTCGGAGGTGCCGCGGTGAGCACGGCGGGCTCGCTGCGCGCTTCGGGAGTCGCGCCGCCGCACGCCGCGAAAGCCAAGGAACCAAACAGAAGACCGGTGAAGGAAAGGATTCGCATGCCGGGATCTACGGCGCGCGCAGAGTGCTCTCCCCGTGACTTCGCGGTCATGGTGCGCAGGCCGGTGCGCAGGTCCCGAACGCCTGGGAAATCGAGACGTGCGATGCTCGGGCCGTGCCCAACCTCTACGGCATCGACCTCTCCCGTGGCGCGTGGGCCGTCGCGCGCCTGCCCGTCGGCGCTTCCCCCAGCGAGCGGCCCATCGCTTCGATCGTCCCACTCGGGGACATCGCGACGCTCCTTCGGCGCGGGGAGCTCGCCGTCGTCGACATCCCGATCGGTCTCTCCAATGGGCGGACCGGGAGCGGCGATCGTGACGTGGACCGGGGGTGTCGCAAGTGGTGTCTCAGCTCGGGCTCCGTGTTCCCTCCGCCGACGCGTGCCGAGCTCCGGACCGCGCTGCGCGGGGTGCGGCCTCCCGGCATCTCCGTCCAGACCTTCGGCATCTGCCGCGCGATCGAGGCCGCCCGGCGCGCTGCGGAGCTGCGCTCCGGCGCCGTGCTCGAGAGCCACCCCGAGGTCGTCTTCGGCGCGCTCGGCGATCGCATCGTCGGCGCGACCAAGAAGTCGCTCCGTGGCGCGCTCGAGCGCGCGCGTCTCCTACAAGCGCGCTTCGCGTTCGACGTCCTCGCGTGGGTGACCGACGCCGAGTCACGCCACGGCGGCGCCGACGACTGGCTCGACGCGCTGGCCATGCTGCTCGTGGCGCGCGACTGGGCGGCGCGCGAGCGCAGGATGCTCCAGCGCCCCGACGGCATCCCGCAGCCGTGGAAGCGGGGAGCGTCGGCGTTCGTGGCGCTGCCGGCGGGGGCACCCCGCGAGCCGCCTCAACGCGACGCGCGCCGAGCTACGACGATGCGAGCATCGTCGCGAAGGAGTCGCGCTCCGTCGCCGGATTCCGGTACCGTTCGCGCATGACTCGTTCTTCGCTCGCTCCGCTGGCAGTCCTCGCCGTGCTCGTGTGCGGCTGTCCCAACAAGGGACAACCCGACGCCGGCGCATCCACGACCAAGCCGACCGCGAGCAGCACCCCGCGCCCGACCTGCGGCGGCGCCGCCGGCGCGACGTGCCCCGAAGGGCAGGAGTGCTTCCACGCGAGCGCGGGGAGCGACATGGGGTTCTGCCGGCCGAAGCCCGGAACGCTCCACGCCGACTGCGGCGGTGTCGGCGGGCTCCCCTGCAACGCGGGGCTCCACTGCGTGACGCCGCCGTACCCCGATGCGATGGGGACCTGCGAGCCTTGAGCACGGCCCTCCGGCTCCACGGGTTCTGGCGCAGCACCGCGACGTGGCGCGTACGCATCGCGTTGGCGCACAAAGGCCTCGCGTACACGTACATCCCCGTTCACCTCCGGCGCGATGGGGGCGAGCAACACCGGCCCGAGTTCCGCGAGAAGAACCCGATCGGTCACGTGCCCGTGCTCGAGCTCGAGCTCGGCGGCGTCGAGCGGCGCGTGGCGGAGTCGATGGCCATCCTCGAGCTCCTCGAGGAGCTCCACCCCACGCCCGCGCTTCTTCCGGCCGACACGTACCTGCGCGCTCACGCTCGAAGGATCGCGATGCTCGTCGTGTCGGGCATTCAGCCGCTCCAGAACACGGCCGTTCAGCTCTACGTCGAGAACGTCCTCCACCTCGATGGGAGCGCGTGGGTGAAGCACTGGGTCGAGCGCGGGCTCGCCGCCGTCGAGGCTCTCGCGCGCGAGACTGCAGGGACGTTTGCCGTCGGCGACGCGTTGTCGTTCGCCGACGTCTGCATCGCGCCGCAGATGGCGTTCGCGCGCCGCTTCGGGCTCGATCTCACGCGGTATCCGACGCTCGTCGCGATCGACGACCGCTGCGCGGCGCTCCCCGCGTTCCACGCCGCGCACGCCGATCGTCAGCCGGACGCGGAGCGCTGAGCGGCTCCGTCGAAGTACGTGCCCTCTTCCAGGTCGGCGAGGAGCCCACGCTCGGTCGGTCGCCACCCGAGGACGGCCTGCGTCTTGGCGCCCGACGACGCTCCGCTCGAGGCGAGCGCGTGCCCGACGAACCCGAAGATGTCCTCCACCTCGGCCGCCGTCTTCGAGACGGCGGGCACCCCGAGCCGGCGCGCGATCACCTCGGCGATGCTCCGAGTCGGCACGGCCTCTTCGGCCACGGCGTGGAAGCGCGCGCCCGCCGCGCCGGACGCGAGCGCGAGCCGGAACGCGCGCGCCGCATCGCGCACATGGACGGCCGACCACGCGTTGCTGCCGTCGCCCACGTAGCTCGAGAAGCCTCGCTCGCGCGCCACCCGGATGAGCGCGGGGACGAACGCACGATCCCCGTCGCCGTGGACGCTGGGCGGGAGCCGCATCGCGATCGCGCGGATGCCGCGCCCGACCGCACCGAGCGCCGTCTGCTCCGAGCGCCGCGGCAGCGCCGCGTTGGGCTCCGCGTCTTCGTTAGGTACGCCCAGGAGGCCCGCCGAGACGACGAGCGGACGCCCGGTCCCGGCCAGACCCGAGGCGAGCGCGTCGATCGCGATCGCATCGATGCGGCAGCTCTCCGCGAACTTCGTGAAGTCGTGGACGAAGGCCGTGTGCACCACGCCATCGCTCGCCGCCGCGCCGCGCTCCAGCGACGCCGGGTCGTCGAGCGAGCCGCGATGCACCTCGGCGCCCGCGGCTTCGAGCGCCTCGGCGCTCGCGGCGGAGCGCGCGAGCCCGAGGACGGCGTGCCCGTGCGCCAGGAGCTCGCGCACGACGGCTGAGCCAATGAACCCGGAGGCACCGGTCACGAAGATCTTCTTCATCGTCGGATGCTAACGAGGCTTGCGGACCCGAGCTATCCTCTCGGGACCCGAGGTCGACAAGGTTGACTCCGTCTCCGCGTCCGCGTTTCACCCTCGACCTCGCGCTGCCTCCCGATCGAGTCGTCGCTCGCGTTCGCGCTCATCTGGCGAAGGACCGGCGCTTCGTCGGCAAGCTCCATCGGCGCACGATCTTCCTGACCATTCATCCGCGCGCGGCCCACTTCTGGTCGCCCCACCTCGACGTCCAGCTCACCAAGGCGGACGGCGGCACGCGCCTGGCCGCGATCTTCGGTCCGCACCCGCAGATCTGGGGCGTCTTCGTCTCGCTCCAGCTCCTCTTCGCGATGCTCTCCGCCGGTGCGTTCGCGTTCGTCGCCAGCATCTACCTGATCGGGGACGACCTCACGCGCCCGCTCGAGGCGCTCGGTGGCTGTCTCGCCGGGGGCGCGCTCTCGTTCGGGGCCGCATGGGTCGGGCAGACGCTGGGCTCCGAGCAGATGACCGAGCTCCGCGCGTTCCTCGACCGCGCCCTCGCCGACGGTTGACAACGAAGGCCCGGTCTCCGACGCTCTTCGAGTGAGCCGGCCTCGCGCGCGCCCCCGTTTCACGCTCGATCTGACGATGTCTCCCGAGCAGGTGCTCGCTCGCGTGCGCACCCGGCTCGCGGGGGAGCCTCACATCACGGGCAAGCTCTTCCGGCGCACCATCGCGCTCCACGTGCGCGACGACGACGCGCACATCTGGTCGCCTCACCTCGACATCCAGTTGGCCGACGTCGACGGCGGCGGCACGCGCCTCTCGGCGATGTTCGCGCCCGCGCCGCCGATCTGGACGACCTTCATCGGCATCCAGCTCCTCTTCGGCGTGGGCGCGCTCGCGTCCGCCATCTACCTCGTGTGCCTGTGGTCGCTCGGGCACGAGCTCATGGTGCCGTTCATCGTCTTCGTCGCCGCGATGGTGGGCGGCGGCCTCTCGTACGGCGCGGCCTACATCGGCCAAGGCTTCGGGTCGGAGCAGATGTACGAGCTCCGGTCGTTCTTGGACCGCGCGTTGGAAGAAGGCGCCTGAGGCGCCTCAGAGCTGCGCGAGCTCCGCCGCCGTCAGCGCGATCCGGCGCGCGTCCCAGTTCTCTTCGAGGTGCGCGACCGAGCCCGTCCCGGGGATGGGGAGCATCACCGGCGACTTCGCGAGGAGCCAGGCGAGCGCGATCTGCGCTTCCGTCGCGCCGTGCCGCTCCGCGATCGGTGCGAGCGCGGGCTTCTCCTTCGCGACGTTGCCCGCGCCGAGCGGAAAGAAGGGAAGGAACGCGATCCCACGCGCCTCGCACAGCGCGAGCACGCGCTCGGGCGACTCGACCTCGGCGTGGGCGAAGCGCGCCATCTTGCCGCCCGCGCCGAGCACGCTGAACGGGTTCTGCACCGCGACGATCGGCGTCCGCGCGAGCGCCGCTTCGATCTGCTTCGCATCGACGCAGCTCAGCGCGAGGTGCCGGATCTTCCCTTCGCGCTGGAGCTCCACGAGCGCGTCGACCGACTCGAGGAGCGGCACGCCGGCGTCCTTGCGGAAGCGGAGGTGCACCACGTCGAGCCGCTCGAGCTTCAGCGAGCGGAGATCTTCCTCGGCGCCGGCGCGGAGCTCTTCGGGCCGCGCGGCCGCGACCCAACTCTTGTCACGCAGGCGCTTCGCGCCGAGCTTCGTCGCGATGACCAAGTGCTTCGGGTAGGGATGCAGCGCCTCGGCGATGAGGCGGTTCGCGGAGTGCGGACCGTAGAACCACGCCGTGTCGATGAAGTCGATGCCGAGCTCGAGCGCGCGCCGAAGCACCGCCCGCGCCGCCGCCGGATCGGCCGGGTCACCCCAGATCTCCGGACCGGTGAGGCGCATGGCGCCGTAGCCGAGTCGGCCGACCTCGAGCTCGCCGAGGCGAATCCTCTCCGGTCCGTGAGCGAAGCCGTCCGTACGATGAGAGTTCTTCATGCGCCGGAGATTGCCCCGAACGGCTCCGCGCGGCTTGGGCGATGTTGGCCGGTGCGGAAGCTCCTCGCGAACGCCCCGGGGGCGATGCCCACGATGCGGCGGAAGTGCCGATGCAGCTGGCTCTCGTCGTAGAAGCCGACGGCCTGGGCGACCTCGGCGCCGCGCACGCCGCTCCTCAGCAACTCGCACGCGCGCGCGACGCGGGCGTGGGTCAAGTACTCGTAGGGCGGCAGGCCGACCTCGGCTTTGAACGCTCGCACCAAATGGAACTTGTCCAGGCCGGCGTGGAGCGCGAGCGCGTCGAGGGTCACGCGCTCGGTCAAGCCATCGTGCAGATAGGAGCGAGCGCGCCGAACGGGGAGGGGAGCGCGGCGCTCGGCGCGCGGGGCGCCCGCCCGCGCGTCGCCTTCGAGCAACGACCCCAGCGTCTCGGTGACGCGTGTCTCGCGCTCCAGCACGGAGCCCCCGTGCTCGACGAGCGCGCGCCGCATCGCCGCGGCGAGCCGCGCCTCGCGCGACGTGGGTCCGAAGACCGCGGCGCGGAAGCGGAGCGAGCCGCGCAAGCCGAGCGCATCCGCGACGCCCCGCACGGCAGGCTCCGTGAACGACACGGCTTCGAGCGTGAACGGCGCGTGGACGCGCACCTGGCGGTGGACCTCGCCCGGCTCCTTCAGCTTGAGTGCGCCCGGGACGTAGGCGCGAACCGCGCCGCGATACCACCCGTCGAACGCGCCGGCGAGCAACACCACCGCGTGGAAGAAGCTCGCGTAGCTGACGCGCTCGCGGTCCTCGTCGTCGACGCGGACCATGTACGCGACCGACGGAGCGTCGGGTCGCCAGAACTGCACGCGCCGATGGGGCATTGCCCAATCAGCGTACGCCGAACGCGAGGGAGCGACTTGGGCGATCTTGGCTCAGCCGGCCCCGCCCCGAAGCTTGCCGTCCCACCGCGGGGCGAGGAACGCGACGAGATCGCGCACCGGTCCACCGTAGCCGCCGAAGTACTCGTTCTTCGGATCTTGGGGGACCCCGAAGCGCTCCTCGACCATCTCGTAGAACATCGACGGGTCCATGTCGAAGTCGTTCGGGTCGATCTCGAGGATCGCGGCATCCGACTCCTTGCCCGGGTAGACGTTGCGGAAGAGCACGAGCACGGCCGCGCGCGTCTTCGCGTGGAGCGGGTGCTCGCTCGCGGACTTCGCCTTCGCAGCGCGCGTCGCGCGCGAGTCGGTCTTGATGCCGGTGTCGCGCGCCCAGTCGAGGGCCTTCGGCGCCGCCTTCTTCGGCGCCGCCTTCTTGGGAGCAGCCTTCTTCTTCGGCGCCGCCTTCTTGGGAGCAGCCTTCTTCTTCGGCGCCGCCTTCTTGGGAGCGGCCTTCTTCTTCGTCTTCGCTTTTGCCATGCGCGGGAGGATCCCACACTCTCGTCGCGGAAATGACCACGACCCTCCGGCGGCCCGAGAAATTCCCTTCGTTCGCGGCGCACGAGTCCTACATGTCAGTCGGTTGACTACTGCCGACGTCGGCGGCGCTGCGTAGGTTCCGCGCCCATGAACCGCACGACACGTTGCCTCGCCCTCGGACTCTTCGCTCTCACCACCGCTGCCAGCGGCACGGCGTGCTCCGTCGCCGCCGACGACGGACCGACCGAGAGTGGGAGCGACGCTCTCTTCATCGGCTGTCCGTCCACGTCGACCGTGGGCACGCCCAACCTCACCTGGCCGCCCGCCCTCGGCTCCGACTACCGGATGACGGCCGGCAGCCCCACCGCACAGCGACTGAGCCGCGGTGGCATCGAATACCTCGCCGGCAACAACCTCTCCTTCACCGTCGATACCGACGCGTGCACCGTCATTCGCGCGATCACGCGCGACGCGAGCACGCTCGTCCCAAATCGGGACGACGTGCTCGACTCCTACACGATGAGCGCGGTCTCCCTCGGCGGCGGTATGGTGCGCACCACCGTCAACGTCAAGCTCCCGGTGCGGCGCGATGGTGCCACCGAGACGCTCACCGTGAGCTTCGGCCCGGGCGGTCTCACCAAGCTGGGCGCGCCGATCACGGCGACGCGCTCGTGGACGCTCGTCCGCGCCGACCGGGTCGATGCGCAGCTGAGCCCCCGCCCGATCGGGATGGTCGCCGCGGAGCTGCACAACAAGTTCGCGAAGGCGCTCTACGCGAAGTTCAACGGCGCCACGAACTCCACGACCGTCATCGACGACGACGGCAACCCGCGCCGGATCTACGGCTACGACCCGGCGTCGCTGTCGGTGACCCCGACGATCTATGGCGTGAACTTCAGCTTCCGCTTCTCTGCTTCCGTCGACGGGCTGTGCGATCCGCGGGTCGTCGCGCACGGCGCGTTCAGCGTGACGGCCACCGCGGGCTCGCCGCTCGGGCTCTTCTGGAACGCCACGCCGGTCGGTGATCTGAGCTGGCCCACGTCGAACTGCTCCATCTGGGCCACCCTCGCGACCGCGGCGGTCTCGGCGTTCCTCCCGTCGCAGACGGGCTTGCGCGGGAGCCTCGAGCCCGAGATTCAGTCGTCGCTTCCCGACGCCGGGGCGGCCATCTTCTACCTTGCGGGCGCCACGAACTCGTCGCAGGGCGTGTACGTCAACCTGGCGCTCCCCGTTCCGGTCGTCACGATCCAGGTCCCCTACCAGGGCATCGCGGAGCCGGTGACGGCGACGACGAAGTTCCCGGCCGGAACCCGGATCGGGCTGCTCGGGTACGGCGCGAGTCGGATCGACAACCAGTACGCAGGGCCGGTCGGGCTGCCCGTGTCCGCCGACTATCCGGCGGCGAAGCTCCTCACCCGCGCCCCGTCGTCGCTCCCGTGGCCGGCGCGCCCGGCGGGGAACGTGCTCTTCCGCGAGGTCCCCCCGTTCGCCACGATCGATCCGCCGACGACCCAGGCGTACGTCGCCGGGTGCGCGTGGTCGCCCACGCATCCCGTCGCCTTCGGCGTGAACGACGCGCCGATCATGGCGCAATGGAACCGCACGACGAACGCCGCGGGCGGCTACCCGATCGGGATCGCGTTCTACGACGCGAACGCCGCGCTCGCCCAAGGTGCGACGACGTGTCCGATCGAATCGGTGAGCGCGCCGCTCCCGATGCAGTGAGGAGGGGAGGGGCAGCCCTGCTTCAGCGCGAGGGTGGACGACTCACCAGTCCGCAGTCCACCTTCGCGACGAAGCGCGACGCCGGCGAGCCCGCGAACGTGAGCACCTCGACCGAGGTGCCGGCCTTCACCGTCACCGTCTGCGGAGTGGGGTTCACGTCGGTGGACACGACGCAGGAAGCGTCGCTCGGGCATCGATCCTCGATCACGACGACGTGGTTGTACCCATAGGGTACCCAACGCGCTTCGCTGCGGACGCCGATGCAGGCGGGGACGCCACCACTCGCTTCGGATGCCGTCGCAGCGATGCCGACCGCGACCAAGACGACCCATCCCATGCGTGCGCCCAGCGTCATGACGGACCTCGCTTCTCAGGCCACCTGATCGATTCGGCGCGGAGCAATCTCGGCGATCTCTTCGATCACCGCGCCGTTGGGTTGAACGAGTCGGACGCGGACCGACTCTGCGCCATCGTCCAGCAAGTCGAGCGCGCGCTCGACGGCGTGGCTGGTCGCCGTACTGCGCGACGCGAACTCGTCGACGGATGCGAACACATTGCCTTCGATCCAGACCTCCCATCGCTGGTTGCGGTGCGTGATCCGAATCTCGATCGCCTGTTCGCTGGTGAGGGAGCGCATGCTCTCCCTCAAGCATGCGGCGTGCCGCGCGCGGGAGCATGGAATTTCCCGCCCGCACGCGTACCGCGAGCGCGTTCGAATCGGCACTTTCGGCACGATCGTGGCAGCGCGCCTCGCGCAACTCTAGGATGGGGGCGTGACGGGTCGCTTTCGGATCGTCCGCAGCGAACACGGGGAGCTCGCGCCGGACGCCGGAGCGATCGTCCTCGTCCCGAGCGACGCGTTCGGGGACGGCTCGCACGAGACGACGCGCATGTGTCTGCAGGCGCTGTCGGTGTTCGCTCCACGCGCGCCCTTTCGCCTGTTGGACGTCGGGAGCGGCACCGGGATCCTCGCGCTCGCGGCGACGAAGCTCTCGCCCGACGTGAGCGCGGTCGGAGTGGAGATCGACGAAGCGGCGAACGTCGCCGCGCGGGAGAGCGCGCGCCGCAACGGGGTCGTCGAGCGCGTCGCGTTCGGCACCGACTGGCCGACGGGGACGTTCCCGATCGTGATCGCGAACATCCTGGCCGGCGTCCTGGTCGAGCTCGCGCCGCGGATCGTGGAGCGGCTCGCGCCCGGCGGCGTGCTCGTTCTCTCCGGGCTGGTCTCGACGGACGTGCCGGTGCTGATCGCGTGCTACGCGCCACGCCTCGGCGCTCGCAGGCCCGAGATCTTCGAGCGCGGGCCGTGGCGAACCCTGCTCTGGCGCGGGTGACCCGCGGTCAGGGAGTCGCGCGGACGAGGCAGCTCGTCGGCGGAGCGCCGTCGCGCGGGAACGCCTTCGCGAGCGCGAGCGCGATCCGTTGCGCGCGCTCCTTGTAGCCCGGACCGTTGAAGTGGATGCCGTCCTGGAGGAACCAGGAGTCCTGCACCTCGGTCGCCCAGTCGTAGACGCGCATGTTGGGGTGGCGCGCGCACGCCGCGAGCAGCGCTTGGTTCCAAGCAGCCATGTTCGCGTTCTGGTACGGGCCGCGCTCCTTGAGCGTCTTCGTCGTGGTCCAGAGGGCCGGCTTGTCGCCGATCTTCGCCATCATGTTGTCGATGCGGGTGCTCAGCATCGCGACGTTGCCCGAGGTGTTCGCCGGATCGTTCGTACCGAGCGCGAACACCCAGCAGCCGGCGTAGCCGCCCTGGCGGCGCTTCGAGACGACGTCGGTCGCGTTCGGCTGGTTCTGGTAGGTCTCGACCATGCTGCGCGCGCCGCTGATCTCGGGGAAGAAGCGCTCGACGCCGACGGCGCGGTAGCGAGCGCCGATCTGGTCGTCCGCGTTGGGGAGGAAGAGCGTCGACACGAGCCCGATCGACGTCGAGTCTCCGACGTGCGCGACCTCGCGGCAGGAGGTGAGCGGGAGCCCGTGGGGAGCGGCAGGGACCACGGGGGCGCCGCTGGTGGCGGCGGCCGTCGTCGCGGTGACGGTGGGGGCGGTCGTCGCCGAGGTCAGGACGACCTCGGACGAGGGGATCGGCTCCGCGGCCATCGCTTCGATCTCCGACGGCGGGAACTTGAGCGGCCACACCACGAGCGCGACGGTCGCCGCGGGCGCGAGCACGAGGGCGCGGAACGCGACGCTGCGCCGCGCACGAGCGAACGCCTGGCGCCGGATCGGGTCTTCGATGAGGTGGAACGACGCGGCCGCGAGGACGACGATGAGCACCGCCTGGACGACACCGCGGAGGACCGGGCGATCGATGAGCACGGTCGCCGGCATGAACGCCACGACCGGGAGGTGCCAGAGGTACACGCCGTACGAGCGCGCCCCGATCCAACGGAGCGGCGCGAGCGCGAGCGCGCGGGCGACGAGCGTCTTCGGGTGCGACGCGGCCACCGCGACCGACGCCGTCGCGATCGCGAGGAGGAGCTCACCGCCGCGGTAGAGGAAGGGCGAGAACTCGTCCGTGCGGATGATGCAGGAGATCACGCCGCCGAGGCCCGCGACCCCGAGGAGCTCGAGCACGATGCGCCCGCCCCGAGACTCGACCGTGCGCACGCGGTCGAACGGGATGAGCAGCGCCGCGACCGCCCCGACGAGGAGCGAGGCCGCACGGCCGTCCGTCCCTTCGTAGGCGCGCGTGTTGTTGATCGCCGTGGGGTCGTAGAGGTGCGCGATGGCCCACGTCGACGCGGCGGCGAGGAGCACCGTCACGAACGCGAGCGGACCGCGCCCCCACCCGAGCCGACGGCCGAGAAGGAGCAGGGCAAATACGAGGAGAGGCCACACGATGTAGAACTGCTCCTCGATGGCCAAGGACCACAGGTGATCGAGGGGGCCGGGCCCGGAGAAGCGTTGGAAATAATCGTCGCCCCGGGCGATGGTTGTCCAATTTGCAACATACAAGATTGCCCAACCGGCCTGGCGCGCGGTGGCGGCGAGCTTGGCGGGGCGGGCAATCGCGGTCGTGGCGACGACGACCGGGAGCATCAACATCAGCGCGGGGAGGAGCCGCCGCGCCCGGCGCATCCAGAAGCCCTTCAGGTCGGCGAGCTCGACGCCCCCCTTCTTCTCGAACCCCTGGATCAGGAGCGAGGTGATGAGAAAGCCGCTGAGCGTGAAGAACACGCTGACGCCGAGGAGCCCGCCGTCGAAGAACGGGACCTGGAGGTGATAGGCCACGACGGCGCCGACGGCGATCGCACGGATTCCGTCGAGCGCCGGTAGGTACGAGGATCGGCCGTCCGGGGAGTCGCTGGCCATTTTCCTATGAACGCACAGCTATCACAGGACGAGTCCCGAACGGCGGACGATCGCAGGGGAAAACGGGCGACCGGAGCGGAGGTTCAGTGGGCTGGGGGCGGGCTCGTCGGCGGCATCCCGAGCGCTTGATGGATCTTCTGCTCGAGGTCGACGAGGTCGTAGGGCTTCGTCACGTAGTGACGCGCACCGGCCTGGATGCCCTTGATGACGTCGAGAGGCCCGCCGTGGGACGTGACGAAGATGATCGGGATCCTCGCCTTCTGGCGGATGAGCGTGGCCATCGTCGTGCCGTTCATCTTCGGCATGTCCACGTCGGTGACGATGATGTCGGGTGCGGGGGCGCGCAGCGCGCGCGCGTAGCCCTCGAACCCATCGTGCGCGACGTCGACGTCGAACTCGTCGCCGAGCAGTTGCGCGAGCGCAGCCGTTGCGGTGACGTCGTCGTCGACGAGCAGAACTCGTTTGCGCGGTGGAGGAGCACTCGGAGCCATGACGGGGTCCATCGTTGCAGTCCGCGTGCCGTGCTCGCGGGAGCGGAGATCCCCGTGATTCTTCGAGCGCCGAGGCAGAATGCCCTGCAGCGCATGCGCGAAGACGATAGTTCCGCGCTCCGTTACGATGCCGCCATGCGTCCGACCGACACCCAATTCACCGGATCGATCCCCGAGCTCTACGCGACGAACCTCGTGCCGATGTTCTTCGATCCGTACGCGCAGGATCTGGTGGCGCGCCTCGCGGATCTTTCGCCCGAGGCGACGATCCTCGAGACGGCGGCCGGCACGGGCGCGGTCACCCGCGCGCTCGCAGCGAAGCTCCCGCGTGCGAAGATCGTCGCGACGGATCTGAACGACGCGATGCTCGCCGTCGCCGCGCGCGCGGTCCCGGGCGTGGAGCTCCAGCGAGCCGACGCTCAGAAGCTCCCGTTCGGCGAAGCGGCGTTCGACGCCGTCGTGTGTCAGTTCGGGTTCATGTTCCTCCCCGACAAGGCCGCCGGCGCTCGCGAAGCGCGGCGCGTGCTGCGGCCGGGCGGACGTTTCGTCTTCAACGTGTGGGGGCCTCTCGGCGACAACCCCGCGTCGGCCGTCGTGGACGCCGCCGTTGCGCGAGAGCTCCCCAGCGATGGCGCACCCGCTGCGCACGGCACGTTCATGGAGCGCATTCCGTTCGGCTGGCACGACGGTGCGGCGATCCGCGCCGTGCTCGAAGGCGCGGGCTTCCAGGCGATCACGATCGACACCGTCGATCGCGCGACCCCCGCGACGGTGACCATCGCCGCGATGGGCCTCTGCAAGGGAACGCCGCTCCGCGGCGAGATCGAGGCGCGCGCACCCGGCCGACTCGACGAGCTCACGGCCGTGGCCGAGCGCGCGCTCCGCGATCACTACGGCGCGGAGACGTTCGAGAACGCGATGCGCGCGGTGGTCGTCACCGCGCGGGCGTGACCGCGAGCTCTTCTGCCGAACCGTACTCGGCTCACCCTCGGAGGCCGTCCAGGTCGCGCATGAGCTCGCTGAACACCAGCGGCGAGAGCTCGCCGAACGTCGTCTTCTCGAGCTTGCGGTAGCCATCGCTCGTCAGGGTGACGAGACCGAGCGTCTGCTCCGGCGATTCGCTGATCATGCCGGTGTAGATGCCCGGATCGAGATCCATGCTCACGACGATCTCGCCGATCGCCTCGAAGGGAGAAAGTGCCGGCGTGCCATCCGCACGCCGGCCGATCGGTTTTTCGTACCAGCACACGACCCCGGCGTCCTGCGGCGGGCCACGCCTCCAGCCGCGCGCGTCGAGGCCCAGCACCTTGCCCGTCGGGAGCTTGAGCCCCTTCACGCGCTCGAGCGCCGTGGCCTTCGCCTCGGCCTCGGTCGCCCGCACGATCCCGCGCGCGAGCTGCTCGAAGGGCTGAATGAGCTCGTAGTCGGCGAGGACCTGACCCCACGCCGCCGCGGTCCCATCGTCGATCGCGAGCCGGTGGACGATGCCGATCTTGGAGCCGTCGGGCACGGTGAAGGGACCGTCGTTCGCGTCGGCAAAGCTCGAGTCCTCGGCCACGCGGAACGTGCCGCGGAGTGCGCCCGACTTCGGATCGTAGGCGCCCCAGACGAGGCGGCGCACGAGGTGCACCAGGAGCGGGTGCTCGAGGAGGAAGGGGCGAAACACGTCTTCGTCCCAGCGCCGCTCGGAGCACATGGCGAGCTCGAGGCGGAGGAGCTGCGCCTGCGCGATCGTCTTCGCGTCCTTCTTGAGCGCCTTCCACGTCTCCGTCGCGGCCTTGGCCTTCTCGGCGTCGTCGCTGGCCTTGGCCTTCGGCAGATCGGGCAGCTTCTTCCCGTCGTCGTCCTCGACGAGGGGCTTCAGGCACTCGTCGAAGCGGACGCGGAAGCCGCGCGCTCCGAAGTCGAGCCGGAGCGAGCCGTCGTCGTCGAGCCCGAGGTCGGGGACGAGCCGGTCCCCGAGCTCCTCGGCGGTGAGGCCGCGCGCCTGGGCGATCTCGTCGATCTTCTCGCGTGCCTTCTCCTGGAGCCCCTTGAACTTGAGCTTCTGCGCGATGCCGTGGAGGTGCATCAGCGCGACGTCGGTCCCGATCCGGGCGAGGACGTCGAGGCCGACCACCGCGCGTGCGTGCGCGGCTTCACCGGGCCACGCGCGGACCAGCGGCGTGAGGCGACGCGCGCACTCGTCGTCGCCGAAGTGCCCGAGCGCTTGGAACGCCCATGCCTCCTTCGACGGAGCGCCGGCGACGAGCCACGCCTGGAAGAGGTCCCAGGCGAAGTCGGCGAGCGAGCGCGGATCGCAGGCAGCGACGACTTGCGCGATGCCCGCGTACGGCTCGTCGAGGGTGGAGAGCGCGAGCGACGTCGCGATCGCGTCGACGCCCGTGAGCGGGACGGCCTTGTCGCGCCCGCGGAGGAGCGGCCGCGAGAACGCACCGGCGCTCCAGAACGACGGGAGCGCGGGGATCTTGGACGGGAGCGCCCAGAGCGGATCGAAGTCGAGGATCTCCTCGAGCGCGGCGCGTGCGCCCGCGCCGCAGCGCTCGGCGACGGCGAGCATCGCATCGCGGTGGCTCTTCCCCGCGAAGCGAAGGGCCGCTTCGGCTTGAGCCTGCGGGCGCTTCTCCTTCCCGAGCGCACGCGGGAGGAGCCCGGCCACGGCGGCGCCGGGGAACTCGGTGAGCCATCCCCCGGCGGTGTCGCGCTGCGACTTCAGGCGCGAGAACGCGTCTGCCATGAGGGGGGCGACGCTGGGCGAGTCGACGTGCGCGAGCGCCTCGATCACGACGCTCGGCTCGTCCTCGCCGAAGCGCACGAGCGGCTCGACGACGGGGAGCCCGTGGCGGGCGACCAGGGCATCCGCGGCGCCGTACCACGTCCAGTTGAAGTGGGAGAGGTTCGACTTGGCGAAGACGTCGAAGAGCCGTTCGCCGGGGAGATCGAGGAAGACGCTCGCCGAGGTCCGCTGGTAGCTCGACTTGGCGCGGGCGCCGGCGTCCGCGTTGGCGCGCGCGATCGACTCCAGCGCGCGCTTGATCCCGTCGGGGCTCGGGGCTCGCCCGTGCTTCGCGACTCGCTCGCGGTCATCGGCCTTCCAGACGATCTTCTCGTCCCACTTTGGGATGGCGAGATCGACCTTGGCTTGCGTTCGGCTGGGACGCTTCTTGGTGAAGGGAGGATCGCGGAGCACCGAGGGGAGCTCGTCGGGCGCGGCTTCGACCTTCGGTGCGGCGTCGGCCAGCATCGCGTCGAGCAAGGCGTTGGCCGCCGGACCCAGGGTCGCGCGCGCCTCGGCGACCGCGGGATCGTTCGCCGCGACGATGCCTTTGAGGACGGCGCGCGCGGCGTCGGCGTGCGGGCCCTTGCGGGTGGCGGCTTCGGCCAGCCGGCCCACGGCGACGTTGGGGTGCGCGCGCAGGTAGTCGGAGGCGATGGCGCGGAGCTCCTTGGCGGCGAGGTGGGCGAGGAAGAAGTCGGCGACGTCGTCCGCGACGACGTCGGCCAGGACCTCGGCGATCGAGCGCATGCGATCCGCCCCACCGACCGCGGCCTGCTTCGCGAACGGGAGGAGCGCGGTGCCGACTTCGGCGCCGTACACGTGCAGGAAGTCCCACCGGATCGGGTCGAGGCTCTGGAGCAGGTACCAGACCGCGTGGCCGGACTTGTTGTCGAGCTCGGCGAGCCCCTCGGCCGCGCTCGGCGCGAGGAGCGCTCGCGCATGGAGCCAGACGGGGGGACGCTGCTCCGCCACGACGTCGGCGGCGACGAACGAGCGGTCTTCGAACGCGAGCGCGAAGATGCCGCGGAGCCCGGTCGCGCTTCGCGCCGGAAGCGCATCGGCCTCCGTGGCGAGCGCGACGGCCTCGGCGTGGAGCTTCGCGCGCTCGGCGTCGGGCAGGTTCACGACGGCGCGGCGCAGCGCGCGCCAGGCGAGGAAATCCCGCCCGCGCCACCAAAGGCTCGGCTGCTCGTCCTTCACGAGCGCGATCTGCGCGAGCTCGTAGCTGTGACCGGCGCCCTTCGCGACCGTCCGCAGGCGGTCGACGCCCGCGAGCGCGCGCAGCGCGAACGAGGGCCCCTCCGCGGCGCACCAGTGTTCGACGAACGCCTCTTCGCGCGGCGTGTCCGAGTAGTCGAGCTTCTGCGCGACGAGCGCGAACGCCGCGAGCTCGGTCTCGAGGTCGAGCGGGGATTTCGCGGTACCGCCGTAGGCGGACTGCGCCCGCGTGGCGAGCGCGCCGTCGGCGCCGTCGAGCGATTTGCCGGCGTCGATGAACGAGGCGGCGCGCTTCATCGCCGCGGCGAGCTTGGCGTAGCTTCCTTTGCCGTCGGGCTTTCGTGCGGCGACGAGCTCGGAGCCGCGCCGCGCTTCGGCTTCACGGAGCGCGCGCGCGGACCAGTCGACGCCGGCGCGGACCGCGGGGCGAGGCGCGGGTGCGGGTGCCGGTGCGGCTGCCGGGGCAGGCGCAGGCGCAGGCGCAGGCGCAGGGGCAGGTTTCGGGGCAGGAGCAGGGGCAGGTTTCGGGGCGGGAGCAGGGGCAGGCGCAGCGGCACGTTCGGGGGCGGCGCCGGTTTCGAGATACCCCTTCTTCGTCTTCTCTTTGACGAGCTTGTCGTGCTCGGCCTCCGCTTTGGTCGCCGAGTCGAACGACTTCGTCTGCGTTTGGCCCGCCGTGCCGATGCGGCCGAAGGTCACCGTGAAGGAGGTGCCCTCGAGCTCGATCTCCCAGAACTTGTTGCTCTTGCCGTCCGAGAACTCGAATCGTCGCATGCGACCGAGGCTAGATCATTTTTCGGGACGACATGCCCCACATGAGACGTGGCCCGTCCGCCGGTGCACCATCACCCGCTCGCCGATGCCCACGATCCCGCCGCAGTCGTCGCAGATGCCTCCGCTCGACAGCTCCAGCGGCTCGTGCCCATCGAGGGCGAGCTGCTTCCCACCGCGGACGAGCGGGCGCGGCTCCGTCTTCACGATGTGGTGACGGAACGTCTCCTCGACCGCGCGCCACTCCGCGCGCTGCGCCGGCGTCAGGCCGTGCTCCGTGAGCGTCGTCATCATGAGCTCCTCGCGGTAGTCGAAGAGTGAATCGTCGATGACCATCCAGTGATGAGCGTTCCGCGGGCGGTCGCCGAAGAACAACTTCTCGCCGCTGAAGATCTGGGCGAGGAACGCATACTGGTGATCGATCGCCCAGCTCAGCGTGGTCCGCTCGAAGAACGGAGCGAGCTTCGGGTCGGAGTAGACCTTCGCGTAGAACGCTTCGAGGATCGTACGGAGGCGCGCACCGCGGTCGAGTGCGTCCCAGAGCTCGGGGTGAGGATCGAGAGGACGGCCCACGCATCGAGGTTAAGGCTTCGTTCGTCCAGGAGCTACGCGGAGTTGTGGCTGAGCTGCGCGGACTTCGGGGCGGGTGCGGTGTGAAACGCCACGGCCGCGCGGCCCCGCCACGCGCGGCTCGGTCGCGGACGCGGGGCGAGGCTGCGAATGGCCCGGAATTCGGGGGCTTTCCGCGCTTCGTACGGTTGGCATCGAAGATGCTCATTCGTTCTCCGAAAGGAGGCATCGATGCCCAGCAGTCCTTCGCAAACCGACCTCAAGAAGCTGAAGAAGAACCTCACCCGCGCGCCCACTCGTGACGACGTGCACGAGCAGCGTGAGAGCGACCAACAGCTACCGGGGTTCGTCCGGCGAACGATGCCCTCGCTCGGCGACGTGAAGAAGCTCGATCCGATCCGCGATCCGGCCGCGTCGACCACCAACGAAGACCTGGAGCGCGCCGAAGGCGAAGGAATGGTCGCCCCGCCTCCGCAGAAGAACACCAAGAAGAAGAAGGAGAAGCGTCATGAGCATTGAGTCGAACGTGGAGATGATCTCGGGTGCGGAGCTCGCGCACCGCAACAACGTCGACCGTCTGAGCTCGCTCTACCGGAGCGAGCTCGCCGCGGCGAACACCTACGCGCTCGCGCTCCAGCACGAGCGCCTGCACCCGTGGGGCTTCGTGCTCCGGCGCCAGCACGCCGTGCACCAAGAGCGCCTCGCGGTGATCGCCGAGCGCATTGTCGCGATCGGCGGAAAGGTCCCGGTCAGCTCGGGCGCGTGGGGCACCTTCACGCGGATCGTCGAGGACGCCGCGGCGTCGATCAGCCCCGAGCTGGCCCTCGCGGTCCTCGAGGAAGAAGAGGACTCCCTCGAGATCGAGTACGAGCGTGCGCTCGACGTGATCGACAGCGAGAGCCAGCTGCTCGTCGCCGAGCGGTTGCTCCCGGCCCAGCGCGTGACCCACTACGTGGTCCGGCGGGCCCACGAATCGGCCGCCGCCTGAGAGCCGCCGAATTGCTCCCTGCGCTATGGTGTCCGAACGCTCCATGATGGCCGGAAAAAAGCGCACGAAGGCGATCGCGAAGTTTCTCCTCGTGGACGATCTCGAGGAGAACCTCCTCGCGCTCGAACCCGTGCTCCGGTACGAGGACGTCCAGCTGTTCAAGGCGACCTCGGGGCGGGACGCCATCGCGCTGCTCGAGCAACACGACTTCGCGCTCGCCATCGTCGACGTGCAGATGCCGGAGATGGATGGCTTCGAGCTCGCCGAGCACATGCGGAAGCACGAGCGCACGCGGCGCGTGCCGATCATCTTCGTCACCGCCGGCGGGCGCGACTCGGAGTACCGCTTCCAGGGCTACGAGGTCGGCGCCGTCGACTTCCTCTACAAGCCCCTCGACACGCGCATCCTGCGCCACAAAGTCGAGGTCTTCATCGAGCTCTATCGCCAACGCGCCGAGATCGCCGAGACGCTTCGCCTGAACGAAGAGCTCGTCGCGATCGTCACTCATGACCTTCGCTCGCCGCTCGCTTCGATCCTGATGGTGGCCGACGCCCTCTCGAAGGCCACGAACGAAGAGAAGCTCGTCCGCCACGCCGAACGCATCCGCACGAGCACCCGCCAGCTGATCTCCAACGTGAACGAGCTCCTCGACCTGTCGCGCGCGCGGCTGGCCGGGGGCATCCCGATCGAGCGCCGCGAGGGCGACCTCGTCGCGATCGCGACGCGCCTCGTCGGCGACATGTCGCTCGCCAACCCGACCCGCAAGATCGATCTCGTCGTGCGCGGCACCGACTTCAAAGGGAGCTTCGACGGGCCGCGCCTCGAGCAAGTGATGATGAACCTCGTCGGGAACGCACTCGTTCACGGCGGGAAGGACTCCGCCGTCGAGCTCCTCGTCGAGGACGCGGGCGACGCGGTGGTCATGAAGGTGAAGAACGAGGGCGACATCCCCGCGGACGTGGTCCCGCGCATCTTCGAGCCCTTCCACCAGGGCTATGCCAAGCGAAAGAGTACGGGGCTCGGCCTCGGCCTCTACATCGTCGACCAGATCGTGTTCGCCCACGGCGGCAGCATCGAGGTGGAGACCGGACGCGGCGCCACGACGTTCGTCGTCCGAATCGCCAAGCGCGGTACGACCCCCCTTCCGAGCTGAAGGCGCCGGGGTGGGCGAGGCGAAACGGTAACGGCGCGCAAAAACGCCACGCGCATTCGCCACAAAGGAGTCACACCATGGCCCACCCCAACCGCCACCTCCCGCAGCTCGTCGTCTTCGCCGTCCTCGCGGTCTGGGCGCTCACCGGACCGTTCTTCGACTTCTCGGACGGGTGGAAGATCGCGGTCGGTCTCGGCACGATCTTCGTCACTCTCCTCCTCACGATCGCCCGGCAGAACACGCCGCTCCCTCGTCCGGCGCTCCCCTCGCTCGGCGAGCTCGATCGTCTGGACGACGCCGAGCTCGATCGCCTCGAAGGCGAGCTCGCGACGCTGCGCGAAGCGCTCCGCCGCACCCGTGCGCATCGCGCGACTGGGCGCCCTTCGTCGCCTTCGCTCGCTGGCACGCGAGATGCTTGAGATCTCCTCTCGAAGGAGGTCCCCATGCGCAAGCTCATCGTAGGCACGGTCGAAACGCTCCAACAGGCACGGGCGTTGGTCACGGCGCTCGAGAGGCATGCCTTCGGGACCGACGAGATCACCATCGTCTTTCCGGAGGACGAGCGCGCGTCGTCGGTCGCGATCGCGCTCGATCGCAACGAGGATCTCGGGCGCGGCGCGTTCGGTGGTGCGATCGCGGGAGCGATCTTCGGTGCGATCGTCGGCGCTGCGTTGCTCCTCCGCGGCGGGCTCCTCGTCGACGTGGGTCCTGCGTTCGCGCTCGTCGCGACGATCGTCGTCGGCACGCTGTGGGGATCGATCCTCGGCATGGCGCTTGGGCGCGTCGGCAGACCGCGGCGCGATGCCACGAACCACCGCGCGATCGTGGTGACCGTGGAGGTCGACGGTGAAGATCGCCTCGCCGAGAGCCGTGCACTCTTCGAGAAGTGGGGCGCTCACGACGTCTCCGCACGTGCAGCGTGAGCTATCTCGAAAGTGATGGATGAGCGCGGGTCGCTGCGCAGTGCGCATGGTAGCTTTCACGTGCGCCCGTGACGGACAAGGCAACCGCACGAACGGGTGGGAGCGCATGGCGGAGCGAAGGAGCACGACGTGAGGACGAACGGCATCTCCCGGACGAACGGGAAGCAGTCGCAGCACAAGGGGAAGGGACCCTCGCCCGCGGAGCTCCGCGCGCTCCTCGACGCGCTCCGCGCGGCAGAGCGGGGAGACTTCGACGTCCGACTGCCGACCGGCGGCAAGGGCGTCATGAACGACATCGCGATCGCCTTCAACGGCGTCGCGTCGCGCAACGCGATGCTGGCGAGCGAGATCGTCCGCGTCGAGCGCGTCGTCGGTCGTGAAGGTCGGATGGACGAGCGCGCCACCCTCGGCGACGTCGAGGGCGGTTGGCAGACGAGCGTGAGCACGATCAACGCGCTGATCGGCGACCTCGTTCAGCCCACGACCGAGGTCGCGCGCGTCATCAGCGCCGTCGCTTCGGGCGACTTGAACCAGAAGATGGCGCTCGAGCTCGAGGGCCAGCCGGTGAAGGGCGAGTTCCTCCGGATCGGTACGACCGTCAACACGATGGTCGATCAGCTCAGCTCCTTCGCCGCGGAAGTCACGCGCGTCGCGAAGGAAGTCGGTACCGACGGCAAGCTCGGCGGTCAGGCCCAGGTGCCCGAGGCCGCAGGCATCTGGCGCGACCTGACCGACAACGTGAATCAGCTCGCGAACAACCTCACCGCGCAAGTCCGCAACATCGCCGAGGTCACGACCGCGGTCGCCACCGGCGACCTCTCGAAGAAGATCACCGTCGATGCGAAGGGCGAGGTCCTCGAGCTCAAGAGCACGGTCAACACGATGGTGGACCAGCTCAACTCGTTCGCGAGCGAAGTCACGCGCGTCGCGAAGGAAGTCGGTACGGAAGGAAAGCTCGGCGGTCAGGCCGCGGTGCCTGGAGTCAGCGGGACCTGGAAGAACCTGACCGACAACGTGAACTCGATGGCGTCGAACCTGACGAACCAGGTTCGTAACATCGCCACCGTCACGACCGCGGTCGCGAACGGCGACCTCTCGCAGAAGATCACCGTCGACGTCCGCGGAGAGGTCTTCGAGCTGAAGAAGACGATCAACACGATGGTCGACCAGCTCAACTCGTTCGCTGCCGAAGTCACGCGCGTCGCGAAGGAAGTCGGTACGGAGGGAAAGCTCGGCGGTCAGGCGGTCGTTCCCGGCGTCAGCGGCACGTGGAAGGACCTGACCGACAACGTGAATTTCATGGCTTCGAACCTGACCACTCAGGTCCGCGGCATCGCGCGCGTCGTCACCGCGGTCGCCAACGGCGACCTCTCGCAGCGCTTGAAGGTCGACGCGAAGGGCGAGATCGCGCAGCTCGCCGACACCATCAACGACATGACCGACACGCTCGGCGTCTTCGCCGAGCAGGTGACCGACGTCGCTCGTACCGTCGGCGTCGAGGGCAAGTTGGGCGCTCAGGCCGACGTGCCCGGCGTCGCCGGGACGTGGAAAGACCTGACCGACAACGTCAACCTCCTCGCGAACAACCTCACCGCCCAGGTCCGTAACATCGCCGAAGTCACGACGTCGGTCGCGAACGGCGACCTCTCGAAGAAGATCACCGTCGACGCGAAGGGCGAAGTCCTCGAGCTGAAGAGCACCGTCAACACGATGGTGGATCAGCTCCGCTCGTTCGCCGCCGAAGTCACGCGCGTCGCGAAGGAAGTCGGTACCGAAGGAAAGCTCGGCGGTCAGGCCGAAGTGCAAGGCGTCAGCGGCACGTGGAAGAACCTGACCGACAACGTGAACTCGATGGCCTCGAACCTCACGGCGCAGGTTCGTAACATCGCGCTCGTGACGACGGCCGTCGCGAACGGCGACCTGTCGAAGAAGATCACCGTCGACGCCGAGGGCGAAATCCTCGAGCTCAAGAACACCGTCAACACGATGGTGGACCAGCTCAACTCGTTCGCGAGCGAAGTCACGCGCGTCGCGAAGGAAGTCGGTACCGAAGGAAAGCTCGGCGGCCAGGCCGACGTGCCCGGCGTCGCCGGGACGTGGAAGAACCTGACCGACAACGTCAACTTCATGGCCCGAAACCTGACCACCCAGGTCCGCGGCATCGTCAAAGTCGTCACCGCGGTCGCGAACGGCGACCTACGCCAGAAGCTCGTCGTCGACGCGAAGGGCGAGGTCGCCGCGCTCGCGGAGACGATCAACAACATGACCGACACGCTCGGCGTCTTCGCCGAGCAGGTGAGCACGGTCGCGCGCGAGGTCGGTATCGAAGGAAAGCTCGGCGGTCAGGCGAAGGTGCCCGGCGCCATGGGAACGTGGCGCCAGCTGACCGACAACGTGAACCAGCTCGCCGGCAACCTCACTACGCAGGTCCGCGCGATCGCCGAAGTCGCCACCGCGGTGACCAAGGGCGACCTGACGCGCTCCATCGACGTCCAGGCCGAAGGCGAGGTCGCGGAGCTCAAAGACAACATCAACCAGATGATCGTCAACCTGAAGGAGACGACGCAGAAGAACCAGGAGCAGGACTGGCTCAAGACGAACCTCGCGAAATTCTCGAGCATGATGCAGGGCCAGAAGAGCCTGGCGACGGTCACCGACATGATCATGTCGCAGCTCACGCCGCTCGTCTCGGCCCACCAGGGCGCGTTCTTCGCCCTCGAGCGCAACGAGGAGGGGCCGCGGCTCAGCTTGATGAGCACGTACGCCTACCGCGAGCGGAAGAACGTCGCGACGTCGTTCCGCCTCCGCGAAGGGCTCGTCGGTCAGTGCGCCCACGAGAAGAAGGCGATCCTCCTGACTCAGGTGCCGCAGGACTACATCCAGATCACCTCCGGTCTGGGCGAGGCCAAGCCGCTCAACATCATCGTTCTCCCCGTCCTCTTCGAAGGGCAGGTCCAGGGCGTCATCGAGCTCGCGTCGTTCCACTCGTTCTCGCCGATCCACCAGCTCTTCCTCGATCAGCTCATGGAGAGCATCGGCGTCGTTCTCAACATGATCACCGCGAACATGCGTACCGAGGAGCTGCTCGCGCAGTCGCAGACGCTGACGCAGGAGCTCCAGAGCCAGTCGAAGGAGCTCAAGACCCAGCAAGAGGAGCTCAAGCGCTCCAACGTCGCGCTGGCGCGGCAGACGCTCGAGCTGGAAGAGAAGGCGCGCCTCCTCGAAGAGCAGAACGCGAAGGTCGAGATCAAGAACCAGGAGGTCGAGCTCGCTCGCGCGTCGCTCGAAGAGAAGGCGGAGCAGCTCGCCCTCGCCTCCAAGTACAAGTCCGAGTTCCTCGCGAACATGTCGCACGAGCTGCGCACGCCGCTCAACAGCCTGCTCATCCTCGCGCGCCTGCTCGCCGAGAACCCGGAGAAGAACCTCACGCCGCGGCAGGTCGAGTTCGCCCAGACGATCTACATGTCCGGTGGCGACCTGCTCGCGCTCATCAACGAGATCCTCGATCTCTCCAAGGTCGAGGCGGGCAAGATGCAGGTCGAGCCGCGCACGGTCGAGCTCGAGACGGTGCGCGAGTTCGTCGTGCGGAGCTTCGGGCAGGTCGCCGCGCAGAAGAGCCTCGGGTTCGACGTCGCGATCTCCCCCGAGGTCGGCGACGCGATTCGAACGGACCCGCAGCGGCTCCAGCAGGTGCTCAAGAACCTGCTCTCCAACGCCTTCAAGTTCACGGAGAAGGGCTCGGTCGCCTTGCGGATCGGGCGCGCGCCGAAGGGCACCGTCTTCCACCGCGACTCGCTGAAGCACACGCCGAACGTCGTCGCGTTCGTCGTCGAGGACACCGGCATCGGCATCCCGCCCGACAAGCATCAGATCATCTTCGAAGCGTTCCAACAGGCCGACGGGACGACGAGCCGCCGCTACGGCGGGACCGGCCTGGGGCTCTCGATCAGCCGCGAGATCACGCGCCTGCTCGGGGGCGAGGTCCAAGTCGAGAGCGCGGTCGGAAAGGGCAGCAAGTTCACGCTCTATCTGCCCGAGAACTACCTCGAGACCGAGGTCGACGTGCCGTCGCGCGCGCTCGTCATCCCGAGCGAGATCAAGCGCATGACGGATGCCCCGCAGCGCCCGGTCGAGGACGACCGCGAGCAGATCCGCGAGGGCGATCGCGTTCTCCTGATCATCGAAGACGATGCGAAGTTCGCGCGCATCATGGTCGATCTCGCGCGCGAGAAGGGCTTCAAGGTCGTCGTCGCCGAGCGCGGGGACACCGGCCTCGCGCTCGCCAACGAGCTCCAACCGGACGCCATCACGCTCGACATCCAGCTCCCGGTGATGGACGGCTGGAGCGTCCTCAGCACGCTGAAGAAGAACCCGCGCACGCGGCACATCCCGGTGCACGTCATCTCGATCAACGAGCGGAGTCACCGCGCGTCGGCGCTCGGCGCGTTCGCCTATCTCGAGAAGCCCGTCAGCAAGGAGGCGCTCGAGGCGGCTTTCGCCCACCTCCACGCGTTCCTCAAGCGCGAGATGCGCGTCCTGCTCCTCGTCGAGGACGAGGCGCCGGTCCGGCAGCAGCTCGAGGAGCTCCTCGCCGCGGCGGGAGCCGTCGACGTCGTCGCCGTCGACAACCCCACCAAAGCACTCGGCGCGCTCGAGACGAACGAGTTCGACTGCCTCGTGGTCGATCTGGTCCTCGCCGGAGCGGACGGGTTCCGCTTCATCGAGGAGGTGAAGACGCAGCCGCGCTTCGCCGATCTGCCGCTCATCGTCTACACCGGCAAGGATCTGACCGAGGCCGAAGAGGTGCGGCTCAAGAAGCACGCTCAGTCGATCATCACGAAGGACACGCCCGACTCGGCAGAGCGCCTGCGGCGCGAGACGGAGCTCTTCCTCCACATCGCGAGCGAGGAGCCGACCAGCGGAAGCGTCGCGGACGGTTTGCGCGGCAAGCGCGTCCTCGTCGTCGACGACGACATGCGGAACATCTACGCGATCTCGAGCTTGCTCGAGGCGCGCGGGGTGGACGTCGCGTTCGCCGAGAACGGGAAGAGCGCGATCGAGCAGCTCTCGAAGGAGACGTTCGACCTCGTCCTCATGGACGTCATGATGCCCGAGATGGACGGGTACGAGACGATGCAGGCGATTCGGGCGGACGAGCGCTTCTCCAGCGTCCCCATCATCGCCGTCACCGCGAAGGCGCTGAAGGAGGACCGCGATCGTTGCTTCGCCGCGGGGGCGTCGGACTACCTGCCGAAGCCGGTCGATCCAGACAAGCTCTTCCAGCTCGTCGGGCTCTGGACCCATGCCGACCACTGAGAGCTCGGATCGACTCAGCGCGGTGGCGGCGGTCCCGCCTCCGGCCGTCCTCATCGTGGACGACCGTCCGTCGAACCTGCTCGCGCTGGAGGGGATCCTCCGCGACATGCCGATCGAGATCGTGCGGGCGGAGTCGGGGCAAGAGGCG
This sequence comes from Polyangiaceae bacterium, assembly GCA_044224495.1. GTDB lineage: Bacteria > Myxococcota_A > Polyangia > Polyangiales > Polyangiaceae > JBGAKG01. The sequence continues at coordinate 74,082 of JBGAKG010000026.1, read as the reverse complement.
CTCCGGCACATGCTCAAGCGCGAGTTCGCGCTCGTCCTGCTCGACGTCCAGATGCCCGACATGGACGGCTTCGAGACCGCGGCCGCGATCAAGGCCCGCGGTCGCACGGCCGACGTCCCGATCATCTTCGTCACCGCGATCAGCCGCGACGCCGAGCACGTCTTCCGCGGCTACGAGCGTGGTGCCGTCGACTACCTGATGAAGCCGTTCGAGCCCGCGATCCTGCGGGCGAAGGTGCGGACGTTCGTCGACCTCCACGTCCGTGGCGAGACGATCAAGGCGCAAGCGAAGATCATCCGCGAGCGCGAGCTCGCGTTGCTCGAGGCTCGGTCCGAGCAGCGGTACCGCCGCCTGGCGGAGTCGATGCCGCTCGCGCTGTTCGTCGCGCACCCCGACGGGCGCGTCTACTTCACCAACCGCGCGTGGCAGGAGTACGGGAAGGCCGACCCGAAGCTCGTGACGCTGGACGAGTTCCTCGAGCCCGAAGATGCGCCGACGGTCGCCGCAGCGTGGCGGCGCGCCAGCCTCGCGGTAGCTCCGTTCGAGGTCGAGGCGCGGCTCCTGCGCGCGGTCGACGGGATCTCGCGGTGGCACCTCGTGAAAGGGACGCCGCAGCGCGACGACCAGGGCGGGCTGGAGGGTTGGATCGTCACGGCGACCGAGATCCACTCGCAGAAGCTCGCCGAGCTCGCCCAGGAGCAGCTCGTCCAGCACGAGCAGTCGGCGCGCGAGGCCGCCGAGGCGGCGAGTCGCGCGAAGGACGAGTTCCTCGCCAATGCGTCGCACGAGCTCCGGACGCCGCTCAACTCGATCCTCGGTTGGGCGCAGATGCTCGGCGCCGGTCTCCTGGCCGAGGAGGAGAAGGAGCGCGCGCTCCGTACGATCGAGCAGAGCGCGAAGTTCCAGGCGGCGCTGATCGAGGACATCCTCGACGTGGCCCGCGTGAAGAGCGGGAAGCTCACCATCCGCGCGGAGCGGGTCGATCTGGTCGCGGCGGCGACGTCGGCGATCGAGCAGCTCCGGCCCGCAGCGGCGAAGAAGTCGATCGCGCTCACGACGAGCTTCGCCGCACCCCGCGTGGAGCTCGTCGGAGACCCCGACCGGCTCCAGCAGATCGTGCAGAACCTCGTCGGGAACGCGATCAAGTTCACCCCCGCGTCGGGCAGCGTGGCGTGCTCGATCGAGCAGGACGCCGACTTCGTCGTCTTCCGCGTCGTCGACGACGGCGCCGGGATGACGCCGGAGCTGCTCGGGAAGATCTTCGATCGGTTCGTCCAGGCCGACTCGCGGGCGACGCGCCGCCACCAGGGCTTGGGGCTCGGGCTCTCGATCTCGCGCTCGCTCGCGGAGCTGCACGGAGGAACCATCACTGCCGAGAGCGAGGGGCCCGGGCGCGGCTCGACGTTCACGGTCAAGCTCCCGCTGCATGGTCGCCCCGCGATGCGGACGCCGGTGGCGAGCGTCGTCGAGCCTGCCGCCGCGGCGAAGCGGGCGAAGAACCTCGAGCGGCTCCGCGTGTTGGTCGTCGACGGCGACGTGGAGGCGCGCGCGAAGCTGACGGAGCTCTTCGAGCGGCACGGGGCACGCGCCGTGTCGGTCGCGACCCGCACCGCCGCGCTCTCGGCGCTCGGTGGCGACTCGTTCCACGTGCTCGTCGCGGACGTCGGCGACGATGGTGACGGTTACGCGCTCGTGCGCGAGCTGCGGAAGCGGCCCGGGGTCGAGGCGGGGATCCCAGCCATCGCGCTCACTGCCGGTTCGAAGACCGAAGACGGCGGTCGGGCCGTGGATGCCGGCTTCCAGCTGCTCCTCGCGAAGCCCGTCGAGCCGACGGAGCTCGTCGATCTCGCTGCGAGCTTGGGCCAAGCGCGGCGCGAGCTCGCGGGCGTGTGAGCTTCAGCGGAAGACGTGGACTTTTCCGTCGGTCCCGAGGCCGACGAGGATCCCGCGCTTCGCGACGACGACCTCCCGCAGCTCGCTCGTCGCTGCGGCGCGCCAGCGCAGCGCGGTGTTCGGTCCGTAGGACGCGAGGGTCGAGGCGGGAGACTCGATGACGTAGACGTTTCCGTCGAGGTCGAGGCCGGGATAGAGGGTGGTGGTCGCGATCGCGGTGCCGGACGCGTTCCCGTTCGCGTCGATCCGCGAGAGGAGGACGTCGTCACTGACCCACGTGGAGCCGTCATGAGCCACGAGGAAGCGGACGGCGGGGTGGGGACCGATCGGCTTCGCCCACGCGTTCTTGAGCGTTCCGGGGTCGAACGCGGCGATGGTGAAGTTCGCGCTGCCATCGTCGAGGACCAAGCGCAACCGACCGTCGGGCGCGCCCGCGATCCCGGTGACGCGGTCCCCGTTGGGGACGTAGGGACCCCCGGACTCGGCCAGCGTCGCCGGGTCCACCTGGTACAGCTCGCCCCCGTTGTTGCCGACCCAGACCCGACCGGCGAAGTAGGTCGGCCCTGTTTGGTACGCGCCGTTCCCGGACGTCGGGCCCGGCGTGAACGTCGACGTGCTCGCCGAGTGGATGTGGCCGGTCGTGACGGTGGCCGTGATCAGCCCGCTCCCCGCGCCGAGGTCCGAGTTGATCTGGGCGCCCAGGTCGACGGCCGCGCGCGGCTCGGAGCCGTCGCCCAGGGCGTAGCCCCGAAGCCCGGTGTCGCCTGCGACGTAGAGCCGCCCGTCGTCGGAGAGGAGCAGCGAGCCGGCGGCGTTCGACGGCGTGGTGGCGAACGTGACGTGCCACCGGATGCTCGGCGTCGGTTCGAGCACGATCGAGTAGAGGTCGCCGGTATCGGTGGCGACGTAGGCGACGTTGTCGCGATCGATGACCGCGTTCGTCGGTTGTCCGACGAGCGTGATCGGATCGTCACGCGTCGTCGTCTTGCTCGGGCCGACCTCCGTACTGGAGCCCGTGCGGGCCATGCAGCCGGCGCTCCCGGGGAAGGGGGCTCCCGCCTGCGTGCCCCCGGTGCCGCACTCCGCGGCGAGCGGGTTCGTCGGCGGCGTCGGGTTCGGCAGGTTGCACGACGTGGGATCGCAGGTGCGCGAGTCGATCGCGCTCGAGACGCAAGTCCCGGCGCGGCAGGTCTCGTTCGGATCGCACGGGTGGCCGGAGCACGAGGCCTCGAGCGTGATCGGGATCTTCAGCGGCGTGTGGCTGAGGAACGCGACGTCACGGCGCGCGTGGATGCAGCCCGCGACCTTCTCGTCGCAGCGCCCGTTCGCATCGAGCGCGAGCGGGGCGAGCGCGGCGATGACCTCGATCACGACGTGGTCGCCGCCGCCGCTCCGGGTCACGACGACCGAGCCGACCCGTTTGTCGGCGCAGGCGCGCGACGTGGACGAGACGGGCCGGGTGGGGTCGACCGCAGGCCCGCCGTAGAAGGAGACCTCGTTCTTGGAGAGCTGTGCGCAGTCGAAGTCGGTCGTGACTTGCACGACCATTTCGGTCGGCTCTCGACAGGCCATCGCGAGGAGTAGCGCGCTCCCGGTGCCTCCGAGGACGGCCGGCGCCCACCTCATTGCAGCTGCACCACCGAGGCGTCGTCCACGATGAAGCACTCGGCGGGCGACGCGAACTCCGGGCCGATTCGCACGTGCATCTGTGTGGCAGAGCTCGTCGTGACGTCGAGCACGGCTTGGACCTCCGTCCACGTCGCGGAGACGGGCTGGGTCGGTCCCTTCGCGTACTCGACGACGACGTCGCCGGCATCGGTCCCCTCGATCACGAATCCGACCTTGGCGGGAGCCGTCTTCCCGCTGGCCGAGCGCACCCACGCCTTGGCGAGGAACCGCTGGCCGGCCTTCAGGTCGCGGACGATCGTCTGCGCGACGTAGAAATAGGAAGCAGACTCTTGGCAGACCCGGCAGGAGGCGGGCGCAGAGCGCGCTTCGGTCTCATCCGCCAAGATCGAGTAGTAGTTGCTCCAGCCCACGCAGCCGAGATCGAACGAAGCGTCTTTGAGGAGGTTGGTCGCCGTCGGGCCATCGGTACCCGCATCGACGACGGCTGCGTCCGCTCCAGCGTCGACGGCCCCCGACAGCGTCGATGCATCGACGCACGCCGCAGCCACGCACGTTTGGTCGTAGCCGCACGTTCGGCCGGCGCAGCCCTTCTGCAGCTGGATCGGAACATCGAGGCTGCCGTCGACGAAGGCGAGTAGGCGCCGCGCATGGATGCAGCCCGCCGCCCCCTCGGGGCACAAGCCGTCGTTGTCCAACGTGGCCGGACTCAGCGCGGCGACGACTTCGATTGCGACGCGATCACCGATGCCGCTCGGTTGGAGGACGGCCGTGCCGACGCGCCGGTCCTTGCACGCCTTGGACTGGGTCTGCGCCGGGCCCGCGCCCGGGAAGCTCGAGCCCGTTCGGAGGCTCACCTTGTTGCCCGCCAGCTCGCTGCAGTCGAAGTCGAGCGTCACCCCGACCTTCATTTGAGTCGGCTGGCGACAACTGAGAGCCACCCCGAGCGCGGCGAGCGCGAGGCCAGACAGTGCGACGTGACGCACCGACTTGCGAGGCTCGGACGTCACCGCTCACCAACGCAGAGGCGCGCCGACCTGGTTCGGCTCGAAGCCTTCGCCCTGGTCTGCCGGCCTCTCCAAGACGAGAGCGAGCGTGATGCCCACCGCGGCGCCGACGACGACCACCCCGACGATCGTCCAGAAGATGGGGGACGTGAGGATCGTCTTCTTGCGCGAGAGATCGATCGAGAGGTCCTTCGTCGCTCCCGGAGCGATCACGACCTGACTCGTGAAGTCGAGGTAGCCGTCCGCGCTGGCCGCCACTTGGTGCGTGCCTGCGCCGAGGACGCCCTCGGTCGGGGTGCGGCCGAAGGGCTGCCCGTCGACCTGGACGAGGATCGCCGAGGGCGAGCTCTTGATCGCGAGCACGCCGTTCGACGCCTTGGGCTTGAGCACGGCCTCGATCGAGACGTTCCCGCCGCCGAGGAGCTCCACGTCCTTCGTCCAGGGGAACTGCCCCTCGGCCAGGATCTCGAGCTTGGCCTTGCCGGCGTTGACCTTGATCGGCGCGAGAGGCGTGGTGCCGAGCTCGCGCCCGCCGAGGAGCACGCGCGCACCGGGCACGTTGCAGGTGAGCTGGAAGGTCGCGATCTTGCCTTTCAGCTCGGTGAGGAGCTCGTTCAGGCGCGGGACGCGGGCACGCAGCTCGGGCGAAGCCGTCGTGCCGAACTTGTCGAGGTCGGCGTACGCGTCCGGGTACTCGCCGCGAGCCTCGTGAGCGCGGCTGCGGTTGTAGAGCAGCGCCGGGTCGGGGAAGGTCTCGTAGGCCTCGGTGTAGCCGGCGATCGCTTCGTCGTAGTGACGCGCGTCCATCGCCGCATCGGCGCGGGCCTTGATCGCGGCTGCCTTCGCCTCGAGCGCAGGGTCCGCGGCGCGCGCGGACACCGCGAAGGCGAAGAGCACGAAGGCGAAGAGGAGGGAGATGAAGTGGCGCATCAAAGCCGCGCAGGGTTGTCCGGCTTGCCGGAGGCGGAGGGGTGGGGAGGCGCCGCGGTGCTCGACCCGTGCGAAGGAGGTACCACCTTGGTACCGACCCCCGTGGCGCGTGCCGTGGCGGAGGAAGACGGTACCACGGAGCTGGACGGTGCGGCGCTCGCGAACGTAGGGGCGCTGTCGCTGGTCGACGCAATCGGTGCAGCCGTCGTCGTGCTGGGGGTGGTCACGCTGGGAGCTCCGGTCGACGCCGTGCTCGTCGTACCCGTCAACGCCGGCCGCACGAAGACGACGCCGACGACGCCTGCGATCACCACGGCGGCGCCCAGCCCCACGAAGAGCGGGATGCGGCTGCGCTTGGGCGCAGGTTCCTTCACCGACCAGCTGCCGCCGGTCGCGCTCTTCTCGGGGACCGACACCGCGAGCGTCTCGGCGTTGGCGATCGACGGCGAAGGGTTGGAGACCGGGATCTTCGACACGACCGCACGGGGGATGCTGTCGGTGTTGACCGGGACGGACGAGAACGGCGCGAGGGCGGCGGCGAGCTCGTCGGTCGATGCGAAGCGGGCCGCCGGATCCTTCGCCAGCGCGCGCTCGATGGTCTTCTCGAGCGCTTCCGGCACCTCGGCGCGGAGCTCGCGGAGCGGGGGCGCCGGGTCGTTCACGATCGCGGCGCCGATGCCCGCCGCCGAGCCCATGTAGGGGGGCCGGCCGGCGAGGAGCTCGTAGAGGATGACGCCGAGCGACCACACATCGGTGCGGTGGTCCACGTTCTTCGCGGAGCGCACCTGCTCCGGCGACATGTAGAGCGGCGTCCCCATCTGGGAGTTCGTCGTCGTCACCTTCACGTCGTCCGTCTGGACCTTGGAGATGCCGAAGTCGAGGACCTTCACCGCGACGCTCCCGTCCGGCTCGGACGAGAGGAACAAGTTCGACGGCTTCAGATCGCGATGGACGATGCCGAGTCGGTGCGCCTCGGTCATCGCCGAGCACGCCTGGAGCAGCCAGTGGACGGCTTCACCGATCGGCAGCTGGCCGCGCGCCTGGAGCTCGCTCTCGAGGTCGTGCCCGTGGAGCAGCTCCATGACCATGAACGGAACCCCCGCCGGGGTGGCGTCGACGTCGACGACGCGGGCGGTGTTGCGATGGCGGAGCTGCGCTGCGGCGCGCGCCTCGCGCTCGAACCGCGCGACGAGCTCGGCTTGCTGCACGAGCTCGGGGAGCAGCATCTTCAAGGCGACCTTCTGGCCGAGGCGTCCGTGGATCGCCTCGAAGACGACGCCCATCCCGCCTTCGCCGAGGACCCGCTCGATTTTGTACTTGCCGCCCACGGTCTCGCCGACGGCAGGGAGCGGAGGCGGAGACTGCACGCGCGAATCGTACCGGGTTCGTCCCGCTGCGTCACCTGGTCCCGAGCGAGGCCGCGCGCGCCTCGAGGAGGTCGCGTTCGCGTTCGTTGCGGGTGAGGCTCGCCGCCCGGAGCAGCTCGGTGCGGGCTTCTTCGAGCCGCCCGAGCTTCGCGAGCAGATCGGCCCGAACGGCGGGGAGCCAATGATACTCGCGGAGGAGTGGCTCCGACGTGAGCGCGTCGACGACGGCCAAACCCGCCGCCGGACCTTCGGCCATCCCGACGGCCACGCCGCGATTGAGCTCGACGATGGGTGAGCGCGTCACCTCCACGAGGACCGCGTAGAGGCGCGCGATCTCGCTCCAATCCGTCGCTCCTGCTTCCGTCGCTCGCGCGTGGCACGCGGCGATGGCGGCTTGGAGCATGTAGGGGCCGCGCCCACCTTCGCCCTCGAGGCTTCTCCCTCGCGCGAGCGCGGCGAGGCCGCGCCCGATGAGCAGACGATCCCACCGCGAGCGATCCTGTTCGAGAAGAAGAATGGGCTCGCCCTTCGCGTCGGTGCGCGCGTTCGCGCGCGACGCTTGGAGCTCCATCAACGCGACGAGCCCGTGCACCTCGGGCTCGCTCGGCACGAGGCCGGCGAGCACGCGCCCGAGGCGGAGCGCGTCCTCGCACAGCGCCGGGCGCATCCAATCCGAGCCGGCCGTGGCCGAGTAGCCCTCGTTGAAGATCAGGTAGACGACCTCCAAGACCGAGGCGAGGCGCTCTCCGAGCTCCGCGCGCGCGGGCATCTCGAACGGGACCTTGGCCTCGGCCAGGGTGCGCTTCGCGCGGACGACCCGCTGAGCGATCGTGGGCTCCGGCACCAGAAACGCGCGCGCGATCTCGTCGGTCGAAAGGCCACCGAGCATGCGCAGCGTGAGCGCGACCCGTCCTTCGGTCGAGAGCACGGGGTGGCACGCGATGAAGACGAGGCGCAGAACGTCGTCCCCGGTCGCGTCATCGAGGCTGCTCTCGAGATCGGGGACGTCGGCCTGCGCCGTCGCGTGCCCGATCGCCTCGTGCTTGATGCTCGCGAGCTTCTCGCGCCGGAGGCGATCGAGGCCGCGGTTCTTCGCCGTGGTCATGAGCCACGCGCCGGGGTTGTCGGGGACGCCGGCGGTCGGCCACGTCTCGAGCGCGGTGACGAGCGCGTCCTGCGCGAGCTCTTCGGCGAGGCCGACGTCGCGCACGAGCCGCGTGAGCCCCGCGATGAGCCGCGGGGCTTCCAGTCGCCACACCGTCTCGATCGCGCGCGCCGCCGTCATGCCGGGCGCATCAAAGCACCGAACGCCTTTCTGTCCAGCGCCACGAGCAGGATGGCGAAGAGCACGAACACGGCCATGTGCACGAACGCCGGGATCGCGTTCCCCGGGAGCGGTCGGTTCGAGTTGTCGAGGTGGGCGCCCACGTGCGCGAGCACGGCGAGGAGCAGGCTCCCACCGGTCCGATTCCAGAGCCACGTGAAGAAGACGCTGCCGCTGACGAAGAACGGCACCAGGATCACGAGCCAGACGAGGGGGAGCCCCGCGAGATCGAACATCATCGCGTGCCAGAAGCACCACGCGGTGCCGAGAAGGACCGACGCGCGGACGGGACCGAAGCGCTCCTGCAGGCGCGGGAGCGCGAAGCCGCGCCAACCGATCTCCTCGCCGATCGGGAAGAAGACCATCGCGATGAGGCGCGGCGCATCGTTCGGGGGGTACGCGAGCGGGCCGACGTCGGGCACGAAGAGCGACACGAGCGCCATCCCGCTGCTGAAGAGCACGCCGCTCGCGAACAGGGCGACGAGCCACCAGACCGGATGGACGCGCCAGCGCCCCAGCTGCGCGAAGACGGCGCGCACGCCGCCGGGCTCACCGCGCGCGGCGAGGATCGCGCCGAACGTCGGCCCGAACGCCCCGAGCCCGACGAGGGGCATGAACTTCTCGGGCGGTCCGGCGATGACGCCGTGGTGAGCGAGCACCGCCGGGAGCTGGAGCGCGAAGGTGAGCGCGAACGTGAAGCCGAAGAAGCGCGCGGTCGCGCGGAGCGCCGGGGTCATGCTCGCGATCATGCCGTTCGTCCTGCGCGCGCGCACTGCGAGCGCGCGCCAAACGAGTGCGACCGTGCGCCATCACATCCGTGCGGAGCGCGCCTGCTCGGGGGTCTTGCCCGTCCACCGCTTGAAGGCGTGGTGGAACGCGCTCGGCTCCGCGTAGCCGAGGAGGAACGCAATCTCCGTCACGCCGAGCCGGCGCTCGAGGTACTCGTGCGCGAGCTCGCGCCGGACCGCGTCGACGATGGCGCCGAACGACGTCCCGTCCTCGCGGAGGCGCCGCTGGAGCGTGCGCGTGCTGATGCCGAGCACGCGGGCGGTGCCCGCGAGGCTGCACTCGCCGCCGGCGAGCGTGGCGCGTGCGGCTTCGCGGACGCCGGTGGAGACGCCCGTGGAGCCGCGCTCGTCGAGCTTCGCGAGCGCGCGCTCGACTTGGCCCTCGAAGATCGCGCAGTAGGCGGCGTTGGCTTGCGGGAGCGGAAGATCGAGGACCGCGTCGTCGAGCTCGACCTCGGTGTGCGGGGCGGCGAACGCCACCGGGCAACGGAAGAGCGCGCGATGCTCGCTCGTGTCGCGCGGCGACGCGTGGCGGAAGCGGACCGCGCGCGGCGCGACCGTGTCGCGACCGGTGAGGACGCGCAGGCCGACGACGATCTCGCCGGCCGCGCATTCGTCGGAGTGGCGGCGCGCCGTGGAGGGCGGGAGCGGTGCCGCGTACCTGACGACGAGCCCGCGCCGAGCGCGAAGGAGCCGCGTGCGTTCGCCGTCGCCCCAATAGCGCTGCAAGCGCGCGAGCCGCTGGAGACCGGCGCGGACGGAGGCGCTCGCCATGAGCATCAGCGCGCCCGCGTCGAACGTGAACGCGCTGCCGACGTCCTGCGCGAGGTGCAGCCCGAAGTGCTCGTCGCCGAGCATCGCGGCGGCGCGCTCGCCGAGGGCGACCGCGACGGCGTACGGGACGCGCGCGGCTTCGTCGCGGAGGGTGGCGTGAGCCACGCCAGCGCTCCGGCAGAACGCCTCCGGATCGTGGCCGCGCCGGGCGACGAAGTCGACGACGCGGACGACGGCGCGGGTCGAGATCGAGCCCGGGTCGGTCGTGACCGCACGCTTCGGCATCGCGTTCAGTCTATCCGCGCTCCGCCTCAGGGATCGAGGCACCCGACCCGGCGGAAGACGTACGGTGCGTCGATGTCGGTCGCGCCGTCGTTGTTGACCGACTGGAACTCCTGGCGGGCGGGGTCGATCGTGCCGCTGAAGCTGTCGGGCGCGTACGAGTTGTCCGGCGAGTAGCAGCGCGATTGCAGGATCACGAAGTGGGAGGAGCCGAACGTGATGCGGCCCTTTCCGTCGTCGAACCCGGAGGCAGGCATCGAGACGAGGAGATCGAAGTTGCCGGGCGTGCACGCGGGCGGGATGCGATCGAGCGGCCCGCCCGACCACGTGTGCGAGAGGATCGTCCCGCTGAGGAAGCTGTTCGTGCGGCGCACCGTCAGCGTGAAGCGCACCCAGTCGCCCTTCCCGGGCGCGTACTTCAACGCCTCCCAGGTGCCGGTGACGGGATCCTTGCAGGTGACGGCGCTGGGCAGCAGCGCGCGCTGGCCTTCGATCGTCTGACCGAGCCCCGCCGCGCCAGGGATCATCGTCGGAGCGCCGGGGAGCTTTCCGCCGCTCGTGACTTCGGCGCCGCCGCCCGCGACCGCCGGTGCGGTCGCGGCGGGAGGAGGCTCGGTCGGCGCCGCGGTCGGCACCGGTGTCGGATCGGTGGCGGCCGTCGGATCCGGATCGGGTGGCGGCGGGGCGGTCGGAGCTGGCGGAGGGGGCGCGGTCGGTGGCGGGGGCGGCGTGGGCTCCGCCGTGGTGGGCGGCGCCGTCTCGGTCGATGCCGGTCCGGCGAGGGAGACGTCGATTGTCGTGTCGCCGGCGCCGCTCTTGCCGCCTTCGCCCCCGCCACCCGCCGTACCGCCGCGGAGGACGAAGAGCGCGAGGAGCGTGACCGTGGCGTGCGCGCACACCGAGCCCGCGAGCCCGAACGCGGCCGCGAGCGGCCATCGGCTGCGCCGATTCGGCTCCGATGTAGGTGCGGCCGCGGGGACGAGCTGAGACACGCTCACACTATGACCCGATCTACTCCCGAGCGGCTTGGGGTGTTCCCAGATATCTTCTCGCCCATGACCGACGAAGATGCCCCGCTCGAGTATTTCACCGAGGCCGAGCTGGCTGCCGTGGCGCAGCTCCTCATCGCGATGCTCCGGGTCGATGGGCAAGCGTCGGAGGCCGAGCAAGATGCGCTCCGGGTGTTCGCGAAGCGGGTCCGCGTCGGCGTTAAGCCCGCCGACGGCGCGCCGTACCGCGCAGCGGCCGGCGGCGATGGCCAAGACGGGCTCGCGTTGCTCGCGCCCCACCTCGACCGCGCGGCCGCGAGCGGCGTGAGCAAGGAGGACTTTTTGCGCGCGGCCGCCGTGATCACCCGGCAGGATGCGCGCGAGGCGATCTACGCCGCGCTCTTCGACGTGTCGGCCGCGGATCTCATCGTGGGGCAGGAGTGGGACCTGCTGAAGCTCCTCGTCGACGCGTGGAACATCGAGCCGGTGTGACCGAGGGCGAGCTCGCGTGGATCGCCGGGGCGCTCGGCGCGCGCGGGCTCGTCGGCGTCGAGCCGATGCAGGGGCTCTGGGGCGCGTGGGGAGCGCTCGTCCGCGTCGAGCTCGAAGGCGGGCCGATCCGGCACGTGATCGTGAAGTCGTCGCGCCCGCCCGCGCACGCACGCGAGTCGGCGCGCGCTCACGCGCGCAAGCTCCGCTCGTACGCGGTCGAGGTCGCGTTCTACCGCGATTGGGCAGCACGCTGCCCGGGGGCACGGACCGCACGTCTCCTCGCCGAGCGCGTCGAAGGCGAGCGGACCACTCTCGTGCTCGAGGACTTGGCGACGGCCGGCTTCCGACGGCTCGTCGCCGACGACGCGTCGCCGGCGGAGCTCGATCCGTGCCTCGCCTGGCTCGCCGCGCTGCACGCGTGCTTCGTCGGCGAGGCGGCGCAGTTCCCGGGCCTGTGGGGAGAGGGGACGTATTGGCACCTCGCGACGCGGCCCGACGAGCTCGCGCGTACGGTCGATCCGGAGCTTCGCGCAGCTGCTTCCGCGCTCGATGCGCGGCTCGGGGGCGTGCGCTTCCGCACGCTGCTCCACGGCGATCCGAAGGAGGCGAACTTCCTCGCCGCGAGCGACGGTGCGGTCGCTGCGGTCGACTTCCAGTACGCGGGGGGCGGGTGCGGCATGCGCGACGTGGCGTACCTGCTCGGAGGGCGCCCGAGCGCGATCGCTGGAGCGGTCGAAGCGTGGGGGCTCGACGTGTACTTCGGGCACTTGCGGTCGATCCTCGGCGACGAGCGTGCGCGTGCGATCGAAGCGGAGTGGCGGCCGCTCTATCCCGTCGCGTGGCTCGACTTCCAGCGGTTCCTCGCCGGGTGGGCAGGAGACGCGTGGGCTCGCGACAGCGGGACGCGCGAGCGCGTGCGGCGTGAGCTTCGGGCGAACGCCTGAGACTCATGTTACGAATGGACCGTGCGCCACGCTCTGACGTTCGCCGTCTCTGCTGCCGTCGTCGCGATCGTCGCCGCGAGCTCTCGCGCCGCCGTCGCCGACGATCCTCCGTGCGACGCGTGGGAGGTCGAGTACACCCTCGCCGGCACGTGCGCCGTCCGCGACACGGCGATGGGCGCAGCGAACGGCGATTGGGCGGTGGGGCCGGGCACGACGACGGTGCGCTTCGACGCTGCGGCCGGTCCCGGCCCGGGGCCCGCGAAGCTCCTCTCGTTCTCGATCAAGGAGTTCTTCACGAGCGTCGTGCTCGGGACGAAGTTCACGACCGACGTGACGGACACCGCGACGCCGACGACGACGTGCAGCGCCGCCGAGGGCACCGTCGCGGGGACGAAGCTCGCGTGGGACTCCAAGGTCCGCGCGTTCAAGATCGACGGCTCGCTCACCTGCGAGGGAGCGATGTGCGGCAAGTTCGGCGGTCCGCCGTCGGGCAAGAGCGACTACCACATGCCTGCGCACGACGTGGAGTTCTCGCCGTGGGAGTTCGCGGGCGACATGAAGACGTTCACGATGGCGGCGTCCCTGGTGTCGCGCGGCGATTCGCCGAAGCAGAGCACGTACCTCACGATCGCCGGGCGCGAGGTGAAGCGCACGTGCATCCGAGCGAAGCCCTGCAAGTGAGATGAAGCGAACCGAGCGCGGGGTAGAGGAGCTCCTCGGTGAGCTGGAAGCCGACCCGATGGCGCAGCGGCGGGGCCCCAGCGTCCGAGACTTCGGCAAGAAGGCGGAGCGCGGGATGAAGCCGCTCGTCGGGCGGTTCGAGGCGCTGATCGAGCGGCATCACCCACCCGCGTTCCCCTTCCTGATCGCCACGCTCGAAGGGCACCCGTCGCAGCGCCTCGGGGCTGCGCTCGAGGCGGCCTTCCTGGACAGCGGCGACCCGCCGCTGCTCGAGGCGCTCGCGCGGCACGCCGATCCGAGCGTGGCCGAGCATCACCCGATCGGTGTCGCGTCGATCGCACGCGCGGCGTTCGCCCTCGGTCCGCGCCGCGCGTGGGAGCTGCTCGGCGACAAGCTCGGTGATCGGGCCGGCGAGAAGCTCGCGGACGCGCGCTCGCTGGAGCTCGCGCGGGCGGCGCTCGTCGCGATGGACGACATGGGCCCGGACGAACGCGCGGCGTGCGATCCGCGCTGGATCGATGCGCTGCACGACGCGCTCCACGGCGACGATGGCGCGCTCGCGGCGACGGCGGCCTCGCTCCTCGGCAAGGCAGGCGATCGCAGCGCGGTCCCGCGGGTGCTCGAGCTGCTCGAGCGCGACGCGGTCCCGCTCGATGGCATCGTCAGCGCGCTCGATGCGCTGGGGGACGCCTCGATCGTCCCGGTGATTCGCGCCGAGGCCGCGCGGCGGAAGAGCGCGGAGCGCGGCGCCGCGAAGGCGCTCGAGAAGCTCGCCCGCGCGTTGGAGACGCGCGAGGCCCCGGTCCCGGGCGTGCGGGAGCTCGTCCCCTACGCCGACGGGAGCGAGGTTCCCACCGACGATCGCTTCCCGCTCGCGGCGCTCCTCCGCGATGGGAACGTTCTCGTGAACGGGGCGATGCGCTGCCAGGTCCGCATCCGGCGCGCGGGCACGCTCGTGCTCCCGACCGGGGCGCTCGCCGCCTGCGATCCGCTCGCGAGCACTTCGGCCGTCGCGTTCACGCACACGCTCGCTCCGGGGCGGTACGCGGTCGCGCTGAGCGTCCTCGCGTTCGAGACCGAGGGCGACGACGTGGTCGGTGCCGCCACCGTTCGGGTCGCGCCCGGCGAGGTCGTGCGCTGGGAGGTCTGTGACCCCGCGACCTACGGCGTGACCCACGCGCGTGGCGCTTTCGTCGATGCCAGCGTTCTCCCGGCCCTCGCGGCGCTCGGGGATCTCCCGGGCAGCGCGGCGCGGGTCGCCGCCAACCGGCGCGGCGGGCTGGTCCTCGATCGGATCTCGGGGGCGAACCTGGTGAGCTTCCCTTCGGGCGCGGGGGAGGGGGAATACGCCACGTTCGTCGGCGTTGGAGCCGACGGTGCCATCGTCTGCATCACGACGTCGTTCGACGTCGTGCGCACCGGCACCTGAAGGCGGTATGCTCTCGCCCATGTCGCGCAACGCCGAGGTCGATCGCTGGCTCGAGAATCACCCGAAGCGCGAGGCACTGCAGTGCGCGCGCGACATCGTGCTCGGCGCCGACCCACGCATCACGGAGACCGTCGCCGACGGCACGGTGCAGTTCGGGTACCTCGGTGGGCTCGCGTCGTTCGTCCGGCTCGATGGCGACGGCATCACGCTGCGCTTCGACGACGGGGCGAAGCTCGCGGGGGCGTTCCCCGGGCTCGCGGGCGGCGGGGACGATCGGGAGCTCCAGTTCGCGGATCTCACCGCGGTGCGCGCGCGCGCGAACGAGCTGCGCGGCGTGGCCGTCGCGTGTTGTCGCCTCCGCTCGGGCGGGACGGAGATCCCGCCGTCGGTGCGCTCGCTCCCGCGCGTGACGAAGCCGAAGAAGAAGGCGGCGGCTGCGCCGAAGAAGAAGGCGGCTGCGCCGAAGAAGAAGGCGGCGGCGCCGAAGAAGAAGGCCGCGGCGCCGAAGAAGAAGGCCGCTCCGAAAAAGAAGACGCCGGCGCCCAAGAAGAAGGCACCGGCGCCGAAGAAGCGGCCGAAGAAGCGTCGCTGAGCTACTTCGGGGGCGCGACCATCGGGCCCTTGACGAGCGTGCCGTCCGAGAGGAGCACGAACGCCTTCACGGGGGCCTTCGGGAACGTCTTGCTCGAGATGTGGAGCGCGAGCTTGTGCCGACCCTCGCTCAGCGGGGCGGTGAGCGCTCCATCCTTGCCGTTGAGGAGCTTGTCGCCCTCGAACACGGCGAGCGCGTAGGTGGTCTTGCCCTGGTTGAGGATCCCGGCGATCTCGCCCGGGATGGTCTGGTCGCCGATGAGCGTGTCGGCGTCGAACTCGCTCGTCAGGGTCCCCTCCGCGTCGGTCGTCATCACGAAGATCGCGGTCGCGGGGGCGCCCTCGTACTCGAGGTCGAAGACGGTGTCCTTCACGCCGTCGGGCTTCAGAGCGCCATCTTTTTCGCCGACCTTGTCGACGGTGCCCGATTGCGCGGAGCGCGCGAACGAGACGACGGTGCCCTTGAGGGCCGGCTTCGCCGGCACGGCGGAAGCGCTCGCCGACGGCGTGGCGGAGCTGGCCGCGGGGGCGTCGGTCGTGGCCGCCGAGGCGGACGCGGACGAGGTTTCGGGGGTCTTCGCGGGAGGCGTATCGCCGCCACACGCGACGGCGGCCGCGAGGCCGGTGGTTCCAGCGAGGAGCGCAAATGTGAGCCAGAGCTTCATGAATCCCTCCGCCGCGGACGCTACAACGGCTTCTCCGCCGTTGAAAGCCCGGCGATCTGCTTCAAGACGAGGATGGGCTTCGCTTCCATGCGCGACCCCTCGAGGTCGATCGACCCCTCCAGTGCCCACTCGCTCGGCCCGTCGGCATCGAGGAGCGTTTGGACGAAGTCCCAGCTCCACTCCCCGCGTTCGAGGCGCAGATGCTGCGGCGCGCGCGCATCGGGGTCGGTCCGTGGAGCGCCATGCGCGGCGAGGAACGGGGCGAACGCCGCCTCGAGCTTGGGGGGCGTCCACTCGCCGCGCGCTACGGCGGCGGCGCCTTCCCAGTCCCGCCTCGCGATCGCGCGGACGAGCGCGAAGAGCTCGTTTCGTACCAAAACGGTAAACCCGCGCTCGTCGCGCGTGACGTCCTTCGAGCCCTCGGGCTCGCTCGGACCGCTCGGCTCCGTGGAGGCGTGGGCGGCGTCGTCCCCGCGGCGCATGCGCTCCCACTCGTCGAGCAAGCTCGAGTCGACCTGGCGCACGATCGCGCCGAAGAAGACGACGAGCTCGTCGACCTCGGGGGTCTTGTCCCCATCGGGGACGGTCTGGACGAGCACCTTGTAGACGTCGGAGAGGTAGCGGAGCAGGAGCCCCTCGGCCCGCTCGAGGTCGTACTCGCGGACGTACTCGGCGAACGTGGCGAACCGCTCGACCATGTCGCGCGCGATCGACTTGGGCCGAACGTTGTCCGCCGTGGCCCACGGGTGCTCCTT
This sequence comes from Polyangiaceae bacterium, assembly GCA_044224495.1. Taxonomy (GTDB): domain Bacteria; phylum Myxococcota_A; class Polyangia; order Polyangiales; family Polyangiaceae; genus JBGAKG01. Next base: position 57,545 of record JBGAKG010000026.1, on the reverse strand, counting down.
CGCGAACGCGTTGAAGGTGTCGTAGATGAGCTCGGCGTTCGGCTTCGGGTGCTCGAGCTTCTCGAGCTCGGCGATGCGCTCGTCGTACTCGATGCCGGCCGCCTTCATCTCGGCCATCTTCTCGGTCTTGAGCCGATCGAGCTGCTTCATGAGGATGAGATCGGGGCTCTCGAGGATCGCCTCGACCAGGCTCAGGACGTCGAGGTGGAACGTCGGGCTCTCGCGATCGAGGTAGGGGATCGTGTCGAGGAGCCAGAGCGCGAGGGTCTGGTTCAGCGAGAACTCGCGCTGGAGATCGCCATGCAACACGACGCGCTTCTTCCCGTCGACGCTCTCGATCCGGACGATGTCGGCGGCCTGGAGCGACTTGAACATCGCGAGCGCGGTGCGCCCGTGGCGGCGCTTGTCGACGGTGCGCTCGTGCGAGCGCCCGATGAGGCGCCCGAGCGCCATGCAGCCGCCGCCCTCGCGCTGGAGCACGTTGAGGATCATGGCGTGGCTCACCTGGAAGCGCGAGACGAGCGGCTCGGGCGCTGCGGTGGTGAGGCGATCGAAGGTGGTCTTGTCCCAGTGGACGTAGCCCCGCTCGGGCGGCTTCTTCTTCACGATCCGCTTCTTCTTCACCGGGTCGTTGCCGGCCTTCGCCTCGAGGCGGAGGTTCTCGATCACGTGCTCGGGCGCCTGGACGACCACGCTGCCTGCGTCGTCGAAGCCCTTGCGGCCGGCGCGCCCGCTGATCTGCTGGAAGTCGCGGACGCTCAGGATCGCGGTCTTCTCGCCGTCGAACTTGCAGAGCTTGGTGAAGAGCACGGTGCGGATCGGCACGTTGACGCCGACGCCGAGCGTGTCGGTGCCGCAGATGATCTTGAGGCGGCCCCGTTGGGCGAGCTTCTCGACGGCGAGGCGGTACTTCGGGAGAAGCCCCGCGTGGTGAAGGCCGATCCCGTGGCGAAGGAAGCGCTGCAGGTCCTTGCCGTAGGGGCTGTCGAAGCGGACGCCGAGGAGCGCCTCCGCGATCGCTTTCTTCTCCTCCTTCGACGAGAAGTCGACGCTCATGAGGTTCTGGGCTTCCTCGGCGCACGCGCGCTGCGTGAAGCCGACGATGTAGATCGGCGTCTTCCCGGACGCGACGAGATCGGCGACGGTCTCGTGGAGCGGCGAATCGCGGTAGGTGAAGTCGAGCGGGACGGGGCGGTGCATGCCGCGCACGACGGCGGTCTCGAGCCCGGTGAGCTTGGTGAGCGTCTCTTCGAAGAACTCGGTCGGCCCGAGCGTGGCCGACATGAGGAGGAAGCGCGCGCGGGAGAGCTCGAGGAGCGGGATCTGCCACGCGACGCCGCGCTCGCGGTCGGCGTAGTAGTGGAACTCGTCCATGACGACGTGATCGACGTCGGCGTCGGGCCCATCCCGCAGCGCGAGGTTCGCGAGGATCTCGGCGGTGCAGCAGATGACGCTCGCGCCCGCGTTCACGGTGGCGTCGCCGGTCATCAAGCCGACGTTCTCGGGGCCGAGCTCGCGGGAGAGCGCGAAGAACTTCTCGCTCGCGAGGGCCTTGATCGGGCAGGTGTAGAAGGACCGTTCGCCCTTGCCGAGGCCGAAGAAGTGGAGCGCCTCGGCGACGAGCGACTTCCCCGAGCCGGTCGGCGTCGAGAGGATGACGTTCTTGCCGGCGGCGAGCTCGAGGACGGCCTCTTCTTGGGCCGGGTAGAGCTCGAGCCCGCGCGCGGATACGCCAGCGAGGAAGCCGTCGAGGAGCGCGTCGTCGGACGCGGGCGAGGGGGGAAGATGGTCGAGGAGCGGCACGAGCGCTCCCTTTTAGCGCAGACTCACCCGGGGGGTGGGGCCGGCGTCGTCGGGCGGCAGCCCCAGTGGTCGCCGAGGTACGCGCACTCCTGGCTGGTGGAGCAGTCCCCGTGGGATTTGCAGGTGTCCTTGTCGGTCCGGCAGTAGACGCCCTGGCCGTGGCCGTACCGCCACCGATCGGGGACGCAGTCGCGCCCGCCGCAGTCGGCGCTCGTGCGGCAGTTGCCCGGGTAGCAGCTACTCGGGAGCGCACAGTTGCAGAGTGCACCTTTGCAGTCGGTGTCGCTGCGGCACGCGTTCTTCCGGCACGCGCCGAAGCCGCCGCCGTGATCGTAGAACTGTTGGCAGTATTCGCCGGCGGCGCAGTGCTCGCAGCCGCGGATCCCCGGCGGAGCGGGGACGCTCGGCGGAGGCGCCGGGCACGTCACGGGGTGGAAGACGGGCGCCGTGAGCGGACCGGCGGCGGACGCCGAGGGCGCCGCGCTCGCGGCGGTCGCGGTGGTCGCGGCGGTCGCGGCCGTGGCCGTCGTGGTGGCCGACGCCGTGGTCGTCGTGGTGGCCGCTGCCGTGACCGTCGCGGTGGCGGATGCCGTGGTCGTGGTCGTCGGGTTGCCCGGCCCGCCGTCGCTCGGGCGCGTGCACGCCACGAGCGCGATGCCAGCGCCGAAGACGAGGGAGAGGAGACGCATGTCGGCGAGTGTACGGGAAAAGGCAACTTCCAACTCCCTATTGACGCAGGCTCGTCGACTGCGTCTCATCGCGGCGTGCCCCGCTTCGAGCTCGTCGTCGCTGCCATGCCCGATCGCGACGGCGTGAACCCGTTCGCGCGGCAGCCGATCCGGATCCTGGGTCGCCCGGGTCGACACGAGGTCTTCGAGATCGAGGTCTACGGGAAGCGGGTCGAGACCATCACGATCGTCGCAGGGTTCCCGCGCTGGGCGGTGAGCGAGTACCCCGATCCGGGGGCGGCCTCCGCGGCCGCCGCAAAGACGATCGCGAAGAAGGAGCGACAGAAGTTCGCCCGCACGGGCCCGTCGCGCATGCTCCGCCCGCGCTCCGTGGCCGTGGGAGGCTCGCTCCTCCTCCTCGAGGAGCGCTTCGCGGCGGGCGACCCGGGGTTCCTCGCGGACCTCCTCGCGCTCTCGGCCGAGAAGCCGCTCGCCGCGCTCGCGACGCGCTGGTTGGCGGACACACGGGCACCGATGCGGCGCGCGCTCCTCGAGTACATCGACGACGGCTGCGATCGGCCCGGACATCGTGGCCTCGTCAAGCGCCTGTTCAAGGGGGCGGAGGAGCGAGCGGACGACGAGCTGATGGCCCACTTCATGGTGGCGTTCGATCGGCTGGGGATCCGGATCGAGGTGGAGCGGGACGAGTGGATCGACCGCGAGCGCGTCCGGCGCAAGCACCTCGTCCCCGATCCGGGGATCCCGGGTCGCGCGAGCCAGTGGCGGCCCGAGCGCTTCTCGCGCGCGACGCGCGCGTACCTCGCGCGGCGCGCGTTCCGCTACTTCCGCAAGCTCGGGAAGAAGGACCTCGCGCGCTACGTCCGTGCGACGGATCTCGCGCTCGAGCTGTACCCCGAGGCCGCGTTCGTCGATGCGGCGGACTTCCTCGATGCGTGGGGGTTGGTCCACACGCTGCACGGGTGGGCGAAGTCGCTGCTCCGGAAGCCGCGCGGGCTCCGCCTCAAGGCGGGCAAGTCGCTCGCCAAGCTCAAGGTGGCTCCGTACTTCCCGGATGCGTTCGCGGGCCGGCGCGACGAGCTGCTCGCGCTTCTCGCGCGTGCGCGGAGCCGTGCCGTGCGGGGCTGGCTCGTGCGCTTGCTCGCGCGCGACTACGCGGACGAGCTCGCCGGGATCCCGATCCTGACGCTGAGGCCGCTCCTCGCCAGCCCGTACGAAGACGCCGTGGCGTTCGGCGCGGCGCGGCTCGTCGACGCGACGGGGCTCGAGACCCTGTCCGTCCCCGACTGGCTCTCGCTGCTCCGGATCGAAGACGTGGACGTCGCGCCCGCCGTGGTCGAGGCCTTCCGCAAGCACGTGGCTCCGAAGCGCCTCGATCTCGGTCAGTGCGTCGGGCTCACGGCCGCTCGCATCGCCGAGGTCGCCGCGCTCGGGCTCGAATGGGCGAAGTCGCGCGGCGTCGCGCGCGACGAAGAGCTCGCTCTCGTAGCGCGAGCGTCGGCGAGCCCGGTCGAGAAGGTCCGGCGCGAAGCCACGGCGTGGGTGCTCGAGCTCGGGGAGCGCTTTCCGGCCAAGCTAACCGAGCACCTGCGCGATCTCCTCGACTCGAAGCACTCGGACGTCCGCGCGCTCGCCGCCGAGTGGACCGCGGCGCACCCGGACGCGAGCACCGTCCCGCTCTGGATCGCCCTGGCGGAGACGCCCTACGCGGACGTTCGGGAGCTCGTGCTCGCGAACGCGCGCCGGTGGCAGGCGGACGCCGGCGCGGGGGAGCTGGCCGAGCTCGCGGGGGGCGTGCTGCTCTCCATCCATCGCGGGGCGGCGATCAAGCCGCAGATGGTGCGGCGGCTCGTGGAGCGCGCGGTCGCGCACCCAGCCGAAGCGGAGCGGCTGCTGCCGCTCGTCGTGACCACCCTCCGCTCCATCCGTGCGCCGGAGCGAACGAGCGCGCTCGGCGCGTTGGCGCGGGCCGCTCTCGCGGACGAGACCATTCGCGCGCTCTTGACCCGCATCACGCCCGAGCTGACCGTAGCCCACGAGGTCGCGCGATGACCCAGCTCGACGTGCGCTACCTCGGGGCGAGCGGCCTTCGCGACGGCGCGCTCGCGTTCGCCCCCAACTTGGCGCGCGCGCCGGTGTTCTTCGACGGCGAGCTCCGCCACCCGCTCCGCTTTCGCGAGGCGATGAGCGCGCTCCACGCGGTCGTGGTGGGCGACCTTCGGCGCAAGAAGAAGGACCGCACCACGTGGCTCGCATGGAAGGAGCAGCAAGCCCAGGACGAGGCGAAGCTCCGGCGAGAGCTCCTCGATCGCGCTCGCGTCGACGCGGTGCGCGAGCTGCAACGGCAATCGCCTCCGCCCAACCTCGACGCGGACTTCCGCGCCCAACATCGGATCTATTGGGACGCTCGCGTCCGTTGGGCGAACGAGCTCGCCGCGAACGACCCCGCGCTGTTCCGCGCGCTCGTGCCGTGCGATCCCGTCGTGACGGTCGCACCCGACGTCGTGTTCTTCGAGTGCTTCGCGAAGGACGAGTCTGCGTACGGCTGTCTCACCGTCGATCGCAACGCGTTCGGGCACGACGCGGGCGGTGCGGCCGGTCTCGGAACGACCAACGTCGACTACTCGCTCGCGCTGTACGAGCACTTCCAGACGCTCCGGAGCTACCGCTCGACGCGCCTGCTCGTCGACCCGTCCGGCTTCGAGGTCGCGACCGCCTCGGGCGCGGGAGGGAGCAACCTGCGCGAGGAGAAGATCGACCTCCCGCCCTCGTGGCTGCGAGGCTTCGGTCAGCTGCAGGCCGCGATGGCGTTGCCGTCGACGCGCTTCGAGCTCTCCGTCGATGCCGTCTACTCGGTCCTCGCGTGGCTCGCTCGCCACCGCGAGAAGCAGGGCCCACGCTCGCTCCGGGTGCGCCTCGTCGTCGGGCGGGCGCCCGTGCTCGTGCTGGATCCGTGGGGGGTCGAGATCCCTTCGCGCGGCGCCGTCTACGACGGGCCACCGATCGAGGGCGACGAGATCAAGCTCTGGGGGAGGCGGCGCTTGGATGCCCTCGCCCGGATCCTCCCGCTCGCCGAGCGCTTCACGGTCACCGTCTTCGGCTCCGGCATGCCGAGCATCTGGGTCGCGCGCATGGGCGAGATGAGCTTCGTCCTCGCGCTCTCGGGGTGGACCGCGAACGACTGGACGCGGGGCTCCAACCTCGACACGTTCTTCTCCGGCTTCGAAGCGTCGCTCGACGCGGCCGACGGTCTCGCGCGCTACCTCGAGGTGGCGCGCCACGCATCGCTCGTCGAGCTGGAGCGGCAAGTCGCGCTCCCGCGGAAGCAGGTCCTCGGTGGGCTGCACGCGCTCGCGAAGCGCGGGCAGCTCGCCTACGACTTCACCGCCGACGTCTACCGGTGGCGGCCCATCCTGCCGGTGGCGTTGTCGGAGGCGCTACTCGGTCCGGAGAACCCCGAGCTCGTCGCGGCCCGGGAGATGGTCGCGGCGCGGTCGGTCGTGCTCGCGCGCGACGAGTCGCTCCCCGGTGGGCGTCGCCTCCTCGTCGGCAAGGTCGGCGACACGAGCGTCGAGGGCATCATGGACCTGGACGGCGCGTTCCGGGGCGCGAAGTGCACGTGCAGCTACTTCTACCGCTTCCGCCTCCGGGCGGGCCCGTGCCGCCACTTGCTCGCGCTCCGAACGCTCGCGACGCAGCGGCGCGAGGCTTCGGCGCCCGCGCCGGAGCTCTCCGCAGCGAAGGGGATGCTCGTCCATCTCCCGGAGGCGATCCTGCTCGCGCTCGGTGAGGAAGCGGCGCGCCGGCGCGAGAGCCTGCACGTCGTCGCCGTGCAGGCGTGGAAGCTCGCGCGAAAGCGAATCACCACCGCGACGAGCCTGGCCGAGCTGTCCGTCGTGGAAGGCCCCTATCGCGAAGCTGCGCGCACGCCGCAGGTCCTCCAGCTCCCGCGCGAGGTCGAAGCCGAGATCCAACGCGAGGCCGCGCGGCTCGACGTGGGCGTCTCACGCATCCTCGAGGCTGCGTGGCGGCTCGCCGAGCCCACCCTCCGCAACACCACTTCCATCCTTCGCTGACATGAGCTCTTCTCACTTCGCTTCTTCGATCGCTTTCATCCCACCCTGCAAGGAGGCTCGAGGGGTCGAGACCAACATGCTGCGGCGCTCCGCCGCAGTGGCAGTCGCTCCTCCATGCATCCCCACGCCCGATTCTCTTTTGGGCTCTATGGGTAGCCGTGCTCGTCACCAAGACAACATACGTCCGAGCAAGCACGGCTACCCGCGAGCCCTTGGTTATCGGCCGCGGTCCTACGCACGAAGTCGTCCTCACGGGCCTCCTTCCAGGGTGGGATTCGATCGATGAGTCTCTGGGACAAAATCAAAGGGTTCTTCGGCGCCGGTGGCCCGCCTCCCCATGATCCGGAGCTCGTGCGCGAGGTGCGCGCGATCCTCACGGTCCGGTGCGACCAGGGCGAGCTGTTCGAGGCCGCCGACATCGCGGACGAGGCGTGCCAGAAGCGGAGCACCGACGAGCTGAGCTCCGCCGTCGCCGTCGTCGAGTCGCTCTTCGACGAGGGGTGGTTCACCGAGCGCGGCTACACGCGGAGTCAGCGCGTCTATCACCCCGAGGACGCGAACCCCGCTGCGTACGCCGCGAAGCGTGCGCGGCGGAAGTCGGGTGCCTCCGGAGCGCCCTCGACGGGCGCCGCCGCGGCGGACGACGCACCTCCGCGCCCGAAGCCGGCCGTCACGGACCCGCTCTCCGCGCCCGAGCTCCTGGTGCTCTCGCCGGAGGAGTTCCGCCGCCGTGCGCTCAAGATTCGGCCGTGGGCGACGGCGTGGATCGGGCGCGTGGACACGATTCCTCCGCAGAGCGACGAACGCACCGCGCTCATCGACCGCGGGCTCCTCCTCCGCGGCTACCTGACCCGGAAGCAGCTCACCGAGATCCACCGGATCGGCGATCTCTGGCTCCGGCATCGCGAAGCCGCGAAGCTCGCGGAGGCTGCGGCGCAGCACTCGGTGGACGAGTGGTTCGCGGAGAAGCGGCGCGCCAAGGCGGTCGCGAAGGAGGCGAAACGCAAGGAGTCCGCGGAGCGAAGGGCGAAGCTCGCCGCCGAGGTCGCCAAGCGGCGGGCGGAGGACATCGTGTTCCTCGGTCGCGGGGTCTCCCACGGGCTCGCCGACCGGCGCGCCCACGTCGAGGAGCTCCAGCGGCGCGGGCTCCCGCTCCTGGCGACGCCGGCGGACGTCGCGCGCGCGCTCGGGTTGACGGTCTCGCGCCTGCGTTGGCTGTGCTTCCACGCCGAGGCACCGACGCGCACGCACTACGTGTACTTCGAGGTGCCCAAGAAGAGCGGCGGCAAGCGCCTGCTCGCCGCGCCCCACGAGGAGCTCAAGCGCGCGCAGCACTGGGTGCTCGAGAGCGTCCTCGAGAAGCTCCCCGTGACGCCGTCGGCGCACGGGTTCGTCCCCGGTCGCTCGACCGTCAGCAACGCCACGCCGCACGTGGGGCGCGACGTCGTCGTGAACTGCGATCTCGCGGACTTCTTCCCCACGATCACGTTCCCCCGCGTGCGCGGCGTCTTCGAGGCGATCGGCTACTCGCCGGCCGTCGCGACGGTGCTCGCCCTTCTCTGCACCGAGGCGCCCCGCGTGAAGGCGCAGCTCGGGCTCACGGCGCACTGGGTCGCCGTCGGAGAGCGCGCGTTGCCCCAGGGCGCCCCGACGAGCCCCGCGCTCTCGAACCAGATCGCGCGGAAGCTGGATCAGCGGCTGGACGGCGTCGCGCGGAAGCTCGGGTGGGTCTACACGCGCTACGCGGACGATCTCACGTTCAGCGCGCCGCCGAACCATCGGCCCGAGATCGGCTGGCTCTTGGCCAAGATCCGCCACGTCGCGCAAGACGAAGGCTTCGCGCTGAACCCGAAGAAGTGTCGCGTCCAGCGCGCGGCGCAGCGGCAGGAGGTCACCGGGATCGTGGTGAACTCGAGGCCGGCGATCCCGCGCGAGGAGCTCCGCCGGCTCCGCGCGATCCTGCACGGCGCCGCGAAGACCGGGCTCGCCGCGCAGAACCGCGAGGGTCACCCGCACTTCGAGGCGTGGCTGCGCGGCAAGATCGCCTACGTGACGATGGTCGATCGCGCGAAGGGCGCCGCGCTCGCGGAGAAGCTCGCCAAGGTCGCGCCCTGAGGCCTCACTTCGGCAGGCGCCAGATCGTGTCGTCGCCCGCCGTCACGAAGTAGACGTAGTTGGCGTCGACGGCCACGTCGATTGCCCAGTCCAAGTTCGCAGCGAGCGTCTCGAAGTTCGTGCCGCACGCCATCCCAATCGGGCAGCGCGCGATGCGCCCGTCCTTCGAGTGCCCCGTGCCGTCGACGGTGCCTTGCTCGGCCCAGTAGACGTACTTCGCATCCACGGCGACGTGCACGGGCGCGTTCAGGCCGCTCGCCACGTCGGCGGGGTCGCCCGTGTTCCCCTGGCGCGGGAGCGCGATGATCGTGCCCTTGAACAGCTCGGCCGCGTAGAGGAGCTTCTCTCCGAGCGCGAGGCCGATCGGCGACGGCGTCGCGAGGATCTGCGTCTCCTTCACTTGGCAGCCCGCGAGATCGCAGGCGTAGACGCCCTGGCCCGTCCCGTTCTTGCTGTCGTCCGTGTAGTAGACCGCCTCGGTCCCGATCGCGATCCCACCGACGGCGTAGCCGCCGTTGCCCGGCGGAACCATGCCGCCGGCGCACTCCGGGTACGCGCAGCGCTTGAGACCACCGTTGTAGATGTCCCAGAAGTAGATGCCCGACTTGCTGGCCTCCATCGTGCCCGCGATGCCGGCGTTGGTCGGCATCTCGACGCCGCCGTTCGCCCCCGGGCAGCCCGTGGTCGGGCAGTGCTTCGTGATGCTCGGCGTGAGCACGTTGCTGCCGTCCACGCCGCCGCCGATGTTCAGGTAGAGGTCCGTGCCGGTGACGGCGAAGCCGCGGATCGCCGACGTCGCGGACTCGAGGTTCGACGCCGGGCCCGTCGGCGCCGACGTGGGCACGCGGTGCATCGAGAAGAGATCGCTGTAGTAGAGGTGCGTCGCGTCGACGTAGATGTGGCTCGCCGCGCTCACGGTCTGGAGCTTGAGCGGCGCGCAGAGCCCGTTCGTGCACGCCCCGCCGTTGTCGCAGGTGCGCCCGCAGGTGCCGCAGTTCTTCGAGTCGTTCTTGAAGTCGGTGCACGTCGTCGTGCTGCAGCTCACGCACCCGTCGGGACCGGTGACGGCGTCGGGCCGGTTCGGGCCGTCGCTCCCGCCGTCGAGGACGAGGTTGTCGTCCACCGTGGGATCGGTGAGCCCGAGGATCGCACCGCACCCGAGCGCGGTGGCGACCAGACCGAGGCCCCCGAGGTGGAGCCAGCGAAGTGAAGCCATGATCAGAAGCTCCCTGCGAAGGACAGACCCATCAAGCTGCCGGGAGAGCCCAGCGCCAAGCGCGCGGTGGGCGCCGGTGCGGCGGAGCCCTTCGGTGCGAGGACGATCAACGTGATGCCCGCCGCGACGCCGACGCCCGCGAGAACGAACATCGCGGTCGAGACCGCCGCCGACGTGCGCGCGCTCGCCATGAGGTCCGCGCCTTGGCTCCGGCAGATCGAGAGATCGGGGTTGCAGTAGAGCGCCGCGTCGTTCTTCTGGCCCGACGCGACCACGCCCATGATGGTGCCGACGACCAGCCCGACGCCGCCCACGCCGAGCGCGACGAAGCCGCCGATGCGCATGCCCGTCCCGGCGGAGCTCCCCGTGTCCGGCGGCGGCTGCGGAGGCGGTGGCGGCGGCGGCGGCTCGTTCACCTCCGCTTCGTCCGTCAGCGGCGGGATCTTCACCTCGAGCCGTTGGCCCTCGGTGACGGTGATCTTCTGCTGCCACTTGTTCTTCTTCGGGGCGATCGCGTCGATGACGTGCTCGCCCGGATCGAGCGGCAACGCCACGCCGAGCGCGCCCGCCGCCACGACCGCGCCGTCGCGATGGACCTCGAAGCCCTTGATCGGCGCCGCGGCCACGATCGTGAGCTTGGGGACGCGCGGGTCGAGCGCCGCCGCCTTGTCGCGCGCCTTCTGCGCCCACGACTCGCGCCCGATCGCAGCGGATGCCGTGGCCGCTTCTTGGTAGGTGAACCACGCGCTCGCGAGGCGGTTCAGCTTCTCGTAGCAAGCGGCGAGGTTGAACTGCGTGCCGGGCTGCGGATCGAGGCGCTGGCTCCCTTCGAAGCGACCACACGCCTCGGTGTAGTTCTTCGCGTCCATGAGCTTGCGCCCCTCTTCGAAGAGCACCTCGGCGGCGCCTTGATCCTGGGCGGTCGGGCCCTTCGGGGTCTGCTGGGCGTACGCGGGTCGCACGCCGAGCGAACCGAGCGCGAGGAGCGCTCCGAGGACTGCGGCGAGCGGGCGATGGAGGCGAGGGGATCGGGTCATCGGCGCGAGGTCGGTAGGTCGTCGTCGTTCTTCGTTCCAGTGGGCTTCGCCGTCGCAGTCTTGATCGGCGCGGCGGTGGTCGTCGCGCCACCGGTCGCGCGAACGGTCGGGGTCGCGGTCGCGGTGGGGAGCGCGCTCAAGCTGACGACGGGCACGGCGCTCGCCGTGGCCGTGCTGCTGGGCTCCGCGGTGGCCGTCGTCGTCGCCGTGCCGGTCGGCGTGGTGGTTGCGGCCGCGATCCCGCGGCTGCTGTCGGCGATCGCGGTCTGCGTGCCCCCGCTCGCGCCGCGCATCGCGACGACGGCGACGGCCCCGAGGCCGAGCAAGAGCGCGAGCGCTGCCGCTCCGCCGGCGACCAAGAGGCGGGTGCGGCGCGCCGCCGCGGTGGGCGAGCCGGGGCCGTCCCACGCGGACAGCGTGTGGGTGGTCATCGACTTCTCGCCCGGACGCGCCGCGCCCTGCGGGCTCACGACCGTGCGGTGCATGCCCGACGAGTCGCTCGTGACGTTGATGTCGACGAGGCTCGGCGCACCCGGCTTGAGCGCACGCACGACGTCCTTCACGGACTCGAAGCGCTCTTCCTTCCGCTTCTTCAGGCACCCGTCGACGGTGGCGAGCACCTCGGGTGGGACGTCGCCCCGGATGCCCGGGATCGGCGGCGGGAACTCCTCCACGACGCGCGTGACGAGCTCGATCATCGACTCGGCCTCGAACGGGACGTTCCCCGTGAGCATCTCGTAGAAGATCGCGCCGAGGGACCAGATGTCGGCGCGGTGATCGACGCTGCGCGCCGAGCGCAGCTGCTCCGGCGACATGTAATAGGGCGAGCCCATCACCTGGGTCGTGTTCGTGAGCGAGAGCTGCGCTTCGCCGGCCATCTTCGAGATGCCGAAGTCGAGCACCTTGAGGAGCGGCTCGCCGGTCGACTTGCGCGTGACGAAGACGTTCTCCGGCTTCAGATCGCGGTGGACGATGCCGGCTTGATGCGCCTCGTACACGGCGTCGCAGATCTGGAGGAAGTAGTCGGTCGCCTCCTGGACGGGGAGGGGACCGCGCTCGCTGATCACGGCAGCGAGATCCTTTCCCTCGAGCAGCTCCATCACCATGTACGGGATGCCGTCGTCGGTCTTGCCGACGTCCATCACGCGGACGACGTGCTCGCTGCGCAACTTGACGGATGCCTTTGCCTCGCGCTCGAAGCGCGCGACCGAGGCCTCGTCCTTGAGCGCGGTGCGAAGGAGAAACTTGATCGCGACCTTCTGATCGAGCATCAGATGGGTCGCCTCGACGACGGCACCCATGCCGCCCACGCCGAGGATTTGCTCCAGGCGGTATTTGCCGGCGAGCGTCTGCCCCAGCTCGATCGGAAGCTCGACCGGATCGCTCATCGGGTAGCTTGTCAGGCTATCCGAACGTGAGGCGCAATGTCACCTCCCACATCCTCCGACGTAGACCTCGACCATCAATCACGCTCCCGCTCCCGCGCTCCGCGCACGAACCGAACGGTCCGTCCCGCCGTGAACGGTCGCTGGGCGCTTTGGCTGGGGCTCCGCGTTCTCACGGGGCTCTTGCTCTTGGTGCTCGCGCGCCCGGCGTTCGCGGTCGAGGAAGTGGACCGCACGACCCCGCGCCGGGCGTGGACGGGGTTCGCGGCGGCGGCCCACGACGGGGACTACGACCGCGCTTCGCGCTACCTCGACCTCCGCTCGGTGCCGCGCGCGACCAAGATCGTCGAGGGGCCCGATCTCGCACGCAAGCTCGCCTACGTGCTCGAGCATCACGTCACCGTCGACCCCGCCACGCTGAGCGACGACCCGAGCGACGCGCGCGACGCGTACACGGTCGGGACGCTCGTCGTCGAGGAGGACTCCGTCCCGATCGAGCTCACGCGCGTGAAGAACGCCGAGGGCTCGACGCGCTGGGTGTTCTCGCGCGCCACGGTCACGGCGATCCCGGAGCTCGATCGCGGCTACGGGCCGAACGACATCGAGGATCGGATCCCGAAGCGCCTCCGCAGCCCCTACGTCCTCGGGCTCGCGCCGTGGCAGTGGATCGGGATCGTGGTCGCGCTCGTGCTCGCGATCGTGGTGGGTCGAATCCTCGTCGCGCTCGCGCGCCTCTTCGTGAAGCGCGTGCTCTTCCGAACGCGGCGGAAGTCCATCGACGAGGTGGCCGCAGCCGCCCGCGCGCCGGCGACGCTGTTCTTCGGGATCGTCGCCTTCCGCGCGCTCTCGCAGATCCTCCGCCTCACGCTCGAGGCGTATGCCGTCACCGCGACGGTGACGACGCTCGTCCTCGTCTACGCGATGGCGTGGCTCTCGATCCGCGTGCTCGCGGTCGTGAGCGTCTGGATCGGCGAGCGGACGGAGGGGGGCGACGAGCTCGAGACACGCGCGCTCCGCACGCGGCTCCTCATGCTCCGGCGGATCGCTTCGATCGGGATCGGCGTGATCGCCGTCGCCGCCGCGCTCCTCCAGTTCGAGGTCGTGCGGAGCGTCGGGACGTCGCTCCTCGCGTCGGCGGGGATCGCCGGCATCGTCGTCGGCTTCGCGGCCCAGAAGTCCATCGGCGCACTGATCGCCGGCATCCAGGTGTCGATCGCGCAGCCCGTTCGGCTCGGCGACACGATCGTGCTCGAGGGACAACAGGGGATCGTCGAAGAGATCCACCTCACCTACCTCGTCGTGCGCCTCGCCGACGATCGGCGCCTGGTGGCGCCGCTCTCGAAGTTCCTCGAGCAGCCCTTCGAGAACTGGACGCGGCTCGGCACCGAGCTGAAGGGGGCGGTCGTCATCCGCGCCGACTTCGCGGTGCCGGTCGACGACATCCGGTCCGAGCTCGTCAAGATCTGCGACGCGAGCCCATTCTGGGACAAGCGGGTCGCGACCGTGCGGGTCGTCGACACCGACGAATCCTCGCTCACGTTGCGCGCCTTCGTGTCGGCGAAGACCCCCGACGACCTCTGGGAGCTCCGCTGCGTCGTGCGAGAGAAGCTGACGGCGCACCTGGTGGCGCTCGAAGGGGGACGCTACCTCCCTCGGGCGCGCACCCAGGTGCTCACGCCGACAGCTTCGTGATCAGCTGCCCTTGGCCGCCTGCTTTTCCTTCTTCTTCTTCTGCTTCTCCTTGGTGGAGAGCTTGGGCTTGTTCTGCTTCTTGCCGCGTTCGATTCCCTTGGCCATCGGAGTTGCTCCTTTGCTCGGTGACGGTACCACAACGTCGAGTGCGGGCAGACCATCGATGCTCGTCGCGTTCTTCTTCGCGACGTAGGTCGTGAAGGTCGCCGGCCCTTCGACGGCGAGCTTGTGCTTGCACAGCCGCGCCATGGTGTCGCGATCCTTCACGAAGCGCAGCTGCGGGACGCCGTAGCCGCACGAGTCGGCGATGCGTTCGACGTCGACGACGACGATGGCGCGGCGCGACTCCGGGATCCCGAGATCGACGAAGCGCGCGCGCCGCAGGAGGGCGCCGAACTCGCGCGTCCCCGGCAGCACCACGCGCCCGCGCCCGTGGAGACGGACGATCTTCGGTGGGCCGGAGAAGGCGCAGAGCATGACGACGATGCGCCCGTTCTCGCGCAGGTGCGCGATGGTCTCGGCGCCGCTGCCGACCACGTCGAGCCAGGCGACGGTGTGCTCGTCGAGCACGCGCAGCGAACCGATCGGGCCCTTGGGCGACACGTTCACGCGCCCGCGCTCGGAGAGCGGTGCGGTCCCGACGAAGAAGAGCGCCTGCTCGCCGATCCAGCGGCGGAGCTTCGGGTCGATGCGTTCGAAGATGGTTCCCATGATCACCGGATCCGGCACGCGCGCAGCGGGCCGAGCTTCTCGAAGCCTTTCAGCGCGAGCTCCTCGAGCGGGAGCTCCAGGCCCGCGGCGCGCGCGGTCGCCTCGTCGCAGACGATCTCGCGCGGGGCCGCGGCGCTCTGCAGGCGCGCGGCGAGGTTCGTCGTGAGCCCGATCGCGGCGAAGTCGAGCTTCAGGTAGGTGCCCAACGCGCCGAGGACGACGGGGCCCGAGGCGACGCCGGCGCGGATGTCGAGCGGCCACGGATCCCCGAGGTGCTGGCGGAGGAGGCTCAAGCGCGTGGTCCGCGCGAGGAACGCCCGCGCGAACGCGAGCCCGCGGCGCTCGTGGTCCGGTCCGCGCGCCATCGCGAGGAGCCCGTCGCCGAGGTAGGTGATCGGGCCGACGCCGTGCTCGGTCATGACCGGGACGGCGAGCTCGAAGAGCCCGCGCACCGTGTCCATGACTGCCTCGGGCGGGAGCTCGATCGAGCGCGCGGTGAAGCTGACGAGATCGGAGAAGACGATCGTGACGTTTTCCCGCCGCGTGGTGCGCAGCTCCGCGGCGCCCCAGCCGGAGAAGCGTCGCGCGAGGCGCTCGCCGTGGAGCGCGGGATCGATCCGCGCGGCGAGCTCGTCGAGCCAGTGCGTCCAGAGCGGGTGGTTCGACTCGGCGGCGCGCTCGTAGGCGGCGTCGAGCGCGCGCGCGCGGGTCGCGGTCGTCAGCGCGCGCTCTGCGAGCGCCAGCCGGATCCGCATCTCGCCTTCGCCGACGAGGTGCGCCTCGCCCACGATCCGCTCGAACTCGCCCACCCACGCCGGGTCGTCGAGGTGCTCGGGGTGCACGATCGCGTCGTGGTGGAGGACGAGCAGCCGCTGCCCGGGCGACGACACGTCGGCCCGCGCCCGCGCGAGCCACGCCTCGGCGGTGGTGGGATCCCCGGCGGCGCTCGCCGCCCGCGCGAGGGCGAGCGCGGCGTAGCCCTGCAGGTAGTGGTGCGAGCTTCCGGCGGCGGCGTACGCGCGCTCCAGCTCGGCGATCGCCGCTGCGCGCGCCGCGGGCGAGACGCCCGGGAGCGCGCTCGCGGTCGTCACCCAGGTCTGGAGGCGCAGGCGCGTCAGCGCGCTCCCCCCGTCACCGAGCCCGGCGAGCGCGTCGGCGGCGACCGAGCCCGCCGCAGGAAGATCCCCGAGCTCCGCGTGCACGCGGGCGAGGTTGCCCGCCGTGATCGCGACGCCGACGGCATCCCCCGCCGCGCGCCGCAGCTCGACGAGCGCGCGCATCGTCCGGACCGCCTCGACCCACGCGCCTTGGCCGGAGAGGACCTGCGCGAACGAGTCGATCACCCAGTACTGGAACGGGCGCGACAGCGGGTGCGCGAGCACGCGGCCGAGGGCTTCCTCGGCGTCGGCGAGCTTGCCGAGGCGGATCGCGGCGACGGAGACCAGGTGATGCGCGCGGACGCTCGTCGCGAGCTCGCCCGGCTCGGCGGCGAGCGCGGTGGCCGCACCGATCGCGCGCGTCGCCGACGCGGGATCGCCGCGCCGCACGTCGACTCGGAGCGCGAGCAAGCGCGCGATGCGAGCGTGCTCGGGCGAGAGCGCATGCGACGCGAGCTCGGCGAGCGCTGCTGCCGCGTCGTCCGGGCGATGATCCATCTCCGCGTCGTGCGCGCGCGCGAGCAAGGCGAGCGACGGGTCGGTGAGCGGTCGCCGCGTCTCCATCGCTTCCCACGTCGCGGCCGCGTCCATCGGTGCGATCCTAAATCACGGTTCTCCCTCGGCGCGAGAGTCGCGTAGGATGGCTGCGCGATGTCGGACACCGCCGAGAAAGCCAGGGCGCTTCGCGTCTCGCGGCTCAAGAACATGATCGAGAACAAGCTCGATCAGCCGCCGGCGGCGATCGAGGCGCTGCTCATGGAGCTCGAAGCGGGCGAATCCCAGCTCGAGCTCTGGGAGGGGCTCCACGCCGCCGCCGCGCGGGACGGGCTCGAGCAGGCCCTGGGGGCCGCCTACCAGAAGGTGGCGAGCAGCCAGCGCATGAACCGGGTCGAGCCCAAGGCGCGCGCCGAGTTCTACCTCCACGTCGCGGACTACTTCCAAGGCGTCCTCGGTGACGCGACCACGTGCGAGGCCTACCTCGAGAAGGTCGCCCAGGCGATCCCGGGCCACCCGGACGCCTTCGCGCGCCTGGAGCCGCGCGTCGAAGCGGCGCAGGACCCGCGGCGCGCGCTCGAGCTCTACGCGAGCGCTGCCGCCGCTCCGCCGATCGCGCCCGCCACGCTCGCCGTGAAGGCGATGAACCGTGTCTTGATCCTCTCGGCGAAGCAGCCGCTCTCGGACGACGCGTGCAAGAAGCTCGTCGAGCTCGTCCCCGCGGTCCCGCGCTTGCTCCACGCCCTCGACGGGCACTGCTGCGCGAGCGGGCGCCCGGCGCTGGCAGCGCACCTCATCGAGTCGGCGCTCCTCGACCCGAGCCTCCCTGGCCCGATCGTGGTCGAGCAGCGGCACCGCCTCGTCGAGCTCTACCTCGGCGACGCTGCGGCGCCGGCGAGCGCGATCGATCACGTCGAGGATCTGCTCGCCCGCGATCCGGGCGATGCCGTCGCGAAGAAGGCGGCCGAGAAGCTCGTCTCCGTCCGGGAGGTCGCGTCGCGCGCGGCGGCGGCAATCGCCGCGGCCCGGCGCTCGTTGGCGCCGTCGCGGTGACGTCCTGGCGATCGGCTATCCTTCGGGGGTGACCCCCGCCGCCAAGCTCGCCACGATTGCCGCTCTCTCCGTCTTCGCCGTCGGTTGCGTGACCAAGCCGACGATGAAGTTGAACCACGCCGAGATCTCGGGCGTCGTCCTGGCGCCCACGCCGGCGGTCCAGATGACGGTCGTGATGGACGTCTACAACCCGAACTCCTACGACGTCGCGGTGCGGGCCGTCCGCGGCCAGACCATCCTCGCCGGGAAGTACCCGCTCGACGTCCAGTTCAAGGCGCCCGAAGGCGGCCTCTGGATGAACGCGGGCGCGACGACCCAGCTCCGCGTGCCCGTCCTCGTGCCGGTCACGATCGGGTTCCAGATCCTCGGCGAGTCGGTCTCGCAGGCGACGATTGCCTTTCGCTTCGTGGGGAAGGCCGACGTGACGGGCACGCGCACGTTCGAGATCGAGAAGGACGACTACTCGGTCGACGAGACGGGCACCCTCACCCGCGAGCAGATCGCCGCGATCCTGCCGAACTCGCTCGCCCCGCATTGAGGCTTCACGGCGGGGTCGCGCGCGCCGCCGCCAGCGCCGTGGTGACCGCGACGAGGTCGGCGAGCCGGCGGCCCGCTCGCCCGCGCCCGAGCGGCGGCGGGTCCGGCAGACCGAGCTTCTGCCGGTGCTCCTCCATCGTGCCGACCTTGGCGCGCGCGTGCACGCGCGCGGCGATCCGGACGTCCACCCGCTCGCTCGCGAGCTCGGCACCGGTGCCGACGAACAGGCGCGGCGCGTAGTGGCCCCACGAGCAGATCACGTCGCGCGGGCGCGCGAACGCGCTCCAGCGCTCGGCGAGCTCGGCGAGCGTCATCCCGGCGCCGAGCTCCGCGGCGGAGAGGTCGACGTGGCGCGGCGTCGACGGCGCGATCAGCCCGCGTGGAGCGACGAGCGCTTCGAACGTCTCGCCGGTGGAGGGGCGGCACGCGACCCAGTGCACGAGCTCGTCGGGGCGCGACTCGCGCTCCGTCGCGTCGTAGGGCCACGAGCTCGCTTCGCCGTAGACGCAGACGAGATCCTCCGAGCGCTCGGCCAGGATCGGCGGGAGCGCGTGCACGTCCGCCGCCGGGCGCACGCGCTTGCGCAGCAGCTTCCGCGGCGCCCCGCCCGCGCTCAGGCGCCGCTCGGCGAACGCGAGCTGCGCGTCGACCATCGCGCGGAACGGCTCCAACATCGACGCGAAGCGCTGCGGCTCGTGCTCCAGCTCGCCGAGCACGTGGACGAGCGCCTCGATCGTGGAGACGTAGTCCTCGTGCGGCTCGCGCCGGATGCGATAGTCGCTCGGTGACGGCGGTCGGAACGAGCACCGCGGGAGCTTCGCCAGTACCTCGTTGGTACGAACGATCTTGCGCGCCTGCGACCACGTGCCGTCGACGACGACCAGCGTGATCGGACCGCGGTCCGCCCACGTGGCGGGAGAGGGTGCATCGTCGTCGGGATAGAGGAGGACCGCGGGTTGCGGCGGCTCCGCCAGGAAAGGCGCGCGCCCGAAGTCGACGCCGACGTGCACCTCGGCGCTCGGCAAGCAGAGCGCGGCAATCCGCGCGGTGTTGATCGGCACGTCCCGCTCTCGCGGGTGTTGCAGGATCACCACCCGCGTACGGGTCGCGAGCGGCGTGACCAGCCGGCAGTAGCAGACGACCTCGGGGCGCCGGCAGCGCACGCAAACGCTGCGGGGCGTTTCCCCGGCGAGCGCTTTTGCCACAGACGTGAACGGACGTTCCACGCGGCGTAGGATAGCCCGATGTCGAACCGCTATCCGCAACCGCCGCCACGCCTCGCCAGCGATCGCGTGAAGAAGCACGTCCAATGGGTGCTGATTCAGACCGATCACGGCGGATTGATCCAAGGGTTCGCTCACCTCCGCCCGGACCGGCGGGTGGTGGACGAGCTCAACCTCCCCAACGAGCCCTTCTTCGTCGTCACCGAAGTGACCATTTACGGCTCCTCGGGTGAGGTTTTGACCACGGCGCCATTCTTGGTGGTGCGCAAGGCCAGCGTGGTATGGGTGCGTCCGGACGAACCAGCTCAGCCCTGACGCCATACGCTGCAAGGTCGTTGGCGGGACCGTTCGAATCTCGCTATTCTGCAGCAATGTCCGAGGCGTCCGTCGGCCTCGAGCCCGGGGTGGTGCTCGACCGTTACGAGCTCTTGTGCGCCATCGCACGGGGCGGGATGGCGGACGTGTGGCTCGGCCGGCTCAAGGGTCGGCACGGCTTCGCGAAGCTGGTCGCGATCAAGACGATCCTCCCCGAGCACGCCCTCGAGAATCGCTTCCAGCGAATGTTCCTCGACGAGGCGCGGATCGCGAGCGGCATCGACCACCCGAACGTCGCCAAGATCCTCGACCTCGGCGAGTGGCGCGAGTGCCTCTACCTCGTGATGGAGTACGTCGACGGCGACTCGCTGTCGCGACTCCGGCGCGGCATCGCCAAGCGCAACATCAAGATGACGACGGCGATCGCGCTCCGCATCCTGTCCGACACGTGCGCCGGTCTCCACGCCGCGCACGAGCTCCCCGGCGACGATGGGCAGCCCCTCGGCGTGGTCCACCGCGACATCTCTCCGCAGAACGTGCTCGTGCCCAACAACGGCTCGGTGAAGCTGATCGACTTCGGCGTCGCCAAGGCGCGCGACCGGCTCGGGGACGAGACCGGCGCGGGCCACACCAAGGGGAAGAGCCGCTACATGGCGCCGGAGCAAGCGCTCGCGAACGCGATCGACCGCCGCGCGGACATCTTCGCGGTCGGGGCGATGGCGTACGAGCTCTTCGTCGGCTCGACCCCGTACGACGGCGACACCGACATGGCGCGCCTCCACGCGCTCATCACCGGCCCGCCCGTGACGAAGGTGCCGAACGCGCCGCACCCCTCGATCGAAGCACTCATCGTCAAGGCGCTCGCGCGCGATCCGGAGAAGCGCTTCGCGACCGCGGCCGAGCTGCGCACCGCGTTGGAAGACGCGATGGTGAAGATGCGGCTGCGCGCCACGCCGGAGGACGTCGCCGCCTTCCTCGCCCGCAACACGCAGGATCGGATCGAAGAGCGAAAGCGCGTCGTGAAGCTCGCGCTCGACCTCGCCCAGAAGCGGGACTCGATCAAGGACGAGCTCGAGCGCGACGCGAAGGTGCGCGCCGTCGCCGACTCGCAGCAGTCCATCTCGGACGTCTCGCTGCCCGTGGTCTCGCCGCCGAAGGGCCTACCCGTTCCCCCCGACTCGGCGCCGCTCCCGCCGGATCCTGCCTCGGGCTCGGAGCCCGTCGCCGCGCCGACGCTCCCGGTGCCTGCAGCCGCGGCCTCGAGCTTCACGCCCGAGCCCGTCGCCACGAGCGCGCCTCCGAGTAGCGCCACGCCCGCGGTACCACCGCCGCCGCCGCTCCCGACCGAGGTCGTGGCGTCGTCGCCTCCCGCGACGGTGGACGTCGCTGGCGATCCGCGGCGGCGCCGGCTGATCCCCGTCGTCGCGGCCGTGCTCGGGTTGATGGTGGTCATCGGGCTCGCCGCGCTCGCGTTCCGCCGCACGCCCGACGCGGGCGCCGACACGGGCTCGAACGGGGGCGGTGGGACGACGGCGACCACGACCGGCGCGCCGGGCTCGGTGGCGATGACCTCGTCGACCCCGACGGAGACTGCGACCGCTCTTCCCCCGACGACCGCAACGGCGAGCGTCGCCTCGGTGAGCCCGAGTGCGTCGGCGCGTCCGACCGCGACGGCGCACCCCACGACGCGGCCGACCGGGCGCCCGACCGGGCGTCCGACCTCCACCGCCGCCGGAACCCGAACCGCCAAACCGAAGGGGAGTGATGTCGTCATTCAGTGAGCGCGCCGCCGTGGCCGCGTTCGTCCTCGTGCTCGCCGCTGCCGCGCCCGCGTACGCCGATCCGTCGCCCGCCGACGTCGAGTCGGCCAAGGCGCAGTACCTCGAAGGGATCGCGCTCCGTCAGAAGGGAGACGAGGCCGGTGCCTTGCTGCGCTTCCGCGCGGCGTTCGCGCTCGTGCCCACGCCGATCACCGCGCTCGAGGTCGGTCGCTCGCAGCTCGCGCTCGGGAAGATCCTCGACGGGCGGGACACCTTGCTCAAGGCGTCGCACATGCCGAAGGTCGCCGGCGAGTCGGCCAAGGCGGACGAAGCGCGCGACGAGGCGACGCGCCTCGCCGACGCCGCCAAGACCAAGCTCGCGACGCTCACGGTCGCTCCCGTCACCGATCCGGATGCGACGCTCGTCATCGACGGCGCGACGATCCCGCATGATGCCGCCGCCGCGCCGCGGATGGTGGATCCCGGTCCGCACGTCGTCGACGTGAAGGCGAAGGGTTCGGAGGGGCACGTCGAGGTCACGCTGGCGGAGGGCGAGCAGCGCTCGGTCGAGGTCCCGCTCCACGCGGTCGTCGTCACCGAGCCGCCGAAGGGTCCCTGGAAGCCGAGCCCGCTCGTCTTCATCGGCTTCGGCGTCGGCGCCGTCGGGTTGCTCGGGGGAGCGGCCACCGGGATCGCTGCGCTCGTCACGACGGGCAAGCTCGCCGACGAGTGTCCCAACAAGGTATGTGCGCCGTCTTCGCAGAGCACGATCGACACGTCGAAGGCGCTCGGCACGGTCTCGACGATCGCGTTCATCGTCGGCGGCGTCGGTGTGGTCGCCGGCGTGATCGGGCTCGTGATCTCGAAGCGCGAGCCGGCGCCCGCGCCCGCGGCGGCCTGGGTACGCCCCGTCCTCGGGGTCGGCGGCGGCGGGGCGACGTTCGGCCTCGAGGGAGGTTTCTGATGCGAGCGTTGTCGTCGTTGGGTGCGCTCCTGCTGCTCTCGGCCTGCAACGCCATCACCGGCGTGGGCGACTACGTCGTCAGCGAGGACGGGGGCAGCTCCGATGGGTCGAAGGACGGGTCGAAGGACGGCGCCGTGTGCCCCGCGAGCTGCCTCACCAGCATGGTGAGCTGCAAGGCGACGTGCACGAGCGCCCACGACACGTGCACCGCCGCTTGCTCGAACCCGGGGTGCACGAACAAGTGCGACACCGATCAGGCGACGTGCATCAGCGCGTGCGTGAGCACGTGCACGAGCTGCGGTCCGTGCAGCACCACCGCCTGCGAAGCGGCGAAGTGACTCACACCGAGTCGTAGATCTCGAGCCAGAAGGCGTCCCCGGTCCGGCGCCGAAGCCACGGCGCCGAGCGACCGAGCTCGAAGCCGAGCGCGCCGACGACGATCGGGCGCGTGCGCGCGACGTCTTCGAGCCGAGCGAGCACGGCGGCGAGCGCACGACCCTCGAACGGCGTGAACATGAAGAAGACGGTGCCTTCGTCCAGGGGGGCGGTGCGCGCGTCTCCGTGCACGAGCTCCACCTCGACGCCCAACCGAAGCGCCGCAGCGCGCCCCTTCGCGACGAGCGGTTCCTGGAGCTCGATCCCGCGCGCGCGCGCCCCCGTCACGATCCGCGCGACGAGCGTCACGCGGCCGTCGCCCGCCCCGAGATCGACGAACGTGTCGCTCGGCCGGACGCGGGCAGCCCGCAGGAACTGGAGCACGGCATCGAGCGCGCTGGGGTGATGGCCGATGAGCTCCGCGCCCGGCGGCTCCCCGGTTCCGTCGGGTGTCCCGCCTTCGAGCCCAAAATGGGCCTCGAGCGCGCGGTCGCGCGCGGTCTCGTCGGGCGTCGCGCGGACCATGTCCTCGAGCCAGGCTCGGTGGTGAAGGAGCGCGGCGGCATCGCTCGACGTGGACATCACGCGCATGGGGGAGATAACCTCGTTCCTCGTGGCTGGGGAAGCCCCGCGTGGAACCGTGCTCGTGATCGACGACAGTGCCGTCGCCCAGCACGTCGTGCGGGCGCGGTTGGAGCGGCGCGGGTTCCGCGTCGTGACGCTCGACTCGCCGTCTTCCGCGGCGGAGGCGATCGCCGAGCATCACCCCGACGTGGTCGTCCTCGATCTCGACATCCCGGGCCTCGAAGGCGGCTCGGCGGAGTCGATGGTTCGCGGGATCGAGGGTGCGCCCCCGATCGTCATCCACTCGAGCCTCGCCGCGGCCGAGGTCGAAGCGCGCGCCGCGGCGTGTGGCGCGGTCGGCGCGATCGCGAAGACGAGCGACGACGGCGAGTTCGTTCGTCGCTTCGAAGAGATCTTCACGAACCTGCGCTGATCACTCCCCGCCCTGGAGCGCCACGCCCTCGCCGGCGACCGACGAGCCGGGCTCGAGCACCAGAAACCGAACGCGTCCCGTCGCGACGACGCGCCCGCTCTCGTCCGTGATCGACGCCTCCCACACGTGCGTGCGCCCGCCCCGCATCAGCGGCCGCGCAGTCGCCTGGATCTTTCCGCGCCGCACGGCGTGGAGGAACGAGGTGTGGTTCTCCAGCCCGACGCTGAGCTTCCCCGCCATCATCGCGTTGATGCCGGCGCCGATGGAGGTCACCGTCTCGACGAGGCCGGCGAAGACGCCCCCGTGGACCATGCCGAGGGGCTGCCGGTGAGCTTCGCCGACCTCGAGCTCGGCCACCACCTCGTCCGGCGTGGCGCGAACGAACTGGATGCCCATCGCCTTGACCCACCCGTCGGGGAGTCCGTTCACGGTCGCTGCGTGGTCCTGGCTCATCTTCACCTCGTGGGGCGCTACAGTAGTTCGAGTCATGTCGTGCGCCCACGCGTTTGCGTCCACCCCTGGCGGCGAGGCCGCGTTCACGGTCGATGCGTCACGAATCACGTTCGGGCGCGGGTGCATCGGCGAGCTCGGCCCCCGCGTCCACGCGCTCGGGGTGCGGCGCGTCGGCGTCTTCACCGATCGCAACGTGGCCGCGCTCGAGCCCTTCGCGCGGGCGCTCGCGTCGCTCCGCGAGGCCGGCGTGGACCCGGTCGTGCACGACGCCGTCGTGGTGGAGCCCACCGATGCCTCGTTCCGCGACGGGGCGCGCTTCGCGCTCGAAGCCAACCTGGATGGCTTCGTCTCGATCGGCGGCGGCTCCGTCATCGACACGTGCAAGGCCGCGAACCTCTACGCGACGCACCCCGCCGAGCTCCTCGCCTACGTCAACGCGCCGATCGGCGAGGGCAGGGCCGTGCCGGGCCCCCTGCGGCCGCACGTCGCGTGCCCCACCACGTCCGGGACGGGGAGCGAGGTGACCGGCATCGCCATCTTCGACCTCGTGGAGCGGGGGCTCAAGACCGGGATCGCGTCGCCGCTCCTCCGCCCGACCGAGGCGCTCGTCGACGCCGACTTCACGCGCTCGCTCCCGAGCGAAGTGGTCGCGGCGAGCGGGATGGACGTCCTCTGCCACGCGCTCGAGTCCTACACCGCGCGTCCGTTCACGGCGCGGGCGCGCTCCGCGACGCCGCTCGCGCGTCCGATGAGCCAAGGGGCGAACCGTTGGAGCGACATCGGGTGCCTCGAGGCGCTCGCGATCTTCGGGCGGTCGTTCGGGCCCGCGGTGGCCGACGCCTCCGACGACGCCGCGCGGGAAGAGGTGATGTGGGCCGCGACGCTCGCAGGCATCGCGTTCGGCAACGCGGGGGTCCACGTTCCGCACGCGATGAGCTACGCGGTCGCGGGGTTGGCGAAGTCGTTCCACGCGATGGTCCCCCACGGCATCTCGGTGGTGGTCAACGCGCCGGCGGTGTTCCGGCTCACCGCGGCGGCGTGCCCGGAGCGGCACCTCGCCGCCGCCGCCGCGCTCGGGGCCGACGTGCGCGGTGCGGCCCCGGCCGACGCGGGCGACATCCTCGCGCGGACGCTCGTCGATTGGATGCAACGTACACGCATTCCGAACGGGGTGGGCGCGGTCGGCTATCGCGAGGCCGACGTCTCCCGGCTCACCGAGCGCACGCTGCCCCAGCAGCGGCTCCTGACCAACGCCCCGTGCGCGATCACGGGCCCCATCCTCGACGGCCTCTTCCGCGACGCGCTCGCGTACTGGTGATCCATGGCGAACTCCGCGCCGCTCGCATCCGCCTACCGCTTCTTTCACCCCATCACGACGCGGTGGATGGACAACGACGTCTACGGCCACGTCAACAACGTCACCTACTACTCCTACTTCGACACCGCCGCGAACGCGTACCTGATCGCCGAGGCCGGGCTCGACGTCGCGCGCTCACCCGTCATCGCGCTCGTCGTCTCGTCCGCGTGCGACTACCACGCACCGCTCGCCTACCCGGAGAGCCTCCGCGCGGGCGTTCGGGTCGACCGGCTCGGCGAGAAGTCGGTGACGTGGGGGATCGCGATCTTCCGCGCGGAGGGGGACACGGCGGTCGCGAGCGGCAAGTTCGTCCACGTCTTCGTCGACCGCGAGACCCGCCGCTCCGTCCCGATCCCCGAGCGATTCCGCGGGGCTCTGGCCCGCCTCGTCGTCGGGTGAGCGGCGCCGGGAAGGTTCGGCTACACTGCCGCGTAGCACGGGAAGCAGCGGAGGCTCCGATGGACGGCAAAGCTCAGATCGAGAAGCTCGTGAACACCTGGTACGGCTTCGGCCTCTTCACCGGGTTCACCACCATCCTGATGAACGGGATCGGCATCCTCTCGATCCTCGGGGCCATCATCTCCACGTGCATCGGCTTCGCGATCACGTTCGCCCTCGGGCGGCTCCTGATGCGCCGCTCCGGCGTCACGCGCTGGCTCCTCGTCGCGCTCTCGGCGCTCTCCGTCGTGCTCGGCATCGTCGGGATCGGCGGCGCGCTCTGGACCTTCTTCACCGAGTGGTCGTTCTCGCTCCTCGTCTACGCCGCCTTCGGCGTCATCGGCATCTACGTGAACGCGAAGTCGTTCAACGTCCTCACCGACAAGTCCGTCAAAGCCTACTTCGCGCGTTGACCAGCGCGCCCGAGCCCGCTCTGGGGGGGTTCGTCGAACCGCGGTTCGAGGGCGTCCGCGCGGCGTTCGCGGAGTCGTTTCGCTCGCGCGGTGAGCTCGGGGCCGGTGTCGCCGTCTACGTCGACGGGCGCCCGGTCGTCGAGCTGTGGGGCGGGTTCACCGACAAGACGCGCGCGCGGGCGTGGGCGCGCGACACGCTCGTGAACGTCTACTCGACGACCAAGGGGTGGACGTCGCTCTGCGCGCACCGCCTCGTCGAGCAGGGCGCGCTCGATCTCGATGCGCCGGTCGCCAAGTACTGGCCCGAGCTCCGCGGCGTGCGGCTCCACATGCTCCTCGATCACACCGCGGGCCTGCCGGCGATCCGCGACCCACTCCCGCCCGAGGCGCTCTGGGACTGGTCCGCGATGACGTCCGCGCTCGAGCGCACGGAGCCGTGGTGGGAGCCCGGCACGAAGCACGGCTACCACCCGGTGACGTTCGGCTGGCTCGTCGGCGAGCTGATCCGGCGCGCGAGCGGAGAGTCGCCCGGCGCTTACTTCCGGCGTCACGTCGCGGGTCCGCTCGGGCTCGATGCCCACATCGGTCTGGCCGAGGCCGACGATGCGCGCTGCGCCGACCTGCGCCCGATGCCGCGCAAGCTCGAGGGCCCGCCCACGCTGCTCGAGCGCGTCATGAGCGATCCGTCGTCGATGACGGCGCGGGCGTTCACGAACCCCATTTCGCTCGTGCTGCCCGGCACCGTGTCGTCGCGCGCGTGGCGCGGCGCCGAGCTTCCGTCGGTGAACGGCCACGCGACGGCCGCCGCGATCGCCCGCCTCTACGCCGCGCTCGCGTGCGGCGGCGAGCTCGATGGCGTGCGCGTGCTGGGGAGCGCCGGCATCGCGCGGGCGGCGCAGGAGCGGGTCCGCGGCTCGGACGCCGTGCTCGAGGTCCCGACGCGCTTCGGGCTCGGGTTCATGCTCCCGCAGGACGGCATCGAGGCGTACGGACCGAGCCCAGGCGCCTTCGGGCACACCGGCGCGGGCGGGTCGATCGGCTTCGCGGATCCCGTCGCGCGCGTGAGCTTCGGCTACGTGACGAACCGGATGGGGACCGCCATCCTGATCGATCCGCGCGCGCGCTCTCTCATCGACGCGGTCTACGCGGCGCTCTGAGCCGAGCACCGGCGGCGTCAGAACGTCCGCGAGAACACGGTCACGACGGTCGGCATACTCGGGACCGGCGGGCGCCCGTCGTACCAAGTTGGGACGCGCAGCTCCGCGCCGAAGACCTCCGAGTCGGGGAGCTCGGGGTCGTGCCGCTTCTCGGCCGGAGGTCTCTGGCGCGCCGAGACGCCGAAGAGGATGCCCGCGGTGACGAAGGAGCCGACGCTGACGAGGACGACGAGTCCGCCCGCGATGAGCAGCCCGTCGCCTTCGTGGGGACACTCGCTCGTGCCGAACCGAAGGCAGAAGTTCTGCACCGCCCCGAAGAACAGGAGTCCCGTGCCGAGCGCCGCCGTCGCCGCCCCCGTCCCGATCAGCGCGAAGCCGGCTCGGTGGAGCGAGGTGCGCCACGTGCTCGGGCTCTGCGGACCCGGCATCAGCGCGAGCGTCACCGCGGTCGTCTCTCCGTCCTTCGCTTCGACCGTCTCCGCCGCGCGCTCGTGCGAGGAGCTGGTCGCGACGACGCGGTGCACTCCGGGATCCACGCGCACCGTCGTGGGCGGGCGCTCGGCGATCGCGTCTCCGTCGATCTCGACGCGGAGGGCGCGCGCTTCTTCGTCGAACGGGAGGACCACGATTCGTAGCCGCGGGATCCGAGGCGCGAGCGCGGCGAGCTCGGCCTTCGCCGTCGCGCCGACGTCGTTCGGGTCCGCGCTCGCCTCGCGGAGGTGCGCCTCGGCGCGGAGCCATCGCCCGGTCCCGACCTCGCACTCGGCCATGTGGAGCTTCGTCTCGGGCGACGGGTGCCGTACTTGGGCCCGTTGGAACGCCGTCAGGGCGGCGGCGAAGTGGCCCGCGCGTTGGAGCGCCAGGCCTTCGGCGAACGGGTCGTCGGTGTCGTCACCCAGCGCGGGCGTTGCCGCCAAGACGACCGCGAAGACGAGCCCTGCCGCGCGCATGCCCGCAGCTTCAGCAATGCGCGTGCCACGCACCACCGAAGGCAACGCCGCGATGCGACGAGCCGACGCGAGGCGCCCGTGCGCCTCGCGAGCGACACTGTGGTGACGGAGTCACGGCTCGCGCGGCATCTTGGCGCGCTTCCACGCCGTCTTGGCGTTCGGGCGCTCCGCGCACTCGCCCGGCTTCAGCTTCGCGACCTTCGCGAGCGACGGATCGTGATCGAGCGCCCAACCGAGCGTGGCCATCACGAGATCGGCTTCGTCCTCGGTCGTGTTGCACACGAACTGCCACTCGCCGTTCTCGCGGAAGCGACCCGCGAAGCGGATCGGCTCGGCGCCGGTCACGACCTGGCGGGTCGTGAACACCCAGCGGGAGTGGGCGTCGGCGAAGGGCCACTTCTTCTCCCGCGCGCCCGCCGCGTCGGGGCGTGCGAGAACGGGCTGCCGCCGCAGGATCGGGGGCATCACCTTGGGGTCCCACGGGAGCTTCTTCTTCGGATCGGGCCAGTAGCACTGGAGCGCGCGGAACTTCGTCCCACCGTGGTACCGCATCGCGATCCCGAGGTGCTCGTCGTAAGCGCTCTTGGGCACGCGCGCGAACGGGCACGCGTAGCCGGGGAGGAGCTTCGTCTTCGCGTCGCCGTGGGCGAAGCGCTCGCCCTTCCGCATGCGGTCGCCGATCGCGTTGAGCAGGTGGTGCATGAAGTCCAGATCGTCGTTGAGCCCGAAGACGAGGATCTCCGGCTGCCGGAACGTCGTCTCCAGGCCGATCGTGTAGGCGAACGGCGGACCGGTCTCCCCGTCCGACGCGACCTTGATCACGTGCCACCCGTGCTCGGCGACATCCTGCTTCACCCGCTCGAGCACCGGATCCCGCCGCTTCGCACCCATCGTCACTCTCCCGTTTCCCGGCGCAGTCGGCGCCGCGCGATGAGCATCCCGATTACCACGACGGCGAGCGCCGCGTCGTTCGACCTCGATCCCAGGCCCGCGGCGTCGCACGAACAACCGCCGTCGTCGGCGGGCGTGTCCCCGTTGCCGCCGTCGGCGCCGCCCCCGCCGCCATCGAGCGTGGGGTTCCCGCCGTCGCCCCCGCCCCCGCCGCCGGAGTCACCGCCCCCGCCCCCCGCGTCGACCGGGTTCGGCACGCACTGGTTCGCTTTGCACGTGGCGTTCGAGGCGCAGTTGCCGCACGAGCCGCCGCACCCGTCGTCGCCGCAGGCCTTGCCGCCGCACTGCGCGGTGCAGTTGCAGCCCGCTCCGGTCGGTGGTCGCGTCGTGTCCCAATCGGCGCACGACGTGTTGCCGATGCCGAGCGAGCCGGTGCTCGGGTAGGTGATGATCGCGTTCGCCGAGTCGACGACGCTGAAGAAGTAGCGATGGCAGCCGGAGCCGACGTTCGTGAGCGTCGCGCTGTAGGCGCCGTTCGTGACCGAGCCGCGCTTGAGCGTCATCGCGGTGCACGTTCCGTCCACGTTGACGAGGACGGACTTCGGCCCCGCGCCGTCGTACCAGTTCATCCACACGTCGACGCTCGCGGCTTGGCGCGGGTAGTGCGAGCCGCTCACGATCTTGCTCGGCGCCCCGCTGCCGCCCGAGTCACCGACCGACGGTCCCGGGCCCGCCCCGAAGCCGTACGCGGGCCCCGCCTTCAGGAGGTTCCAGCGGTGGCCGTTCGTCGGCGGACCGTAGTCGAACGCGCAGGCGGTCTTGTTGTAGCTCTCGAAGAGCCACTGGTAGAACGCGCCGTTCGGATCCGTGCCGCTCGCGATGATCTCGCCCGAGAACGTCGAGCCGAACAGCGCGATGCGCGCGCCCGGTTGGGTGCACGTCGGGCTGCACGTCGCGGTCCCACCCACGCACGCGCACGCGGCGGCGCCTTGGCACGATCCCGGGTACAGCGCATCGATGTTGCTCACGAGCGTGCACGCCGAAGGGTGGTTGAAGAAGTTCATCGCCTTCATGTTGTCGGAGTGGAAGCGAGCCGCGTGGTTCAGCTTCTCGTTCCAGACGACCGGGGCGATCGGCGTGTAGCAGGCCTTCTCGGGGCAGTTGCCGCCGCACGCCGTCATCTCGACTTGCGGATCGCACCGCGCGCGGTTCGTCCACTCGAGCATCACGCGCTCCTGCCAGTTCGGGAAGCCGTTGATGGCCTCGCCGGTGGCGAACGCGTTCGCCGCGAAGGAGCCGCTCGCCACCACCACCGCCACCGCCAGCCCGAGGGGAGTCGTGCGCATCCCCTCAGCGTATCACCCAAGAACACGATTCTGCGACCGTGTCCGAAAACGGCGAGCGCCGGCCCGCGCCCAGTGTTAATTCGGTCTTCGACGACGATGGACGCGCACCGCGAAGCCCCCCTCACCGACGACGAGCTGTACCGCGCCGCGCAGAGCCGCGATGCCCGGTTCGACGGCCTGTTCTTCGTCGGCGTCACGACGACCGGCATCTACTGCCGGCCCGTATGCAGCGCGCGCACGCCTTCGCGCCCGCGGTGTCGCTTCTTCCGCCGCCCGGCCGAGGCGGAGCGCGAAGGCTTTCGCGCGTGCTTCATCTGCCGGCCCGAGCTCGCGCCGGGCGCGGGCCTCGGTGATCGCGCCGCGCAGCTCGCGGGCGTCGCCGCCGCTCGGATCGAGGATGGCGAGTCCGCGCTCGAGGACGTCGCGCGCGGGCTCGGCGTGACGTCGCGTCACCTGCGGCGCGTGCTCGTCGCGGAGCTCGGCGTCACACCGGTCGAGCTTCGCCAGTCGAAGCGGATCGCGCTCGCGAAGCAGCTCCTCTGCGACACGCGGCTCCCCATCACCGAGATCGCGTACGCGAGCGGCTTCCACAGCGTGCGTCGGTTCAACGCCGTCTTTCGCGCGCGCTTCGGTCGCTCCCCCAGCGACGCGCGGCGCGGACGTGGACCGGCGGAGCGCGGCGACGGCTCGAGCATCCGCCTTCGCCTCGAGTACCGACCGCCCTACGATTGGGACGGCATCCTCGCGTTCCTCGCCGGGCGCGCCGTCCCGGGCGTGGAGTCCGTCGAGGGGGGAACGTACCGCCGCAGCGTCGCGCTCGGCGGGCGGCGCGGCTGGTTCGCCGTCAGCCCCGATCGCGGCGCGCTCGCGTGCGAGGTGTCGCTCTCGCTCGGGCCCGTGCTGCTCCCGCTCGTCGCGCGCGTGCGAGCGCTCTTCGATCTCGACGCGCAACCCGCCGCCATCGCCGAGGTCCTCGGGCGCGTGCCGCGCTTCGCTCCGCTCGTGCGGCGCGTTCCGGGCTTGCGTGTCCCGGGGACCGTGAGCGGCTTCGAGCTCGCGGTCCGCGCGATCCTCGGGCAGCAGGTCTCCGTGGCGGGCGCGCGTACCCTCGCGGGGAAGCTCGCGGCCAAGTGGGGAGAGCCGCTCGTCACCCCGTTCGCGGACGTGAACCGTCTCTTCCCGACGGCCGCGGCGCTCGCCCGCGCGCGCATCACGCTCGTGCCGCGCACGCGCGCGAACGGCATTCGTGCGCTGGCGCGCGCGGTCGCCGGGGGAGCGCTCGAGCTCGATCGAACGTCGGAGCCTGCGGCCACGCACGCGGCGTTGGTCGCGCTCCCCGGCATCGGCGACTGGACGGCCGAGTACGTCGCCATGCGCGCGCTCCGCTGGCCCGACGCCTTTCCGGCTGGCGATCTCGTCGTGAAGCGTGCGCTCGGCGAAGACGCCGTCGCCGCCGTCGAACCCCTACGTCCCTGGCGTGCCTACGCCGTGATGCACATCTGGAGGAACCATGCTGACGCCGAAGATGCTCCCAAGCGACGCCGTTCGTGACGTGATCGAGACGCCGGTCGGCGAGCTCACGCTCGTCGCCTCGAACGAGGGGCTCCACGTCGTGACGTGGGGCGCGGGCGAGCTCGAGGAGCTGCCGCGCGCGCCGCGGCACCCGATGATCGTCGCGACGAAGCGCGAGCTCGCGGAGTACTTCGCGGGGAAGCGGCGCACGTTCGACGTGCCACTCGCCCCGCGCGGGACGCCGTTCCAGCTCCGCGCGTGGCGCGAGCTCGGGAAGATCCCGTACGGGAAGACGATCTCCTACGTGGAGCAAGCGCGCCGCGTCGGCGACCCGAAGCGCGCGCGCGCCGTGGGCGGCGCGAACGGAAGGAACCCGATCGCGATCGTGGTGCCGTGCCACCGCGTCATCGCGAAGGACGGCGGGCTCGGCGGCTTCGGCGGAGGGCTCGCGAACAAGCGCCTGCTCCTCGACCTCGAGCAGGGCACGCGCGCGTCGTGATCAGGCCGCGTCGGGGATCGCCCCGGCGTTCGCTTGCCGCCACGCCTCGAGCAAGGCGCCGTCGTCGATGTCGAGCGGGTGGAAGCCGGGGCGGAACCACTTCGCCCACGCGCCGATGAGCTTCCACATCGAGCCGGGGTCCACGAACAAGAAGCGAAACAGGTTCGCCCACTCCTTCGCCGACCCCAGGCATCCGTCGGCGCGCATCATCACGACCTGGTGCTCGGCGACCTTCGCCCAGAAGACCGCCGCGGTGACGAGCATCATCCCCATCCGCTCGAGCTCCGTGCCCCCGGCGGCGCGGAAGACGTCGAACGGGACCGACTTGTGCTCGCTCTCTTCGGCCGCGTGCCACCGCCAGAGGGCTGCCATCGTCGGGTGAGCGTCCTCGAGGTTCCTCGGCTCACCCAAGAGCAGGAGCGCCATCATCCCGGTGAAGTGCTCGAGCGCGCACGTGACGGCCAGCTGCGACCGCCGCGGCAGCGTCTTCTTCGCGAAGCGCAGGATCCGTTCGACCTTCTTCTCGAGCCGAACGGCGGGGTAGCCGTGCTTCTCGAGCCGAGCGTTGTACCCGTCGTGTTCCCGACCGTGGATGCCCTCTTGCGCAGTGAAGAGCGCGACGTCGCGCCGGAGCTCGGGTCCCACCTTCGAGAGGTGCGCCCGCACCGAGGAGATGAAGAACCGCTCGCCGGCGGGGAAGAAGATCGAGAGCCCGTCGAAGAAGATGGAGACCGCGCGCCCGCGCCCGTGCCAGTGCTTCGGGACGCCAGCTTCGCCGTCACCATCGACGTGGAAGGAGAGGTTTCGAACTTCGAGCATGCTCCCAGGATGGGGTGGCGCGCGTCGATGCGGCAGGTTAGCGTGTGCCAAGTTCTTGTCATTTGGGGCCATGGCGACCGAAGACGCATTCCTACCGGCGATCCACGCGCTCCACCTCGCGGAGCTCGTCGCGCGTTGGGGCGTGACCCCGTCGCAGCTCCTCGCCGGGACGGGCCTGCGCGAGGCCGATCTCGCCGATCCCGACCAGACGATCTCGCTCCCCGTCGTCGAGCGGCTCGTCGCGCGCGCGCGCACGCTCAGCGGCGAGCCTGCGCTCGGGTTGCTCCTCGGGATGCAGATGCGGATCTCGGCGCACGGCTACCTCGGCTTCGCGGCGATGGTCGCGTCCACGGTCGGTGACGCGCTCGCGATCGCCACGCGCTACGCACCGACGCGGACGAACGCGCTCGTCCTCCGAGTCTCGGTCGAGGGAGACACGGCGGCGCTCGTGATCGAGGAGCGGGCTTCGTTCGGGTCGGCGCGGGACGTCGTGCTCTTCGCGCTCATCGAAGGCATTCGCCAGATTGGGCAAGCGCTGACGGGGCGCGCGCTCACGGGCTCGGCCGAGGTCGCGTTCCCGGAGCCGCCCTACTTCGAGAAGGTGCGTCCGATCGCGGGCGCGCGCGTCCGCTTCGGGCGCCCCGAGAACCGGATCCTCTTCGACCGCAGCGTGCTCGACGTTCCGCTCGTCATGGCCGACCCGGCTGCGTTTCGGCTGGCGACCGAGCAGTGCGAGCGAGCGCTCACGGCGATCGCGGGCGCGACGCGGGTCTCGGCGAAGGTGCGCTCGGTCCTCGCGCGGAGGGGCGGGCTCACGCGCGGGCTCGTCGACGTGGCCCGCGCGCTGTCGGTGTCGCCGCGCACGCTGAAGCGGCACCTCGCGCTCGAGGGCACCACCTTCAAGGTGCTGCACGACGAGGCGCGGAAGAACGAGGGCGTTCGCCTCGTCGGCGAGGGGACGGCGACGATGGAGGAGATCGCCGAGCGTCTCGGCTACTCCGACGTCGCGAACTTCACGCGTGCGTTCCGCCGCTGGACCGGTGTGGCGCCCGGCGCATGGCGCCGGCGCGCGGTCAAAGCATGAACCCGACGCGCAGGAGGTCGACGCTCGGCAGCACCTTCTTCCCCCAGGTCTCCGCGGTCGAGCTCACGCCGCCGTCGTCGACGCCGGCAGGGAGCGTCGTCGTGACCGTGGTCGACACCGGGATCTGAACGCCGGCCTCCATCCCGAACGCGAAGCCCGAGGCCCACGTCCAGAGGAGCCCGACGCGCGGGTTCACGAACCACGACGCGACGTCGACGGCGCCGGACAGAGACTGTCCGAGCGCGCTCACGGTGGCCGAGGCGCTCACCACCTGACGGCCCGCGCGCAGCCCGAGGAAGAAGGGGCCGCGGAACGGAAAGAAGCGCGCGTCGCCCGAGGCGGACCACGACGAGAGCTTCGCCCCCGCGATCGCGGTCTCGGGGAGGAACCCGTACTCGGCACCGACGACGAACCATCGCCACGCTGCGAATGCCTCGATCGCAATCGGGCGCGGGAACCCTACGCCCGCGAGCGCGCCGGCGTGGAGCTTCCCGTCTCGAGCGCGTGCACCTCCACTCGCTTCGTTCGTCTGCGGCTGAGCTTCCTCGGCGTGGACGTTGCGCGTGGAGGCGAGCACCGAGGAGATCGTGAAAGCAAGCGCGACGACGAAGCGAGCGGAGGTGCGATGTGGCATGGCGGGCTCCTTTTCCGAGCGACGATCGTGTCGCTCTCGTCAGGATCCGTTGCCGCACTGGCGCGCTCATTCAGCGGAAAAATCAAGGAATTCGCGCGCGGACGGGGTCGTCTCCGTACGTGGATCCGAGCCCCGATTTCGGATCACTCGAACGTCACGAGCTCCGCACGCGCCTGCGTCTTCGCGTTCGAGCCCCCGACCACGAGCAGCCGCCCGTCGCCGAGCTGCGTCACCGTGTGACCGAAGGTGCCGAGCTTCAGGTGGCCCACGACCTTCCAACCGTCGGCGCCGAGCCAGACGATCTCGTCGAAGTACGTCGAGAGCAAGCCGTCCCACGAGAAGCCGCCGACGGCGACCGCATGACCGTCGCGCTCGACGAGCGGCGCGGAGTTTCGTCCGGTCGGCAAGAGCGCGCCGAGCGCGAACTCGCTTCCACCCCACACCTCCACCGAGTCGAGGAACGTCGCACCACCGCTCGTCGCTTGCACGCCCCCGAGCACGAGCACCTTCCCGTCGCTCGCGTGGAGGACGGAGTGGTAGATCCGGCCGCCGTCGACCAGGTTCGATCCGGCCGTGAAGGCGTGCGTCTTCTCGTCGTAGATCTCGGTCGACGCGAGCGCGCCCTTCTTCGTATTGATCCCGGAGACGACCATGACGCGCTGTCCATCGAGCGCCACGGCGACGGCCATCTCGCGCGGCTCGACCATCTTCGCTTCGTCGGCGAATTGCCCCGTCGCCGGATCGAAGAGCTCCACCGAGTCCAGCGCCGGAGGCAGCGAGCTCGGCACCGCATCGGCGCCACCGCCGACGAGGACCTTCCCGTCTCCGAGCAGGACGGCGAAGTGATGGCTGCGCTTGTGCTTCATCGGTCCGACCGGCGTCGCCTTGTTGGTCTTCGGATCGAAGACGAAGGCCGCGTCGCTGACCTCTTCGCCGTTCGGCGAGCCATTGGCGCTGTAGTGGCCGCTCCCCGCGATGAGGACGCGCCCGTCGGCGAGCCGCGTGGCGGTGTGACCCACGATCGGGTTGGGCAACGGATCGAGCGTCGTGAACTTTCCCGTGCCGGGGTCCCACACTTCGATCGACGCCGTGGGCGTACGCGTCGCCACCTGCTCGCCGCCGACGACGAGCACGCGCCCATCGAGCAGGAGCGTCGCGGTGTGGTTCGCGCGCGCCTCGGCGAGCGAGCCGGTGCTCGTCGACGTGGCCGTCGGCGGGCTCGTCACGGCGGCGTCCGTCGCGTCACTCGCGCCAGCGTCGCCGGTGGGAGTGACCGGGGCGGTCGATCCGCAAGCGGTGGATGCGAGGAAGGCGAGGGCAAGGAGAAGACGAGTGCGCATCGGCCCCCCGCAAAGCACGCTTCGTGCCGAGCTTTGCGAAGGTGGGATTCCCTGCGATTCCCGCCTCCGCGTGAGTTTGTTGACGCAGCGGACCCGGCGCGGTGATGCTCGAACCGTGCGTAAGCCGATCCGTTGGTCCTTCGCCGTCCTCGTGGTCGGCTCCACCGCTGCCCTCGTCGCGTGCAACAAGCCGACGCCCACCGTCGCTCCGGGGACGAACGCGAACGGCGTCTACGTCCGCGCGCTCCCCGGCGACATCCGCGCTGGCGTCGTCCCCGCGCCCTCGAGCTCCACGCTCGGTTGGCCTCCGACCACGCCCGATCCTGCCGCGCCGTGCACCGACGAGATCGCTGCGTTCGAAGCCTCGCTCGGGATCCACGCGACCGCGTGCCCCAGCATCCAGCAAGCGACGGTGCCCGCGCAAGGCAACGGTGACGCGCCCATCTCGGGCGGCGGCTTCAACCTCAAGTGCTACGCGCTGGAGCAGCGCGTGCTGATCGTGGAGCACTCGGAGACGCTCGGCGCGCAACGTTGCACGCACGTCGTCGGCCTCGCGCTCTACCCGAGGGCGCCGTGAGCAACGTCGTCGTCGACGGCCTCGCCGCGGCGGGCGTGAGCCTCTCGCCCCTCGTGCAAGAGGGGCAGCCGGTGAAGCTCGCGTGGGATCCCGCGACCGAGATCCTCGGGACGCGCGCGCTCATCGTCATCCCCGACATGCACTTCGCGTCGGGCCTCACGGGGGACGTCTTCGCGAACGACGGGCGCACCGCGCTCGCGACGCTCCAGCGGCTGGTCGACGCGATCGTCGCGTTCAAGGCGCGGTACGAGGCGACCGGAAACCGCGTGAGCGTGCTGCAGCTCGGCGATCTCTACGACGTGTGGCGCGCGTACCCCGAGTACAAGGATCACCCGACGAGCGACTACCGCGTCATCGAGGACGCCTACGGCGCGGTGCTCGGCAAGCTGATGGGCGCGGCCGACGCGCGCGTGTGCGTCGGCAACCACGACGCGACCTTGGCGCTGTACCCGCCCTCGTGGGCGCGCAACGCGAACGGGCCGAACGGGCGCCTCGCATACGCGCAGAGCTTCGTGAACGGGAGGATCCTCGGGTTCCACGGCCATCAGATCGATCAGCTCGTCGAGGCGATGGGCGGCCAGGACGGCGATGCCGCCGCCAAGCTCGCCACGATCCTGGCGAAGCTCTCCAACCCGCTGTCGATGTTGCTCCAGCGCGGGGTCGACTTCGCGATCGACTTCTTCGCCGATCCCTCGGTCGAGCAATTCTCGAACGTCGCCGATCGCCAGTGGCCCGCATCCACGTCGATCACGGACGTCGCCCCGTTCAGCGCGCCGCGCTGGAGCGAGCGCGATGGGAGCGATCACCTCCGCGCCGTCCTCGAAGGCGTCGCGGGCGCGAGCACCGTCCGCGTCGCGTTCGTCGGCCACAGCCATCGGCCGGGCGTCACGGCGGTCCGCGTCGGCGGGCGCTTCGTCCCGGTGGTGGACGTGGGCTCGTGGGTCTGGGGCGCTGCGCAGATCGCGATCGGGATCGAGGGCGAGATCGGCGTGTGGTCGGTCGATCAGGCTCCCTGAGCGAGCTTCGACGGGCGCGGTGAGCTGGGTGGCGGTGCGATCGCGGCCACGATCGCGCCCACCAGCTGCTTCGGATCGAACGGCTTCGGCAGGAAGCGCACGTGCGCGCTCGCGGTCGCACCGGAGAGATCCTGCGCGGAGTACCCGCTCGAGAGCACGACCGGGACCTTCGGATCGATCTCGCGGATCTTCCCGAGCGCCTCGAGCCCGCCCATGCGCGGCATCGACGAGTCGAGCAACACGGCGACGATGCGGTCGCGGTTCTCGGCGTACGTCGCGACGCCCTCGATGCCGTCCTCGGCCATGACGACCTCGAACCCCGCGCGCTCCAGCGCGCGTTTCGCGACCGTTCGCACGACCGGCTCGTCGTCGATGACCAACACCGTACCGGACTGCTGGACGAGCGGGGTGTCGGGGGCGTCCTTGCCGTCGCCCCCGAGATCCAGGCGCGCGCTCTCCTCTTCGAGCGCGGGGATCGCAATCTCGAACGTCGTGCCGCGGCCCGGCTCGCTCAGCACCTTCACCGCCGACTTGTGCGCGCGCAGGATGCCGAGCACCGCCGCGAGGCCGAGCCCGCGGCCGCTGGCCTTCGTGGTGAAGAACGGGTCGAAGATGCGCGCGCGAACGTCGGGCGGCATGCCCGCGCCGCTGTCGGTCACGTTGATGATGACGTAGGAGCCCGGCGTGCGGGCTTCGCCGAAGAGCGCGTCGCTGAAATACGCGGCGTCGACGGTGGCGTGACGGACCGAGACGCGAACCGTACCCTCCGTCTGCCCGATCGCGTCGGACGCGTTCGTGAGCAGATTCATCATGACCTGCCGCAGCTGCGTCGGGTCGGCGCTGACCAGCATCGGTACGTCGTTGAAGTCGTACTCGATGGCCACGTTCTTCGGGATCGCGGCCGAGAGGAGCGTCCCCATCTCGCCGACGAGCCTCCGCATGTCGACGCGCGCGACCTCGAAGGGCGCCCGCCCCGCGTAGGCGAGCAGCTGCTTCGTGAGATCCGAGGCTCGGAGCGCGGCGAGCCGGAGCGCGCGGAGCTCGGCGCGGCCCGGCGCATCGGCAGGGAGCGCGGAGAGAACCAACCCCGCGTTGCCGAGGATGCCGACGAGCAGGTTGTTGAAGTCGTGGGCAATCCCGCCGGCGAGCACGCCCAAGCTCTCGAGCTTCTGCGACTGCGCGAGCTTCGACTCGATCTTCCGGTGCCGGACGCCGAGCTTCTGCGCCGCGAGCGCGCCCGAGGCGAGCGCGACGACGGACGCGAAGAACGCGAGGTCGTCGTCCTCGAGGAAGCGCGGCTCGTCGTGGCTTCCCGCCACCACCGCGCCGGACACCATGCCGTCGATCAGGATTGGCGCAGCGAGGAACGTGCGCACCGGAGGAGCGCTGCCCACGAGCGCCACCGGGGCGAGCGCCGACGCGAAGACGTCGTGGATGTGGACGACCTCACCCGCGGCCGCGAGCATCTGCTCGAGCTCGGCGCGGGCGGGAGCGTCGTCGTCGAAGAGAAGCGCGCGCGTGAAGGCGAGGTCGAGCGGCGGTCCGACCTCCGCCGCGACCGCTTCGAGCGACGCGTCGATCGAGCTCGCCGCGAGGAGCCGCGCCGCGAGGCGCGCGAAGCTCTCGTTGTGACGGAGCTGGCGGGCGAGCGCGCGCCGGTCCTGCTCGTGGAGCGTGACGTCGAGGAGCGTGCCTTCCCGCTCGCCCGTGCCGTGGACGTCCGCCCAACGCAAGCGAAGCCAACGCGTTCCTTCGAACGCCACGATCGGGAGGTACACGTCGCGCGGCGGGCTCTCGTGCGCAGCGCGCTCCAGTTGGAGGAGCGTGTCGGCTTTGTGGGCCGGATCGAGCAGCTCGGTCAGCTCGCTCGGCGTCAGGCTCGGCACGTCCACCCCGACGAGTGTGCGCGCGACGTCGTCGAGGTGAATGGTCCCCGTGCCGTCGACGGTGATCAGGCCGGCTGGCAACGCGGCGAGGGCGCTCCGGCGTCTCGACTCGAGCTCCCTCGTCACGAAGACCTCTCTCGCTAGTCTAGTCGGGATTGGACTCCCGAACACGAAATCTGAGAGACCGGTTCAGCGCGGTTTGGTCTCGATTCGACCATCGACGTGGCGCGCGAAGCGGCCCTCACTCCGCGGATGAACCGGATCGTCCTTTCCCCAGGGCCAGCCGCCGAACCGAGTCCGCTGATAATCCGTAATCGCTGCGTGGATTTCCGCACGACTCGTCATCACGAATGGCCCGTGCTGGACGGCGGGCTCGCCGATCGGGCGGCCTTGGAGCACGAGGATCTCGGTCACGGTAGAGCCAGCGCGGAGCGGGAGCGCGACGTCGGGACGAACGACGGCCGCGCAATGGCGCTCGAGCTTGGTGCCACCCACCTCCAACGAGTCGCCGACGAAGAAGTAGAGGACGCGATTGGTCTCTTCCGACGCAGCCGGCGGAAGCTCGACCGTGGCGCCCGGCGAAAGCACGATGCTCCAGATCGCGACGTCGCTCTCGGGGCGCGTCGCCCACGAGTGAGGCGGGGGCGGGGGCGGACGCACGTCTCCATACCTACCGGCATAGACCGTCACTTCGGACCGGAGCCCGTCCTCTTCGCGCACGATGCGCGGGACGAGCTCGTCCCACAGCATCTTGAAGTGGGGCTCGACCATCTTGTCGACGCTGGGGAGGTTGAGCCAGATCTGGAAGAGCTCGACCGGGTTGGGCGCCTCGCGCTCCAGAAGCGGAAACATCTCGGAGTGCACGATGCCGCGTCCGGCCGTCATCCACTGAGCGTCGCCGCGGCCGAAGCGCGCGGCCGCCCCCAACGAGTCGGAGTGATCGATGTAGCCGCGGCGCGCGATCGTCACGGTCTCGAACCCGCGGTGGGGATGCTGCGGGAAGCCGGGGACGGTCTCGCCGTGGTACATGCGCCAGCCGTCCTTGCCCTCGAAGTCTTGGCCGAGGTTCCGGCCGGCGAGGGACGCTGCCGGACCCATCGCCTCGTTCCCGGCGGGGTACGCGTCGTCGTGGTGGACGCAGAAGAGGAACGGGTCGAGCGTGACCCAGGGGAAGCCGAGCGGCGCGGTTTCGAGGACGAGGTCGTTCACGCGCTCAATCTACGTCCGCCCCGCGCTGGAAGCACGCCATGCAGATCCGACCTTCCTCGCCCTCCAGATCGGGGTCGTCCGCTTCGAGCCGCTTGTGGCATCGGCGACAGCGCTCCTGACCAGGCAGCCCGGAGAGGTTGCCGTTGACCGGTCCGCGGTAGGGGGAGCCCTCGAACACCGGCGGGGCCGGCTCCTCTTCGGCCGCGCTCGGGACGAGCGGGCCCTCCGCTTCGTCGAGGAGGCTGCGCCGGATCACCGCCGCCGTGGGGCGCTCGGCGTCCCGCGCGGCGATCAGCTCCGCCATGCGCGCGACGATGCGGCGCAAGGCGGCGACCTCGCGTTGGAGCGACTCGACGTCGGTCCCGGGATTCGCCACGGCCGAGCGAGCCAACTCCGTGAGGAGCTCTTCGTACAGTCCCATCGCTCCGAGCGTCGGCTACCGCGGCGCGAAAGGGAAGCGCGAAACGTGTGCGGCTTCAGGCGTCGTCCGCGAGCGGCCGCTCCTCGAGAGCGCCGTCCACGCTCGCTCCGTCGATCGTGACGTAGAGGTGCCCCTCGGTGCGGACGAGCTCGAGGGCCGTCGATCGATCGAGCCGCTCCTCGATCCAGGCGACGAGCTCCACCGGGAGCCGAACGATCGAGAGCTCGCGGGCGCGGTGGATCTCTCCCGCCCGCGCGCGGAGCGCCGCGAGATCGGTGGTGGTCCACACGCTGACCGTCCGCGCGGCCTTGGCGGCCTTGTGGAGGCGCTCGGCGGCGGGGGCCCCTACGTCGATCCACGCGAGGAGCAGCCCCGTCGGATCGCGGACCGCGATCGGGGCCTCGTCCGTGTCGGAGATCCCTCCCTTCGAGAAGGCAATCCCATCTTGGTACGAGAGGGCGTAGGCGAGCATGCGCGTGACGAGGAAGCGCAGGGACTCGGACGGGTGGCGCGCCAAGCGGAGGTCGAGCGTCTCGTAGACCCCCCGATCCACGTCGGAGAGCGCGATCGTCACGCGATGAATGGTGGCACCGAGAGCCATCAGACGCCCTTTCGCCAGCCCGTCGCGAGGACGCGCATCGAGTTCTCGTGGCAGATCTTCTTCGCGAGCGGTTCGCCGTAGGCGCCGACGAGCGCGGCGGCGAGGTCGGCGTGGTTCTTGGCGCTGCTCAGGCCCGCGAGCGTCGGTTTGATGAACCCATCGAGGTCGGAGCCAATCGCGAGGATGTCGTCGCCGCCCCACGCGCGCAGCTGCGCGATCTGAGCCTGGATCCGCGCGAACGACTCGGCGAACGTCTGGGTCTTCTTTCCGGCGCCATCGCGGACGAAGTGGTCGCAGTAGATGATCCCGCAGACGCCGTTCCGCTCGGCGATCTTCTTCACCCAGCGCTCGCCGAGGTTGTACTGGTAGCCCCCGCGATGCGCGCACGCGACGTGCGACGCGATGATCGGCATGCGCCGCGCCGGGTCGAGCGCGTCGAGGAGGTCGAACGTCTCCTGCATCCCGCGCTCGCTCATGTGGGTCACGTCGATCAGGACGCCGTGCTTCGCCATCGCGCGCACGAGCACCTCCCCGCGGTGGGTGAGGCCGACCGAGGGATCCTGCGGGAAGCACAGGTGGTACAGGGTGTCGCTCAAGAAGGGCAGGGCGGCCACGTTCGTCGCGACCTGGCGAAAGAAGAGGTGGGCCACCGTGACGTAGCCGAGCCCCATCTCGGCGAGCTCCTTCACGGCGCGCTCCACCGTCGCGTCGCTCCCGCCGAGGTGGAGGCCGCCCTCGATCGCATGGATCATGGCGACCTTTCCGTCGGCGAGCGCGCGCTCGAGCTCGCCGTAGTCGCGGACGTGCACCGCGCGCCCGTCCTTCGCGATCTCCGACTCGACGACGCGGAGGAGGCGCTTCACTTCGCGCGGGTACTCGTCGCCCGGCGCCGAGCCGAAGGGGCGCTCGAGGTCCAGCTCGAGGAAGGGGCAGTAGGCGACCGAGAAGGCGATCCCGACGTTGCCCGCCCGCAGCGTGTCGATCGTCACCGCGTGCCCGTCGGCGGGGCGCTCCCGGTTGAAGAAGACGTCCGCGATCTCCAGCGCCAGGAACTTGAGCCGGTCGCCGAGCTTCTCGCGCCGGCGGCGGCGGTGGGCGCGCAACGTCGCGCGAAAGCTCCGCTCGGGGTCGAACTGCATCGGGAAGTGCGCGTGGAGGTCGACGACGAAAGGCGCGGCCATGGCGGCGGATGCTAACTTAGTCGAGGACGGCGTGATGGTAAGGTGGGAACCTCGTCATGGCCCGCCGCTCGATCCCGCCTCCGAGCACCACGCTCGTGCGCACGCCGGACGCCGCGCCCAAGCGCACGGCCTCCGCCCCGTTCCTCTTCCTCGTCGGCGAGTGCGACCGCCCGCTGGCTGGCGGCGCGCGGTGGTCCCTGGACGGGATCGACGAGGTCGTGGTCGGTCGGGGGCCGGAGCTCGGCGTCGAACGCACCGGTCGTACCATGTTGGTACGGATCGCGGATCAGCGGATGTCCAAGCGCCACGCGCGCTTCTTCCGCGAGGGTGGCCGGTTCGTCGTCGAAGATCTCGGGTCCACGAACGGCACGTTCGTCGGCGGCGAGCGGATCACGGCCCCCACGCCACTCGCGCCCGATCGAGCCGCCGAGCTCGGAGGCTCGTTCTTCTTGGTCGCACCGCAGACCGAGGCGAGCGCGGGCGACCTCGTGCGGGCGGAGCGCGGGACGCTGCTCCCCGACAACGCGGCTTCGCTCGGCGCGCTCGAGCGCGTCGCGAAGGCGGGCCTACCGGTGCTCCTCCGCGGCGAGAGCGGCACGGGGAAGGAGCTCCTGGCGCGGGCGGTCCATCGTTGGTCGGGGCGCAGCGGCGCGTTCGTCGCGGTCAACTGCGGTGCGCTCCCCGAGACGCTCGTGGAGAGCCAACTGTTCGGGCACGTGAAGGGCGCGTTCTCGGGCGCGGTGCGGGACGAGCCGGGGCTCGTGCGCGCGAGTGACGGCGGCACGCTCTTCCTCGACGAGGTCGGCGATCTCCCGCGTCCGAGCCAAGCCGCGCTGCTCCGCGTGCTCCAAGAGAGCGAGGTCACCAGCGTGGGCGCGACGCGTCCCGTGAAGGTGGACCTCCGCGTCGTCTCCGCGACACACCGCTCCATCGAGAACAGGGGCGAGAGCAGGGGCGAGAGCACTGGCGAGTTTCGCGCCGATCTCTACGCGCGCCTCGCCGGCTACACGCACACGCTCCTGCCACTCCGCGAGCGGCGCGGCGACTTCGCGCTCCTGCTCGCGGAGCTCGTGCAAGAGCTCGCCGGCGAGCGCGCGTCGAACGTGACGTTCACGCCCGAGGCGCTCCGCGCGCTCCTCGGCTACGCGTTTCCGCTCAACGTGCGCGAGCTCCGCCACCTCCTCGCGGCGGCCCTCGCCGCTGCGGGCGACGGGCGCGTCGGCGTCGCAGAGCTCCCGCCGGCGGTGCACGATGCCCCACGCACCACGGTGGTTGCGGCGCGTCTGCTCTCGGCCGAGGACGAAGCGTTGAAGGAGCGTTTGCTCGCGGCGCTCGCCGAGCACCGGGGCAACGTGAGCGAGGTCGCACGCGCGTTCGCGAAGACCCGAATGCAGATTCATCGTTGGATGAAGCGCTTCGGGATCGACCCGGCCTCGCATCGCTGACTGCGCGTCGTGCGCATGCGCAAGTTGTGCAATCGGCGGAGCGGTGTGGCAGTCTCCACGGAAATTTCGACGAGCCTGCGTTGGCACTGGCCGTGCACCCGGTGACCGCACGGCCCCTGGAGGTTTCTTCATGCGTTCGCTTCACACTCCCCTCACGTCGCGTCTTCGTG
The DNA here is from genome assembly GCA_044224495.1 of Polyangiaceae bacterium. GTDB lineage: Bacteria > Myxococcota_A > Polyangia > Polyangiales > Polyangiaceae > JBGAKG01. The sequence continues at coordinate 12,549 of JBGAKG010000026.1, read as the reverse complement.
CACTCGCTCTCGTGCTCCCCCTCGCCGCGTCGACCGCGCTCGTCGCGTGCGGGAGCGACGGGACGAGCGGCACCTGCAGCACCAGCGGTACGGGCAACCTCGTCGTCACCGTGAGTGGGCTCCCGGCGGGCGTGAACGCCAACGTGAAGGTCACCGGACCGACGGGCTCGTCGCAGGTGCTCACGGGCTCGCAGACCCTCACCGGCACCGCGGGTGGCTCGTACGCGGTGACGGCGGGCAAGGTCGTGGTCGCCGATCCGATCGTCCGCACCGTCTACATCGGCACAGTGAGCAGCGCCTCCGCTTGCGTCGCGAGCGGCGGCACGCAGACGGTGACCGTCACCTACAAGCAAGTGCCGACGAGCAACAAGATTTGGCTCACCACGAGCAACGCGCCGAACGGGCAGGGGACGGTCGGCATCTCGTCGGCGAACCTCGCGGCGACGGGCTCGCCAGCGGCTTCGGCGGCCGTCGACACGCCGGTGGGCCGCCACATCGCGTTCGATCGCGACGGCAACCTCTGGGCGAACGGTGGGACGACCGTCGATCCGACGCTCTTGCGCATGCCGGCCGACTCGCTCGCGACGTCAGGCAAGCAGAGCCCCGATCTCAAGATCAACGTGAGCGGTCTCGACTGCGCGCCCGGCGTCGGTGGCATCGCCTTCGACGCGAGTGGCGCGCTCTGGTTCGCTGCGCCGTGCAAGAAGGTGATCTACAAGCTGGGCGCGAACCAACTCGTGGCCTCGGCGGACGTGACGCCCGCGTTGACGATCCCGTTCGCCGACGGCGCCGAAGGGCTCGCGTTCGACAAGGCAGGCAACCTCTGGGTCGGCACCGGAAAGGCGGCGGCCCGCTTCGACGCGGCGGCGCTCGGGTCCGCGAGCGCGACGCCTTCGCTCACGATCGCCGTCTCCACGAAGGCGACCGGCGGCGCGGAGCTCCACCCCGGGTGGCTCGCGTTCGACGGAAGCGGCAACCTCTGGTCGAACGACTTCGGCGGCAACGTCGTCTACACGATCCCGTCGACCGAGCTCTCCGCCACGGGATCGAAGACGGTAGTCCCGCCTGCGCTCGTCACGCTGGAGGTCGGCGCGCTCCTCGGAGGCATGGCCTTCGACGAGGGTGGGGGTCTCTGGATCGCGTACAGCGCGGGCAAGTTCATCCGCCTCGCGCCGGCGCAGCTCACCGTCACGACGGGCCCCGGCAACCCCACCGTGCCGGAGCGAATCATCTCGAGCCCGCAGGTCGCCTACGTGGAGGACCTGGCGTTCTATCCCGGCGCGACGGGCACGCCGCTGTTCAGCGCGACCCCGTGAGGGAGCTGGCTCAGGGCTCGTCCGGCACGGCCGAGCCCAGCCATGCCTTGCGCGCGACGGCGTAGAGCTCCTTCGACGCGCGATCGTAATCTGCGGCCACGAGGGGCCGATGCACGCCGCGTTGGGCGAGCTCCTTCGGTAGTCCGCGGAGCGCGCGCACCTTCGCTTCGCCCAGGGTTCCGGGCCAACCGCCGGTCATCTTCCGACCGTCGCGATGCAGCTCTTCGCGCAGACCTTCGACCCAAGCGCGAGCGAGGACGCCCGCGATCTCGGTGATGGCCGCCGCGAGGGGTGCTTCCGGCACATGGCTCGCGGTCATGGCGAGTACTTCGCGACGGCCGCGATCTTGAGGACGCGACGGCAAGGCTGCCCGCCCGCGACCGAGCCGTGACAGGCGTCCTCGACGTCGAACGACGTCCGCCCTGCGCGGAGTGCGCGCAGGATGGACGCCGTGACCTCGTGACCGCCGCCCTCGCAGTCGCCATCGCCGCAAGGAATCTCGAAGAGCGCCGGAGCCGACGTAATGACGACCCGGCGGACGTGCGTGGTCTCTTCGGCGGGGGCGTCCGACCGCTGCTCCTTCACCGTGAGATCCAGCGCTGTGAGCGATGGAACTTCGGCGTGGAGCCGCGGCGCGGCGTTTTCCCGCTCGCGGCGTTCAGCGAAGCGGCGTGCCGCTTCGCTCTGCCGGAACCGCACTCCGATCACCAGCCGCGGTGACCGCCACCGCCGCGGCGATCACCACCACCGCCGCCGCCGCGACGATCGCCGCCACGGCCACCGCCGCCGCCGCCACCGCCGAAGCCACCGCCACCGCCGCCGCCACGGGCCGGACGCTCTTCCGCCTCGTTGACGCGGAGGGGACGGCCGTCGACGACCGCGCCGTTCATGCCGGCGATCGCCTTCTGCGCACCCGCGGGGGTGCCCATCGTGACGAACGCGAAGCCGCGCGGGCGACCCGTCTCACGGTCCATCACCATGTGGACATCCGTCACTTCGTCGAAGGCGGCGAACGCCTCGCGGACGGTCTCGGTGGTGGTGGAGAACGAGAGATTACCGACGTACAAACGCTGACCCATGAGAAACCTCGTGAACAGGAGAGAGAGAACTGATGCAGAATGCATCCACGCGTGGCGTGGTTGAGTCACCGAAGCGTCGCGCTCTCCCTAACCGTTCAAGCGGGTCCGAATCGTCACTCGTAACGTCTAACGTGCGGTCCGGAGGGTAACCTGGCGGCGGCCAAGTCGCCAGGAGAATCCGGTAGGATGCGACGGATGTCACGGAGATGGCCTCTGGCAGTGGTGGCGGCGGTCGGGTTGGTGGCCTGCGGGGCCCGAACTGGCGTCGATCTGGGGTCTGGACCCCCGCCCCCCACGGTCGAGGCAGGGGTCGACGGGGGCCCGGACGCCCTGGACGCCAGCGACGGAGCCACCGTCGACGTGATCGTCACGGACGCGGGGTGTACGACGGACGCCGCCTGCGACGATGGCGTCTCCTGCACCCTCGATCGCTGCGATCCGGGGCTCCACGTCTGCACGCACCTGCCGCGGCCGAACCTCTGCGACGACGGGGTCTTCTGCAACGGCGCCGAGGCGTGTGATCCGGTGAAGAGCTGCATCGCCGGCGTACCGCCGAGCTGCGCCGACGGGCTCGCGTGCTCGGTGGACTCGTGCAACGAGGCCGCGAAGTCCTGCAACCACGTCCCCGACGACACGCTCTGCCCGATCAGCCACACGTGCGATCTGCAGCTCGGCTGCCAGGCGCGCGCGCTCGCGCACTCGGGCAGCACGATGTACGAGATTCGGCTTCCGTCGGGCCAGGTGAAGGCGCTCGGTCCCACCGGCGCTCAGCTCACCGACGTCGCGCTGCATCCGAACAACACGCTCTACGGTTTCGGGTTCAACGCCCTCTACACGGTGAACCAGTCGACCGGCGCGGCCACGTTCTTCAAGGCGACGAGCGCAGGCAACGTGAACGCGGCGGACGTCGCGCCGAACGGGACGCTCTACGTGGCGGGAGCGACCTCGCTCTACGCGCTCGACTTCGGCACCGGAAACGCGGCGTTCGTCGCGAGCTTTCCGGCCGGTCGTTCGTCGAGTGGCGACCTCGCGTTCGTCGGCAATCGCTTGCTCGCGTCGGCGGCGATCAACGGTGGCGACGAGCTCGACGAGTTCGACGTGACACTGAAGACCTCCAAGGTCGTCGGCCCGATCGGGTTCAACTGCGTGTGGGGCCTCGCGGCGTACGGTCCGACGCTCTACGGGTTGACGTGCAACGGTCAGGTTCTCTCGATCGACCCGGTCACCGGCAAGGGCACTCAGCTGAACCAGGCGAACGTCGCGTTCTGGGGAGCGAGCGCTCGCTAGCCCATTTTCTTTCCCACTTTGGGAGAAGTGTTTGTACCATCCCGGTACGGTGCCTGCCCTGCGCGCCGACCACCAAGGTGCCTCATGAAGAGCTCGAACGTTCACCCCGGCAAAGTTCTACGCGAGAAGTACCTCGAGCCGCTCGGCTTGACGGCGAGCGGGCTCGCGTCCGCGATTCAGGTTCCCGCGAACCGCGTCACGCGCATCGTGACCGGCACGCGCGGCATCTCCGCCGACACGGCGCTCCGCCTCGCGCGCTTCCTCAACACGACGGCGGTGTTCTGGTTGAACCTGCAGCAGAGCCACGACGTCTACGTCGCCGAGAACTCCAAGCGCACGAAGGCCGCGCTGAAGTCCATCAAGCCGTTCAAGAAGGCCAAGCGGCCCTGAGCGCAGGCGGTCGCGTCAACGCCGCACGATGACGGGGGCGTCGCGGCGGAGGGTGCAGGGGACCGTGGTCCCGCCCCTCGTGAAGCTGCACGTCCATCCGCCGGCGTCGACGGCGCCGACGATGCTGAGATCGTTGCCGAGCGAGTCGACATGGCCGGAGGTCGTGCTCGTCGTCTTCGACAGTCGGAGCGTCACGTCAGCGAAGGTCCAGTAGGACTCCGCGACGGTGAAGTGACCCGTGGCCGTCGACTTGTCGGCGATGCTGCTGCCTGCGCCGCCGGACGCGCGGACCTTGCCGCCCGGATCGACGAGCGCGTCGCCGAGGCGCCACGACCACGCGCTCCCGTCGGAGAGCGTGACGCGGACCACGCGATGCACGTCGCTCACGTGCCCGTCGGTCACGAACGGATCGAACTCGCTCTCCGCGAGGAGCGGGCGGGTGGGGACGAGGTCGGCCGTGATCGCGCCGCTCGCATCCACGCCGGTGGGCTCGCCCTCCAGCGTGAGCTCGCGCGAGAGGGTGCCGTAGTGGCACGTGTCGGTGAAGACGAGCTCGATCTTCCCCCACTCCATCCCGAACACGGTGTTGAGCGACAGACAGTCGGGCGTGAAGCCGCTGATGGTGCCGACGCGCGTGAACGGGTCCCAGTCGAGCCCGAGGTGACGGGTGGAGGGCCGGAGCCCGCCGTGCCCGTCGGGGAACGCGATCGTCGCCGCGACGTTGGTGTGGAGGTTTCCCGTCGCGAGGTACCCCTTGAGCTGCGGCAGCGTCATCATGCTCGGCCGCACGAGGTGGGCGTTGAAGTCGAAGAACCCCGAGAGCTGGAGCACGCCGTGCTCGAGATCGGGCCCCGCGATCTTGCGCCCGACCCAACGCAGACGGTTCTTCGCGTCGACGAACGCGACGACGCGCTCGCCATCGACCGTGACGTGACCGTCGGGCGATTCGTCGACCGCGAGCACGGCCGGAGCGGTTCCCCGCAGTGTCGCGTCCACCGTGATCATCAGGGAGTACTTCGCCGTCGCGGTGACGCCGGCACCCGGTGTCGGGACGCTGACCCAGCGCACGGTGCCGAGCACGATCGTCGTCGCGTCGCTTCGGACCGTCGCGAGATCGGTGCTCATCGGCGCGGCCACCGCGGAGGGCGTGTGGGAGAAGGTGGCTGCGAGGGCTGCAATCCCCCCGATCGCCGCGAGCCGCAAGAAGCGCATACCGCGTTGTACGGACGAGGACCCCGACTTCATCCAAAATGTTCGGCGATCACTCCGATCCGGCCGGGGAGGGCAGGCTGGTGCCGCTGGAGCGCGGGGGCGCGGTGGCCGTCGGCACGACGGTCGTGGTCCGGGGCGCGGTCGGGGTCGCGGTGGGGATCGCCGTCACCGTCGGCGGCGGTGGCGGAGCGCTGGTCGGCGCGGGGGGCGTGCTGGGCTGCGGGGCGAGCGCCTTCGTCGCCGCTTTGCGTGCATTCTGCACGCGTTCGGTCGTGTCGCCGGCGGGGTCGAGCCCCTTGGCTTCGTCGAGCCGATCGACGCAGGTCTGCCAGCGGTCGTGCGCGCAGTCGTCGAACGCGAGCTCGCGGAGGTCGTTCGCGCGCTGCTCCGGCGACGGCGCCGGGACGATCGACGGAAGCGGTGCGGTCTCGCGCGGCGGGAGGGGCGCGACGATGTCGCCCTCGCGCCGGCGCAGCGCGAGCACGATGAGGACGATCGCGACGACGGCGGCTGCGATCGCAGCGGCCCAGCGGAGCCGGAAATGCTGGCGCAGCCGCGAGACGCGCTTCCGCACGCGCGCGGGAGGGACGTTGCTCTCCTCCGCAATGTGCTCGAGCTTTTCGCCTTCGCCCTCGCGCATCATCCACTCGAGCGTCTTCTGGTTCTCGGAGCCGGGAGGGAGCTCGCGCTCGGCCCAGCGCATCAGCCCGGTCGCGTTCCCCGACGGCGGCGGTTCGCCCTCGTCGTGGTCCTCGAGGTCGGCGGGGACTTCGCGCCGCCGCTTGCGGAAGTGGTCCGCGATCTCGTGGCGGGCGATGCCGAACACCCAGCGCGTGAGCTCCTCTTCGGATTCGGGCGCGCTCTTCGCTGCGAGGGCCTCGGTCAAGGTGGCCTGGACCACGTCGCCCGCGTCGCTGTCGCCGAGCTTCGCCCGAACGAAGCGGGTGAGCCGTTCGTTCAGGGCCGGGTCGGCGAGGAGCTTTCGGCGCAAGGGCGAGGCCGCCATGAGCGATTCCATGTTCTCTCGTCCCTGGTCGGCCGAGGGCCGAAAAGTGTGACCGAGATTCTTCCGTTCGCGCGGGTGGCCGCGGTCACACTCCGGCGGCTCCCGGGGATGGATGGGCATGCTCCCTCGGACGCTCCTTTTCCTCCTCCTCCTCGCGCTCCTCCTCGTCGCCTGCGATCGGCGCTCCACGTCGGCGCCCGCCGCGATTCGGGCCGAGCCGCTGGCGCCTTCGGCGGTCGCTTCGGCGCCGGCCCGAGCGGAGGTCGCACTGGAGCGCGAAGCGCTGGGGCCCGCCACGGTGGAACGGGCCGACGTCCCGAAGGACTCGCCGGCGTCGTTCGTGCGGGCGCCCACCGGGCACGCCGCGCGGATCTTGTTCCTGCCTGGGCTCTGCTCGAACGCGTATGCGTACCTGCTCGCGTTCCCCGAGACCGCGCGCGCGCACGGCGGTGTCGTCGCGATCGACGGCGATCAACCGTGCGGCGCGCCGGACTCGGGGTTCCACTCGTTCACGTGGAGCGCGCCGCTCCAACGAGCGCGCCTCGATGCGGCGCTCGCCGCGGTGGGCGCGGATGCGCCGCCCGAGGGTTTCACGCTCGTGGGCTACTCGGCGGGCGCCTCGATCGCGCAGATGCTCCACGAGCGCTGGCCGGAGCGCTTCCCGCGCTTGGTCTTGATCGCGCCCCCCGAGGACCCGACGCCGACGCGGATGAAGAAGGCGGAGGCGGTCGTCGCGATGTCGTGCTCGCTCGACGTCCCGTATCGGATGAAGGCGGCGCGCGACGGTCTGACGACGATCGGGGTGCCGGCGATCTACCTCGAGATGCCGAAGTGCACGCACGGCAACGTCACCGACGGCGAGCACCTCTTCGGCGAGGCGTTCGACTTCTTGGAAGGTCAGCGCGGGCCGCTGAAGAACGGTGGCTTGGACTCGGCCGCGCCCATGTCCTCCGCTGCGAAGTAGGAAGCGACCATCTCGCGTGCACCGGGCCGCGTGTAGACGTCCGCGCTCGGTTTCTCGATCGCGTCGGCGATGACGGCGGCCACCTCGGCGGCGGACTGCGCGCCCGGGAACTTGCGCGAGTCCATCCCGCCGTGGAGCGACTTGAGCCCGAACTCCGTCGCGACGACGCCCGGGTGGACGGAGGTGACGACGACGCCCGGCGCGCTGTCGCGGAGCTCCATGCGGAGGCACGCCGTGAGCCCGTTGAGCGCGTGCTTCGAGGCGACGTACGCGGAGCGGATCGGCGCGAGCGGGAGGCGACCCAGCATCGACGACACGTTGATGATCTGCCCGCGCCCGCGCTCGCGGAAATGCGGGAGCACCGCCTGGATGCCGTAGAGCACCGACTTCACGTTCACGAGGACCATCTCGTCGATGTCCTCGTCCGTGAGCGCCGAGGGGGCGCGCGAGATGCCGCGGCCGGCGTTGTTGACCCACACGTCGATCCCGCCCATGTCGGCGAGGATCTTGGCGCAGGTGGCGTTCACCTCGGCGCGCTGGGTGACGTCGCACGTGTACGCGCGCGCGTGGGGACCGGAGGCGGCGCGCGCCGCCTCGAGCTCGGCGGCACGGCGCGCGAGCAGGACCGGCCGCCCACCGCGCTGGCCCACGACCTCCGCGAGCGCGGCCCCGATGCCGGCGCTCGCTCCGGTGACGACGACGACGCGATCCTTCATGGCGTGCTCCTCTCGCGCGACGCTCAGGGCTTCTCGCCCGTGCTCGTCGGGTACTTGCGTGACTTCCAGACTCCGAGGCCCTCGTCGAGGACCGTCACCTTCTTGAAGCCCGCCGCGCTGAGCTTGCGCGCGAGCGTGCCCGACTCGGCGTGCGGGCACGAGCAGTAGCAGACCAGCCACGCGTCCTTCGGGAGCTTCGAGAAATACGGATCCGGCTCGTAGAACGGCACGCTGACGGCGCCAGTGATGTGCTCGGTGGTGTAGTCGGGCGGCGCGCGCGCATCGAGGATCGCCATCTTCGCGCCCTTGTCGAGCTGCGCCTTGATGACGTCGGCCGGGGTGGTCTCCGGCTCGTTCTTGAAGCCGATCGGCTCCGGGCCCTTGGGGTTGAGCGGCACCGGCCCGAGCGGGATCGGAGGCGGGTTCGCCGCGTAGTGCGTGACCGGGGGCGCCTCCCAGCTGCGGAGGAGCGTCACGAGGTCTTCGACCTTCTCGTCGCCGAGGGTCGCTTCGAACGCGGGCATCGGCGTGCCGACGCGCCCCTTCTTGATCGCGTTGCGGAGGAAGCCGTTCGACGCGCTGGTGAGGAACTCGGGGGAGCCGATGTGGACGTTCGGGCCCGCGGTGCCGTGCACGCCGTGGCACTTCACGCACTCCTTGTCGAAGAGCTCCTGCGCGCGGAGCGCATCCCCGGCGGGCGCCTTGTCGTCCAGCACCGCGCGCGGGGTCTTCGGATCGTCCCAAGTGCGGATGAACGCGATGACGTCGTTGACGTCGCTCGGCGCGAGCGGGCCGCCGCGCGCGGCGCCCCACGACGACATCGTCGTCCCGCTGCGACCGTTCGTGATGGCCGTGCGCAGGTAGTCGTCGGTGGCGGCGGCGAGGAAGTCCGGGTGCGCGAGCGCCGTCGCTTCGTCCGCCTTGTAGCCCTCGCCGGCGGCGCCGTGGCAGACCGCGCACATCTTCGCGTAGATGACCGCGCCGTGCTCGGCGGGCGGAACGGGGCGCGGCGTGGGCGTGGGCTCGGTCCGCTTGCACGCCAAGAGCGCAGCGACCCCGAGGAGCATCGGAAGGAGGAGACGTCGGAGCAACGGCTCGAACCATCTACGCCGTGGGGCGCGCCGTCAAGGCCGGTCGACGCGAGCGCGGCTCGGGACCGTGGTTACCTTGGCCGCGACGAATGCTCGACTTCCACTCGGTACCGCACCTGCTCCTCTCGTGGGTCATCTTGACCGTGGCGCTGACGATCGGGGCGTGGCTCACCCCCGGCGTGTCGATCCGCGGCGGCATCGTCGGTCACTTCGTCGCGTCGGCCATCTTCGCCGGCGTCGCGTGGGTCGCGAGCTACCTGCTCCATTTCGCGGCGGCGGCGCTGGGGATCTTCTTCCAGGTGTCGCTCGGGTTCCTCGCGCGGGTCGTGGTGCTCGCGCTCCTGCTCAAGCTCACCAGCATGGTGACCCAGCGCATTCAGGTGAAGAGCTTGGTTCGAGCGCTGATCGCGGCGTTCATCGTGAGCGTGGCGACCACGTTCCTGGAAGCGCTGGTCGCCCGGTACGTTTGACCTCTAGCCTCGGGGGATGCCTCACCTCCCCACGCCGCCCGGCATCCCCGGCATCTCCTCGCTGTTCGCGTTTCGGCCCGAGACCGCGCCGCCGCTCCTCGCGCTCGCGGAGCAGGTGTTGCGTGGACCTTCGCCGTTGACCCCGACCGAGCGGGAGCTGATCGCGACGTTCGTGTCGTCGGAGAACGCCTGTCGCTTCTGCACCCGCTCGCACCGCGCCACCACCGAGCGGCTCGGCGCCGAGCCGGCTGCGGTGAGCGCAGTCCTCGAGCGCGGCCCGGCGGCGGCGGAGACGCCCCGCATGCGCGCCCTCCTCGCGCTCGCGGCGGCCGTGCGCGGCCCGGTCGCGCCCTTGCCGGACGAGCTCGTGAGCGCAGCGCGCGCGGCGGGAGCGACGGACGTCGAGATCCACGACGCCGTCCTCGTGGCGGCGGCGTTCAGCATGTGGAGAGCGCCCGCGATGCGGGCGCTCTCGGCACGTCGCTCGCCTTCGGCTCGCTCCCGAGCACAACGCCACGTCGAGAGCCTGGCGACGCCGGCGCCGGACGATCCCGAGATGTACGCGACGCACGGCTGAGCGCTCGGTCTGCCGAGCGCGTCGTGATCGCCCTCGCCACGAAGGGGTACCTGCGCCCGGTCAGCCGGGGCTGACGACGGTGATCGGCGGGCCCGGCGTGACGGTGAGCTTGGTGCAGCCGTAGACGTCGCCGTCGAGCACGTACGAGTCGGGTCCGGGGAAGGCGATCTCGACTTCTTTGGCGAGCTCGTCGACGTGGTTCTCGCCGAGGAGGCGCTTGCCCGCGAGGACGAGCGGCATCTGCGGCCCGAGCGCGGGGGCCCCGAGCGGGCTCGCGACGAAGTGTACCAAATTGGGATCTTCGCCGGCGCGGTAGAGGACCTGCATGTGCAGGCCCAGGTTCTTCACCACGCTCGCGGTCATGAGCGAGTACCCGTTCGCGCGCTGGCGTTGGCCGTCGACCGTGATCGAGCAGGGGACGGGCGTCAGCACGCGCCGCGCGAGGCGACCGCCGAACGGCGAGCCCAAGAAGATCTTGGCGACGAGGCGCCCCGCACCGACGTACCCCGCGTGCGGCTGCGCGTAGTACGCGTCGAAGAAGCGCGCGACGAGCCCGGCGCCCCAGATGAAGCCGACCCGATCCCCGCCGCTGTCGTCCACGACGCGGAGCGTGGGGCGCACGGTCGTGCGCGAGACGCCCGCGAGCACGTCTTCGAGGAGGCGCTGCGCGTAGTCCTCGAGCGGGCCGGAGAGGCCCCAGTTGCGTGCCGTCGTGCTGACGGTGCCGCCCGGGGCGAGCCCGATCTCGGGCATCGCGTCGGCGCCGAAGACGTCGCGCGTGGCGGTGACCCCGGCCATGTAGGCGCCGTCACCGCCCGCGAAGAGGACGACGTCCGCGCCGTCTTCCTTGATCTGGCGGAGGAGGCTCCCGAGCTCGGCCAGGCTCTCGGTCTCGTGGAGCGCGAGCCTGGACCCGAAGTCGCGGTAGACGCGGAGCAGCGGACCGTGCTGGACGAGGTGACGGGCGCGGCGATTGACGACGAGGTGGACGCGACGCGCGGAGGCCAAAGCGGTGCCCGACTAGCACGCGGCGCGGAGCGCCGCTACCCTGACGGTCCATGCGTCGTGCTCGCCTCGCCGTCTGCCTCGTGGCTCTCGCTCCCTCCATCCTCGCGCTCGGAGGGACCGGGTGTGCCGGCTCGGCCGCCGCGCGCGCCGCCGCTCGCGGCGACGACGCCGCGATGAAGGCCGCCATCCTCGAGAAGCACAAGCTCGGCAAGCTGAGCGACGGCGAGGCCGCCGAGATCGCCAAGGCCGTCGTCGAGCGCGAGCTCAGCAAAGCTCAAGGCGACGCGGCGGTCGACCGCGTGCACGACGTCCGCTCCTGCGTCCCTGCCGTCGCTTCGGCGCTCGAGGAGCGCGCGAAGATCCACGACGAGGCCGGCGCCGAGGCCGCGCTCGCGTTGTTCGAAGGCGGCGAGCTCTCCATCTCGAGCGCGAAGGCGTGGCTCCACGATCCGAGCGACCCGTGGCGCGCGGTGGGCGCGCGCGCGTTGGGTGACGAAGACGATCGCGATGCGCGTCTGGCGGCGCTCGTCGATCCGAGCGCGCGCGTGCGGCGGGCGGCGGCGCGGGCTTCGGCGGACGCGAAGGACGAGCGTGATCTCGACGCGCTCTTCGAGACCGCGCGCGTCGATCCCGAGCCGATCGTCCGGAGCGAGGCCGTGCGTGCGATCGCGCGGATCGATCGGGGAGGGATGACGACGGTGAATCGCCTGCGCGATCTGTGGACGTCCGCCGACGATCCGCTACGCGAAGACATCGCGATCGCGTACACGGCGAATGGGCTCGCGGCGACCGGCGGAGCGGATGCGGTGCGCACGCTCGTCGCGGCGGGCCACGGGCCGGGCGTCATCTCGGCGGCGGCGGCCATCTTGCGCCCCCGGAGCCAGCAGCTGTTCGACGCGGAGATCAAGAAGAGCGCGGTCGCGCTGTTGGTCCGGGCGATCGACGAAGGGCCGCGGCGGGAGCGCATGTTCGCACTGGCGGTCGCTCGGATCGACGAGCCCGATCTGGCGGCGGCGATCAAGCGCGCGACGACCTGCGAGGACGATCTGGACATCCGGCTCTCGGCGTACGTCCGGTTGCTCGAATCCAAGGACACGGCCGTGCACGACGCGGCGGCGAAGGAGGTCCTCGCCTTCGCTGGCCCGGAGATGAAGGGAGCCCTCGGGCGCCGCGCTCGCTTGGCCCTGGCGGATGCGGGAGACGTGAGGATTCAGGCCTGGATCGAGGCGGATTTGGCGACCGACGACCCGAGCGGACGGCTCGCGGCGGTGCAAGCGCTCTCCGCGCTCCACCGAGCGGCCCGAGGAGCGCCCATCCTCGCCGACGACGATCCCCGCGTGCGAACGAGGGCCGCGTGCACGATCCTCGCCTCGCTGGAGTGAAGAGGTCAGCGTCCATCCAGTGAACGGGGTTGGGGTTGGGGTGGGGACGTG
>JBGAKG010000025.1:0-183826 GCA_044224495.1 Polyangiaceae bacterium | reverse complement strand
GGCGCCGAGCGCGAGCGCGCCGGCGCCGAGCGCGAGCGCGCGGCGCGAGCCGTCCCGGAGCGCGCACGCCGCGAGCGCGGCGCCCGCGAGCAGTCCGGCCGCGACCAGGAATGCGCCGCGGTCGTGGAGCGCGGTCGGAACGGCCTCGAGCCGGTCGCCCCACGCCGCGGCGGCCTTGGCGGGGAGCCGATCGAAGTCGAGCGCGAGGAGGACGGCGAGCACGCCGGACGCGCCGAGCGCGGCGAACGACGTCTTCGCGCGCGCGGGCGACAGGGCGAGCGCGGCGAGGAGCGCGAGCGGCACCGGTCCGAGCTCGACGGCGTGGACCGCGTCGCTCCCGAGCCACGTGGCCGCGCCGAACGCGGCGGCGGCGAACGCCCACGCGGCGTTCGCGAGGGGGCGCTCGCGCACGTTCGCGAGCGCGAGCGGCAGGAGCGCGCTCCACGGGAAGGTCCCGTGCAGCACCGCGAGTGCGCTCGCGAACGTCGTGGGGTGGAGGACCGGGCCGGTGCGCCAGATCCCGATGCCCGCCACGACGGCGAGCGCGGCCCCGAGCCCGAGCTGGAAGCGCGAGCGGGGACCGGACGCCACGGCCACGGCGACCGCGCCCGCGGGGACGGCGAGCCCGAGGAGCGGCCCTGCGAAGGCCCACCCGGCGACGAGCCCGACGACGCCGAGCGCGAGCGGCGCCGCGGGTGGACGCCGATCGAGCGCGGCCACGGCCAAGCCCGCGAACGCGGTCGCGATCGCACCCGTCGCGAGCGCGTCGGGGAGCGCCGAGCGCGCGTGGACGAAGAGGTTCGGCGTCGTGGCGAACACGAGCGGGACGACGCGCGCGGCCGCGCGCGACTCCAGGCATGCGACCGCGGCCCACAGCGCGAGCATCCCGACCAGCGTCGCGACCAACGGGGCAGCTCGCGCCGCGACCGTGCTCTCTCCGAGCAGCCGGTAGAACGCATGGACCGCGCCCGCGGAGGCATCGCCCGGGGCCGGGTGGAGGGCGCGCTCGGCGAGCTCGAGCTCCAGCGGATCCCAGAGCGCTGCGTCCCCGAGCCCGAACGCGAGCGAGGCGGCGGCGCCAGCGAGGAGGCCGACGTCCACGACGTTCCAGCGTGCGCTTTTGACGAGGGTGAGCACGCGAGGTAGAGCTTCGGGGTCCGCGCGTTCGGCTCGCGGAAGATTCTTGAGCCGATCCGGCGTCCCCCGGGTCCACCAACGTTTCGAACCCCTTGGCAACGCTCGCTTCCCTCGTCTCTCCCCTGGCTTCTGCCCGCGCCGCCACCGACGGTGAGCTGGTCGCGCGCGCCGCGACCTCCGACGAAGAGGCGTTCACCGTCCTCTACGAGCGGCACGCTCGGTACGTGGCCGGGGTCGTGTACCGAATCCTCGGGAGCGATGCCGAAGTGGACGACGTCGTGCAGGAGACCTTCCTCGACGCCCGCGCGGGGCTGGCCTCGCTCGCCGACGCCCGCGCGCTGCGGGGCTGGCTCGTCACGATCGCCGTCCGGCGCGTACATCGGCTGCTCCGCCGCCGCCGCCGCCGCGCGATGCTCTTCTTCGGGCTGCTCGACGCCTCGCCGCGCTGCTCCGATCCGCGTGATCGCCAGCCGGCCGACGACCTGTACGACGTGCTCGATCGCCTCCCGCCCGACCTGCGCGTGCCGTGGACCCTGGCCCGGGTCGAGGAGCTCACGCTCCCCGAGGTCGCCGCCGCGTGCGACGTCTCGCTCGCGACCGTGAAGCGCCGCATCGCGGAGGCCGAGGAGCGCATCCAACGCCGGCTCGGCGAAGGGAAGGGGAAGCCGTGAAGGAGCTCCTTTCCGCCGCTCGGAGCCGCGAGCTCGCTTGGGACGATGCGCGTCACGCGCGCGTGCGCGCGGGCATCGAGCGCACGCACGGCGACCGTCGGCGCCGCGCACGGACGGTGTCCGTCGTGGTGTCGTCGCTGGCGGGGGCGACGCTCTTCGTCTTGGCAGTGCGAGCGTTCGCGTCGGCGCCGGACACGTCGTCGACCCCCGGGATGGAAGCGCGGCTTCCGCCGCCCCAGTCGGCGTACGCGGACGGTGGTTTCCGCGGGGATGCGACGCTGCGGGACTGAGCGCTTTCGTCCTGAACGGAGCCGCGCCCGAAGACTGAACGAAGACTGAACGGGCGAACAGTATTTCGTAGCCGGGGCCCGGGCGATGTGCTTCACTCCGCGCCCATGCCCAATGCCCACTCCTTCTCCGCGAAGACCATCACCGGCGCCGAAACGTCGCTCGAGACCTACCACGGCAAGGTCCTCCTGATCGTCAACGTGGCCTCGCAGTGCGGTCTCACGCCGCAGTACGCGGGCCTCGAGAAGCTCCACGAAGAGCTCGGCCCCAAAGGCCTCGCCGTCGTCGGCTTTCCCGCCAACGAGTTCGGCGCGCAGGAGCCGGGCACCAACGACGAGATCAAGACCTTCTGCGAGACCAAGTTCGGCGTGAAGTTCGACATGTTCGAGAAGGTCAAAGTGAAGGGCGACGGGATGCACCCGCTCTTCGCCTACCTGACCAAGGACTCGCCGTTCCCCGGTGACATCAAGTGGAACTTCAACAAGTTCCTCGTCGGGAAGGACGGCACGGTGATCGGTCGCTTCGAACCGACCGTCGCGCCGGACGCGCCGGAGCTGCGCGCCGCGATCGAGAAGGCACTCGCAGGCTGACGATGACGAAGTCCCAGGGCGAGTCGATCGTCATCAAGGGGGCGCGCGAGCACAACCTGAAGAACGTGACCGTCGAGATCCCGAAGGGGAAGCTCGTCGTCCTCACGGGGCCTTCGGGGAGCGGCAAGTCCTCGCTCGCCTTCGACACGCTCTATGCCGAGGGGCAGCGCCGCTACGTCGAGAGTCTCTCTTCGTACGCGCGCCAGTTCCTCGGCCAGATGGAGAAGCCCAAGTACGACTCGATCAAGGGCCTGTCGCCGACGATCGCGATCGAGCAGAAGAGCGCGTCGAACAACCCGCGCTCGACGGTGGGCACCGTCACCGAGATCCTCGACTACTTGCGCGTGCTCTGGGCGCGCGTCGGCGTGCAGCACTGCCACCAGTGCGGGAAGCGCGTCGGCGCGCAGACCGCCGAGCAGATGGTGAACGCCATCCTCGCGCTCCCCGAAGGCTCGAAGGTCATGGTGCTCGCGCCGGTCGTGCGCGCGCGGAAGGGCGAGCACAAGGAGGTGTTCCAAGCCGCGCAGGAGAAGGGCTACCCGCGCCTCCGCGTCGACGGCCGCGTCATCTCGCTGGACGACGCCCACCCCACGCTCGACAAGAAGTCCAAGCACGACGTGGAGATCGTCGTCGACCGCATCATCGTGAAGAAGGACGTGCGCGCCCGCCTGACCGACGCGGTCGAGGCCGCGCTGCGCGAGGGCGCGGGGCTCATCGTCGTGAACGGCCCCGAGGGCGATCGGCTGATGAGCCAGCGCAACGCGTGCGAGGCGTGCGGGATCTCGTTCCCGGAGCTCTCGCCGCAGAGCTTCTCGTTCAACGCGCCGGCGGGCGCATGCTCCACCTGCAACGGGCTCGGCACGCGGCCCGAGATGGATCCCGAGCTCATCGTCACCCAGCCCGAGAAGAGCATCACCGAGGGCGCCGTCAGCGTCTGGGCCGCCTCGATGGCGCGCGGCGACGGTTGGAAGGCGGACTGGGTCGCGCGGCTCCTGCGCGCGCTGAAGGTCAAGACCGACGTCCCGTGGAAGGACCTGCCGAAGGCGAAGCAGACCGCCGTCATCTGGGGCCGCGAGGGGCGGGAGCAGGTGTGGGAGGGGCTCGCCCCGATGCTCATGCGCCGCTTCAAGGCCGCCACGAGCGACGAGATGCGTGCGTACTACATGAAGTTTCTCTCCGAGAAGCCGTGCCCCGACTGCAAGGGCGATCGGCTCCGCCCCGAGAGCCTGGCCGTGAAGATCGACGGGATCGATCTCGGCACGCTCTGCCGCGGCACCGTGCGCGAGGCGCACGGGCGCATCAGCGCGATCCAGGTGAAGGGCGCCGACGCGATCATCATCGAGGAGCTCCGCAAGGAGATCATGGGGCGCCTCTCGTTCCTGCTCGACGTCGGGCTCGACTACCTCACGCTCGCGCGGGCGTCGGGCACGCTCTCGGGCGGCGAGAGCCAGCGGATCCGCCTCGCGTCGCAGATCGGGAGCGAGCTCACCGGCGTCGTCTACGTGCTCGACGAGCCCAGCATCGGGCTGCACCAGCGCGACAACGATCGCCTCCTCGCGACGCTCGCGCGCCTGCGGGACATCGGGAACTCCGTCGTCGTCGTCGAGCACGACGAAGACACGATGCGCGCGAGCGACTGGCTCCTCGACTTCGGGCCCGGGGCCGGCGAGCTCGGCGGCCACATCGTGGCCGAGGGCACCCCGCGCGACGTCATGGCCGACACGTCGTCGGTGACCGGGGCGTACCTCGCGGGGCGCAAGGCGATCGCGGTCCCGGCGGAGCGCCGCAAGGGGAACGGCAAGCACCTCGTCGTCCGCGGCGCGAGCGAGCACAACCTCCGCGCGATCGACGTGAAGCTCCCGCTCGGCATGCTCGTCGCGGTGAGCGGCGTCTCGGGTGCCGGCAAGTCCACGCTCATCAACCGGATCGTGTACCCGGCGCTCGCGCGCGCGCTGATGGGCGCGCAGCTCGCGGTCGGTGCACATCGGGGAACGTCGGGGATCGACGCGCTCGACAAGGTCATCGCGATCGATCAGCAGCCGATCGGGCGCACCCCGCGCTCGAACCCGGCCACCTACACGAAGCTCTTCGACCACATCCGCGACCTGTTCGCGCAGACGCCCGAGGCGCGCTCCTACGGCTACGGCCCCGGGCGCTTCTCCTTCAACGTGAAGGGCGGCCGCTGCGAGGCGTGCGGCGGCGACGGCGTGCGCAAGGTGGAGATGCACTTCCTCGCGGACGTCTACGTCACGTGCGAGGAGTGCAAGGGCCGTCGCTTCAACGAGGCGACGCTGCGCGTGAAGTATCGGGACAAGAGCATCGCCGACGTGCTCGATCTGTCCGTGCGCGAGGCGCTCGAGCTCTTCACGGTCCACCGCGAGATCGCGCGCGCCCTGCGTACGCTCGACGACGTGGGCCTCGGCTACCTGAAGCTCGGGCAGCCCAGCCCCACGCTCTCGGGCGGCGAAGCGCAGCGCATCAAGCTCGCACGCGAGCTCTCGCGCGTGGCGACCGGCCGCACGCTCTACATCCTGGACGAGCCGACGACGGGGCTGCACTTCGGGGACGTGGAGCGTCTCTTGAGCGTGCTCCACCGCTTGGTCGACGCGGGGAACACCGTGCTCGTCATCGAGCACCACCTCGACGTGATCAAGAGCGCGGACTGGGTGATCGATCTCGGGCCCGAAGGTGGTGCGAAGGGCGGCTTGGTCGTGGCGGAGGGCCCCCCGGAGCACGTCGCGAAGGTGAAGGGGAGCCACACCGGCGAGTTCCTGGCGCGCGCGCTGGGAGGGGCGAGCAAGCGCTCCGGACCGAAGGGCCCGAAGCGCGAGCGCTCGGGTGGGACCGAAGCTTGGGCCGAGTGACCGCGCTCGGGGTGGTGGGCGCGCTCGCCATCTCCGGCTGCAGCTCGAGCGATTTCGACATGCGAGGCAACGCGCAGTCGCTCGCCGAGAAAGAGCTCTCCTGCGACAGCGTCATCCTCGACTCGTCGGGCCAGGTCCGAAACCCCGACGGCTCGTACGAGGAGCGCTTCAACGCGAGCGGATGCGGCAAGTCGGCGCAGTACCGCTGCAAGAAGAGCTACACGAAGAACTCCGGCTACACCGGCTTCTGCTGCAACTTCAACGACCCGGGGTGCCTCTACCGCTGAACGCTCACGGGCGCGGCGTGAGCGCCGCCAGCGCCGCTTCCACCGTGAACGCACCCTCGTAGATCGCGCGCCCCACGATCACGCCCGCGATCTCCGGGTGCGTGGCGAGCGCGGTCAGGTGCGCCAGCGTCCCCACGCCGCCCGACGCGAGCACGGGGAGCCCCGACTCGCGCGCCAGCTTTGCCGTCGCCTCCACGTTCGGCCCCACCTGGGTGCCGTCGCGCGCGACGTCGGTGTAGAGCACCGCCCCGAGCTGCACGTCGGCGAACTGCTTCGCGAGCGCCACCGCGGTGATGGTCGAGGTCGTCTCCCACCCGTCCGTCGCGACCATCCCGTCCTTCGCGTCGACGGCGAGGACGACACGCCCCGGGTGCGCGATGCAGATCTCGCGTACCAAGTTGGGATCCTTCACCGCCGCCGTCCCGAGCACCACCCGCGTCGCGCCGGCGGCCAGGTAGCTCTCGAACGCGGCCCGCGTGCGGACGCCGCCGCCGACCTCGACCTGGCCGCCGAACGCCTTCACGACCGCGCGCACGACGTCGGCCTGGACGCAGGTGCCTGCCTTCGCGCCGGCGAGGTCCACGACGTGCAGCCACTTCGCGCCCGCCGCCCGGAAGCGCTCCGCGCGCGCGACGGGATCGGCGTCGTAGACGGTGACCGCGTCGTAGCGGCCTTGGTGGAGCCGGACGGCCTTGCCGTCGAGCAGATCGATCGCCGGAAAGAGCTCCATCTACCTTCCTCCGCCGACGAAATCCCGCAGCAGCGCGAGCCCGGCCCCCTGGCTCTTCTCCGGGTGGAACTGCACCGCGAGCACGTTGTCCTTCGCGACCGCGCTCGTGAAGCGCTCACCGTACTCGGTCGTCGCCGCGATGATGCTCGGATCCTCCGGCGCCACCGCGTACGAGTGCACGAAGTAGAAGTGGGTGGGCTCCTGCGGCAGCACGCTCGCGGCCGGGCCCCGCTCGACGAGGTTCCAGCCGGTGTGCGGGATCGGCAGCGCGATGCCGACCAACGGATCGATGCCGCCCTTCAAACGCACGACGCGCCCCGCGAAGACCCCGAGCCCGCGGCACGAAGGGTCCGCCTCTTCGCTCCCCTCGAACAGGATCTGGAGCCCCAAGCAGATCCCCAGGTAGGGCGCGCCGCTCCGGAGCTTCTCGCGCACCACGTCGCCGAGGCCCCGTCCGTCCCCGAGCGCCGTGCTGCAGTCGCGGAACGCGCCTTGGCCCGGCATCACGAGCGCATCGGCCGCGCGGATCGCGTCGGGATCGCTCGTCACGAGCACCTCGCGCGCGCCCGCGTGCCCGAGCGCGCGCGCGACGCTCGCGAGGTTTCCGAGCCCGGTATCGACGACCGCGATCTTCACTGGGCGAGGACCGTCCCCACCGAGCCTGGCTCCCGCACCTCGCGCAGGAGATCTCCGCGCGCGAGGTTGCCGACGATGTGCACGGCCTTCACGCCGCTCGCGATCGCGGCGAACGACTCCTCGACCTTCGGGATCATGCCCTTCGAGATCACGCCGCTCGCGACCGCCGCGTCGGCTTCCGCCTTGGTGAGCTTCGGGATGCGCGAGCCCTTGTCGTTCACGTCGCGCAGGACGCCCGGCACGTCGCTCACGAGCACGAGCGCCTTCGCGTCGAGCGCGACCGCCACTTGGTTCGCGACCGTGTCCGCGTTGATGTTGTAGGGCTGCCCCGCCTCGTCGCAGCCCAAGCACGCGAGCACCGGCACGTGGCCCGCACCCACGAGGAGCGCGAGCAGCTCGCGGTTCACGCTCGTCACGTCGCCGACGAGCCCGAAGTCGATCGGGTCCGGCCCCGCGCCCGGGACGACCTTGGGCGGGCGCCGCTTCGCGGTGATCGCCCCGCTCGACGCGCCGTGGAGACCGACCGGCCGCGCGCCGTGCGCGTGGAGCTTCGCGCATGCGTCGACGTTGACCTTGCCGCAGACGATCATCTTCATGACCTCGAGCGTGGCCTCGTCCGTCACGCGCCGGCCCGCGACGATGTTCGGCGTCTGCCCGAGCTGCTTCTGCAGCGCCGTCGCCTGCGGGCCGCCGCCGTGCACGATCACGATCGGCTGGCCGCTCGCGCGGAGCTCCGCCACGTCGGCCGCGATCGCATCCATCGCCGGCCCCGCGGCGACTTCGCCGCCGAGCTTCAGGACGACCGGCGCCGAAGCTGCCGCGCTCACGGGTAGCCCCCCGGATCCTCGAGCGTCGCGCGCTCGTCGAGCCCGAGCATCAGGTTCATGTTCTGGATGCCCTGACCCGCGCCGCCCTTGATCAGGTTGTCGGTCGCGGCGAAGCACGCCACGACGCCGTCGCCGACCTGCACGCCGACCTCGGCGAAGTTCGAGCCGCTCACCGCCACGACCTCGGGCAGCCGCTTCGCCGGCACGCGCACGAAGGGCTCCTTCGCGTACGTCTCCTGGTACAGCTTCTTCACCTGGTCGGCCGTCACCTTCGAGGTGTCGACGTGCGCGAAGCACGTGACGAAGATGCCGCGCGAGAGCGGCGCGCTCACGGGGACGAAGCGCAGGCTCACGCCCTTGGCGCCGGCGTCCTCCAGCGTCTGCACGATCTCGGGCACGTGCTGGTGCTCGAGCGGCTTGTACGTGCGCAGGTTCACCGCGCGGACCGGGTGGTGCGTGCCCGCGCTCGGTGCGATGCCGCTCCCGGACGAGCCCGTGATGCCGACGATCTCGACCGGGCCCGTGAGCAGGCCCGCGCGCGCGAGCGGCAGGAGCGCGAGCTCCACCGTCGTCGCGAAGCAACCGGGCGACGCCACGTAGCGCGCGTTCTTGATCTTCTCGCGGAAGAGCTCCGGCAAGCCGTAGACGAACGTGCCCTTCGTGAGCTCGTCGGGGCAGGGGTGCGCGCCGCCGTAGTATTTCGCGTACGCGGCCGGATCGCGGAGCCGAAAGTCGCCCGACAGGTCGACGACGCGCGCGCCGGTCGCCATGAGCTCCGGCATCTTCGTGGCCGACACCTTGTGCGGCAGGCCGAGCAGCACCACGTCCATCCCCTTCGCCGCTTCGCCGGGCGAGATGCCCTCGAACTTCAGATCGGTGAGGCGCTCCAAATTGGGATGAACGGCCGAGAGGGGCTCGCCGATGAAGTCGACCGAAGCCACGCGAACGAGCTCCACGTCGGGGTGGACCAGGAGCCGCCGAATGAGCTCCGCGCCGCCGTAGCCGCTGCCACCGATCACCGCTGCCTTGAACCGTTTCGCCATGGCCCCGATCTACGGCGCCTCACGCATTTGCTCAACTCGTCTACGCCGTAAAGGTGCGAGATCGTTGCGACCGTCGGCCCCCCGTCCGCCGAATGACGCAAACGTAAGAGATTTTCACGCGTTGCGTCATGGTGCTACCGTGCGCGAATGTAGGTCGAGCGTTGACCCTCCGCATACATAAGCGTATATGGATTACCAACTGGCCCCATGATCCTCACCGGCTTCGCGGACCCTGATCAACCCAAGACCGAGGATGGTAGCGAAGCGCCGAAGAGCGAGCGCTGCGCGAAGTGGAGCGTGCCGCCGGCCGCCATCGCGGGGCTGGATGACGCAGGCGATGGCGCCGCGTTCGAGCAGGGCTCCGTCGCGCTCCGGCCGCCGCGCACGCCCTGACCTCGTGTAACGTCGCCCGTCATGCAGGGCGGTGAGAGCGAGGCGGCGCGCTGGCTTTCCGAGCGCGTCAAAGAGATGGAAGACGAGGTCGCTCGTCTCGTCGCGGTGAACTCCTTCACGGAGAACCTGGACGGCGGGCGCGCGGTCGGCGAGCAGCTCCGCACCCACACCTTCGCGGTGCCGGGGCTCGCTGCGGAGGTGCGCGCGAGCTCCCAATTCGCGCCCCACCTCGTGTTTCGAAGCCAGGGTGATGCTCGGCGCGCCCCGCTTGCCCTCATCGGCCACCTCGACACCGTCTTCCCGCCCGGCACCTTCGAGGGGTATCGCCGCGATGGCGACCTCGCGCGGGGCCCCGGCGTGCTCGACATGAAGGGCGGCCTGGTCGTGGTCGCGTGGGCGCTCCGTGCGATCGCGGCGACGGTCGGCCTCGATGCCATCGCGCCGCTGCGGGTGGTCGTCGTCAGCGACGAAGAGGTCGGGTCGCCGGAGAGCCAACCCATCCTGCGCGAGGTGATCGCCGGGGCGAGCGCCGCGCTCGTGTTCGAGTCCGGGCGCAAGGGCGACGCGATCATCACGCGTCGCAAGGGCACCGGTGCGATGACCGCGCGCGCGACGGGGAAGGCCGCCCACGCCGGCAACGCCCACAAGGAAGGCGTGAACGCGATCTGGGCGCTCGCGCGCTTCGTCGATCGCGCGCAGAAGCTCACCGCGTACGAGCGCGGCGTGACGGTGAACGTCGGCACGTTCCACGGCGGCACGAGCAAGAACACGGTCCCGGAGAGCGCCGAGGCGAAGCTCGATCTTCGCTTCGAGACCACCGCCGACGCCGACGCGCTCGTCGCCGCCCTGCACGAGGCCGCCCGCGCCGCCGCGGCCGAGGTCCCCGGCGCGACGATCGCGCTCGAGGGAGGCATCGCGCGCTTCCCGATGGAGCGGAGCGACGCGAGCGTCCGGTTGATGCAGGAGTACGCGGACTGCGCGCGCCGCTTCGGGCTCGGCACGAGCGAGGCGTCGCTGATCGGCGGTGGCTCCGACGCGAGCACGTCGTCGGCGATGGGCATCGCCTCCATCGACGGGCTCGGCCCGCGCGGGATCGGGTTCCACACGAAGGACGAGCAGATCGAGGTGGCCTCGCTCGTCCTCAAGGCGCAGGCGCTCGCGGAGCTCCTGCTCCGCCACGGGAAGCTCGCGTGACGCGCACGGGGCTGCTCCTGGCGCTGGGTGCGGTCGCGCTCGCGCTCGCGTGCGGCGTGAACGAGGACTACGTCGCTCCCGTCCGCGTCGTCCCCGGGGCGGCCGCGCGGGTGGCCCTCATCGGGCACGAGACCAAGTCCGACGCGGGGCCTGCCCCGGCGCGCGTCCACGTCATGAAGGCGGGCGAGGAGCTCGGCGGTCCCAACGCGATCGGCGCGCCGGGGGACCTCCTGCTCGAGAACGACGAGGTCGCGTTCGTCATCGATCGGCTCGGGTCGTCGGCGGGCTTCGCCGAGAGCGGCGGCAACATCGTCGACGCCGCCGATGCCACCCTCCGGAAGGACGAGCTCGGTCAGGTCTTCACGTACTTCGGCACGTTCCCGCGCCAAGGCGTCTACGACAAGCTCGACAGCGGCGTGGACGGGACCGGTGCGGCCTGGGTCGAGGCCCGTGGACGAGAGCTCTACGCGAACGACGTGAGCGTCGTGACGCGCTACACGCTCCACCCCGGCGATCGCGCCGTGCTCCTGGAGACGACGCTCGAGAACCGCGGGAGCGCCCCCGTGCCTGCGCTCACCCTGGGCGACGCGATCCAGTGGGGCGGCGCGGAGAAGTTCGCGCCCGATCGCGGCCGGGACTTCAAGGGCCCGTCGAGCGGAGCCTACCTCGCCGGCATCGGGCGCTCGGTCAGCTACGCGATCACGAGCACCGACGCCGCGATCGACGCCATCAGTGGTCCGTCGTGGAGCGACACCGTGCAGTCGAAGTCGCTCACGCTGGCTCCAGGGCAGAAGGTGCAGTATGCACGGATCTTCCTGGTCGGTCCGCGGCCGGACGTCGCGAGCGTCGTCGGCGAGCTCACGCAGACCGCCGGCGGAGTCGTCGGCGAGGTCGCCGTGAGCCTCGAGGGGCCCAGCGGCGCGACCACGTGGACCCCCGACGGCGAGGTCGTCGTCTCGAGCGCCGCCGGCAAGCCGATCATGAACCTGCGTCCCGCCGAGCCGTCGACGACGCTCCGCGCGGCGCTGCCGCCCGGCTCGTACCTCCTCGCGTTCGGCGGCGGCGGTGGCCGCGGTCCGCGGGGCTCGGCGGTCAAGGTGGACGTCGCGGCGGGCAAGAGCGCGAGCGCGGTCGTCGGCGTGACGGCACCCGGGCGGCTCAAGCTCCAGTGCACGGCAGCTGCGGGCACGGCGGCGCCGGTCGCCACGCCGTGCAAGGCAACCTTCGTCGCCGCGGCGGGGGCGAACCCCGACTTCGGACCGGGGCACGTCGCGGGTGCGGCGAAGAACCAAGTGACGACGGACGTCGGAGCGATCGACGTGCCGCTCTCGCCCGGCGCATATCACGTGCTCCTCACCCGCGGCCCCGAGTGGTCCGCGGCGACCTTCGACGTCACGATCGAAGAGGGGAAGACCGCGGAGCCGTGCACCGGCGAGCGCTGCGTGCTCCGGCGCGTGGTCGACACGGCCGGGTACCTCGCGGCCGACTTCCACCAACACACGATGTTGGGGGTGGATGCACCGACCGCGACCGTGGATCGCGTGATCGCGAACGTGGCCGAAGGCGTCGAGGTCGCGGTGGCGAGCGAGCACAACGTCGTCGCCGATCTCTCGCCGATCGTGCGGGACCGCCGCCTCGGTGCGTACCTCGTCGCGGTCGCCGGTGACGAGCTAACCACCGACGCGAGCAAGAAGCCCTGGGGCCACGCCAACGTGTTCCCGCTCTCGGTGGACCGAACCAAGCCGCGCAGCGGCGCGCCGCCGGTCGTCGACCGCGAGGCCAAAGCCGTGTTCGGCGACCTTCGCGCGACGCTCGCGCGACCGTTCGTCATCCAGATCAACCACCCGCGCTCCGGCAACACCGGCTACTTCGATCTGCTCCAGTTCGACCGCGCGACCGGCGTCGGCACCGGCGCGGGTTACGATCCCGCGTTCGACGCGATCGAGGTCTGGAACGGCCGCAACGTCGGCGCCCGCGACGGCGTGCTCCGCGACTTCCTCGCGCTGCTGCGAACGAGTCACCCCGTGACCGCGACCGGCAACACCGACACGCACGGCGTCGTCGCGCAGGAGGCGGGGTACCCGCGCACCTGGGTCCGCGTGAAGGACGACGAGCACCTGGAGACCTGGAGCGACGCTCGGACCGACGAGCTCGTGAAGAGCCTGCGCGAGGTGCGCGACGTCGTCGTCTCCAACGGCCCGTTCCTGCGCGTGGACGCGGGCGGTGTCGGGATCGGGGGCGTGGTGAAGGCCAAGGGTCACGTCGTGACGGCGAAGGTGCACGTGGAGTGCGCGCCGTGGATGGACGTCGACAAGCTCACCGTGCGGCGGGCGGTCGGCGCCGCGGGCGACGGCGAGGAGACGATGGACCTTCCAGTGAAGCTCGTGAAGAAGGAGCAGGGCGGGGGGACCGTCCTCGTCGCGGACGTGCCGCTCAAGCTGACGTTCGCCAAGGACGATGCGTTCGTGGTGCTCGTCCGCGGCTCGAAGCCGCTCGCGCCGGTGCTCGGTGGCGATCCGAGCGAGACCTTGCCCTACGCGATGACGGGCGCGCTCTGGGTCGACGCCGACGGCGACGGCAAGGCGCTCGGGCGCTGAGCCATCGGCTCAGGGGGCGACCAAGCGCAGCCCGAACCAGACGATGCCAGCCGCGATCAGGCCGATCGCCAGGACCCGTCGCGCGAGCGGGAAGCGGGGGTGTTTCTCCGCGAGGATCACGAGCGGCAACACGATCGCGACGACCGCGAGCTGGCCGAGCTCCACGCCGACGTTGAACGACAGCACGGCGACCGGCAGGCGCTCCCGCGGGATCCCGAGCGGCAAGAGCCCACTCGCGTACGCGAAGCCGTGGACGAAGCCGAAGGCCAAGGTGACGAGCGCGCGCGGGCGAAGCCGGAACCCGGCCGCGTTCTCGAGCCCGATGTACGCGACCGAGAGCGCGACCGCGGGTTCGACGAACGGTGGCGCGAAGCCACCGATCGTCGCCGTCGCCAGCGCCGCCGAGTGACCCACCGTGAACGCGGTGAGCATCCACGCGACGGGCGCGAGGCGGCGGCGCCCACTCGGGCCGTTCCCGCCGACCGCGGCGAAGGAGAGGATGACGCCGACGAGGAAGGCGAGGTGATCCGCTCCGGTGAGGATGTGGATCACGCCGTCGTTCACGAGATCGAAGACGCCGGTCGCCGCGGAGGGGGCGGCGTCGCCGACCGTGATCGTCGGCTCGGCGAGCACGACGAGCTCGTCGCGCGTGATCCCGCCGCTGCTGATCGACGCGAGGTGGCGGTGCCCGGAGGGGAGGAGCGCGAGGAATCCGAGGTCGAGCGTGACGGAGCCCGCGGCGGGGCACGTCCAATCGAGCACGAAGGCGACGCCGTCCGTGCCGTCGGGGTGGAGCAGCGGCGTGCTCGCGCTGCACGTGGCGCCGCCTGCGCGCGCCGTGATCTTCGCCGTGATGGCTTCCCGAAGGGTCGTGGCGAGCCGGGGATCTCCGAGCTCGCTCTCGGAGATGGCCCCATCCCCATCGGCGTCGGCCCGGGGGACGGCGCGCGCGAGGTCTTCGCTCCGGAGCGTGATCTTCCCGTGCACCACCGCGCCGTCGAGCGCGTAGTCGCCGTGCGAGAGCCCGACGGTGTGGGCCTGCGCCGTGCGGGCGACGAGGAGCACGAGGGCAGCGAGCGCCCACGCGACGCACGCGACCGCGAGCGATCTCACGGGCAGTCTTTGCTCGTAGCGGCGGCGCGCGTGCGGAGCTCCGCGGGCGACCAGCGGTAGGCCGCGATCTTGGCGGCGGCGGCGCAGCGATCGGTCTTGTTCTTGGCCGCCTCGGCGGCGGTGAGCCACAGCTCGAGCGCCTCTTCGTTCGGCCGGAGCGCCGCGTTCTCGCGCGCGAGGACGAGGGCCTGGGGCACGTCCTTGCCGGCGCCGAGGAAGAAGCTCGCGGCGTGGTCGGCGTAGGCCGCGCGATGCGTGCGCAGGAGCGCGACGAAGCGATCCTTCGCCGCCGCGGTGCGTTGGTCGGCCTCCGGCGTCTCGGAGCGGCGGTGCGCTTCGGCCTTGGCGGCGAGGACGTCCGCTTCGTTCGAAGGCTCGAGCGGCGCGAGCACCGAGAGCGCCTCGGACGGATTCTCGAGCACCGCCAGGTGCACGACGGCGTGGGCGTAGGTCGGGAGGATGGTCACCGCCTCGCGGAAGTAGAGCTTCGCTCGTTTGGAGTCGCCGCTGCGCTCGAGCGCGCGGCCGCGCTCGAAGTCCATCCAGGCGACGAAGAACGGGGAGACGTCGCGGTAGGTGGTGCGGGCGCGCTCGAACAGTCCATCGCCTTCGGCGGCCCGACCTTCGTGCTGAGCGAGAGCGCCGAGGAGCGGGAGCACGTCGATCGACGCGCCCTCGGGCGAACCGAGGAGCTCGCCCGCGCGCTCGTAGTCGCCACGTGCGAGCGCGATCGCGGCGCGCGCGCGGCCGGTCGCCTCGCGCCCGACGCCGTTGGCGACGGCGAGGTCGAGCTCCGCCTCGGCGCCGGCGAACTCGTGCAGCGCGGAGAGCGCGCTCGCGCGGCGCTGGTGGGCTGCACCGTCCTTGGGGTGGGCGGCGACGTCCTTCTTCGTGCGCTCGTCGGCCTCGGTCAGATCGGCGTCGGAGCTCGTGTACTGCGCGCGGAGGAGCAAGCGATCGACGAGCCGGGCGAGCGCCGTGGCGTCGCCGCCGTCCGTCTTCTTGCGGGCGTAGTCGACCTCGCCGTCGAGGTTCGACGTCGCGATGCTCGCGGAGGTCACCGACGGCAGCACGAGCCCCGAGGCGCTGGGCGCCGCGCTCGCGCTCGTCCCCGTCACGCTCCCGCTCGCGCTGGTCGCACTGGTGCTCGCGCTCGGGCCCGGCTTCGGATCGGACCGCGAACAAGCGAAGGCGCTCGCGAGGACGAGCCCCGCGAGCGCCATTCGAGCGCTGGATCGCGCGTTCACTTCGCCGGAGCGAGGTACGGGAACGTGGTCCCGTTCGTCTTCTCGGGCACCGCGCTGACGCCGTCGGTCACGCCCGTCGTCGCGCCGACTGCGAGCGCCGAGTAGGTCGTGTCGATGACGTCGTACTTGAGGGTACGGCCACCGCAGTCCGGGATCGGCGTCTTGGTGACGAAGCCGAGCTCGACCGCGAGGAACGCGTTGCAGCTGCTCTGGGCCGTGTTGACCCAGATCTGGTCCGAGGTGAGCGCGCCCGCGAGGAGCGCGTACCGGCCGGCGCCGGCATCCGGCCCGCCGGAGGCGAACTGGTTGCCGCAGGTGCGGTCGAGGCCGTCGTAGATCGCGAGGTTCTTCTGGAACTCCGTCGAGTACTTCGTCGGCCAGGTCGCCTGGTCCGAGTTCGAGTTGTACTCGTCCTTGGCCGTGCCCTGACCCGCATCCGGGTTGGTGAGGACGTTGTTGAGCGCCGTGTTGATCGCCGGGCGGCCCATGCGATCGATCTGGGCGCCGAGCTTCGGCGGAGCAGGGGTGTTCGGGCCGGAGTCGCCGGAGTCGGGCTTGCCCGTGTCCTGCGTGCCGGTGTCCTGCGTGCCGGAGTCGGTCGGGGTGGTGGTGTCGTCCCCCGTGCAGGCCATGAGGCCGCAGGCGAGGGTCGAGGCGGAGAGGATGGCAATGAGCTTCTTCATGGTGGTGCCTCCTCAGTTCGCCTTGTGGGTGGACGCCCAGACGCCGAGGTCCGTGCCGCCCTTGGTGACCAGCGCCTTGTCGACCGAAACGACGATCGAGAGCACGTTGAGGTCCTTGAAGAAGTCGTTCGGCGCGCCGCCGTCGTCGTTCGTCTTGAGGCTGTTGACGAGCGCCGCGGAGGTCGGAACGTCGATGTTGTTGGGGCAGCCCGCCGGGTCGAACGTGAGGCCGCCCGCGGCGCCCTTCACCGTCTCGATGGTGTGCTTGAAGCCCACGAGGTTGAAGAAGAACGGATCCGAGCGCGGACCCGCGAACACCTTCACCTTGCCGTCGGTCGAGCTGAGGCCCGCGGACTGGCTCGCGTCGCCCGTGAGGTACACGGTCGTGCCGACCCAGAGCTGGATCTTCTGCGTCGCGTCGAACGTGGCGATGATGTCGACGGTGTCGGTCGGCGCCGGGAACTTCCCGCTGCCGGTGTGGATCACGTACTGGACCTTGTCGGAGAACTTCTCCGTCGGGGCCGCTGCCGGGGCCACGTTCATGACCATCACGACGTTATTTCCGTCCATCCACGAATAGACGTCGGTGATGTCGGCCGTCTTTTCTGCGACCGCGGCGGGCGAGTCGAGGTGGTCGGCGGACTGCGCGACCACGGAGTAGCCGAGAATGGCCGCACCCGCGGCAAGGGCGCTCCCCAGCCAATAGAGGTGAATTTTCCGCATGTAGAAGGTTCTCCTGAAAAGGATCGGACTGCCGAACGCACGAGGATACGCACGAGCCGCGAGCCCGGATCGGGTGCTATCGCGGATTTCTGCAGTGGTGGTGGCACGTTTCGGGCGAGACGTGTCACGGCGGCCGTCGTCCTTCGGGTGGGACATCGACTCCGCCGGGTTTCCCCGGCGGAGGATCCGACCGCTTCCGGTCGGGGCGAGTGGATTCGAACCACCGACCCCCAGACCCCCAGTCTGGTGCGCTAACCAGGCTGCGCTACGCCCCGTTTACGACGCGGCGGAACGTAGTCGACCCGCCGCCGCTTGCAAGCATTTACCGACGGCTGGGCCATCCGTTCCCGACCGGGAAGCAGGAGCCCGTACGGTGTAGACTGCACGCATCATGCACCGCGTCAGGGAAAATTGGCTCGATTGTGACGCGGCGCGGTGTTGATCCTTCGGCCTCGACCGCGCTAAGTCTAGGGCGTGGGGAACATGGACCGCATCCTGACGCCGCGGCTGGAGCTCCTGCCGATCACGCGCGACCTCGTCGAGGCCGTGATCGCAGGCGACCGACCCGGTGCCGAGGCGCTCGTCGGCGCGCGGTTCCCCGATCTCTGGCCCGGTCGTGCGCTCGTCGAGCGTGCCTTCTCGTGCCCGCTGGAGAAGCTCCGCTGCGATCCCGAGGCGTGGCTCTGGGGGGCGCGGGTTCTGGTGTCGCGTCCGAGCGCCGACGAGCGCCGGCTCGTCGTCGGGAGCGTGGTGCTGAACGGCCGCCCGAACGACGAAGGCGTCGTCGAGGTCGCCTACGGCGTGGACGAGAAATTCCAAGGCAAGGGCTACGCGACGGAGGGGACCGAAGCGGTCGTCCTCTGGGCGCTGGAGCAGCGCGACGTCGCGAGCGTGCAGGCGTGCACCTTCCAGTGGCACCGCTCGAGCCAGCGGGTGCTCGAGAAGATCGGGATGCACCACGTCGGCTTCCGGGAGACCGACATGTTCGGCGACCTCTGCGTCTACGAGCGCCGCGCCTCGTAGCGGTCCCTCAGAAGTAGGTCACGCCGAACGAGAGCGACGCGGCGAACGGCGTGCTGCCGGCGAGGAAGACGTCGGCCCGAAGTGCGATCGTGAAGTAGCCGGGCGAGCAGCACGCACCGAGCTGCACGACGGCCTCCGGGCTGATCGAGGGGCGGAACGGCTCGCGTCCGACGAGCTCGAGCGTGGTGCCGATCCCGCCGCCCACGCCGACGAACCAGCCGGCGGGGTGGACGAGAAAGCGCCAGCCAGGCCGCACCCAGAACGTCGTCCCGTCTTTCGCGATCGCGACGCCGGGCTCGAGCAAGAACCGACTCGGGCGGTGGAGGTTCACGTCGAACGTGCCGCGCTTGCGGCTGCACGCGAACGGCGGCGCGAACGGGAACTGCCACGGGAACGACACGACGAACTCGGGCAGCGCTCCGCGAAAGAGCACTCCGACGTTCGGGAGGATCGTGGTGAGGATCACTCCCGCCGCGCTGCCGAGGCCGCGCCCGAGCTCGACCCACGGCGCGTCGAGCACGAGCTCGCGCTTCGGGTAGGCGTAGGGGACCGCCGGTTGCGTCGGCGACCACATCGCGAGCTCTTTCTCGTTTCGCTCGCGGAAGGCTTCGCAGTCCCCGAAGCCCGTGGCCCGATCCGTGTCGTCCTTCGCGGGCTCGTCGGCCGCAGCGGCGGGGCGCGGCGCCCCCACCATCGCGCACACCGCGCTCGCGGCGACGACCGCGAGCCAGGGCGGGAGAGCGAGAGGGCGGCGCACGCGGCCACCATAGCCGGGCGGGTGCCCTTGCCAAGCGTCCGCTCCCGCATCAGCATCGAGGGATGGCGCCTGTGCCCGACGTCGGCCTGTCTCGCCTCTCTCCCCATCTACCGCTCGCGCTCCCCGATCGGCTCGTGCAAGGCGCGATGACCGTGTCGGCGGCCGCCGTGCATGCTGCGGCGATCTCGCTCGTCGGCCTGCCGGCGCGTTGGATCGCGGTCGGAGCCGTCGTGAGCGGCGCCGCGTGGTGCTGGGAGGCACGGCGCGCCGAGCACCGCACGTGGGTCGGTGCGGTCGCGCTCGCGGGGTTCTTCACCGCGGGGCTCGTCGGTTGGGGCGCCATCCCCGCCGTCGCGATGATCGGCGCGGGCGGGGCGACCTTCGTCGCGTGGGCGCTCGTCGGTGGTTTGCGCCGGCTCACGTTGGTCGAGGGTGCGCTGGATCGCGCGGAGCGGCTCGCGCTCCGTAGCGCCATGTGCCTCGGGCTCGCCGGAGCGCTCGCGATCGCTGCACCGTCGTTCATCGCCACCGCGCTGGGCGTTCTCGCGTGGGCGCTCGCCGCCACGGCGCTCGGGTGGACGCTCGTCCGCGATCGCCGTCGTGCGAGCGTGCTGCGCGAGCTCTACGCGGGAGACGTCGCCGGCCTTCGGATCGTGGACGACGCCGAGGCGCGTGGCCTCGAAGCGCTCCCGCCGCTGCTGAGCGGTACCCTGACCGACGCGGTCATCGTCGCGCGCGACGCCGGGGCGGCGACCTACCGCGAGGGCACGGGACAGCGGCCCGTCGCGCGATGCCAGCGCGACCGGCGGGATGCGCTCGGCGTGCTGGAGAAGCGCGCGAGCACGCTCGTCGCGACGTTCGGTGCGCTGCTCGGCGCGAGCCCGATCGCGCTCGGCGCCCACCTGCATTTCGCGAGGCCGCCGGCGCTTCCGCCGGCCCACGCGGCCGAGGCGGCGCTGACGGCGCCGACCTGCGTCGCCGCACGCGGCTACTTCCACGAGTCGTTGCCCACGGCCGTGCGCGGCGTCGGGCGTGCGGTGCTCCTCACCCACGATCAGGATCCGACCATCGCCGAGGGGAGTGGGCTCCTGCTCCTCGTCCCCGAGGGCGGCGGCTCCTCGTCGCTCGAGATGCGCGCCCAAGCGCTCTCGTGGGCGAACCATGTCCCATGTCGGGACAAGCTCCTGCTCGACGTCGACGAAGCGATGTACCACCCCGTGCAGCTCGTCATCACGATCGGCCTCGACGGGCTGGTGCCGAGCGCCGACGTGGAGCGCGAGGTTCGCGACACGGTCACCGAGATGTTCGAGCGCGACGGGCGCTCCGTCCGCGCGGAGCACGTCGACTTCGGGAGTGAGCAGAAGAGCGTGGGATACGCCGTACGCTACGCGCTCCGGCACGTGCCCGGCGTGAAGTCGGCGAAGGTCGAAGTGAACGGGCGCGAGGTCGAGGAGCCGCTCGGTCCGCGCGAGTTCCCGGTGCTCGAGGGCTACACGGTTCGGATTCCATGAGCCTTTGACGCAAGCGGACGTGCGCGCCGCTACCCACCGCGCGAAGCGGCGTATGCGGCTCAGCCGCGGCGCGTCACCGAAAATTCGGCGATTTCGAGCGATTCTGGCAAGGCATGGAGCTTGCTCCAACGCGCGAGCAGGGAGAAGTTGCCATGGTCCGTGCGAACGAAAGCGAAACCCAGATCCCGTCGACCGAGCAGGAGCTCGATGCCGACCGTTACGTCGAGCGCCGTGAGGGCGACGACGACTCCGAGAGCTACAACCTCCCGTTCACCGACTGACGCGTTGGGCGTGCGCTTCGCGAGCGTGCTCGCGTTGGCGGCGCTCGTTGCGCTCGCTGCATGTCGAAGCAAGCCCTCGGCCGGTGAAGGGGCGGCTCCGGCCGCGTCGGCGGCGCCGAGCGCGCTCGTCTCGCCCGCATCGAGCACCACCGGCACCACCGGCACCACCACGAGCGCGGGGCCGTGGCTCGAGGACGACTGGGGCGGGGCGCTCGCGAAGGCGCGCGCCGAGAAGAAGCTCCTCTTCGTCGACGCGTGGGCCACGTGGTGTCACACGTGCCGCTCGATGAAGGCGTTCGTGCTCACGAACGACGTCCTCGCGAGCGCCGCGCCCGACTTCGTGTTCCTCTCGCTCGACACGGAGCGCGACGCGAATGCGGAGGCGTGCAAGAAGCTCCCGCTCACGGTGCTCCCGACGTTCTTCGTCGTGGACCCGAGCGCTCCCGACGCGCCGATCGTCGCGCGCTGGGAGGGCGGCGCCTCGGCGGCGCAGCTCCGCGCGTTCTTCGACGACGCGCGCGCTGCGGCCAAGAGCGGCGACGGCGGAGCGCTCGAGCCCTACCGCGCCGTGCTGGTCGCCGCCGATCGCGCCGAAGCCGCTGGTCGCCACGCCGAGGCTGCCGCGCTGTACGACGGCGCACTCGCGCAGGCGCCGGCCGGCTGGGCGCGCCGCGCCGACGTGCTCGTGCTCCGGATCGGAGCGCTCGCGCGCGCGAAGGATTGGACGGTGTGTCTGGACCTCGCGCGGCGCGAGCACGGGAACACCGGCCGCACGTCGAGCGCGACCGACTTCGCCACCGTGGCGCTCTCGTGCGAGGACGCGTCCGCGCGCGATGCGGCGCTCGACGGCGCGCTCACGAAGCGGATCGCCGCCCTCGCCGCGGACGAGGGCGCGCCGCTCTCGGCCGACGATCGCTCGGACGCATGGCGACTCCTCTGGGAGCTCCGCGAGCGCGCGGGCGACGACGCGGGCGCCAAGCAGGCGGCTCGGGATCGCCTCGCGCTCCTCGAGCGCGCCGCCGCCACGACGCCGGAGCCCGCGCTCGCCACGACGTTCGACGGCGCGCGGCTCGAGACGCTGATCTACCTGGACCGCGCGGCGGACGCCGTCCCGCTCTTCGAGGCGCGCGAAAAGGAGCTGCCGGGCGACTACAACGGGCCGTTCCGGCTCGGGAAGGCGCTCTACGCCGCGGGGAAGCTCGAGCCCGCGCTCGCCGCGACGGACCGCGCGCTCGCGCTCGCGTACGGCGCGCGGAAGGGACAGATCTACGGCTTCCGCGCGGACGTGCTCGAGAAGCTCGGGCGCAAGGCCGAGGCGAAATCCGCGGTCGAGGCCGAGCTCGCGCTCTACCGCGGGCTCCCCGAAGGCCAGCGCCACGAGGCCGTCGAGAAGGCGGTCGCGGCGCGGCTCGCGAAGATGTGAGCCGCGTCAGTCGCCGGCGTTGAAGAGCTGCATGACCTCGTCGGCGAGGTCCTCGGCGCGGTCGTTCGAGAGCTCCAGCGCGTCGACGAGCTGGAGATCGAACTCGAACTCCTCGTCGCTCGAGTCCATGTCCGAGAGGCCGAGCGCGTACGCGACCTTGTAGGCGATCTCGCGTGCGGCCGGCGAAAGCGGAGCGGCGACGGCGCGTAGCCGCTCGTCCGGATCACCGCCGCCGACGCGGCTCTGGAGCTCGTCGAGCAGCGCATCGGTCGCGGAGGGGGAGGGAACGGTGCCCTTGATCCGCCCGACCACGCCACGGAAGGCATCGAGCTCGTCGTCGGAGAGCTTGTGGTCGGCGAAGATCGCGAGGTACGCGATCTCGAGGATGGCGTCGCCTTCGGAGGCGCTCGCGGAGAAACCTTCGGGGATGACGCGGGGAACGAGCTCGGCTGCACCCATGCGCCGCGAGGTTATCACGCTTCGAGCGTGAGCCCGAGCGGTAGCGCGTCGCCGAAGAGCTCGGCGCGGCCCGCGTCGCCGAGCGGAACGTGCTCGCGCACGGCGCGGACGAGCTCCTCGGCGGCGCCGACCTGCACGAGCTTGCGCTCGACGTCCTTGCGGATGCGCACGGAGACGTCCCGGGCGCGGTCGCCGGTCACGCGCGCGAGGCGCACCGCGATCGCCGGCGCAGGGGCGAGCTCGTTCCACTTCTGGCGCAGGAGCTGCTCGAGCCAGCGCTCGACGACGACCGGCTCCACCACGTGGTGCGGGCTCGCGTACGCCGGCTCGCGCGCGCCCACGCGCCCGAGGCAGACCCACGGGTGCGGCGACCGCTTGCCGAGCGCGAGCTCGAGGACCCACTCGCCGAGCGCCGCGCGCTCGCGCGCGTCGACGCGTTCGAGCGCGGCGAGGAGCTCGAGCAGCTCGCCGTCCGCCAGCGGGCGCCACTTCTTGGGCTTCGCGAGGCCGGCGGAGGGCGGCGCGACGAACGGGTCGAGCGCGGCGCGGATGCGGCCCTGCGCGGCGGACTCCAAGCCGCCCGCGATGCGGCGGTACGCGACGAAGAGCTGCTGCCACCCGCGCGTCTCGTCGGGGAACGAGAGCCGCTCGGGGAAGAGCCGCTCCAGGAGATCGACGCGCGCGCGATCGCCGGGATCGCCGAAGCCGGGTCGAAGCGTGTATCCTGCAAGTGAGAAGAAGACCCGCTCGTGCGTCGCGCTCCGCTTGCGTGCCCCGGGTTGTGCGGCGAGGCGGTCGAAGAGCGCGCGGAGCACCGGCCCCGTCCAGCTCGCGCGTGCGCCCAGCAGCACCTCGAGGCGGTCCGGGAGCTCCTTGACCGTCTTCTCGTCGCCGCGCGCGAACGCCGCCTCGAGCAAGCTGCCGGCCTCCGCGAGCTTCGGCGTGGCGCTGGGTGGAAGGCTCGGCGGAGCCGCGCTCGGCGTCGTCTCGCGCCGCAGATCGAACCGGAGCGAGTGGCGACGTCCGCCGTCTCCCTCCTCCGTCATGTGGAGCGCGAGCGTTCCGGTGTCCTCGAGCGTCGCCCCGAGGCGGACCGGGATCGACTTGGCCGCGCGGCGGAGATCGTGGCCGTCGATCGCGAGCACGAGCGGCGGGAGGCGCTCGTGCTCGTCGTCGATCGCGACGACGTCGCCCGCGGCGGCAGGGCGATCGTCGGTGAAGAGATCGAAGCGCACGGGCTTGCCGACCGTCAGCTGGAAGGTCGTCGAGAGCTCGACGGTGGAGCCCTCGTCCGTGCCGCGGGGCACGAGCGCGACCGCGCGCGCGGCGTCGGAGGAGCTCGCGCCGGCGGCACCGACGTACCAGGTGCGCGCGGCGCGAGCGACGACCTTGCCGCCCCGCCGCGCGGCGACGCCGTGGAGCGCAGCGCCGACGGCCACCGAACGATCGGGATCGCTCGCGGCGACCACCGCGAGCGCGCTCGGGTCGCGCTGAAGAAACCGCGCGACGGCGCGATGAACGACCGCGCGGAAGCGCGGCGCGTGGAAGACGCCGCCGTTGAACAACAGAGCATCGACGTGCGGGTCGGGCTGCCGCGCGAGGAAGCGCGCGACGTGGCGCGGGACGATCGTGTCGCTCTCGTACGGCAGGCCGAAGCCCACGAGCCCCCCGCGCGCGCGCGCCGTCTCGTCGAAGACGTCGGGGAAGAAGCCGTCGCCGAGGATGCGATCGACGTCCTCTCGCCGCAGCGGTGCGGAGCGCACGCCCCCGATGAGCTTCGCGCCGGGCTCGACGACGCGGAG
Organism: Polyangiaceae bacterium; assembly: GCA_044224495.1. GTDB lineage: Bacteria > Myxococcota_A > Polyangia > Polyangiales > Polyangiaceae > JBGAKG01. Next base: position 159,547 of record JBGAKG010000025.1, on the reverse strand, counting down.
GACGACCTCGGCCGGAGGCTCCGCCCCCAGGAGCGCCTCCTTCCCGGATCGACAGGCGGCGACCAGCTGTGCGAACGACGCGGGGGCGAGGCGCGCGGGCGCGGCGACGAAGCGGCCCTCGACGGCATGGGCGAGCGCGAGGTCCATGTTGTCGCCGCCGAGGAGCAGGTGCCGTCCGACGGCGAGGCGCTCGCCCACGACGCCGTCACCGTCGCGCCGCGCGGAGAGCAGCGAGAGGTCCGTGGTGCCGCCGCCGACGTCGACGACGAGGATCCGCGCCGGATGATCGGTGACGAACCCGAGCGCTCCCTCGTCCCGCGCGGCGTAGAACGCGGCGATCGGCTCTTCGAGGAGGCGCGGCGCGAGGCCGGCCGCATGCGCGGCCTCGAGGGTGAGCTCGCGCGCGATCTCGTCGAACGACGCCGGAACGGTGAGCACGACGAGTTGGTCCGCGAGCGGGGCGCGGGGGTGCGCTTCGTCCCAGGTGCGGCGCACGTGAGCGAGCAGGCGCGCGCTCGCCTCGACGGGCGAGATGCGGGCGGCGTCGAGCTCGGCGCCGAGCGGAAGAAGGGGCGCGTGCCGGTCGACGCGGCCGTGGCAGAGCCAACTCTTCGCCGAGCTCACCGAGCGCGCCGGCACCTCGACGCCACGCCGGCGCGCGAGCTCGCCGCTGATCCACGGACGCTCGCCGAAGGGATCCTCGGCGAGCTCGGCCTCGGTGCCGGCGAAGAGGATCGAGGGGTAGAGATCGCGCGCCTCGATCGCGCGCGGCGCGACGAGCTGCGGGATCGGGAAGACGGTCGGGGGAGCGGAGCCGTCGAGGGGGGCCGCGGCGACGACGGTGTTCGACGTGCCGAGATCGATCCCGACCGCGAACGCCGTCATCCGCCTTCCCGGACGTTGAGCTCGAGGACGAACCGGTCGTCGTCACCGAGGCGCGCGACCGGGATCGCGGCGAGCTCCAGCGTTCCGATCGCCGTGGCGGCGGCGCTGAGCCGAACCGGGATCACGTCGCCCTCGATGCGCCCGTCGGCGGGGACCTCGACGTCGATCGGGGCGAGCTCTTCGAGCTCGGCGATCGGCGCGAGCGCGCCGGGCCGGTCGTCCTTGCGGACGGTGGAGCCGAAGAACCGGAAGCGCACCTTCTCGCCGACGACGAGGCCGAGCTCGCCGTCGATCTCGAGCGTGGAGCCTTCCTCCATCCCGAACGGCGCGATGCACAGCGGCGTCACGCGGGGCTCGACGCCGGGGACGGCGGGCGCGGCCTCCTCGATCCCGACGTAGTAGGAGCGCGCCGTCCCGCCGCGGATCCGGATGCCACCCTGCGCGCGCACGCGGGCGTAGGCCGCGGCGCCCTTGGCGACCGCGCCGTCGTAGTCGGCGCCCTCGAGGACGCGGGCCGGCGGTGCTCCGACCTCGGCGAGCCAAGCGTTAACGAGCTCGTGGACGCGGAGCCGCAGCAGATCGCTCCGCATGACGCCGCCGTTGAAGAGGATGCACGTCGGGCGCAGCTCCCCGTGCCGCCCGAGGAACGCGGCGAGGTGCTTCGTGACCGCCGGATCGTGCGCGTACGGGAGCGCGACCTGGGTGAGCCCGCCGCGCAGGCGCGTCTCGGGCCGCGCCGTGCGGGCGACGCGCGGGAAGAACCCGTCTCCGACGAGGGACTCGACCTCGGCCCGCGTGAGGGTGGTCTTCATCGAGCCGCCGACGAGCTTCGCGCCCGGGCGCGCGACGGCGACCGCGACCTCGCTCGGCGCATCGGGACCGAGGAGCCGCTCCTTCGCCGCGCGACACGCGTGGCCGAGCGCGGCCATCGGGATCTCGGCCTCGCTCCGCCCTTCGGCTTCGAGCTTCCGCCGCGCGACGTGCGCGAGCGCGAGGTCCATGTTGTCGCCCCCGAGCAGGATGTGCTCGCCGACCGCGACGCGCTCGAGCTCGAGGTTTCCGTCGACGTCCTTCACCGTGATCGCGGAGAAGTCGGTCGTCCCGCCGCCGACGTCGACGACGAGGAGCAGGTCGCCCGCGCCGAGCTCCTTGCGGAAGCGGTCCCCGCGCGCAGCGATCCACGCGTAGACCGCGGCCTGGGGCTCCTCGAGCAAGGTGACGTTCTCGAGGCCGGCGGCGAACGCCGCCTCGACCGTGAGCTCGCGCGCGGCGGCGTCGAAGCTCGCGGGGACGGTGAGCACGATCTCCTCGGCGGCGAGGTTTCCCTTCGTGGCGTGCGCGTACGCTTCGACGAGGTGCTCGAGGTAGCGCCAGGACGCCTCGACGGGGGAGATCTTCTCGACGTCCTCGGGCGCGCCCGGCGGGAGGAGCGGCGAGCGCCGGTCGACGCTGCGGTGGGCGAGCCAGCTCTTCGCGCTCGAGATCACGCGCGTCGGGACGTTGGCCGCGCGCTCCTGCGCCCACGCGCCGACGGCGAAGCTCCGCTGTTCGTCCCAGGGCAGGGGAGCCGGCCCTTCGCTGGCGTGGGGGAAGTAGGCGAACGACGGGAGCAGCGGCAGCGTGGCGGTCGCCCGCGCCGAGGTGAGCTGGAGGACGGGGAAGAGCTCGGGGGCGCCGCCCGAGTCGGGGGCGGTCGCGCAGACGGTGTGCGTGGTGCCGAGATCGATGCCGACGTAGCCCATGCGGGGCTGCACGGTAGCAAATCCCGACGAGACGTCCGCGCGTGATTTAGATTCGAGGGCCGTGGCGTCGGTCGCACAGCTCCAGCGCGGCGCGCTCTTCGCGGAGCGCTTTCGGGTCGAGCGCCTCGTCGGCCGCGGCGGGATGGGTGCGGTCTACGAGGTCGTCGAGGATGCGACCGGTGAGCGGTGGGCGCTCAAGGTCCTCGCCCCGCAGCTCCTCGGCGACGCGAAGCACCGCGATCGCTTCGCGCGCGAGACGACGTTCGCGAACCGGATCGACAGCGAGCGGGTCGTGAAGGTGGTGGAGGCGGGCATCGACGCGGCGTCCGAGACGCCCTGGCTGACGATGGAGCTCCTGCGGGGCGAGTCGCTCCAGACCTTCGTCCGCACGCATGGCCGGCTCGACCCCGCGCGCGCGCGCGTCGTGCTCGGCCAAGTCGGCGAGGCGCTCGCGGCCGCGCACGTGGCCGGCGTCATCCATCGCGATCTCAAGCCGGACAACGTGTTCGTCGTGCGCGAGGCCGGGACCGACCTCGACGTGAAGGTGCTCGACTTCGGGATCGCCAAGCTCGCGAGCGACGCGGGCACGCGCTCGACCGGTGCGATGGGCTCCCCGCTCTGGATGGCGCCGGAAGAGGCGCAGAAGGCGCCGCTCACGCCTGCCGCCGACGTGTGGTCGTACGGGCTCCTCGCGTTCTTCGTCCTCACCGGGCACCTGCTCTGGCGGTCGAGCGAGAGCGACGCCAACGTCGCGCAGGCGCTCAAGGAGGTGCTCCTCGAGCCGCTCCCGGATCCGGTCGCGCGCGCGAGCGAGTGGGGCCTCGTCTTGCCGCGCGGGTTCGTCGAGTGGCTCGCCGGCTGCATCACGCGCGAGCCTTCGCTGCGGTTCCAGAACGCGGCCGACGCGGCGAAGGCGCTCGACGCGCTCCTCGAGCGTGCCGCTCGCGCGGACGACGAGGTCCCGACGTCGCGCCTCTTCCGCGACGCGGCGGGGGCCTCGGGGTCGCTCCCCGCCGTCGCTCCGGCGACCAAGGCTCCTGGCCCTGCGCCGTCGGACCAGGCGGCGTCGCGTCGCCTCACCATGTCGTGGCTCGTGGGCGTCGTCGGGATCGCCCTCGCGACGCTGTTCATGATCGCCGCAGGGACGATCATCGGTCGCGCGCTCCAGGCGGAGCCGGACGCCGCGCGCACGGTCGATCGCGCGGCCCCCTCCGCGAGCGTCGTCGTGGACGTGCCGCTGCCGACGGCGTCGTCCGCGGTGGTGCCGGTACAACCGCCGGCGGACGCCGGTGACTCCGAGTCCGCAGCGCTGGACCGCTGCTTCGACCAGGCCGACTTGGGGTGTGCGCGCGCCGTCCTCGAGGCGCCGGTGTTCGGCAAGCGAGCCACGCCGTACCAGGCGCAGCTCCTGTACGACCTCTGCGAGATTCAGAAGGACGCCGCGTGCGACACGACGATCGCGAAGCTCTACCCGAAGGTGGATCGCTCGCCCCAGCGCAAGCGGTCGATCGTCGTCCCCGAGACGCAGGATGCCCCCGACCTCGACGCGAGCGTCTGGGACAAGGCGTTCCCGCTCTCGGTCTCCGAGCCGGCGCGCGCCCGCGCGATCCTCGAGCCGCGGGTCTATGGGGGGCACGCGACGGCGAACGAGGTCGGGCTGCTCCACACGATCTGCACCCTGCAGAAGGACTACGAGTGCGTGCGGGCGGTCGACAAGCGGTACCCGCAGTACGCGGGGGGCGCGGGAAAGCCCCGCTGACGGTTCTTCAGCCGATCTCGATCTCGGCCGGGGCGATCGCCGTCGCGTCGTGGCCCTTCGTCGGCTGGGGCAGGCTCGTCTTCTCCGCGCGCCAGCCGCGGTGCCGCACCGTGCCCTTCCAGGGGCCCTTGCCGCTGACGGCGCCGGTCAGCTTCACCGCGCTCGGGTCGTAGTCCGCGGGGACCTCGCTCTGCGCGCCCTCGTCCTTGTCCCAAAGTGGTACGAGGGGGACGTGCCGCTTCAGCGCGGCGCGGCACCCCTCGTGGACGACGCGGGCGGCAGCGGCGACGTCCGCGTCGGACGCGGCCGCCACCTCGTCCATGAGAAAATCGACGAGGCGACCCTCGCGCTGCAGAAGCGCGAGGAGGCCGAGCGCGCCGTCGTCGTAGCCGGGGCCCTCGGGTGCGGGCGCGACCGTCGGTTTCTCGGGAAGCGCGGCGGGGGCCGCCGGCGTCTGCAGCTCGAGGACGCGCTGGGCCAACAGAGGATCGCCGAGGACGGCGAAGGCCAGCCGAAGGCGAGCGCCAAATGTGGGAGTCGTCACGCGGGCAGGGTAACGGTTCTGTCAGGGCGTTGCGATGGACTCGACGCGCAAGAACACGTCGTGGAGCTCTCTGAGCCACGCACCCGCGTCGTCCGCGCTCGCTCCGCTCGATCGACTCGAGGTGAGCGATACATCGGGCCCGAACGGTTGGCTCGTGGCGACGTAGATGATGTTCGAAGCGTTCGCCCCGCACACGGAGTAGGCGACATACGTTCGCTCGAACGCCGCGACGGAGCGGCAGCCCGAGGCACGAAAGGCGGGCCAATCCGTCTTCTTCGCGTCGCGAAGATTGACCGCGCCCCCCGCCTCGCAGCTGCGAAGCGCCGTGAGCGTCGCATCGCCCAACTCGGCCGGGTCGTCACCCAGCTCGAGTCGGACGGGCCCGTCGGGCACTTCGACGATGAGACCGCCGTGGTTGCGCGTTCGAGCGACGATCGCCGAACCACGATCCCGGGAAAGGAAGACGTTGGCGTACTGGACGAAGTTCGCCACGGCGGCCTCTCACGGCTCCGTTCAGCTCAAGAACAGCATCTCGCGGTACTTCGGGAGCGGCCACGCGGCGTCCGCCACGATCGACTCGAGCTCGTCGCAGACGTGACGAACCTCGAGCATCGCGCTCGAGACCTCGTGCGCGAACGCGTGCGCCTTCGCCTCTTCCGAGCTCGCGCCGTTCGCCTTGCCTGCCGCTTCGACGAGGTGCTTGCGCCGCTCCGCGAGGAGCTGCACGAGCCGCGCGACGCGGTCCGCCGCCTCGGTCTGGGGCACGAGCTGGAAGCCCGCCGCCCGCGCCGCCGCCGCGCCCTGCGCCAGCGTGCCGTGGTACTGGAGCGCCGCCGGGACGATCATCGTGTCCACCATGTGGAGCAGCGTGTCGACCTCGATCGAGAGCACCTTGTTGTAGCGCTCGACGCGCACGTGGAAGCGGCTCGCGAGCTCCGCCTCGGTGAAGACGCCGATCTCGACGAGCATCTTCTTCGAGGCGTCCGTCGCGAGCTGGTTGAGCGCCTCGGGCGTCTTGCGCAGGTTGGGGAGGCCACGCTTCTCGGCCTCGCGCACCCACTCGTCCGAGTAGTTGTTGCCTTCGAAGCGGACCGACTTGGAGGCGGCCGCGAACTCGCGCACGACCTCGAGGATCGCGGCGTCGATGCTCTTGCCACCCGACAGCTTGGCCTTGAGCGCGGCGTTGACCTCGCTCAGCGCGTCGGCGACCGCCGCGTTGAGGAGCGTGACCGGGAACGACGTGGAGGCGCTCGAGCCGACCGCGCGGAACTCGAACTTGTTGCCCGTGAAGGCGAACGGGGAGGTGCGGTTGCGGTCCGTGTTGTCCTTCATGACCTCGGGCAGCTTCGCCACGCCGAGCCGAATGACGGCGGCTTCGCCGCTCTCCGTGTTCTTCGTGCCCTTCTCGATGTCGTCGAGGATGCGCGAGAGCATGTCGCCGAGGAACACGCTGATGATCGCGGGCGGCGCTTCGTTCGCGCCGAGACGGTGGTCGTTGCCGGCAGAGGCAATGCCCGCGCGGAGGAGCCCGGCGTGCTTGTGGACGCCGCGCAGGGTCGCCGCGAGGAACAGCAGGAAGCGGAGGTTCTGCGCCGGCGTCTTGCCCGGATCGAGGAGGTTCGCGCCGTCCTCGCCCGTCGTCGCCATCGACCAGTTGTTGTGCTTGCCCGAGCCGTTGACGCCCGCGAAGGGCTTCTCGTGGAGCAGGCACGCGAAGCCGTGGCGCTGCGCGACGCGGCGGAGCACCTCCATCGTGACCTGGTTGTGGTCGGTGGAGACGTTCGCCTCCTCGAAGATCGGCGCCGTCTCGAACTGGCTCGGAGCGACCTCGTTGTGGCGCGTCTTCACCGGCACGCCGAGCTTGTAGAGCTCGAACTCGATCTCGCTCATGTAGGCGAGGACGCGCGCCGGGATGCTGCCGAAGTAGTGGTCCTCGAGCTCCTGGCCCTTCGGCGGCTGGCCGCCGACGAGCGTGCGGCCCGTCATCACGAGGTCCGGACGAAGCATGTAGAATGCACGGTCGACGAGGAAGTACTCCTGCTCCGCGCCGAGGGTCGCGACGACGCGCTTCGCGCTGGCGCCCATCGTGGTGAGGAGCTCGCACGCGCGCTGGGAGAGGATCTCCATGCTGCGGAGCAGGCCCGTCTTCTCGTCGAGCGAGTCACCGTGGTAGCTGATGAACACGCTCGGGATGCAGAGCGTCTTCGTCCCTGCGCTCTCCATGATGAAGACGGGGCTGGTCGGGTCCCACGCCGTGTAGCCACGCGCCTCGAACGTGGTGCGCATGCCACCCGACGGGAAGCTCGACGCGTCCGGCTCGCTCTGGATGAGCTGCCCGCCCGAGAACTTCTCGATCGCGCTCGTACCCTCCGTCGTGAGGAAGGCGTCGTGCTTCTCGGCGGTCGAGCCCGTCTGCGGCTGGAACCAGTGACAGAAGTGCGTGACGCCCCGCTCGAGCGCCCACTCCTTGATCGCGTGGGCGACGACGTTGGCGATGCTCTCGTCGAGGCGCTTGCCGCTGTCGATCGTCGAGCGCATCTTCTTGTAGACGTCGCTCGGGAGCTTCGCCCGCATCTGCTGGAGGCCGAAGGTGTTGACCCCGAAGAACTCGGAGATGTTCAGGCGCCGCCCGTGCTCGTCCTTGGGGACGTCGAAGGTGCGCTCCTTGCGGTTGCCGAGATCGCGGATGACTTCGTAGCGGGAGTTCTTCATCGGGGTTGGGTCCTACTTTGGGTTTTTCGGGGGTGCAATCCACGACCCCCGGCAATCTGGCGCGCACAGTGCCACGGCCATGTTTCGGCCACGTTTCAAGTCGACGGAGGGCGTTGCCCTCCGCCCCGCCGAGCAAAGCTCGTCGGGGCCCCACCTCCCAGTTTTGGGTCCCGAGCCCAAAACGGCGTGCTCGGCGCGCGCTCCTTGGGGTAGAACGCGCGCATGGCCATCGAAATTCGCCAGCACACCCCCGGCGGCGACGTGAAGGATTTCCTCGCTGCCGCGCACGAGGTGTTCCGCTTCGATCCGACGTGGGTGCCGCCGCTCGACTTCGAGATGAAGGAGCGCTTGAGCCCGAAGCACAACCCGTTCTTCCAGCGCGCCGACGTGACGTTGTTCACCGCGCGCAAGAACGGGCGGCTCGTGGGCCGTTGCTCGGCCACCGTCGACCGCGAGTACCTGCGCCTCTGGAAGGACGAAGCGGGCTTCTTCGGCTTCTTCGACACGATCGACGACGAAGAAGTGGCGAAGGCGCTCATCGCCGAGGCCGACAAGTGGCTCAAGGCGAAGGGCGTGAAGAAGGTGATCGGCCCCGCGTCGCTCTACTTCAACGACGAGCTCGGGTGTCTGATCGAGGGCTTCGAGTACCCGCCCAACCTGATGATGGCGCACTCGCGCCCGTACCAGGCGAAGCTGATCGAGGCGTGTGGCTTCGCGAAGGAGAAGGATCTCCTGTGCTGGCGCTACGACGCCGACCAGCCGTTCCCCGCGCGCGTGATCAAAGCGTGGGAGGACATCAAGGCACTGCCCGAGGTCCGGCTTCGCTCCGTCGACACGTCGCAGATGGAGCGCGAGCTCCGCGACATCATGGACATCTACAACGACGCCTGGGAGGGCAAGTGGGGCATGGTTCCGGCGCTCCCCGACGAAGTGAAGAAGATGGCCAAGGACATGAAGCTCATCATCGATCCGGACATCGCCTTCATGGCGGAGATCAACGGCAAGTCGATGGGCATGTGCATCATGCTCCCGAACCTCAACGAGGTGATCGCGGACTTCCAGGGCAAGCTGTTCCCGCTCAACTGGGCGCGCCTCATCTACCGCACGAAGGTGAAGCGTCCGGTGTCGACGCGGCTCATGCTCCTCGGCCTCCGGCGCGAAGCGCGTCAGAACGTGAAGCGCTACGGCGGGCTCTCGGCGGCCATGTACGTCGAGGTAGCCAAACGCGGTGTCGCGAAGGGCTACCGCTGGGGCGAGCTGTCGTGGACGCGCGAGGACGACGCGCCGATCAACCTCGGCATTCGCTCGATGGGCGCGAAGGTCTACAAAAAGTATCGCGTGTTCTCGAAGACGCTCTGACAATCTCGCGCGCGCCCTCTCGAAATCGTTGCACCTGGACGGAAGGCAAGCGATCCTGACGTGAGGAGCCCCTTACGGTGTCCACAGCGGAAGCCGAACTCCCCGTCGCCATTGGAGACGTCCTCGCGGGCAAGTACCGGGTGGACTCCGTCCTCGGCATGGGCGGCATGGGCGTCGTGGTCGCGGCGACCCACGTTCAACTCGAACAGAAGGTCGCCCTCAAGTTCCTCTTGCCGGCCGCCCTCCAGAGCAAAGAGGCGGTCGAGCGGTTCCTGCGCGAGGCACGCGCCGCCGTTCGCCTGAAGAGCGAGCACGTCGCGAAGGTCAGCGACGTCGGCACCCTCGACGGCGGCGCGCCGTACATGGTGATGGAGTTCCTGAAGGGCGCCGACCTCGGTCGGATCGTTCAGGAGACGCCGCTCGCGATCGACGAGTCGGTGAGCTTCATCCTGCAGGCGTGCGAGGCCATCGCCGAGGCCCACTCCCTCGGCATCGTCCACCGCGACATCAAACCGCAGAACCTGTTCGTCACCCGCCGCGTCGACGGGCGCCCGTTGATCAAGGTGCTCGACTTCGGCATCTCGAAGACGATCGACACGCAGACGGGGCTCTCGCTCACGCGGACCTCGTCGATCATGGGCTCGCCGCTCTACATGTCGCCGGAGCAGATGCGGTCGTCGAAGACCGTCGACTCCCGGACCGACATCTGGGCGCTCGGCGTCGTCCTCTACGAGCTGATGACCGGCCGCGTCCCGTGGGAGGCAGAAGCCGTCCCCGAGCTGTGCCTCAAGGTCGTGCAGGACGAGCCGGATCCGCCGAAGTCGCTCAAGCCGGAGATCCCGGAGGGGCTCCAAGCGGTCATCCTCAAGTGCCTCCGCAAGAAGCCCGACGATCGGTTCAGCAACGTGGCGGAGCTCGCCGCCGCGCTCGAGCCGTACTCGCAGCCGGACAGCCGCGGCTCCGCCGAGCGCATCGCGCTCACGCTGCAGGTGCCGTCGCGTCCGCCGATGGTGAGCATCTCGCCCGACGCGTCGAGCCGCAACCCGAAGGTGGGGACCGGCGGCACGGCGTGGGGCGCGACTCAGGCCGTCACGCCGACCAAGTCGCGGCGGAATCTGTTCGTCGGTGGTGGCGTCGGCGCGCTCGTGCTCGTCGTGAGCGTCGTCGCTGCGGCGAAGGCGTTCAGCGGTGGCCCGCAAGGCGCGGCGACCAGCTCCCCGAGCGCGACGGCGCCGACCGTCTCGGCCGACGTCCAGCCCACGGCGACGACGCCCGCGACGGCGACCAACACGGCGACCGCGCCGACGGCGACGACCACCGCGACGGCGACCACGGCGACCTCCACGGCGACGACCACCGCGCGCCCGCCCTCCACCGGAGCGACCGCCCACCCGACCGCCACGAGCGGTGCGACCACCGTCGCTTCGGGGAAGCGCGACGCCGGCGCCGCTGCCGCTCCCACCGTCACGGCGCCGCCCAAGAACTTCGAGTGAAATGAGAGCCCTCGCGCGCGTCTTCGCCTGCACCACGCTCACGCTCACCCTCTCGCTCGCGGCGGGGGCGCACGCCGACGACAGCGCGCCGAGCGCCGAGCGCATCGCTGCTGCGAAGACGCTCTTCGATCAAGCGCAGACGTTCATGGATCAGCAGAACTACCGCGAAGCGTGCGCGAAGTTCCAAGCCTCCAACCAGCAGGTCGCGCGCGTCGGAACCCTGCTCAACCTCGCCGACTGCTACGCGAAGAACCACCAGAACGCGAGCGCGTGGGCGACCTACAACGACGCGGTGAGCTTGGGGCGCCGTCAGGGCCGGCCCGAGTTCGAGGAGTTCGCGCGCAAGAAGGTGAGCGAGCTCGAGCCCGGTCTCGTCCGGCTCACGGTGAAGGTGCCGAAGGAAGCCATCGTCGACGGGCTCAAGGTCGAGCGTGACGGCGTCACGATCGACGTGGGCGCGTGGGAGACGCCGATCCCGATCGACCCGGGCGCGCACGAGATGACGGTCTCCGCGCCCAAGAAGCTCCCCAAGAAATTCCCGATCACGGTCGACGACAAGACCCCCAACACCGATTTCGTCGTTCAGCCGCTCGAGGACGCGCCGGTGGAGAAGCCCCGGATCGAGACGAAGATCGTCACGATCGAGCAGGCGAGCTTCTGGACCACGGGCCGCACGATCGGGCTCGTCGTCGGCGGCGTCGGCATCGCGACGCTCATCGGCGGCATCGGCACGGGCGCCGGCGCGATCGCGACCTGGAGCGCGGCGCAAGATCACTGCGCTGCGTCGCCGGCAACGGGGCTCTGCGTCGTCGGGAGCGACGCGCCCACGTTGGCGCGAACCGCGAACACGCTCGCCACGACGTCGACCGCGCTCTTCGTGGGTGGCGGCGTGCTGACCGCGGCGGGCGTCGTCATCTTCCTGCTCTCGAGCCCGAAGAAGACGGAGGCGCCCCCCACGCCGACGGTGCGGTTCTCGCCTTCGCTCGGACCCGGCTACGCGGGCGTCGGTCTCGCGGGTACGTGGTGATTCGCGCATGAAGACGCGGTGGGTGAGGGGAGCGGTGCTCGCGGTGGTGACCGTCGCCGCGGTGGGCGCGTGCGCGGACATCCTCGGCATCCAGGATCTGCAGAACTCGACGCCGCCGCCGGTCGACGCCGGGCCGGACGTGCCTCCGCGTGATCCGTGCCCGAACCCTCCCGCGCCCGACAAGCCGGACGCCGCGGATGGAGTGAGCGACCCCGCGCGCTTCTTCGCGCTCGACACGATCGACTTCGGCAGCGAGTTCGACAAGCCCGGGGTGAACCTCGATCGGCGCTGCACGCTCGACATCGACGCGACGTCCTGCGTGCCGATGAGCGGCGGCGTACCGACGGGGCAAATCGACGGTCCGGGCGGCGTCGACAACAGCGCGGTCAACATCATCGCGGGGACGGTGTTCCCGACGAGCATCGCGAACGAGGTGAAGGCGTCGCTGAAGCAGCGCGCGTGGACCCTCCTGTTCGAGCTCGACGACTACGACGGTCGGAGCGACGATCCGTCGGTCACGCTCCGGGTGGTCTCCGGGATCGACGTGGGCGACGCTGGCGTGTGGAGCGTCGACGGCAACCTCACCGACGGTGGGATCGGGAGCGGCCCCATCTCGACCGCGGCGTGGGTCTCGGGGGACGTGCTCCGCGCCGAGTACACCGAGCTCCCGTTCATCGCGCGGAGCGGCACGCTCGGGACGTTCGTGATGCGGCTCCGCGCCGCCTACGTGATCGGCACGCTCTCGGCGGATCGCACGAAGATCACCAAGGGCATCGTCGCCGGGCGCTGGAACGCGAACGACATCACCGAAGAGATCAAGCGCCTCAACGCGCCGATCGGCGGCTGCGTCGGCAAGCTCCTCACCGACTCGCACTGCCGCGCGCGTGACGTGACGAGCAGCCCGAAGGACGACAACAAGGGCATCGAGTGCGACGCGGTCTCGGTCGCGTTCCGCTTCACGTCGGCCGCGTCCACGTTCTCGCCCGACGGAATCGACGCGGGTGGGCTCTCGCCGCAGGTCTGCGCGGCCGACACGCGAAGCTGTCAGTGACGCGCGCTCAGAAGCAGGGGTCGGCGATCCCCGCGTCGAGGTCGATCACGCCGTTGAAGCACTTCGTCTTCTTGTACGGGTAGTTCGCGGGACCGTAGAGGAGCGCCGGCTCGGCCGCGAAGGCGATCCCGAACGAGATCGCGTCGCAGGGGAGGTTCCGGCCGTCGTCCGCCGCGCTGCCGCGGATGTCGCGGTTGCGGCAGAGACCGCCCTGGATCGCCGCGAAGGCGACCGAGCTCGAGTTCGGGCACATGTCGCCGCCGGTGGGGTCGGTCCAGACGGTGAAGGACTGGAGCATCGACGAGATCGCGGCGCGGCCGCCGATCCGGCCGTCGGTGAGCTCGATCCCCTTGGCGGTCTTCTGGACGTTCGCCGAGACCACGACGTCGTCCACGCGGAAGGCGAGCGGGTTGCCGTTCGTCAGATCGAACTGGACCACGACCCACGCCGTCTTGAAGTGCGCGACCAGCACGCCGCCGCGCACGTAGGCGTCGTCGTCGCGCGCGATCGCGTCCACCAGGTTGCCGTTCGCGGTCGCGAACTTCGGCGCGAAGGACCACTGGTCGGTGCCGTCGTGCTTGAGGGCGGTGGGGACGAGCTTTCCATCCACGTCGTAGAGGGGCGTCCCGCCGCCGCCGAGCGTGACCGTGCCGTAGCTCGGGGCGAAGTCGACGCGCACGCTCGAGTCGTTGAGCGAGCCGTCGTAGTTCCGGATCACGACGAGCGCCCCGAAGCGCCCCTCTTCGAGCTTGGCGTTGAGGTTCGTGTCGCTCACGCCGGCGACGAGCGTGGTCGCCTGGCGGATGGCGAGGTTGCCGGCCAGGTCGCGGCCGTTCGGCCCGTCGCACGTCTCGAGCGCGGTGGGGACGGGGCGGATGCACGCCTCGGGGCTGACCTTGTCCTGGCAGGTGCAGTGGTTGTCGAGGTCCCACCCGAAGTCGCTCTTCACGTTCTGCTCGAGGCCGCCGCTGATCGCGTTGAGGGCGAGGACGAGGGCCGGCCCATCGCCGTTCCCGGTTCCCCGCGTCGGCGGGTGGGCGGGCTGGCAGACGAAGGGGCCGGCTTCGGCCTCGACGGCGGCCTCGGGGGTGGCGTCCACCGCGTTCACGAGGTCCCGGATGCCGAGGATGTTCGAGCACGCGCCGGCGCCGAGGAGACCCAACCCCACTGCGATGCTCGGAGCGACGAACCGAGTCAGAACCAAGCGAAGCGAGGCGCCCACAACAAGCCAGCCTACAATGCGCGTCGTCTTTCGGCTACATGATGGAGCGCATGCCTGGACGTCGGATCTTGATCGTGGGGGCCACCGGACGCCTTGGCGTCGCCATCGCTCACGCGCTGGCGGCGCGGGGCGACCAGCCCGTGCTCACCGCGCGCGACCCGAACAAGCTCGGCGCGATGGCGGCCGACCTGGGCAAGGTCGCCGGCACGCAGTCCGTTCCGTTCGTCTGCGCCGATCTGACCCGGGACGACGCGGTCGAGCTGATCCAAGCCGGCTTGCGCGAGCAGAAGCTCGCGATCGACGACGTCGTCCTCGCGTGTGGTCCGTTCCCGCGGACGCCGTTCGAGACACTTCGTCGCGCGGATCTCCAACACACGCTCACGGTGCACGCGATCGCCCCACTCCTGCTCGTGCACGCGCTCGCGCAGGACCTCGCGAAGTCGCACGGCGCCGTCGTCGCGCTCGGCGACGCTGGCATCACGCGCCCGTACGAGAACCACGTCGCCTACATCACGGCGAAGGGCGCGCTCGCCACGGGCCTCCGCGCGCTCGCAGTGGAGCTCGCTCCGGACGTGCGCGTGAACATGGTCGCCCTCGGCATCGTCGCCGATCCCGAGGCGGACGCCGACCCGCTCCGCACGCACCGCCTCGCGACACGCTCGCCGCTCGGCCGCTTCGGTACGCCGGAGGAAGTCGTGCATGCCGTCCTCGCCTTGCTCGACGCCACGTGGGCGACGGGCGAGGTCTGGGGCATCGGTCGCTGACTACTTCTTGCCCTTGCGCTGGAGCTGCTGGCGCGCGGCGGTCGAGACCGCGCCCATGACGTTCTTCGACGTCGCGAGCTTCTTCAGGTCGTGCTCGAAGAGGTGCGGGATCAGCTTCGAGGCGAAGCCGAAGGGCGTGCGCGGGTTGTTCACCAGGTTCAGCTTCACCTGGTAGCCCTTCGAGAGGTCGCGGCTCCGCGCGATGATCGAGAGCACCTCTTCGGAGACGTTGCGGCTCGCCGCGATGCGGACGACCTCGTTCTCCTGGATGAGCGGGCTCTTGATCGCGGCGCGCGCCACGTTCTTGTTCGCGTCGCGGATGAGGATCGCCCGCTCCGAGGGCGAGCCGAGCATCGCGCGCCGGATCTTCTGCGTCACGGTCATCTCGCGGAGCTTCGCATCGAGGCTCTGGAACTTGTCTTCGACGACCTCTTCGCCCGTCGTCTCGTCGACGCGGTGGGTGTCCTCGCCGATCGCGAGCGCGACCTGCGCCGCGAGGACGTCGGCCTCCGTGAAGAGCAGATCGTCGAACGTCGGCTCCGGCGAAGGCTCGGGCACGAGCTGGTTGATGATCTCGGCGGCGGCCTCGGCGTAGGCGGGGATGCCGGTGAGCTCCAGCTTGTGGCGCACGGCGAGCTCGAGGATGCGATCGGACGTCGACATCCGCGTCGCCTTGTTCATGTAGAGCTTCTCGATGATCGCCGGGTGCGCGAGCAGCCGCTCTTCGTTCGTCGCGATCAGCTCGCAGACGAGCTCGTTCGCGATCGCGGCGCACGCGGCCACGGCGTCGGGCGGGAGCTGCGGGAGCTGGAGGAGCTTCTCCATCACGCCCGCGTCGCGGACGTAGAGGGGCGCGAGCACGCCGGCGACGCCCGGCGGGAGGTCCGGAACCAGGGCACCGGTCAGGAGCGGGGGAGGGAGCGCCCGGAGCGTGGCTTGCGCCGAGGCCGCGACCTTCTCGTCGGTGCTCTCGGCCAAGAGCGCGACGACACTCACGATCTCGAAGCCCTTGAGGCCCGGGGCGACCCCCTTGGCCGCCATCGCCTTCATCGGCGCGGGGCCCTTCGGGTCGAGGATTCGCCCGACGAGGGGCGAGAGCTTGGTCAGGTCGACGGCCGGTTCCATGTAGTCTGCACGCGTTTGCCGCCGGACCTACCCCAATCCACATGGTGGGTCCGACCGAAAAGGTACCATTTCTGCCCGCTGGCGCTCCGCCAAAGGCGGTCTTATTCTGCTCCGCAGGGTCTGGTTCAACTTCCCCATCCCAGAGGGAGAGGAGTCGAGAATGGGTGTGTTCGATTTCGTGAAGAACGGCGTCCGCGAGATGATGATTGCGCGGCCGGATTCGCTCAAGAGCCTCATCGTCTACAAGCATCCGGATCAGAACATCCCGTTCTACTCGCAGCTCACCGTCGACAGCGACGAGTGTGCGGTCTTCTTCAAGGACGGGCGCGTCGTCGGCGTTCTCCCCCCCGGTCGTCACACCCTCCAGTCGCAGAACATCCCGTTCCTCAACCAGATCGTCACCAAGTTCACCGGTGGCGACCTCTTCATCGCCGAGATCTTCTTCGTCAAGACGTCCCCCATTTACGGCGTACCGTTCGGCGGCCCGATCGGCGACATGCTCGACCCGCTCACGGGCGAGCAGGTCACGCCGCGCATCTTCGGCGAGTTCTCCGTCGTCGTGTCGGACCCGGTCCGCTTCATCGTCGGCTACTCGGGCCAGGCGACGGCCGGCAACAACGACCAGGTGCTGAACTGGGTGAAGGGCCTGTTCTTGAACGGCGTGCGCACGACGCTCGGCGAGCTCTGCGAGATCGAGGGCAAGAGCGTCCTCCAGGCGATGAGCCTGCGCCAGAAGCTCGCGACGGCGTTCGTCGCGAAGTGCCCGGACCTCAACGACATCGGCATCCGGATCCTCCAGATGGGGGACTACCAGATCAACTTCAGCGACGAGGATCGCCAGCGTCTGCAGGAGGCGAACGCCGAGATCGCGAAGGCGCAGCGCGCCGTCCGCATCAAGCAGATCGGCGTCGCGGGTGCTCAGGCGGACGCGCAGGCGAAGCAGTTCGAGCTGGACCAGAAGTACCAGCAGGACTCGCGCTACGTGCAGAACGTCGCCGGCAACTACCAGAACTACGCCGCGGGTCAGGCCATGATCGGCGCGGGGCAGGGCATGGCCGCGCACGGCGTGGGCGATGGCGGCATGGCGGGCGCGGGCGTGCAGCTCGCGGTCGGCATGGGCATGGCCCAGAACCTCGCGGGTGCGGGCGCCAAGCCCGGACCGGCGCAGCCCCAGTTCGCGGCCGGCGCGCAGACGAAGTGCGGCAAGTGCGGCACCACCCAAGCTGCGGGCAAGTTCTGCCAGGAGTGCGGGACGGTTCTCGCCGTCGCCAAGAAGTTCTGCACGGGCTGCGGGAACGAGGTCGCCGGGAAGTTCTGCGCGAACTGCGGCACCGCGGCGCCCTGAAGAAGCGCTAGCATAGGGGGGTGCGCTCCCTCCGTGCTCTGGTCGCATGCAGCGCGCTCGCGCTCTTCGGCTTCCGCGACCCCGGTTGCGGCGCTAGCGGGGGGAGCGAGCGCGTCGGGCTCAACGGCCCGTGCACGCGCCCACGCGACTGCGAAGTCGCGCTGAAGTGCCAGGAGGGTGTCTGCGTCCCCGAGGACGCGGGCACCCCGAAGGACGCGGGCTTCGACGTGATCTTCGCGTTCGACGCGCCCGCCGACGGCCCCGCGGCCGACGGCGCGGACGCCGGCGGCGACGGCGCGACCGAAGCCTCCGCTGACGCGGGCGGCGACTGAGGACGGCGATGGGCGCTCAAGACACCATCGATCTCCGCCACGAGATCAAGCGCTGCCCCGAGTGCAGCGAGAAGTTCCGTCCGGACGCCGGGTTCTGCCCGTTCGACGGCGCGAAGCTCGTCCCGGACCGCTGGGAGCCACCGACCCGCGACCCGCTCGTAGGCACCGTCGTGGACGGGCGCTACGAGGTCCTTCGCATCCTCGGCGAGGGCGGGATGGGCACCGTCTACGGCGTTCGCCACGCGACCCTCGGTCGGAGCGCCGCGCTCAAGGCGCTCCGCTCCGATCTCGCGCAGGAGGGCGAGCTCGCGGCGCGCTTCCTCCAAGAGGCGCAGGCGACGGCGGCGATCAAGCACCCGGGCGTCGTGTCGATCCTCGACTTCGGGAAGCTCCCCGACGGGCGCCCCTATTTCGTCATGGAGCTCCTCGACGGGCAGACGTTGGCCGACGCGATTCACCGCGGCGGTCCGGCGCCGATCCCGAACGCGGTGGCGATCGGCGTGAAGGTCGCCGAGGCCCTCGACGCGGCGCACGCCGCCGGGATCGTGCACCGCGATCTCAAGCCCGAGAACGTCTACCTCGTGCCGGCGGGGAAGGGGGCCGAGCCCGACGTGCGCGTCGTGGACTTCGGCGCGGCGGTGATCCTCGGGCGGAGCCGGCTCACCAAGAAGGGCGTCGTCTTCGGGACGCCGCACTACATGGCGCCGGAGCAAGCGGCGGGGCGCGCGATCGATCACCGGACCGACGTCTACGCGCTCGGCATCCTGCTCTACGAGATGGTGACCGGGAAGGTCCCGTTCGAGGGCGACACGTACATGGGGATCCTCACCCAGCACATGTTCGCCGAGCCCGCGCCGCCGTCGCGCGTGCGGCCCGAGCGCGCGGGCGAGCTCGGGATCCTCGAGGCGGTCATCCTGCGCGCGCTCGCGAAGGAGCCCGCCGATCGGTTCGCGTCGATGAAGGAGCTCGCAGCGGCGCTCCAGGCCGCGCTCGCGCCGAGCGATGCGCGGGCAGACACCATCCCGCCGATCCTGCCGCGCAAGCCCGCGCGCGAGGTCCCGACCGCGCGCGACGAGCACGACCTCCCGACGACGAGCGAGATCGAGAACGCGATCCAGACCGCCGATGCGCCGCGCGGGCGCTCGTGGCTCCGGGTGGTGGCCGCGGTCACGCTCGTGCTCTCGCTCGGCGTCGTGGCGGCGGCGCTGGTGGTGAAGCGGAACCGCGCCTCGGCGGACGCGACGCCGACGCCGACGACGGAGGCGAGCCATCCGCCGCTCGCCGCGAGCGCTGCGGCCCACGTCGACGCGCGTCGCGTGGTGCTCCACTCGGAGGTCGCAGCGCAGCTCTACTTCGGCGCGGCGCTCGTGGGCCCGCTGCCGGCGGAGGTGACCGTCGCGCCCGCAGTCCCGAAGATCTACACCGTGCGCGCCGCCGGCTACACGCCGCAAGAGGTGCTGGTGGACGGCGACTCACCCGATACGATCGAGGTCCGGCTCGTGCGCGACGTCGCGAGCGCGGCGCCAGGCGGTGCGGCGAACGCTCCGCCTCCGAGCACGGGCACTTCACCCCGCTCGACCGGTGCGGCTTCGGTGGCACCAACCGCCCCACCTGCGACCCACCGCGGCGGCTCCGATCTCTACGATCCATGGAAGTAACCTCGCGCGTCTGGCGTAGACTCGGGGAAGGCGATGAGTGAGGACCCCGACAACATCCCGCCTCCGCCCGGGGGCTACGGCGCGGGTCCCTACCGAGCGCCGGGCGCTCCTCCGCCGGCGCCACCGCCCGACGACCCCACGCCCCCGCGGAACACGGGCCGCTGGGCCGCGGGCGGGATCGGGTTCGCGCTCCTGGCCGTCCGAGCGTGCCTGCTGTTCGCTCGTCTGGACGACAGCTCCCCCAGCTACGACTACACGTACACGCCGCCGGTGATCCCGACGTACGATCCGCTCGCGGGCCTCTTCGACTCGGGCGCGTCGGCGTTCCCCAAGCTCCCGAAGCAGGGCGGGCACCTCGCGCTCGGGGAGAGCGGCCGCCTCGCCTTCGACGACTCGAGCGGCGCCATCCACGACGGCACGCACAAGCTCGTCTGCGCCGACTACTGCACCACGCAGAACCTCGTCGTGGTCGGCAAGAAGGCCTACTGGATCAGCTTCCTCGACGAGGAGCTCCGCAGCGTGAGCCTGGAGCCCACCGGTGCGGTACCCGACGAGCCCGCGAAGGTCGCCGCGCTCCACGATCCGGGGATGGCAATCGCGACGGACGGAAAGTCGATCTACCTGCTCGACGAATCGGTCGGCGGCGTGGACGGGAAGACCGCGATCGTGCGCGTGGACCCTGCCTCCGGGAAGCAGACCAAGCTCGCGACGATGGACGGGCTCGTGCTCGACCTGCGGGTCGCGGGTGGGCGGGTCTACTACGCCGTCCCCAACGACGGTGGGTTGGAGCTCCGCGCGGTGCCGAGCAGCGGCGGTGCTTCGGTGAAGCTCGCTGCGTCGTCGGAGGCGACGGGCAACGTCGCGTCGTCGGCGGTCGCCGGCGGTTACTACTACGTGGCGTACGGCAATTTCTCGGTGCCGGAGCACGTGGCCCGCGTTCCAGTCGGGGGAGGCGCCCTCGAGGTCGTCTACGACGCGACCCCGGAGGAGGAGCTCGGTCCGATCGCGGCGGACAAGAACGGCCTCTACCTGGCGCACGGTCTGGCCTCGGCGTGGTCGATCTCCTTCCTGAAGGCGCCGAAGGCGGAGGCCCACGCGCTCGCGGACGTGGTCACTGCCATCCCGGAGGCGCCCCAGGCCCTCGCTGTCGACGGGACGGACGTCGTGTACACGTCGCACGACGCGATCTTCCGCGTGCCGATCACCCACATTCCTTGACAGGTAGGTCCGGGGCGAGGATTCTCGTGCGGCCGTGGCGAAGCTCCAACTCCTGCTGGTCGACGCGGATCCGCGGAGCGTTCGGGTCCTCGAAGTCAGCCTCAAGAAGTCGGGATATTCCGTCACGACGGCCCTCGACGGCTTGGACGCCCTGTCCAAGCTCGAGCTGTCCACGCCCGATCTCGTCCTGACCGATACGCGGCTGCCCAAGCTCGACGGTTACGCGCTCGTCCGGCGCCTCAAGGAGCGCCCGGAGTGGTCGGGGATCCCGGTCGTGTTCCTCACGAGCCAGCGCTCGATCGAGGACAAGATCCGTGGGCTCGAGCTCGGGGTCGAGGACTACCTCACGAAGCCGATCTTCGTGCGCGAGCTCCTCGCCCGCGTGAACCTCCTCCTCGCGCGCCGCACGCAGGAGTCGATCGCGACCACGCGCAGCCTCACCGGCCGCACCCGCTTCACGGGCTCGACGTCGGACATGGCCGTCGTCGACCTGCTCCAGACGTTCGAGGTCTCCCGCAAGAGCGGCGTCTTGAACCTCACGAGCGGTCACACGCACGCGCACGTCTATTTCCGCGACGGCAAGGTCGTGGACGCGGAGCTCGGTCCGCTCCGCGGCGAAGAGGCGATCTACCGCGCGCTCATCTGGAACGAGGCGGAGTTCGAGGTCGTCTTCTGCCCGGTCAAGAACGACGACATCATCGGGACGTCGACGCAGGGCATCCTCATGGAGGGCATGCGCCGCGTGGACGAGTGGGGGCGCCTGCTCGAGCAGCTGCCGCCGCTCTCGACGATCTTCGAGGTCGACCACCAACAGCTCCTCGAGCGGCTCAACGAGATCCCGGACGAGCTCAACGGCATCCTCAAGCTCTTCGACGGCAAGCGCACGCTGATGCAGGTCGTGGACGAGTCGCCGTTCGAGGACCTCTCGACGCTCTCCACGATCACGAAGCTCTACTTCGAAGAGCTGCTCGTCCCGAAGGCGGACGCGCACGTCGAGGAGCCGATCATCCCCGGCGGCGACGCCACCAAGGACAGCCTCAAGCCGCCGCCCGGCGACGACATGGCGGTCGTGCCGAGCAACGAGACGACGGCGCCGCCTCCGGTCGTGATGGCCGTCGAGCCCACGCCGCCGCCGCCCGTCGTCGTGGCGCCGGTCGCGCCCGCTGCTCCGGTGGCGCCCACTGCTCCGGTCGCCGCGGCGCCCGAGCCCACGCCACCGCCGCCGCCGCCGTCTTCGTCGTCGGTGGGGTCGAAGCCGCCGCCGCTCCCGCAGCGCCCGCCGGGCTCGGGTGGACCGCGGCGCTGGTCGACGACCCTCCGCGAGTTCCCGCAAGCCCCGGCGACCGTGAAGGAGCCGAAGGGCATCGTCGAGGTCCCAGCGTCGTCGGCACACGTGCCGGCCGCCGCCGTACCGCCGGTCACGCCCGCCGTCGATGAAGAGACGCGTCGGCTCGGGCCGCTCTCCAAGCCCGTTCCCGTCGAAGAGGGGAGCCAGGACGATCTCCAGGACGACGACGACGACGAGGCGGCGGAAGAAGAAGAAGAAGAAGAGGAAGAGGAAGAGGACGGCGAAGAGGGGGACGAGGACGAAGAGGAAGACGAAGAAGGCGACGAGGACGAAGAGGAAGACGAAGAAGGCGACGAGGACGAAGAGGAAGAGGACGGCGAAGAAGAAGGCGACGAGGACGAAGAGGAAGAGGACGGCGAAGAAGAAGGCGACGAGGACGAAGAGGAAGAGGACGGCGAAGAAGAGGGCGACGAAGACGAAGAAGGCGACGAGGACGAAGAGGAAGACGAAGAAGGCGACGAGGAAGAGGGCGACGAGGAAGGCGACGAAGCGTCTCCGCGCCTGACGCCTCCCGTCACGACCGAGACCCTCCCCGAGGGCTCTCGCAGCGCCCCCACGCTTCCGCGCACGCTCCCGCCCGAGGCAAACGCCGAAGACGCGCCCGAGCTCCCGACCAGCGGCTTCTCGCAGTTCCGGAGCGCCGGGATCGCCTTTGCGGTCGTTCTGGTCGTTGGGCTCCTGGTCCTCAAGTTCGCTTGCGGCTCGAGCGGCGAGGGCACCGGCCCCGAGCCGAGCGTGACCGCGTCCGCACCCGTCGCGTCGTCCGCGCCCACCATCGCCACCACCGCGACCGACACCGCGCCGACGGCCACCGTCCAGCCCACCGTCGATCTCGACACGAGCGCGTCCGCCGCGCCGACGGCCAGTGCGCCTCCGTCCGCCACCGTCGTCCCGACCACGACCGCGCCGACGACGACCACCACGGCCACGACCACCGCCACTGCGCCGACGACCACCACGACGGCCACCACCACCGCCACCGCGCCGACCACCACGGCGACGACGACCACCACCGCCACGGGCACGGCCACCGCGCCGCCCACGGGCGGTTCGACGCTCAAGCGCGCGCAGCAGGCGCTCGACCGCGGTCAGTCCGCGCTCGCGGCCGATCTCGCGCGGCAGGCCACCCAGCAGAACCCGAGCGACGCCGAAGCGTGGCTCACGCTCGGCGGCGCCTACGACATGATGGGCGCGAAGGCCGCGGCCAAGTCCGCGTACCAGAACTGCGTCGCGAAGGGGCAGGGCCCGCAGGTCGCGGAGTGCAAGGCGCTGCTCGGCGAGTGAGCCTCACTTCGTGCGGCGGACGCGCGGATCGAGCAGGGCGTACGACGCATCCACGAGCAGGTTCGAGACGACGACCGACGTCGCCGCGACGAGCACCGTCCCGAGGATGAGCGGCCCGTCGCGGTCGAGGAGCGCGCCGACGGTGAGCGCCCCGAGGCCCGGCCAGCGGAACAGCGTCTCGGTCACGATCGCACCGCCGACGAGCGCACCGAGATCGAGCCCCACGACGGTGAGGAGCGGCGCGAGCGCGTTGCGGAGGAGATGGCGCGTCCACACGCCGAAGGGGCCGAGGCCCTTCGCGCGTGCCGTCCGGACGTGGTCCTGCCCGAGGAGCCCGAGGAGCTCGTCGCGCACGAGTCGCGTGTAGTACGCGGCGCCGAACATGCCGAGCGTCGCGGCGGGGAGGATCGCGCAGAGGAGGTGCTCGCCCGCGGTGTCGCCGTAGCCGTCGAGCGGGAGCCACCGCAGCGTGTGCCCGAACACGTGCTGGAGCACGAGGCCGAGCAGGAACGTCGGCGCGCTCACGCCGAACAGGGTGAGCGCGACCGTGCCCTGATCGAAGATCGTCTTCTTCTTCGACGCGGCGAAGGTGCCGGTGACCACGCCGAGGAACGCCTGGAGCGCGACGGCGAGCACGGCGAGCAGGAACGTGCGCGGAAAGCGCTCGGCCAGGATCGTGGCGACCGGGCGTCGCTTCACGTAGCTCATGCCGAGATCGAGGTGGACCGGACCGAGGTTCGCGCACGAGGCGTGGGCTTTGTCGCCCTTCTCGATCGTGCTCGGCCCGACGTGGACGAGTCGCCGCAGAAAGCGTGCATACTGCACGTGAAGCGGTTGGTCGAGCCCGAGCTGGCGCGAGATCTGCGCGACCTCGGCCGGGCGCGCTTGGGGGCCCGCGACCATGCGCGCGGGATCGCCCGGGACCGCGTTGTTGACGAGGAAGGCGATGCTCACCGTCGCCCAGACGACGAAGATCGACCACGCGAGGCGCCGGAGCGCGCGCCGGATCACCGGAGCCCCCCGAGGACGCCGTCGCGCGCGCCGAGCACCCCGGCGTGGGCGCGCACGCCGGACGCCGCGCGATCGAGCCAGGTGCGGCGGTAGTCGCCGCTCCACACGAGGTGCACCGGCGTCCCGCGGACGTAGGGCTGGTGGATGCCGAAGCCGCGATAGGCGTAGGTGAAGGCCCACGGGGCGTCGCGGCAGACGATGGCATCGGCCTCGTCGTACATGCGCGCGCGCGCCTTCGCGTCGAGCTCGCGCCGCGCCTTCACGAGCAGCTCGTCGAGGGTCGCGTTCGAGTAGAACGAGGTGTTGTTCGTCGACTCGTCGTCGATCGCGCTCGTCGAGAACAGCGGATCGAAGAAGTCGCCCCGATCGGGGTAGTCGGCCTGCCAGCCCTCGGGGGCGAACGCCGCCATCCCGCGCCGCCGCGCGAGCGCGAGGTAGGTCGGGTAGCTCACGATCCGGAGCTCGATCCGAAGGCCGATCTTGGCGAGCTGCTGCTGGAGGAGCTGGGCGGACATCTCCCAGAGCCCCTGCTTGTAGACCACGTACGGGATCGGCTGCGGCCAGCCGCCGGTCCCCGTCGCCGGATCGTAGGGGTACCCGGCGCGGGCCATGTGCTCGAGCGCGGCCTGCAGGTCGTGGTGCTGGCCCGGGAACGCCGGATCGTCGGCGACGAATGCGCGCGAGAGCACGCGCTCCAGCACCTCGAGGTTCGGCGCGCGCAGCATCCGATATTGCTCGCGGTCGATCGCAGCCGCCACCGCGCGCCGGATCTCGACGTTGTCGAACGGCGCCATCTCGACGTTCATGCCCTCGCCGTTGATCGAGCGCGCGCGCTCCTGGACGATGAACGGCGACCACGCCGCGTCGCGGCGGAAGCGCATGCCGTCGCCGAGGGAGAGATCGTGGGTCAGGTCGATCTCGCCCGCTTCGAGCTTGAAGCGCTGCGTGACGCCGTTCATCCCGTAGCTCCACTCCACCGCGTCGAGCCAGGGCTCGCCCGCGCGATGGAACCCGTCGTTGCGGACGACGCGCAGGCTGCGGCCGCGATCCCAGCCGCCGTGCTCGAGCTTGAAGGGGCCCGCGCCGCAGGGCTCCCAGTCGGGATCGTAGGTGGAGCCGCCGCTCTTGCACACGGGGCGGAGCGGCTGCATCGCGAACGCGGGCAGGAACGTCGCGTCGGGCTCGCGCAGGCGCACGGTCACGGCGAGCGCGCCGTCGATCCGGATGCCGGCGAGGTGGGGCGTCGTCCCTTTTCGGTACTCGTCGAAGCCTTCGATCCGGTCGTAGAAGCTCGCGAACGGCGCCGGGCAATCGGGGTGGAGCGCGCGCTCGATCGAGCGCTTCACGTCGTCGGCGTCGAGCGGGTTCCCGTCGTGGAAGCGCAGCCCCGGGCGCAGGAAGAAGTGGAGCTCGCGCCCATCCGGCGAGACCTCGAAGCGCTCGGCGAGATCCGGGACGACGTTGCCCTCCGGATCGAAGTCGACGAGCCCGGCGAACAGGAGCTCGATCGGCTGCTGCGAGAGCGCGTCGGTGGCGACGGCGGGATCGAGCGCGCTGATGTCGCCGAACGACGCGAGGTGGAGCGTGCCGCCGCGCCGGGGAGCCGCTTCGTCGGTCCCCGCGCTCGCGAGCGGCGGCGCCGGGGCGCTGCTGCAGGCCGCGAGCCCGAGGGCGAGCCCGAGCGCCGCTGCGAGCCCGCGGCGGTCAATCGCGCGGATCGAACGCATCGCGCAGCCCTTCGCCGAGGAGGTTGAAGCCGAAGACGGTGAGGAGGATCGCGACGCCGGGCGCCGCGACCAGCCAGGGAGCGATCTGGTAGTTGTCCTGCCCCTCGTAGAGCATGTGGCCCCACGTCGGGGCGGGGGGCGCGATCCCGGCGCCGAGGTACCCCAGCGCGCTCTCGGCCAGGATCATCTGCGCGACGGCGGCGGTCGCGAGCACGAGGATCGGACCGAGCACGCTCGGGATCACGTGGACCAGCAGAATCGCGGGCGTGGACCGGCCCAGCGCGCGCGCAGCGACCACGAAGTCGAGGTTGCGCACCTGCAGCGTCTTCGCGCGCACCACGCGGGCGGTGCCGAGCCAACCGGTGAGGCCGAGGGTCACCAGGATCGTCGCGGCCGTCGTGCGCTCGAGCGCGGCGCCGAGCGCGAGCACGAGGAGGAGGAACGGGAAGGAGAGGCCGATGTCGACGAGGCGCATGAGCGCGGTGTCCGCGTCGAGATCGAGGCCCCGCGCGAGGAGATGGGCGCGGCCGACGATCCGCGGGAGCACGAGCGCCAGGATCACGGCGACGGCGAGCACCGCCAACGCCGCCCGCGGTGCGCCGCTCACGAGGAGCACGAGCGCTGCCCCGAGGCTCGCGACCGAGGCCCACGGGACCCGCGCGCCCTCCGTGCCTTCGTAGTAGCCGGCCACGACACCGACCGCCGTGCCGAGCACGGTCGCGATGAGCGTGGCCGCGAAGCCGACGAGGAGCGACGTGCGCGCTCCGATCGCGAGGCGCGCGAACACGTCGCGGAAGAGGCGGTCCGTACCGAGCCAGTGGCTGGCGGACGGACCGACCGGGAGCCCATCTTCGGTCGCCCCGCGGGCGAAGTCCGAGTGCAACGGATCGCCGGCGAAGAGCGGGCCCAGCACCGCGAAGAGGACGACGACCAGGATCAGGAAGATCCCCACCCGCGCGCCGCGATGGGCCAGGAGCTTCGCCCGCCGGCGCGGGTCGACGACGCTCATGGAGAGCGCGCGCCCCGGGTCTTCTTCGGCGCGCCTTCGCCCGCGGCTTCGGCGTCGTCCGGTTGGCTCCGGCGGCGGCGCGGCGGGGGCGGCTCGAGGAAGCGCTTCGTGAGGGCGACGAACTCGTCGGGGGCGTCCTCGGGTGTGGCGTGCCCGCCCGGCGTGATCTCCAGCGTGGCCTTGGCGAGGAGCCGCGAGAGCTTCCGGCCGATCTCGGGGGAGCCGAGCTTGTTCTCGCGCCCCCAGATCACGAGCGTGGGCGCGCCGATCCGACCGACGCTCGCCTCGACCGCGCGCGTGTCCTGCATCGCGCCGAGGGTGTGGAGCGCGGCCTCGCGCGCCGCCGGCGAGTCGAAGCGATCGAAGAGCTGGTCGACGCGCGCGTCCTTGTGCGGCGAGCGCGCGCCGTGGACCCGCTCGCGAAAGTGGCGGCGGAAGAGGCTGCGCCCGACGATCTGCTTGATGACGAACGGCCCGACGACCGGGACGCCGGCGAGCGGCAGCGCCGCCTGCGTTCGCGCGCCGAAGAGGGGCGGGGACACCAGGACGAGCTTGTTCACGAGCGAGGGGTGGCGCGCGGCGACCCCCATCGCGACGAGCGCACCCAGGCCCAGCCCGGCGAGGTGGATCCGACCGAGGCCGGCGGCGGCGACGAGGTCCACGACCGCCTCCGCGAACGTGAAGGGCTCGTAGCGGAAGCGGCGCTCCTCGGGCTTCTCGCTCTCGCCGAACCCGGGCAGGTCGGGGATGACCACCCGGTGGCTCTCCGCGAGCGGGGCCCGCACGTCGTCCCATTGGGAGCGATCCCCGAGGACGTCGTGGAGGAGCACGAGCGGCGGGCCTTTCCCCATTTCGGCGAAGCGCACGCGGACGTCGCGCGCGGTCACGTCGTGGAGGAGGAGCTCGGGCATCGCGAGCCGTGGAGGGTAGCAAAAAAACGGGCGGGGCCTCGGCTGGTGGCAACTGCGCCCCGCCTCGGGCCGAAGGGGAGGCACCATGGCACTCCGATACCTCGCCGGCGGTCGCTACGAGCTCCTCCATCGTCTCGGTCAGGGCGCGTGCGCGACCACGCACCGAGCGCTCGATCACGGGGCGCCCCACCCGCGGCTCGTCTGCGTGAAGCTCGTGCACGGCTCACTGGACGAGGCGCAGCTCCGCTCGCTCCGCGAGGAGATGCGGCTCCTCTCGCGCGTCCGCCACGCCAACGTCGTCACGATGCTCGACGCGGGCGAGGAGGACGGACGCCCCTACTTGGTGCTGGAGCTCATCGACGGGCGCGATCTCCGCGCCGTGACGCGTGCGCTCGCGGGAGGCGAGGTCCCTCCGTCGCACTCGGCCTACCCGCGGATCCGGCTGCCGAGCGAGCGGAGCGATCGCCTGCCCGAGCGGACCGCCGTGCACGTCGCGTGTGCCGTCCTGCGCGCGCTCGCGGCCGTCGATCGCGTCCTCCCGGGGCTCGTGCATCGCGACGTCACGCCGCACAACGTCCTCCTGTCGACCGACGGCGAGGTGAAGCTCGCCGACTTCGGGATCGCGCTCGCGCGCGACCGCGCGCGCTGGACGGGCTCGAAGATCGTGAAGGGGAAGTTCGGCTACATGGCGCCGGAGCAGATCCGCGGGGCGGAGCTCGACGGGCGGGTCGACGTCTTCGCCGTCGGCGTCATCCTCTACGAGCTCCTGGCGGGCCGGCGCCCGGCGGCGCCGCTCGGAGGCATGGATGAGCTCCGCGCGATCGAGCGGGGAGAGCTCGTTCCGCTCGCGGATCGGCCGGTCTTCGTGACGCGGGCGCTCGCGGACGTGGTCGACCGGCTCCTCGAGTTCGACCGCGAACGACGCGTCGCCACGGCGGACGATGCCCTGCGGATGCTCGCGCCGTTCGGGGATGGAGACCTCGGATCTTTGCGTCTTGCATCCATATTGCGCACAATGGCGGACGGAGAGGCGGCGGAGCGTCGGAACGCGACCACCGCGGGCGATTAGGCGGCTGGGGCAGACTTGGGTCAGAGGCGCCGTTCGTTTCACGCGAAACGCGCGCCCGCTCCAGATCCATCAATTTGGACGGACATTGTTTGTCCGCGCATGGAGCTAACCGCGCGGAATCGGTTCCATCATGGAAGAACGCAAAATAAACGGCGTCCATGGATTGACGGTCGTCTTTTGAGTAGAATAGAGTCGCGACCGTTCAGGACACTGCGAGAGCTCTGTGCTCGGGTGCCTCGAATCGGTCGCCGTAAGGAGTCGGTACGGTGACCGCAAAATCGAAGGGTGAGACGCCGTACCGGAGCAGTGGGGAAGGGACGGCGGGGCTGTGAGCGACGTCTTCTCGGAGGACGAGCTTGCTCGTTTGGAGCAAGAGAATCCGGAAGGGCTGACGTCCGAGCGTATCGTCGATCTTTTCCTACGAAAGAACGTTCGCTTCACGGAGGCTTCCCTCCGCAAGTACGTCCAACTGGGACTCTTGCCGAGGAGCCGCCGGGTCGCCATCAAGGACAAACCCAGAGGGTCGCAGGGGGTCTACCCCGCCACCGTCATCCGGCGAGTCCAACGGCTGAAGGCCATGATGGCGACCCACACGATCGAAGAAATCAAAGCGGAGTTCCTGTTCGTTCGCGGTGACATCGAGGAGTTGGAGAAGGCCATGGAGCGCGTGTTCCTGGCCCTGTCGAGTGCGGCGAGGCCGCACAAGGGCAGCGAGGCGATGTCGAAGTCGGTGGTTCGGGAGCTTATGGAAGCAAGGACGCTGGCAGCCGATCTGATGGCGAAGCTCTCCAGTGTCGAAGCGAGGCTCACGATGCAAGCGAAGCTGCAGCGTGAGGCGGTCTGAAAGACAGAACGAGCAGGTTGGTCTCTCGCTCGTTTGAATAGATTGACCCCCGAAATGGGCGAATGTAGCTGGGTGTGGGCAAGAGGCGGCCTGCACGCGGCGCGAGACCGATCCGTGCTCCGTCCGCGGTGAAACGCGATGGCGCACCCCCACACAGCGGCGACGCGGGAGGCAGGCGATGAAGAACGAATTCGGCACCGACGGCGGGACGGAGAACGAGGGCGGGGCGTGGAGCGAGGCGGCGAACGAAAGCGAGAGCGACGTTCGCGCCGGCGGACCGGCGACGGAAGGCGCACTGGCGTTGGCCGTGGCCCCCGATGCACCCGAGAGTGAAGTCGTCACGCGCGAGCAGCGTCGCTCGCGGCGCAAGCGCGAGGTTCGCGCGCGCACGATCAGCGTGAAGCGCATGACGAAGCGCGAGCTCGAGATGGGCCGCATGCTCTACCCCGACGTCGACGACGTCGAGCGCCCGCGCCAGCGCGCGGAGTGCGCCGGGGCCGAGCGGCCGTGCCCGTTCGTGTCCTGCAAGCACCACCTCTACCTCGACGTGTCCGCGCGGACGGGCGCGATCAAGCTGAACTTCCCCGACCTCGAGGTCTGGGAGATGAACGAGACCTGCGCGCTCGACGTCGCCGACCGCGGCGGCACGACCCTCGAAGAGGTCGGCGCGATCATGAACCTCACGCGCGAGCGCATCCGCCAAGTGGAAGTGAAGGGCCTCGCCAAGCTGCAAGCGCTGCGCGAGATGTCGTCGCTCCGCGACTACGTCGACGAGGGCCCGGTCGGGAAGCGTCGCCTTCCCGTCATCGCCGCTCCGGTGGACGACGAGGACGAGGAAGAGGAAGCCGAGGCGAGCGACGAGGCGAACGACGACGCGAGCGACACGCGCGAGACGACGAACGCGGCGGCCGACAAGGAGCCCGAGTTCGACGTCGAAGAATTTGCGACCGCAGAATTCGACTGAGCAGCCAGTTTCCCTTATCTTTCTTTCGTTACTGGAAGGTGATCGGGCGGATGGGAGTCGAGGATGGTCCTCGGCTCCCTTCGTCTTTTTTTCGCCCCTGATCCTGGTAAAGAGTGCGCCATGGCGCGCACCGCATTGCTCTCCGTTTCGGACAAGACCGGCCTCGTCCCCTTCGCCCGCAAGCTCGTCGAGCTCGGGTGGTCGCTCCTCTCGAGCGGTGGAACGGCGAAGGCGCTCGAAGCGGAGAAGATCCCGGTCGAGACCGTGGAGGCGTACACCGGCTCGCCCGAGGTGATGGGCGGTCGCGTGAAGACGCTCCACCCGCGCGTGCACGGCGGCATCCTCGCCCGCGCCGGAACCGACGACGCGGATCTCGCGCGGCTCGGCGCACGCGCGATCGACCTGGTCGTGGTGAACCTCTACCCGTTCGAGAAGGTCGCCGCGAACCCGGCGTCTTCGTACGAGGAGATCGTCGAGAACATCGACATCGGCGGTCCGTCGATGGTGCGCTCGGCGGCGAAGAACCACGCGCGCGTCGGCATCGTCTGCGACCCGGCCGACTACGAGAAGGTGCTCGCCGAGCTCGCTGGCGGCGGGCTGTCGCAGGCGACGCGCTCGGCGCTCGCGGCGAAGGCGTACGCGCACACCGCGGCCTACGACGCGGCGATCAGCGGCTACCTCTCCGGTCGCGACGCGGAAGGAAAAGCCGAGGAGTTTCCGAAGTATCTAACCCTACCTTTCGAGAAAGCCTACAGCCTCCGGTACGGCGAGAACCCGCACCAGCGGGCGGCGTTCTACGCGGAGCGCAACGCGCCGGCGGGCTCGCTCGCTCGGGCCGAGAGCATCGGCGCGGGGGGCAAGGAGCTCTCGTTCAACAACCTGGTCGACGTCGAAGCGGCGCTCGATGCGGTGCGCGAGCTCCAGGGCTTCGGAGCGGTGGTCGTGAAGCACACGAACCCGTGCGGGGTGGCGACGGCGCCGGACCTCGCGACCGCGTACCGCGTCGCGCGCGACGCCGATGCGCTGAGCGCGTTCGGCGGCATCGTCGCCTTGAACCGCAAGGTGGATGTGGCGACGGCGAAGCTCCTCGCGGAGACGTTCCTCGAGTGCGTGGTGGCGCCCGACTTCGAAGGCGCGGCGTTGGAGCTCCTCCACGGGAAGAAGAACCTGCGCCTGCTCCGCACGGGCGCCTGGCTCGAGGCGGGTCACGAAGCACTTCAATACAAGCGCATCGGCGGCGGCATGGTGGTCCAGACGCGCGACGCGACGGGCGGCGAGGAAGTGGGGAACGCCAAGGTCGTGACGAAGCGTGCGCCGACGGACGCGGAGCGGGTGGCCCTCGATTTCGCCTGGCGCGTCTGCAAGCACGTGAAGTCGAACGCGATCGTCCTCGCGAAGAGCGAGGGGGGCATCTCGCGGACGGTCGGCGTCGGAGCGGGCCAGATGTCGCGCGTGGTGTCGGTCCAGATCGCCTGCGAAAAGGCGGGCGACCAAACGAAGGGCTCGGCCCTGGCCTCCGACGCCTTCTTCCCGTTCCCCGATGGCGTGGAAGCGGCGGCGAAGCGGGGAGTGACGGCCATCGCGCAGCCGGGAGGCAGCGTGAAGGACGCGGACGTGATCGCGGCGGCGGATGCGCTGGGCATCGCGATGATCACGACGGGATTCCGGCACTTCCGGCACTGAGGGGGCCGCGCGGCCGAGATCGGGCACGGGCACGGGCACGGGCACGGGCACGGGCACGGGCACGGGCACGTGGAGAGAAGGACGCACCTTTCACGTAAGATCTCGCCCCCAAACCGCCGAAATTACAGAATTCTCGCCGGCAAGACCCGCGGCGGCGGCGCGTGCGCAGTATTCCGAATTCCCATTCCCGTTCTCTACTCCGTATTCGTCCTTTTTCTCTCCCCCGAGAAACTTGGCCCGCCCCTGCCAACTCTGGCACCACCGCCATCACCATGGCGATGCGCCACGCATGTACCGTCTGCAGTAACTCGTTCGACGTCCAGTTCAGCTACCAGATGCAGGAGCGGGACGGCGCCTTCGCGTTCTACTGCTCGCAGGCGTGTCACTCGGCCGCGCTGCGCGGCGAAGCGCAGTCCGCGGTCGCCTGCGACGCGTGCCACGCGTCGTTCCGGCCCGAGCTCGTCGCGCAGGTCCTGACGCTTCATGGGGCGCGCAAGTACGCGTGCACGGAGGCGTGCCGCGCGCAGCTCCTCGCCGAGGCCCAGGGCGCTCGGCTCGGTCAGCTCGCTGCGGCGGAGGCGTCCACCGACGAGCTCCCCGTGGTCTTGGATCCCGCGAGCGTCCCGGCGCCGACATCGGGGGCTTTGCCCCCGATACCCCCACAGAGAGACTCGGGGCTCTCCGGCGAGAGCCGGAGAGGTCCCTCGGTTGGGGGCCCGCCCCCAACCGCCCCGGTGACCAGAATTGGGGGGACGTACGAGGGGCCCCGCACGCTCGCCGTCTTCAACCACAAGGGCGGCACCGGCAAGACGACGACGTCCGTGAGCATCGCCGCCGGCCTCGCCGCGCGCGGGCTCCGCGTACTGCTCGTCGACACCGACTCCCAGGGCAACGTCGCCGTCTCGCTCGACGTGAAGGCGGAGCGCTCGCTCTACCACGTGCTCGTGATGGGGCTCGCGCCCTCGAGCGCGGTCGTCAACGTGCGGCCCGGCTTCGACATCCTCCCCGCGAACGAGACGCTCGCCGCGGCCGAGCTCTACCTCGCCGGGCGCCAGAACCGCGACCGCGTGCTGCGCGATCGCCTCGCGCGTGCGCACGCCGACTACGACGTCGTGATCCTCGACTGCTCGCCGTCGCTCTCGCTCCTCAACCAGAACGCCCTCGTCGCGGCCGACGCGATCCTCGTCCCCGTCGCGTGCGACTTCCTCTCGCTCGTCGGCGTGCGCCAGGTCATCAAGACCGTGAAGAGCGTGAACTCGCTCCTGCACCACCCGGTGAAGATCTGGGGCGTGCTCCCGACCTTCTACGACGCGCGCGCTCGCATCTGCCGCGACGCGGTCGACACCCTCGAGCAGCACTTCGGCGAGCGCTGTCTCGCCCCCGTTCGCGCGGGCACGCGGATCAAGGAAGCGCCCGCGCAGGGCAAGACCATCTTCGAGCATGCCCCCGACTCGAACGCCGCCGAGGACTACCTCCGCGTCGTCGATGCCCTCGTCGCCGGCGAAGTCCGCGCGAAGACCCCCCAAGAACCCGAGGCCGTCTCGGCCTGAGCAGGAGCACCCCATGGCCCGTCACGAAGATTCCAGCAACCGCTCGGGTACGGCCCGCGTCCTCGACCACGACGAGGTGGACGGCGTGCTCTCCGGCGCGTTCTACACGCCGCGCTCGGAGGCTCCGGCTCCGAACGACGAGCGCCCCTCGCGCACGCGCCTGCGCGCCGAAGCGAAGGCGGGCGCGAAGCCTGCTCACTACAAGGTCATCTGCATCTCGATGTACACGAAGGACCTCGAGCGCATGGACGAGCTCGTCGAAGCGCTCAAGGCCAAGGGCGTGACGAAGGCGAACCGCAGCGCGCTCATTCGTGCCGCGCTCGAGCAGGTCGATCTCGACAAGATCCCGCGCGGGATGTGACGCTCCGGTCGGGCATGAAGCTCGACCGCGAAGCCTTTCTCGTCCTCTGCGCCGGCATCGCTGCGTGTCACCACGAAGCGGCGTCGGGCGCGACGCCGACGACCGTCACGCTCCCGGCCCCCACGCCGACCACGGCGGCCCCGAGCGGCGACGCGTGCGCGGCGCTCGCGCGCGAGAACCTCGAGCGCCTGACGCACCCGCGCGGCGCGTGCCCCACCGACGAGTCGGCGCGCGTGGCTGCCATCCGCGCGAAGCTCGTCGAAGCGGCCAAAGATGGACTGTTCGCGACCTGTCGGGTCGGCGGCGGCACGTGGGCCGTGCTCGTTCGCGACGTCGAGCTCAGTGAGCCCGCCGGGGAGAGCGGGAGCTACTGCGGGGCCTCGGCGCGGTGGCGGCTCGTCTTCATCGACCCGAAGACGAATGCGCGCGTCGAGTCACCGGACTTCGCGTGGGCCTCGTTCCCCGACAGCGACGCGCACGCCACGATCGATGCGATCTACGACTTCGACGGCGACGGCGCGAGCGAGGTCGTCGTCACGGACGAGGACTGGGAGAACGGCGGCGGCACCACCCGTCACGTGACCGCCTGGCGCAGCGAGGCGGGGAAGGCGATCGAACCGTATCCGATCGGCTTCCACGTCACCGGCACGCTGGACGCCGACGGCGACGGGCGGCCGGACTTCGTCGACGAGGGCTACTTCGAGACGACGCCACCCTGCTTCGGTCTCTACCCGGTGGCGCGGCGGGGCGTTCCGCTGCTCGTGCATGGCTTGCCGAACGGCACCTTCACGATGAGCGACGACACCTCGCGCCGTTGGGCGCGTGCCCAGTGCCCGTCCGCGCCGGCGACCGGCGCGTCGGAGCCGACCGTCGCGTCGTGCATGCGACTCTGGGGCAAGAGCCCGCCCGACATCGCGCGTGGGCTCTCCAACACGCCGGACTTCTGCGGTGAGCCCAAGTCGTCCGAGCGCGACGTCACTCTGGCGCTCGTGACGCGCACGGCGCCGTTCCCGACCCTCGACGTGAACACGCCCCCACCACTGCCGAAGCGTTAGCGGCGGAGCCCTGGGTCACGCGCCGGCGAAGAGCGCCGCGATCCGATCGGCGACGACGCCGACCTCTGCGCGCGCCTCGGCCTCCGGGTGGACGACGAGCCACACCGGTCGCCGTGGCACGGCATCGACGACGAACGCGCGCTCGAGCCCCGGCTCGCGCGTCCCCCACGGCTCGGTGAGCGCGACGAGCCCGAGGTCGCGCTTCGCCGCCGCGACCAGCGCCGGCATGCTGCTGGAGCGGAAGACCGGGCGAACGCCGCGTCGCGAGGCGAGCCAGGCCGCCTCGGGCACGCGCTCGAGCTCCCCCGACGGGAGGAGGACGTCGTGACCCGCGAGCGACGCGGCGCCGCGCGGGAGCCCGCGCACGTGGGCGTAGCCGTGCGACGCGAACAGCGCGATCGAGAAGCGCGCCACGCAGCGGACGCGGAGCGATGCCTCCTCGGGCCGGACGAGGCGGAGCGCCAGGTCCGCCTCGCCGCGCGCGAGATCGACGGGGCGGTTGCCGCCGCGGAGGTCGAGCACGAGCTCGGGGTGCTCGGCGCGGAGGTCGAGCAGCCCCTCTTGGACGAGGAACGTCGCGAACGCCTCCGTCGTCGCGATGCGCACCGTGCCTTGGACCTTGTCGGCGCGCGCCTTCGCGGCTTGGCCGAGCGCGGTCGCTTCGTGCTCCATCCGCTCGGCGTAGGGACGCAGGCGCTCGGCGGAGGCCGTCGGCCGCAGCCCGTCGCGCCCGCGGACGAAGAGGCGGACGCCGAGCGTGCGCTCGAGCGCGTCCAACCGGCGCCCGATCGTCGTGCGATCCACCCCGAGCTCGTCGGCGGCGGTCTTCTGGCGCCGGGCGCGGAGGAGGGCGAGGAGCAGGCGGACGTCGTCCCATTGCATGTGCGCATGATTGCACATCCGGTGTGCGTCCATGCGTCTTTACCGGGCGGGCCTTCGCGCGCACCTTCACGAGCGAGACGGAGGCAGCGATGACGACCTATCGAGCGGTGGTGTTGAAGGGCAAAGGCGGGCTGGACCAACTGGAGGAGCGCGACCTCGAGCTCCTTCCGCCCGGCCCGGGCGAGGCGCGAATCCGCGTCCGGGCGACCGGCGCCGGGTTCACCGACGTGATCATGCGCACCGGGTACTACCCGTACCGCCCGAAGTTCCCCTTCGCGCCGGGCTACGAGACGGTGGGGGTGGTGGACGCCGTCGGCGAGGGGGTTTCGCTCCGACCCGGCACGCGCGTTGCCGCGCTCACGGTCACGGGAGGCGCGGCGGAGTACCTCGTGCGCCCCGCCGAGGAGCTCGTCCCGGTCCCGGAGGGCGTCGACGACGCCGCGGCGATCGCGCTCGTCCTCAACTACGTCACGGCGTGGCAGATGGTGCATCGGAGCGCCGCCGCGCAGCCCGGGCAGCGCGCGCTGGTGACCGGCGCGAGCGGTGGCGTGGGGACCGCGCTCCTCGAGCTCCTGCGGCTCCACGGCGTCGAGGCGATCGGCGCGGCGGGGAAGCGAAGCCACGTGCTCGTGCGGAGCTACGGCGCGACCCCGATCGACGGGCGGGGCGCGGCTCTCGACGAGCAGGTCCACGCGCTCGTCCCGGACGGCGTCGACATGGCGTTCGACGGGCTCGGCGGGAAGACGACCGGCGAGTGCGTCCGCGCGACGAAGCGCGGCGGCATCGTGGTCGCGTACGGGTTCACGGCCGTGAACGGCTCGAACCTCGGCACCCTTCGCGGCGCGGCGGCGCTCTTCGGGGGTGCGTTCCTCAGCGGGCGCCGGAGCGCGTTCTACGGCATCACGCAGATCTACCGGAAGGACAAGCGGCCGTTCCTCGAGGACCTCCCGAAGCTCTTCGCGCTCGTCGCCGATGGCAAGCTCCACCCGAAGATCGCGGATCGGCTCCCGCTGTTCGCGGTGCGCGAGGCGCAGCGCCGGCTCGAAGCGGGTGGGGTGGAGGGAAAGCTCGTGCTCGTCGCGGAGGCGTGACGGCAACCGCGCCGCTCACGCGCCGGCGAGGCGCGCCCAGAGCTCGGCGAGGTCCGGCGGGAGCGGCGCCTCGATCACGAGGTGCTCGCGCGTGATCGGGTGCGTGAGCGCGAGGCGCGCCGCATGGAGCGCGTGGCGCGGGTGCTCGAGCTCGACGAGGTCTTCCTCCGTGAGCTCGCCGTCTGCGCCGCGCGCGAAGAGCTCCTCGTCGGGGCCGTAGAGCTTGTCACCCACGATCGGCGTTCCGACCGACGCGAGGTGCACGCGGATCTGGTGCTGGCGCCCGGTCAAGAGATCGCAGCGCACGCGCGCGTAGTCGCGGCCGTCGCTCTTGGCCGTGGCGACGAGGTGGAAGATCGTCGCCGCCTCGAGCGCGTCGGGCGTGATCCCGATCCGCATCTTCACCTTCGTCTTGCTCTCCGGATCGAGCTCGAGCGGTTCGTCCACGCGGAACGTCGTCGCGCCGCCGCGCGGGATGCCCCAGGTGATCGCCTCGTACGTCTTCTCGATCCCGTCGCGCGCCTCCAGGTTCCTCTTCAGCTCGCGGTCGCACTCGGCGTTCTTGGAGAGGAGGAGCACGCCGCTCGTCTCGCGATCGATCCGGTGCCCGAGCGAGAGCCACTGCTCGGGGCGCGCGTCCTCGAGCAGCTTGATGACCGTGTTGCGGTGGTAGCGCGCGGTCGGGTGGACCGGCAGCCCAGCGGGCTTGCTCACGGCGAGGAGGTGCGCGTCCTCGTAGAGGACGGGGATCTCGGTCGGGACCGGCGACTCGTCCCACGGCGGGCGCCACAACAGGACGTGCTGGTGCGCTTGCACGCGCTCACCGGGACGCAGCCGGCGGCCCTTGGCGTCGTAGGCGCTGTTCCGGACGATGAACTGCGCGCGGGTGCGGCTCGTGCGCTTGAGCTGCGACTGGAGGAAGACGTCGACCCGCTGGCCGGCCACCTCCGGCGGGACGCGGAACACGGAGAGCACGGACCCCTCGGGCACGCCCGGGGGCCGGGTCCAATCACGCTCGCGGGCCCAACGAATTCGCGTCATCTCCGGGTCGAAATCCCCGGGGAGCGAGGTAGCACGAGGTCGCCCACGCACGCACGTCCCGTGCTACAAGCCGCGGCGTGGACATCCTCTTCGTCTCGACCGAGCTCCTCCCCTACGTGAAGGTCGGCGGCCTGGCCGACGTGGCGGCCGCGCTCCCCAAGGCCCTCCGCGCGCTCGGCCACAAGGTCACGCTGGTCGTCCCGCGCCTTCCTGCCTTCGAAGAGGGCGGCCTGCTCGTCGCGCGGCGCCTGACGCCGCTCCGGTTCGAGCACGGGGGCGAGGCGATGGAGGTGACCCTGTTCGACGGTCGCCTCGCGTCGCAGGTCGACGTGATCCTGGTCGATGCCCCCGGTCTCTACGAGAGCGGGCAGGTCTACGGCGACGAGAACGAGGGCACCGCGAAGAAGTTCGGCGTCCTCTCCGCCGCGGCGGCCGAGATCGCGCGCCAGCGCGCGGTCGGCGGCGCACCGTTCGACGTCGTCGTCGCGAACGACTGGCCGGCGGCGGCCACGATGAGCCACCTCGTGCGCATGCGCGCCGAGACGACCGAGCTCGCGCGCACGCGCGGGGTGCTCGTCGTCCACAACGTGGAGCACCAGGGCGTGTTCCCGCGGGCGGCGCTGCCGCTTCTCGGCCTCGCGCCGTCGGTCTTCTCCGTCGAGCAGGCGGAGTTCTTCGGGAAGGTGAACCTCCTCAAGCTCGGCGCGCTCTCGGCCGATGCGATCGTGACGGTGAGCCCCACCTACGCGCGCGAGATCGTGCAGCCGGGCAGCGGTCACGGCCTCGAGGGCGTGTTCAGCCAGGTCAAGGAGCGCCTCTCCGGCATCCTCAACGGGATCGACTACGGCGTCTGGAACCCGGCGACGGATGCGGCGCTCGCGTCCCGCTACGACGCCGAGGATCTCGCGCCGAAGGCGCGTTGCAAGGGCGCGCTCCAGAGCGAGCTCGGTCTGCCGCTCGAGCTCGGGGCGCCGCTCATCGCGAGCGTCGGTCGGCTCGTCCCGCAGAAGGGGATCGACCTCGTCGCGGCCACGCTCTCCAAGATCCTGAAGGCGTCCGAGGCGCAGGTCGTCATCTGCGGCGACGGCGATCCCGAGCTCGTCGAGAAGGTCACCGCCGCGACCGCCAAGTCGCACGGGCGCGCGGTCTTCGTGCGCGCCGCCCCCGAGGCGCTCGTGCACCGCCTGTTCTCCGCCGCCGACCTGGCGCTCGTGCCGAGCCGCCGCGAGCCGTGCGGGCTCGTGCAGATGTACGCGCAGCGCTACGGCGCGCTCCCGGTCGTTCGCGCGACCGGCGGTCTGGTCGACACCGTCGTCGATTGCGACGCGAAGCTCGAGACCGGGACGGGGTTCACGTTCGAGGCCGAGGACGAGCTCCTCCCCGCCGTCGAGCGCGGCATCGCCGCCGTCGCGCACCCGCGCTGGCGCGAGCTGCAGCGCCGCGTGATGCGCCTGGATCGGAGCTGGGACGGCCCGGCCCGTCGCTACGAGCAGCTCTTCAAGCAGCTCGTCGCCCGCGCGAGCTGAGCGCGGGGCAGCCGGGGGATCGATCGCCGCGCTCGCCCGTAGGAGGGGCATGCGCGCGCTCCCGATCCTCGCCCCGTGCCCGAAGGACTTCGACGCGATGGACGGCGACGCTCGCCGGCGCCACTGCGCCGAGTGCGACAAGGACGTACACGATCTCTCGGCGGGGACGGAACAAGAAGCCAAGGCGGTGCTCGCCGCGCGCGAGCCGGGCTCGAAGCTCTGCATCCGCTACGCGAAGGACGTGGCGGGCAACGTCCGGTTCCGCGTCGCGGTCGCGGCGGCGGCGGTCGCGGCGGCGGCGGCGGTGACGGCGTGCTCGGCTGCCGATGGGCAGACGACGACGGTCGTGGTTCAGCCGACCGTCGCGACGCATCCGGATGGGGGAGCGGATGCGAACGAGCGGTTCGAGGTGTTGATGGGGGAGATGGTCGTCGACCCCGAGCCCGAGGCCAAGTAGCGGACCGGAAGGGAGACGCGGCCGAGGACGTGCACGTGCACGGGGACGAGGACGAGGACGACCGATCGAGCACGGGCTACGGCGACGACTACGGCCACGCGTAGGAGGGACGAGGACGACGGGTCGAGGACGTCGGACGGGGACGGGGACGGGGACGTGAGCTAAGCTCGCTGGGATGCTTCGCGTCGCTGCGATGGTGGCGGTTTTCGTGGGGTGCAGCTCGGAGGCGCCCAGGGTCGGCTTCGATTGCGGGGGGCCGTTCACCTTCCACGCGTGTCCGCCGGCGACGACCTGCGTTCAAGAGGACTGCAAGAGCAACGACTGCACGTCGGAGTGCCGGGCGACGACGGTCTGCGATCCCGAGAACGACACGTGCCCCAACGGCGCTGTCTGCGACGAAGCGACCGAGCGCTGCGTGCCGCGCAAGCTCTGCGCGAGAGACGAGGACTGCGGAGCGGGAGCTTTTTGCTCCGCGGGGAGCGACAACGCCACCTTCAGTCACGCGATCTGTTTTCGCCGATAGGAGGCGGTCAGCGCGCGAAGGCGCAGTTCACGTAGATGGGCGAGGACCATCCTCCGTCGACCACGGCGCGGACGAGCGTGCAGCGATCGCGCGGGACCGCGATCCGAGTGGGCGAGCCCGTGTGCGGCGCGTCGCCTCCGACGAAGAATTGGATGTCGTCGCCGCGGGCGCGGAGCTCGATCGCGTCGACCCCGTCGATCGCCTCGCCCACGCCGTGCCAGGCGCTGTCGCCGACGGAGCGCAGCTCGAGCGTGCAGGCTCCCGGCGCCTTCACGCAGGTCCTTCCCTCGAGCAGCGCTTGGTGGAGGGCCGGCACGGTTCGCTCTCGCGCGAGGACGAAGGTGTCGGCGCGGAGCCAGTGGCCGTGGCTGTCGCTCCCGGCGACCGC
Source organism: Polyangiaceae bacterium (assembly GCA_044224495.1). Classification (GTDB taxonomy): domain Bacteria; phylum Myxococcota_A; class Polyangia; order Polyangiales; family Polyangiaceae; genus JBGAKG01. The sequence continues at coordinate 118,587 of JBGAKG010000025.1, read as the reverse complement.
AGCGATGCGCCGCTGCTGCGCGTGGATCTGATCGGAGAGCAGGTGCGTCACGGCGCGGAGTGAGCGATCTTCGTCGCCGAGGAACAGGCGATCGCGGAGCTCGGCGACCTCGAGGTTCTCCGTCTCGATCGCCTGCGCGTGACGACCGATCCACGCGATCTCGGGCGGCGCGTCCGCGCGGAACCCGCGCCACGACAGGTCGGCGCGGAGCTCGGACACCGGCGCCACCGCGAGCGGCCGCAAGAGCGGGTGGTTGATCGTGAGGAACCCACCGTGCGCGACCCAACGCTCGAAGAAGAGCTCGGGATGCGCCGCCGCGTCCGCGAGCGGGACCTCGGCGAGGACGGCGTCGAGGTCGGCGAAGCCCGCCCCGACGTGGCCCCAGCTCCAGTCGGTGTACTCGAAGCCGGGCACGAGCATCACGGACGTGCGCTTCGCGCGGGCCCGCGTCACCAGGTCGCGGATGGCGACCTCGGTCCAAGCGCGCTCTTCGGCATCGGCGTAGAAGCGCGGTCGCACGTGCGGCGTGAGGACGACGAAGTCGAGCCCCTCGCGCTCCGCGAGCGCCACCGTCTCGTCGAGCTCGCGCGACACGTGATACGGCGAGTCGGGCGGCAGCACGTGGCAATGAAGGTCGCCAGCGAGCACGCGCCGATCCCCGACCACGAGCCCGGCGTGCGGCGGGGGATGCGCCGCGCCGGCCATCGCATAGTCGATGAGCCCATTGGTGCTGCACCCGCCCCCAGCGAGCGCCAACACCGCGCCAACCGCAATCTCCCGCCGTCCCACGAGACCCCAACCGAAGGCCCCGGCCCAACATTCCGACGCAAATCATCCACGTGCTCGAGACTCGTCCGCGTGCTCGAGACGCGTCCTCGACCCACCGTCCGCGTCCCCCCTACGCGTGGCCGTAGTCGTCGTCGTAGCCCGTGCTCGATCCACCGTCCTCGTCCCGGCGTACCCGTGCACGTCCTCGTCCCCGAGCGCCAGCACGGTCGCTACGGAGTCTTCTCCGCCCACACGGGCGCGCGGTCGTCGTCGCACCCTGCCTCGGCGTGCGCCTTCATCCACCCATCGAAGCCCGCGAAGATCGCATGCGCCAACCGCTGCCCCATGATCGCGCCCCCATCCTTCGTGAGGTGCACGAGGTCCCAATTCGCGAGCCCCGCCTTCGCGAAGCGGATCATCGAGCGATCCCCGCCCATCGCCGCGCGGAAGTCCCAGAACGCCCAGCCGTGCTTCTTCGCGATGTCCCCGAGCTGTGTCGAGAGCTTCACGATCCGCGGGTCCGAGTGCTCGTCGGTGCTCTTCAGCTCGATGTCCGGCGGGCTCAAGATCAGGATCGGCGTGTTGGGGACCGCGGTCTCCATGCCGTCGATCACCTTCGCCATCCACTGCTCGTGGTAGGCCGGCGCGAACAGGTTCGTCCCGAGCAGGAACACGACGAGGTCGTAGTGCCGCCGCTGGAGCATCGGGTCGCGCGACGCCGTGCTCACGTGCGTCATCTGCTCGTAGTTCAGCGCGCCGGTCCCGAGCGAGTCGACCAGGATGCTCGGCGTGTCGCGCTCGAGCGCTGCGCCGTAGAGGCGAACGGGGGATGCTCCGTTCACCACGCACTCGATTTTGTGCGGACCGTCGGTGAGGTCGAAGTGCTCGAACGCGGCCTTCGCCTCGGTCGACGAGGTGGTGACGTCCTTCACCTTCGCGCCGTCGATCTTGATCGCGAACGAGCCGCGGGAGGGGCCCTTCAAATAGAAGAGGTCGACCTTGGAGAACGACTTGCCGATCGGCTGCGGGTCGTCGACGTTCGCGGCCCACGCCCACGCGCCGGACGCGGTGCTCTCGCTCGCGATGTTGGCGAAGCCGTAGTGCCCGTCGGAGACTTGGTTGGTGGAGGTGGCGATCTTGCGCCAGCTCGCTTCGCCGACCTCCATCTTCACGTCGAAGTGGCGGTACCAGGGCCACGGGCGGGCGAGGGCGACGAAGCCGTGGCCACCGTCGCCGAACTTCGCCTGGAGCATCCGGCGCATGGCGCCGGTGATGAAGTCCATCGTCATGTTCGAGTCGCCGTAGACGGCGATCCGGACGTGGTCCTTCGCCTTGCCGCGGACGAGCCGCGCGAGGCGGGTGTAGAAGGGGTCGAGGCCCTTTGCGTCGTCGACGATGCTGCCGAGGGGCGCGCTCACGAGCTTCGTGTCGAGCGGGGGGAGGGCCCACTTCTCGGGGTCGGCGGCCGCGCAGGTGGGAGCGGGAGGAGGCGCGGGCTCGGCGGCGGCGGCGCTGGCAGGGACGACGGCGGCTGACGCGGAGCTCGTCGCCGCCGGGGTGCCGGACCCGACGACGCCGGGGCTGGACGGATCATGGCGGGTGTTCCCGCAGCCGACGCCCCCGGCCCCGAGCGCGAGCGCAGTCAGGACGAGGGCATGGAACGGCCGGGAGAGCATGCCCTCCCATACCAATTCGTAGCGCCTGCCACCAGTTTACGGACGAAGTGTCTTGCGACTTCAGGGCGCCACGTCGGCGCAGCAGCGGAAGCCGGTCGAGTAGTCGTGGTACCAGACGTCGTGCGCGCCGGTCCGGTAGTCGCAGCCGTCGCCGTTCTGGTGGATGTCCAGGTAGTAGCCGCCGAGGAACGTGCCGTCCGGATCGTCGACCCACTCGTGGACGTTGCCGACCATGTCGTAGACGCCGTAGCCGTTCGTGCAGCCCGAGTGATCGCCGGTCTTCGCGACCGTGCCGTCGACCTGGTTCAGCTGCGGATCGTTCATGCGCGGGCCCCACTGCTTGGGGTCGCTGTTGCCGCCGAGGCCGAAGACCGCCGCCATGGGGGCGCGGCCGTGATCGTTGCAGCGGCGCGCCTCGTTCTGCGTGCCGTAGCCGTAGGTGGTGTGGTCCGGGCCCTTGCAGGCCGCTCGCCACTCGGTGGGCTTGCAGAGGCGCTTGCCGGAGCGGGCGCAGGCCGTTTTGGCCTGGAGCTCGGAGATGTAGCCCTGCGGGACCACGTGGCCGACGCTGATGGCGCGGACGACGGGGAACGGCTTCTGGGCGTCCAGCGAGAGGAACGGGGAGAAGGGCCGCTCTTCGCCGTTCGGGAGGAGCTCGACGAGCGAGGCCTCGTACCGGTCGATGCAGTAGCGGTCGTCGATCGAGGCCATGTCCGGCGGGCAGAGCCCGTTCGGAGCGAGGGGACGATCGCTCTCGTCCAGGTCCTCCCCACCCGGCAGCGGGAGGAGGGACGTGACGCCGGAGCCGTAGGTGGAGCCCGGGGTGGGGAGAATGCCTTGGCGCGCGCCCTGCTCGTTCGTGCGGGCGGCTGCGGTGCGGCCGCGGTGCGAGGGGCCCCGGATGAAGGCGAGGGGCTTGGTGGTCGGGGCGAGGGTTGCTTCTTTCGCGCAGCCGCCGAGGGAGACAGTGGCTGCAGCCGCCGAGAGGACGGCGACACTCGCGAATGCAACGGCGAAGAGGCGCTTCTGCAACGACGGCTCCAACGACTTCAGGGTTCGCCGCGTACGGAAATACGCGGACGGCTTCTGTTGCTACCGGCAATCCACCTTCCTGGGAACCCGAAAAGCGACGCCGGAAGTCAAAATAATGGTGACACTGGAAAAATACCCCAGCTCAGCCGTTGGAAGTGGCCTCGTCGACCGCTCGAATCGCGCGGGCGAACCAACTCGCGCGGAGGGCGGCGCGAGCGAAGATGACCGATTGGTGGAGGAGGAAGAGCGCGACGAGCGCCCCGCCGGCCCGGCCGCCGAACTGGTTCGCGAAGGCACCGGCGGCGACGACGGGGACGAGCCCGGCGAGCGCGCGCCACGCGTAGGAGAAGAACGCGCGCGGGCCCATCCGGCGGAAGGTGGTGAGCGCGAAGCCGACCGCGCGGAGCAGCCCGGCGTTGTAGCGGACGAGCGCGGCCCGGGTGAGGTCCTGCAGGACCTCCAGGACGGGCACGCCGAGCGCGACCAGGAGCGCCGCGCCGAAGGCCCACTTCGCGGCGCCGACGTCGCCGGAGGACGCCTCGAGCGCGCTCGAGACGGCACCGAACACCGCCCCTGCGATCGCGACGACGACCAGCTTGAGGAAGCCCGTGGCGAGCCAGAGCGCGGCGAACGAGCCATAGGTGCCGGCGACGAAGGGGGCGAGGTGCCGGACGCGCGGCGTCTTCACGTCCGGCGTGGTGTGCGCGAGCGACGCGAAGAGCGAGATGATCGGGCCGAGCCCGAGGAGCGACGCGGCGAGAAAGACGACGACCGCGATGGAGCCGAGGCCTCGGACCGCGGGCTCGGCCTCGGTCAGGGTGCGCACGAGCGCGAAGCCGCCGGGCTCGAAGAGCGGGGCGTCCCCGCGGGGGTGCGTCTCGAAGACGGCCGCCACCGTGCGGGCGGCGGGCCAGCCGAGCGCCAGCCCGGCGACGACCTGCCAGGCGCCGAACGCGAGCACGGCGAACGGGCGCCGGCGCGCGCGGATGCTCTCGGTCGACAGCAGCAGCAGGCGCGAGCTCTCGCGGAGCGACTCGGGCTTGTCGAGCGCCGACGCGCGCGAGATGGGAGCGCGGTCGTTCATGGCCCGAGCACCGAGGAGAGAAGGGCACCGACGTAGACCCCGCGCTCGAAGCTCCGCGCGACGGAGCCATGGCCGTGGGCGCGCGCGAAGTCGTTCGTGTAGTTCGCGTCGACGAGGATTTTGTGGTCGGGGTCGACGACGGCACCGACGAGCTCCTTCGGCCCGACGACGACCATCCGCTCCATCTCGCTCCGCCCGTCCCAGACGCGACGCTCGACGCTCCCGTCCGCCCAGTGGAGCTCGACGTCGACGGGGAGCACGAGCGTTCCGTGGCGACGGAGGATCACCGCGCTCTCCCAGTCGCCCGTCTTTCCGGTCCCCGCCGCGACGGTCTCGCGCGGCTTGCCCTCGCGATCGAAGACGCCGGCGGGGGCCACGACTTGCGCGGACTGGATGCCGTCGATCGCGAAGTCGACCCAGCCCTTCTCGAAGAGCGCCTCGTGGAGGTAGGCGCGGACGTCCGGACCGAGCACCTCCTCGTAGGTGGCGAGGAGATCGTCGGGGCGCGGGTGACGGAAGCGGACGCGGCGGGCGTAGCGACCGATCGCGAGCGTGCCCTTGTCCTCACCGTAGACCCGGTCGATGGTGCCGAAGACCGCCGCCGTTCGGCCGTAGACGAGCGCACCGTAGTCGGCGCCGGTGAACGCCCACGCGGGTTGGGCGACCTTCGCGTCGTGAGCGCGCCGCGCCGACGTGCTCTGGAACGTGCTGTCGGAGATCGCGAGGCCGAAGAGGTTCACGAGCGAACCTTCGCCGAGCCAGGCCTTCATCCCTTCGGCCTCGGCGTAGCTGTTCATCCCCTCGTCGAGGAAGGGCCACGTCATCTCGTCGGACGCGAGCAGCCCGTAGAACCATTGGTGCCCGAACTCGTGGATCGTGACGAGCTCGACCCCCATCACGCCCGGCGGACCCGTCCACGACCCACCCGTGGTGATGAGCGTCGGGTACTCCATGCCGCCCGCTTCCTCCGCCGACTCGGGAGGGTGGACCAGGTTCAGCGTCCCATATGGGTACTGCCCGTAGCGCTGGCGGAAGTGCGGGATGGCGAAGCGCATCGTCGCCAGCTCCCGGTTCGCCACGTAGTGGTAGCCGTGCGGGTAGAAGACCTTGACGTCGATCCCCTCGATGCCTTCCTCGAGCACGTCGAAGCGGTCGTAGGCGGACCACGCGAAGTCGTGGATGTCGCCCTGGAGGTGGCGCTCGACGTGGAGGTCGCCCTCTTCGCGCTCCTCGGTGATCGGGCCCGAAGCGGCGATGCGGAAGCCCTTCGGCACCTTCATCGTCACGTCGTACGAGCCGAAGTCCGCGTAGAACTCCGAGAGGTGGTGGAACGGGAAGTGCGCCCACGTTCCATCGGGCTCGAGCCGTGCGAGCTTCGGGAACCACTGCGCGATCATGTGGAACGAGCCGTCGTAGCCGGTGCGCTCGACCACGCTCGGGAGCTTGTCGTCCCAGACGACGTCGAGCGAGAGCGCATCGCCGGGCGCGAGCTCGGTCGGGAGCGGAACGCGCGCGTCGGTCTCGTCGTCGTCGCCGGGGCGCGTGCGCTCGGCGGTCTTCCAGAGGTCGACGGGCCCCGCCTCGGTGCGGAGCTCGAGCTTCTTCACGTCGATGTAGCCCCAATCGCGCACGCCGCCGCCGCCGCGGAAGCGCCCGACGGGCTCGCGCAGGAACACGCTCCGCTCGTTCTTGAACGCGTTGAGGTAGAGGTGCAGCCACAGCTCCTTCAGCGGGCGCGCGCTCGTGTTCTTGAAGACGATCGTGCCTTCGCCGTGGACCGTGTGCGCCGTCGGGTCGAGGGTCGCGGTGAACGTGTAGTCGACGACGTCCTCGGCGTGCTTCGCCATCGCCGCGTCGTCCGCGGTGAAGTCGACGCCCGGCGGAAGATCGCCCATCGGCAGAAGTGCTTCCTCTGCGCCGCCCGTGGCGACGACGTAGCTGACAGCGGCGACGAGGAGCGGGCGGAGCACGACGGGGCGCGGAGTCTACTCCGTCAAAATAGCGTGAGCTGCGCTTTCTTGGGGGCCGGCGGCGTCTCCGACGCGGCGCCTTCGACCGCGGCCCGCTGCGCGGACGCCATGCCGGTTCGAAGACCGAGCCGCACCGCCGCGCGCTCGAACAGCGCGCCGATCATCTCGGCGTGGGGGCCGTCCCCGCGGCCGCGCTTGCCGAACCTCGCGTCGTAGAGCTTGCCGCCGTGCGACTCGCGCAGCCGCGCCAGCACCTTCTCGGCGCGGAGCGGGAGGAGCTCGCGCAGCCGCTGCTCGAAGACCATGCGCGTGGCGCCGGGCAGACGCAGGAGCGTCCACCCGGCCCAGCTCGCGCCGGCCTCCTTGGCCTGCTCGAGGACGCTCACCATCTGCTCGTCGCCGAGACCGGGGACGATCGGTGCGACGTTCACGCCGACGGGGACCCCCGCGGAAGCCAGTGCGGCGATGATGCGAAACCGCCGCGCGGGGGTGGTGACCATTGGCTCGAGCGCGCGGGCGCACGCCTCGTCGGCGAACGGGATGCTGATCGTGACCGTGACGAGCCCGCGCGCGGCGAGCGCGCCGAGCACGTCGAGGTCGCGCTCGATCGTGACTCCCTTGGTGATGATGCCGAGCGGCTGCTCGAGCTCGTGACAGACCTTGAGACATCCGCGCGTCAGCTCGTACGAGCGCTCGAGCGGCTGGTAGCAATCGGTGACGCCGCTGAACATCAGCACGTGGCTCCGGTCCCACTTGGCGGACGAGAGCGCGTGACGGAGGAGCTCGGGTGCGTCCCGCTTCACGACGATCTTCCGATCGAAGTCCGTGCCGGCGCCGAAGCCGAGGTACTCGTGGGTGGGGCGCGCGTAGCAGTACGCGCACGCGTGCGCGCAGCCGCGGTATGGGTTCACGCTGTAGGTGAAGTCCAGATCGGGGCTGTCGTTCGTGGAGAGGATCGAGCGCGAGGTGTCGAAGCTCACCTCCAGGTGAAGGGGAGGCGAGTGCTCGTCGACCCAGACCACTTCCGTGGTGGCGAAACGGTTCGGGTTCACTCCTCTACTGTACATGTGTACAGTGGAGGAGCAAGCCTTGTCCGGGCGCCCTACGCGGTGACGGTGGCCGCCTCGTAGGCGAAGCGCAGCGCTCCGTCCTTCGCGTCCACGGTGACCTTCCCGCCGTGCTCGAGCTTTCCGAAGAGAAGCTCGTCGCCGAGCGGGCGCTTCACGTCCTCTTGGATCACTCGGGCGAGCGGACGCGCGCCGAAGTCCGGATCGTAGCCCTTGTCGGCGAGGTACTCGCGCGCCGCCGGCGTGAGCTCGATCTCGACCTTCTTCTCGCGGAGGAGCAGGCGGAGCTCCTTCACGTACTTGTCGACGATGCTGCTCATCGTCGCGCGCGACAGCGGATCGAACGCGATCTTCGCATCGAGCCGGTTGCGGAACTCGGGCGAGAACATGCGCTGGTACTCGCGGTCGGCGCCGGAGAGATCCTTGCCGCCGGCGAAGCCGACGCTGCGGCGCGCGAGGTCGCGCGCGCCGACGTTGCTCGTCATGAGCAGGATCACGTGCCGGAAGTCGGCCGACTTGCCGTTGTTGTCGGTCAGGCGCCCATGGTCCATGACCTGGAGGAGGACGTTGAAGACGTCCGGGTGTGCCTTCTCCATCTCGTCGAGGAGCAGGACCGCGTGCGGCGTCTTCGTCACCGCGTCGGTGAGGAGCCCGCCCTGGTCGAAGCCGACGTAGCCGGGCGGCGCACCGATCAGGCGCGAGACCGTGTGGCGCTCCATGTACTCGCTCATGTCGAAGCGCAGGAACTGGATGTTCAGGATGCGCGCGAGCTGCTTCGCGACCTCCGTCTTGCCGACGCCGGTCGGGCCCGTGAGCAGGAAGCAGCCCATCGGCTTCTCCGGCGCGCGGAGGCCGGCGCGCGCCAGCTTCACGGACGCCGCGAGCTGCTCGATCGCCTTCTCCTGACCGAAGACCACGGCCTTGAGCTCGCTCTCGAGGTTTCGGAGCTGCTCCTTGCCGTCGGTCTTCACCTCGCGCGGCGGGATGCTCGCCATGCGGGAGAGGACCTCTTCGACGTCGCGCACGCTGACCTTCGCGCCGGGGCCGTGGGCGAGCTTCGTCGCCGCACCCGTCTCGTCGACGAGGTCGACGGCTTTGTCGGGCAAGCGCCGGTCGTGCATGTAGCGCGCGGCGAGGGACGCCGCGGCGTCGAGCGCCTCGTCGTCGTACTTCACCTCGTGGAACTCCTCGTAATACTTCTTGAGGCCCTGGAGGATGAGCTTGGTCTCGTCCTCGCTCGGCTCGTTGACGTCGACGCGCTGGAAGCGGCGCGAGAACGCGCGGTCCTTCTCGAGGTGCGAACGGAACTCCTCGAACGTGGTGGACCCGATGCAGCGCAGGCGACCCGACGCGAGCGCGGGCTTCAGGAGGTTCGACGCGTCGAGGCTGCCGCCGCTGGTCGAGCCGGCGCCGACGATCGTGTGGATCTCGTCGATGAAGAGGATCGCCTTCGGCTTGTCCTTCAGCGCGTTCATCACGCCCTTGAGGCGCGCTTCGAAGTCGCCGCGGAAGCGCGTGCCCGCCACGAGCGCGCCCAGATCCAGCGAGTAGACCGTGCTGCCGAGGAGGGCCTTCGGCACCTCTTCCTTCTCGATCCGCTGCGCGAGGCCCTCGACGACCGCCGTCTTTCCGACGCCGGCGTCGCCGACGAGCATCGGGTTGTTCTTCTTCCGGCGCGCGAGGATCTGGATGATGCGCTGGACCTCCTTCGAGCGGCCGACGAGCGGGTCGATGCGACCGGCCTTCGCCTCTTCGTTGAGGTTCACCGTGTAGGCCTTGAGCGGATCCTTGGCGGACGGCGCGTCGCCGTCGCCCTCGGCGTTCTCCGACTTCTCCTCGTCCGACTTGGGCACGCCGTGCGAGACGTAGGAGACGAGATCGAGCCGCGTGACGCCGCTCGACTCCAGCGCGCTGACCGCGAACGAGTCGGGCTCGGCGAACATCGCGATGAGGACGTTGTGGACCTGGACCTCGTCCTTGCCCGAGCTCGTGACGTGCATCGCTGCGCGCCGGATCACGCGGGTGAGGCCGTTCGAGGGCTGCGGAGGGCTGGCCTGCGCTTCGTCCTCCGGCACGGTCTCCATGTCTTCCAAGAAGCGCTGGAGCTTCTGGTCGAGGGCTTTGGGATCGCCCCCGGAGTTGCGGACGAGCTTCTTCGCCGCCTCGTCGTAGAGCATCGCTGCGAGCAGGTGCTCGAGCGTGAAGAACTCGTGGCGGCGGCGCCGCGCTTCGGTCGCGGCGACCTCGAGTGCGATTTCGACTTCGGTGCTCAGGCGCATGGTGATGGTGACTTTCCGTTCATTCGGGCTCGGCCGTGAGGAGGAGCGGCATCCCGTACTCGCGCGCGATCGTGGTGACCTTCTGAACCTTGCTCTCGGCGATGTCTCGGGTGTAGGTGCCCGCGACGGCGCTGCCGGTCCGGTGGACCTTGAGCATGATGTACGTCGCTTCGGCTTCGCTCTTCTGGAAGTGCTGGAGGAGGACCATCACGACGAACTCCTGGGTCGTGTAGTCGTCGTTGTGAAAGATGACCTTGTAGAGTCGCGGAGTTGCGCTCCGCTGGCGGACCTTGACGTCGAGCTCTTCGCTCGGCCCACGGGGTCCCCCAGGGGGCGGGGCTGCCGGTGGTTTGGAGGGTTTTTCGGGATCGTCCGGCATGGCGCGGAACATGGTCGTAGGAGTGTATAGGGCAAGCCCGAGGACGAACGGAACATGCGACCTCCAGCGCGCCACGCAACCCCGCCATACGGGCGGGTCCACCTACACCGGCACCCTCGGCGGTGCGTGATGCTGATGCACGGTCGCCGCGGGATGCCGTAATCTTGCAAGCAGGGGTCTTCTGAAGATGCAGCTCGCCGAGAACGTGGTCGTCGCAGGGAAGTTTCGTCTGAATCGCCTCCTCGGTCGGGGCGGCATGGGGTCGGTCTGGTATGCGACCCATCTCGCGCTCGACATCCCGTGCGCGGTGAAATTCATCGAGGGCGACTTCGCGCAGGTCCCCGAGATGCAGATGCGGTTCCAGCGCGAGGCCAAGGCGGCCGCTGCGCTCCGTAGCCCGCACGTCGTCCAGATCCTCGACCACGACATCTGGGAGGGCATGCCCTTCATCGCGATGGAGCTCCTCGATGGCGAGGAGCTCTCCAAGCGGATCACGCGCGCGGGCAGGCTCACCGGCGCCGAGGTGAACGGCATCATCGCGCAGGTCTGCCGCGCGCTCACGAAGGCCCACGGGCAGGGGATCATCCACCGCGACCTGAAGCCGGACAACATCTTCCTGGTTCGCGACGACGACCGTGAGATCGCCAAGGTGCTCGACTTCGGCATCGCCAAGAGCAAGAACCCGAACCTCGACATCGGCAGCAACACGAAGACCGGCGCGATGCTCGGGACGCCCTACTACATGAGCCCGGAGCAGGCGCAGGGCACGAAGACGATCGACACCCGCTCCGACCTCTGGGCGCTGGGCGTCATCGCGTACGAGTGCCTCACCGGGGAGCGCCCGTTCGAGAGCGATGCGCTCGGCGATCTGCTCATGCAGATCATGGTCAAGCCGCTGCCGAAGCCGTCGGAGAAGAACCCCGCGCTCGGTCGCGCCATCGACGCCTGGTTCGAGAAGGCGTGCGAGCGCGATCCCGCCAAGCGCTTCGCCACGGCGAAGGAGCTCTCCGATGCGCTCGCGCAAGCGCTCGGCACCGGAGTGTCGACCGACATCATGGCGCCCGCCGAGGTCCGCGAGGTGCACCTCAAGGCCGGGCTCGCCGGCACGGTGCCGCTCGCGCAGACGCCGCTCCCGCAGAACATGCTCCCGGGCGGCGGAGCGAACACGCCTCCCGCGGCGGCGGCGCCGGTCGCGTCGACCACCGCGTTCGCGGGCGAGGCGGCGGAGGGCGTCCCCAAGAAGAGCTCGATGGGCCTCTTCGTCGGCATCGGCGTCGCGGCCGTGCTCGTCCTCGGCATCGGCGTCGGCATCGCGATGAAGTCGAAGGGCGGGAACGCGGGCGAGGGGACCACCACCGGCACGGCCGCGACCTCGGTCGCGACGTCGGCGCCGACCGCGCCTCCCACCGCCACGGCGACCGCCACGAGCACCGCCGGCGATCCCGGCACCACGACCTCCGCGACCGTCGCTTCGGCGCCGCCGTCCACCACCGCACCCCCGGCCGTGACGACCGCCCCGACCGCCACCGTCGCCACGAACGGCGGGACGAAGCCGATCGGCGGCGGGAAGCCCACCGCGACGGCAGGCGGCAAGCCTCCGGTCGCGACCGCGACGGCGTCCGGCAAGAAGCCGGGCGGGGGAGACCTCGGCTTCTGAGCGACCGCCGGCTCGAGCGCACGATCACCGCGATCCCGGACGCCAAGCTCCGCGTCACGTGGCTCGTCGACTGGCTGCTCTCGGGCGAGCCGTCGTCCGCGGCGGTCGCGCTCGACGGCCTCGCGCTCCGCGCCGAGCAAGGGGACGAGGTCGCCAAGGAGGCGCTCGTCGCGGTGGTCGATGCGTTCGGCTCGGGTCACGTCGAGCTCCCGCGGCAACGGCTTCGCGAGGAGGTTGCCGCGGCATCGCTCCTCAACCTCGAGCGCCTCCTCCGCGCGCCGGTCGCGTCACCCGTGCGCGAGTCGCAGCGCCCGCCGAAACCGCCCGACTACGGCTTCGGGCGCCCGCTCACGCTCGGCGAGCGCAAGTCGCTCGCGCGGCGACCCGACCGGAACGTGCTCGAGAAGCTCCTCCTCGATCCGCACCCGGACGTCATCCGCGGCGTGCTCCGGAACCCGCGCCTCACCGAGGACGATCTCCTCCGCGTCGCCGCGCGCCGGCCGGCTCGCCCCGAGGTGCTGCGCGAGATCGCGCGCGCCGAGGCGTGGGCTCACCGCCCGCGGATCCGGCTCGCGATCCTGCTCAACCCGTATGCCCCGATCGACGTCACGGTTCCGCTCGCCGGGCTGCTCCTTCGCCACGAGCTTCGACTCGTGGTCGAGGCCACCTACGTCGCGGCGCCGCTCCGCGCGGTGTGCATCGAGCACCTCAAGCGGAAGTACCCGCACGACGACGACGGCGACGCGGGCCTGCAGTAGAGCTCAGCTCGCGAGCCAGCCCTTGAGGAGCGCCTTCTGCGCTTCACTCGCGTCGCCGGCCGACACGATCTTGGTCCGCCGCTCGCGCGGCTGCTCGAGCGTGATCTTCAGCGGGCGGATTCGGCCGTCGCGCGCGACGAGCACCTCCGTCGTGGTCCCCGGGCTGAGCTTCGACGTGATGGCGTCGAGGCTGCTCCCCTCGACCCGGCGCTCTCCGACCGCGACGATCTCGTCGCCCGCGTCGATCCCGGCCGCGTGGGCTGCCCCGCCGCGGAGGACCGCCTGCACCGTCACGCGCCCACCGCTCTCGCGCGTGCGCACGCCGAGCGCGGCGCCGTCCTTCGGCGTGCGCTCGATCGCGAGGCCGACCTTGCGCAGCGTGGTGGCGGCGTCGACCTCGGCCGCGCCGCGGACCCACGCGTCGAAGAGGTCGCCGAGTGGGACGCCCGCGGCTTCCTCGAAGATCGCCTGCATCCCGTCCTCGGGCACCGGCACGTCGCGCCGGCCGTGGCGCTCCCAAAGGAGCGCGAGCACGTTCTCGAGCGAGCGCGCGCCGCTCGTGCGCGCGCGGATCTCGACGTCGAAGAGCGCGTTCACGAGCTCGCCCTTGCGGTAGTAGCTCACCGTGCTGTTCGGGCTGTTCTCGTCGGGCCGGTAGAGCTTGATCCACGCATCGAACGAGGCCTCTTCGAGCGGGTGCACGAGGCGCCCCGGCGTCCCATCCAGGTACGCGAGCTCCTGCGCGAGGTGATCGAGGTACTCGGTCTCGGTGCACAGCTTCGCGAGGCGGAGCGTGCGCCAGTCGTAGTAGCTCGTCGCGCCCTCGAACCACCACAGGAGCCGGGTGTAGTTCTCCTGCTCCCAGCGGTACGGGAAGAGCCCGGCGGGGCGGATCCGCTTCACGTTCCAGAGGTGGAAGTACTCGTGGGCGACGAGCGAGAGCAGGTCCAAGTACGCGTCGCGCGTCTCGAACGAGCTCTGCGGCGCGAGCAGCGTGGTGGAAGCGCGGTGCTCGAGGCCCCCGCGCCCGCGCGGCGAGAGGTGGAGGATGAACGTGTAGTCGGGGAACGGAAGCGTGCCGCCGAAGAACCCCGCCTCGGTCTCGACGATCGTCTTCGTGGCAGTGAGCAGCTTCTGCAGGTTCTCGTCGGTGATGGCGCTCGGCGGCCACACCGCGAAGCGGTGGGGGACCGAGCACGCGGTGACCGAACCTTCCTTGAAGTCGCCGAGCTCGATCGGCGAGTCGACGAGCGTGTCGAAGTCGGGCGCGTGGAAGGTGAGCGGCTTGCCCGCCACCGGCGGGAGCGCGGTCGCGGCGCGGAAGCTCTCGGGCACGGCGAACGCGACCTCGGCGGGAGCGCTCTCGTGACCCTCGACCGCGAGGAACGTGCACGCGCCGTTCAAGTAGACGTGCGACTCGTCGACGTGGTTCGTGCGGACGGTGAGGTCGTTCGCGTAGACGCGGTAGCGAACTGTGAGCTCGCGCGCGCCGTCGTGCTCGACCGCCCAGGCGTTCTTGCGCACTTTTCGCGCGCGGTGGTCGCCCGCGGAGAAGCCCTCGACGTGGCGCGCGTACTCGCGGACCAAGTAGGAGCCGGGCGTCCAGACGGCCATGGAGAAGACCAGCGGCGCCGGCAGCGGCGTGGTGGAGGAGACGGTCGTCTCGACCTCGACGAGGTGCGCTTTCGCGTCGACGAGGTGGACGCGGTGCTGCAGATGGACGTCGCTCACGGGTCCTCGACAGGTAGCAGATTTTGCGCGGCTTGACGGGGGCATGACGCTGCCCTACTCGAACGCCATGTCCAGCGCCGTCGCCCCCGTGATCTCCGGGCGGAAGCTCGTCCATCGCGGTGGCCTGATTGGCCTCCTGATTCTCGTCGGGATCCTCGTGGCCTTCCGCCTCATCGGCTGGGACCGCTTCGTGGCGAACTCGCAGCTCGTGGAGGGGAAGAACAACTCGGTCTACCTCGCTCGCGCGGCGGTCGCGTGCGCCGAGAAGAAGGGGAGCCTGCCTCCGAGCTCCCCGAAGGTCCCCGCCGACCTCGCGCAGGTGGGCGGGAAGACCTACGCGAGCACCGCGGCCGATTGGTCGGACGAAGCGTTCGCCTGCGACGGCTTCCAGCTCACGCTCCCGCAGCGCTTCCAGTACCAGTGGGAGCGCACGAGCGAGCTCGAAGGCATCGCGCGCGCGCAGGCCGATTTCAACGGCGACGGGGTGGTCGAGGCGCGCTTCGAACAAGAAGTGAAGTGCGTGCGGCACGACACGAAGCTCGTCTGTCGGCCGGGGAACTTCTACGATCGCAACAAGTGAAGCGGACGATCCACGCGGGCGCGACCGTGGGCGTCGGTGTGCTCACCGTGAGCTCCGAGCACGCCGAGGGCGCGCGTTCGTTCCTCGTCATCGGTCACGGGCCCGTCGCGCCGAGTCGCGAGGATTGGAGTGCCGTCTGCGCGGCGATCGAGAGCGAGCACGCGAGCGCGAGCGGGCAGCTCGTCCTCTCGCGGGGCGGCGTGCCCGACGCCGCGCAACGGCGGACCGCGCTCGCGGTGCTGCCGCCCGGCTTCGTGGCGCCTCCCGTCGCGGTGGTGGCCGAGCAAGCCGTCGTCCGCGGCGTCATCACCGTACTGAACTGGTTCCTCCAGGGGAGCCACGCGGCGTTCAAGCGCTCCGACGTCGCAGGAATTGCGCGCCATCTCGGCGTGGCGCGCGCAGCGGTGGAGGAGCTCTCGAGCTTCGCCGACGAGCTCGCACCGCGCTGACGGCGCCGCGACGTCGTGCTAACGAGGTGGCGTGCGTCGTAGGCTCCTCGCCTTCCTGATCGGGGTGCTGCTGGTGCCGCTGCTCCTCGTCAGCGCGGGCCCCGGTCTCGCGCGCGCGCTCGCCGGAGCGGCCCCGCACGTCTGCCGCTGCGACGCGGCGCACACGGACTGCGTCTGCGTCGTCTGCCACCCCGAGCTCGAGGAGGAGGACCGCGACACGTCCGCCCGTCCCCTCGCGCGGGGCACGTGCGGCGACCGCGACGTCGCGTTCGTCGCGTGGCACGTCGCCGGCGTCCTGCCGGCCAGCGCGAGCGCGATCGCGCCGGCGCCGCGCGCGCTCCTCGGTCAGCCCGCCAGCAATCGCCTCGCGAGCCATCCGCTCGCGCCTCCGGAGCCACCACCGCCCCGAGCGTGACGAAGTCCATCTTCGTCCCCTCGTACTCCGAACGTTTGGAGGTTCCATGAATTCGAAGCTCTCGGGCGCCGGCATGGTCGGCGTCGCATCCCTTTTCTCCATCCTCGCTTGCACCTCGAGCACGCCCAGCGGGCCCGTGGGTGGTCCCGTCACCGGCACGCAAGACTCCCACTGCGGGACCACGAAGCAGGCGTGGTCCCTCGCGTCGTGCCAGTCGTCTCCCGACGCGGGTACGCCCGACGCGGCCGCGACCGACGCCGCCGAGCCCGACGGCGGCGCGAGCGAGTACGGCGAGACCATGTTCAACCAGGTCGGCGCGGACGACGAGTGCAAGTACGACGTCTCGTGGACCGCGACGAGCGTCTACCGCGACACCGACGTGACGTTCACCGTCACCGTGAAGTCCCGGACCGACGGCACGGCCGTGCTCGACGCCGAGCCCGACGTCGAGGCCTTCCTCGGGACGAGCCACGCCGCACCGAGCACCGGCAAGTCGACGGAGAAGGGCGGTGGCGTCTACACCATCGGCCCAGTCCGCTTCGACCAAGCCGGGAAGTGGACCGTGCGCTTCCACTTCTTCGATCGCTGCATCGACGGACCGACGTCGCCGCACGGCCACGCCGCGTTCTTCGTCAGCGTTCCTTGAGCACGCGCCCAGGACCGGTCAAGGCACGACGCGGACGTCGAGGTTCCATGTCCCTTTTTGGGATCCGAACCCGTCGACCACGATCCAGTACGTCCCCGCGGGGACGCTGACGTCGAGGAAGCTGCGCGCGCCGCTGAAGCTGAAGTTGCACCCGTTCTTCACCTCGAGGCCGGGGCACGTCGTTCCGCTCCGCAGGCTCAGGATGGTGTCGTACGTCGACCCATCCATGCTGAGCACGACGCGCCTCGGCTGCGCGAGGACGAGCCGCAGGATCTGATCGGCGGCGCCGCCCGGCGGCACGTTCGGGACGTCGCAGCTCTCGTCGAAATCGGCGGCCTTCCCGGTCGTGTCGCCGGTGAAGAACCCGCCGGTCGGCGGCACGTCGACGACCTGGCTCTGGCACGAGTCGGCGCCGGTCACGTTCGTGGCCTGCACGGTCGGCCGGACGAACGTGCTGAGCGAGCCGGCGAGACCGTAGCTGTCGGCGACGATCGCGCGGTAGCTCCCGGGCGGGACGTTGCGTTTGCTCGCCCGCACGGGCGTGAACGACGAGGCGCACACGAGCCGATCGGGGGCGGTGCAGCCGGGGGCGTCGAACGAGACGGCACCCACGCCGTTCTGGGCGAAGCGGCCGACGAGCAAGACGTCGCTCGCGACGGAGAGATCGACCGCGTACGCGGCGGTCGGCGCGCCGGGGTAGCACCCGTCCTTGATCGCGTCCTCGTGGTTCGCGAGATCGAAGTCGAGCGTGCCGTCGATCGTGGCCGGAGGAGCAGTCCCGCAGGTCTGATCGGCCGGGGCGACGGTGGGCGCGTAGGTCGCGAGCAGGATGGAGGCGTCGATCGGGGACGTGGCCGAGACCGAGAGCCAGTAGGTGCCGGCGGGGAGCGCGCGGGCGTAGAGCGGCTGGATGCCCGAGCCCTGGCGGCAACCGCGCTCGTCGGGGAGGGTGGAGCACCCACCGCCGCGCAGGCTCATCACCGCGGAGCCCGCGCCGCGGCTCGTGGTCGCGAACACCCGCACGTCCCGCGGCGAGGCGAGCGTGAACGCGTAGACGAGATCGCCGGTCGGCGAGGTGCAGGCGCTCGGGACGTCCTTCGCGGCATCGAAGATCTGGACGGGGAAGGCGACGCCCTCGGTGATCGGCGTCGGGCTCGCGCACGTCTCGTTCGGCGACTTCGGCGTCGGCGTGAGGAAGTCGACGGCGAGCTCGAGCGTCGCTTCCTTCGACGACGTGACGATGACCGAGTACGTCCCGGGGGCGAGGTTCCGCGCGCGCGCATGGGTGACGTTCGTGCCGGCGCTCGCGACGCACGCGAGCTCGGTGAGGGCGCTGCCGCACGTGGCCTGGATCGCGACGGAGACCTCGCTCCCGCCGGGCCCGGTGAGCCACAGGTCGAGATCCTTCGCCGGTCCGGACGGGATGGTGACCTGAGCCACGACGTCGTGCGCGGCGCTCGGTTGGGTGACGGAGCAGCTCGCGGTGAAGCCCTTCGGCGCGGCGGCGGTCGAGAGCTGGTAGCTGCCGGGGCCCGCGATCGCGAGCGCGGTCTGGCACGTCGCGTTCTTCGCGATCACGCACGGCTGCTCGTCCTTCTGGCCGTTGCAGTTGTCGTCGATGGCGTTGCCGCAGATCTCGCTCAGCGTGCTCGCGACGAGCGGGTTCTGGTCGTTGCAGTCGCGGTTCGGGACGCAGAGATCGTCGGGGTCGCCGTCACCGTCCGCGTCGCGCGGCTTGTGCTCGCACGACTTCGTCGCCTCGATGCACTTGTTGATGTCGCACGCGTTGCCGGTCCCGCACGTGACGACGCCCCCGGGCCGGCAGCCGAGCTTCGGCGTGCAGACCTCCTTGCCGTTGCAGAATTGGCCGTCGTCGCAGAGCGTGTCGTCGGGAGAGTTCCGGCACCGCTCGAGGGCGAGGTCGCACTTGTCGAAGGTGCAGGCGAGGCCGTCGTTGCACTGGCCGTCTTCCTTGCACGGGCCGCCGAGGGTGGGGTCGTCGCCGGAGCCGTCGGTCTTCGCGGCGTCCGCGTCGAGCCCGGCGTCGAACGGCTTGACGTTCAGGTCGACGGCGGGCGAGCCGCAACCGATCGTCGAACAAGCCAAGAGGAGCGCGAACGCGGCGAGCCAACTCCGAAGCGGCGGAGCCGCGGAGGAGCTGGCACCGAGCCTCGGCCAACCGAGGCCGAAGGCCGAGGGCGAACGGAACGCGGCGAGCCGCACCCGCGGAAGCTTAGCTCATCCGGCGAGGCGCTGCGTGATCCCGCTGAGCGGATCGCGGAGCGGCTCGGGCGCGGGGAGACCGCGGAGGCACTCCCAGAGGTGCGACCGATCGCTCTCCGACATCTGATCGAACTGGATGCCGAGCGCGCGACCGCGGTCGCCCGGGCGCCGTCCGTGGAGGACGCGCGCGACGGTCGCCGAAGCGTCGATGAGGCGGTTCGAGCTCGGCGGACGGAAGACGATGATGAGCTCTTCGCCGGTGAGGATCCGCTCGTTGGTGCGGAGCAGCATCCCATCGGTCGACAGGTCGAGCGCGAGCTCGCCGACGGGCCGGAAGTCGGTCTCGCGGACGACCTGGCAGTCGAGGCGGACGTAGCGACGGAACGCGCGGCGCGGGAGGTTTCGGCGAAGAATGGCGCTCATGTAGGTGAACGTACGCATCCAACGAAAGAGGGCCAAATTTCTCTACCTGCGCGTGCGCCTGCGCCTGCGCATGCCCAAAAAAGCAGCGCCGATCACAGTACGAGCGTCTCGACGTGCTCTCCCCAGACCCCGCGCAGCACGTTGGAGATCTCGCCGACCGTCGCGCCCACCTTCACCGCGTCGAGCACGAGCGGCACCAAGTTCTCCGTCCCCTTCGCCGCCGCCTCGATCGCGGCGAGCGACTTCGCGTGCGCAGCTGCGTCGCGCGTCGCGCGGAACGCGCGCAGCCGCTCGACCTGCTCGCGCTCGATGCGCGGGTCGATCGTCATCACCGGGACGGGCGCCGACTCCTGCACGTAGGCGTTCTGCCCGACGACGAGGCGCTCCTTCTTCTCGATCTCGAGCTGGTACCGGTAGGCGCTGCTCTGGATCTCACGCTGCGGGTAGCCCTGCTCGATCGCGTGGACCATCCCGCCGAGCTCGTCGATCCGGGCGAGGTACGCGTTGGCCTTCTCTTCGATTTGGTTCGTGAGCGCCTCGATCGCGTAGCTGCCGCCGAGGGCGTCGACGAAGTCGGCGACGCCGGACTCCGACGCGATGATCTGCTGCGTGCGCAAGGCGATCGTGGCGGCCTCGCTGGTGGGGAGCCCGAGCGCCTCGTCGAACGAGTTCGTGTGGAGCGACTGACAGCCGCCGAGCACGGCGGCGAGCGCCTGGATCGTGACGCGGACGACGTTGTTGAGCGGCTGCTGCGCGGTGAGCGTCGCTCCGGCGGTCTGGGTGTGGAAGCGCAGCGCGCGTGCGCGCGCGGTCTTCGCGCCGAAGCGGTCGGCGAGGAGCTGGCTCCACATCCGCCGCGCCGCGCGGAACTTCGCGATCTCCTCGAGGAGGTTGTTGTGGACGTTGAAGAAGAACGAGAGCTGCCCCGCGAACTCGTCGACGTCGAGCCCGGCGTCGATCGCGGCCTTCACGTAGGCGAGCCCGTCGGCGAGCGTGAACGCGACCTCTTGGACCGCGTCGCAGCCGGCTTCGCGGATGTGGTAGCCGCTGATCGAGATCGTGTTCCACTTGGGGACCTCGCGCCCGGCGAACGCGAAGATGTCGGTGATGAGCCGGATCGACGGGCGGGGCGGGAAGATGTACGTCCCGCGCGCCATGTACTCCTTGAGGATGTCGTTCTGGATCGTGCCGGCGAGCTTCGCGCGCGGGACGCCGTTCTCCTCGGCCACCGCGATGTAGAAGCAGAGGAGCACCGCGGCGGTCGCGTTGATCGTCATCGACGTCGAGATTTTGTCGAGCGGCAGCCCACGGAGGAGCATCCGCATGTCGTCGATCGAGTCGATCGCGACGCCGACGCGCCCGACCTCGCCCAGCGCGCGCGGGTCGTCCGAGTCGCGGCCCATCTGGGTCGGAAGATCGAACGCGACGGAGAGGCCGGTCTGCCCCTGCGCGAGGAGGTAGTGGTAGCGCTCGTTCGACTCCTTCGCCGTGCCGAAGCCCGCGTACTGGCGCATCGTCCAGAGCCGACCGCGGAACATGTTGGGCTGCACGCCGCGGGTGAACGGCGGCTCGCCGGGGAGCCCGAGCGCCGCTTCCGGATCGAAGCCGGCGAGATCGTCGGGGCCGTAGAGGGGCGCGGCGTCGGCGCCGCCCGCGAGAACGCCGATCCGCTTGCGCGGGGCGTTCTTCTTCTCGAGGGGATGGAGGACCTCCCGCTCCCAACGTTGCCGCGCCTTGCCGTAGCCGCTGGTGCCGTCGCTCATGTCGAGCCGCGTTCTACCAGACGTCGTCAGGCGCGCCCATGGCGGAGAAGCCGGGTCAGGGCGCTCCCCGCCGCGGCCGAGAGCTCACCGATGCGCTTCGTCGACAGCGCCGAGTCGCCGAGCTCGTCCGCCACGATCACGAGCGCTGCGTAGCCGAGCACGCGCACCGCGGTGATGGCGATCTCGCGGCTGTAGGTCTTCATGAACGCGAGCATCGGCTGGTGCGCTTCGCTCGGGTAGACGGGGCCGAAGTACTCCGTGCCGGTGGCGGCGCTGGCGAGGATGCTCGGCAGCGTGGCCGGCACGATCACCTGCTTGAAGTCCTTGGGGTCGCCGAACTCGGGGGAGCAGCTCCAGCCGACGAAGGCGTCGCGCCGCGCGGCGAAGATGCCGACGCGCCGGGCGACCGTCCGTACGCCACCGAGCACGAGCGCGACGATGGCGTCGCGATCCTTCGCGTCGGCCAGAGCGGCGAGCGTCGGCCCGGCGTCGGCGAAAGGCGGCTCCGGAATCCGCGACGGGCGCACGCTGTCGCGCGGCCCGGGCGCCACCGACGGCGCGCGCGCCGGCGGCGGATCCTGAACGAGGACGATCCCGTCGCCGTTGAGCGGGGCGAGCTGGGCCGGGCGGCGCGAGAGCGAGAACACCGGCTCCGGATCGCGCTCGGTCGTCGGCGGGATCGAGCGCCGCGTGAGCGGGATCGGGATGTCGCTCGCGCGTCCCGACGGCGGTGGCACCGCGACGGCGGGCGTTCCCCAGAGTGGCGTGCCGCGGCGTTTGTCGGAGCTCGGCGGCTCCGGATCGGGCTCGGGGGCCTCCATCCACATCGGCGGGGCGAGCGCCGTGGCGCCGGGATCTTCCCAGCCGTCCTCCACGCCGACCTCGGCGAGCGCCTCGCGCAGGAGCGAGATCCGAGCGCGGAACGCCTTCACCTCCGAGCGGAGGGCGCGTGCGATCTCGGCTGCCGGGTGCGGGTCCCGCGGATCGGCGAGCGCGACGCGGATGGCGCCGCCTTCCTCGCGCCCCATCGGCACGACCAGGAGCCGCTCGCAGAGCCCGTCGGGGAGCTTCTCGTACAGGCCCCGGTCGATCGCGACGCGGCCGATCGGATCGGCGCCGGCGCGGGCGAGCTCGGCCTCGAGCCGTGCCTCGTCGACGTAGCCGCCGTCGAGGAGGACCGCGAGGAGCGAGCGACGGTCCTGCGCGGCGCGGAGGAGCGCCCGGCCCAGGGCCTCGCTCCCGATCGCGTCGCCTAGGAGGAGGTTCCGTCCGAGTTCGACCGACACGAGGTCGAACGATACACCAACGCCTTCAGGGACCTTCGTTCTTTCGCGGGAACTGGAAGACGACCTCGCTCTTCCGCACCATCCCGAGCTGGTCACGGGCGATGCGCTCGACCGCGTTGGGATCGTCGCGGAGCTCCTGCACCTCGCTCCGGAGCTCCGTGATCTCGCGCTCGGAGGTCTTGTTCTCCTCGCGAACGGTCTTGAGCTCCTGGTCGAGGCTCCGCATGCGCGGCAGGCCCGAGGGCTCGAAGATCATGATCGGGACGGAGATGCCGGCGACGGCGAGGATGCCGAGCGGCAGGATGCGCTCGAGAAAGAGGGCGAGGTCGAAGGGACGTCCGGGGCGATCGCTCGAGGGCACGGCCACGCCAACCTACCTTTCGCCGCTAGAGCGAGGCTACTTTTCGCCGCTCATTGCCGGGGGGCTCTGCCCCCCGCCCCACCGGGCAGAGCCCGGATGGGGCCCCACCTCCCGGTTTTGGGTCCCGAGCCCAAAACACCGTTTCGAGTTCGAGAATCGCGCTCGTTGATTTAGAAGTCGAGCCATGCCTGCGTACGAGGCCGTGATTGGGCTCGAGGTCCACGCCCAGCTCCTCACGGAGACGAAGCTGTTCTGCGGTTGTCGGGCGTCGTTCGGGGCGCCGCCGAACACGCACGTGTGTCCGACGTGCCTGGGTTTGCCCGGGGCGCTGCCGGTCCTCAACGCGAAGGCGGTCGAGTACGCGGTGAAGGTGGGCCTCGCGCTCGGGTGCTCCATCCAGCCGCGGAGCCGCTTTGCGCGGAAGAACTACTTCTACCCGGACCTCCCGAAGGGCTACCAGATCAGCCAGTTCGACGAGCCGCTGTGCCTCGGCGGGTCGGTGCCGCTCGCGGGGGAGCGAACCGCCCGTCTGACGCGCATCCACATGGAGGAAGACGCGGGGAAGAGCTTCCATCGCCCCGGCGGTTCGGTCGTCGATCTCAACCGCGCGGGCGTTCCGCTCGTCGAGATCGTCGGCGAGCCCGACCTGCGCTCCGGGGCCGAGGCGGCGGACTACCTGCGCGCGCTCCGCGAGATCCTCGTGTTCCTCGGCGTGAACGACGGGAACCTCGAGGAGGGCTCGTTCCGCTGCGACGCCAACGTCTCGATCCGCCCGGTCGGGGCGACCACGCTCGGCACGCGGGTGGAGCTGAAGAACATCAACTCGTTCCGCTTCGTGCAGAAGGCGATCGAGCACGAGATCGCGCGCCAGGAAGCCGTCCTCGAAGGCGGCGGTCGCATCGTGCAGGAGACGCGCGGCTGGGACGAGACGAAGGGGTCGACGTTCTCGATGCGGACGAAGGAGACGGCGCAGGACTACCGGTATTTCCCGGACCCCGATCTTCCGCCGCTCGTCGTGGGGGCGCCCGACGTGGAGCGTGCGCGGCGCGAGCTGCCGGAGCTGCCGGAGGAGAAGCGCGCGCGCTTCGTCGCGGAGCTCGGGCTTGGTGCGGACGCCGCCGCGGTGCTGACGCAGCACCCGCGGATCGCCGCGTTCTTCGAAGAGACGAGCCTGCTTCACCGCGATCCGGTGAAGGTCGCGAACTTCGTGCAGGCCGAGGTGCTCCGCGACGTGACGACGACCGGCCTCGCGGCGGAGCTGCCGCTCCAGCCGAAGCAGCTCGCCGGGCTCCTCGATCTGGTCGCCCGCGGGACCATCAGCGGGAAGCAGGCGAAGGAGGTCTATGCGGCGGTCGCCCGAACGGACGCCGACCCGGCCGTGGTCGTGAAGGAGCGCGGGATGGCGCAGGTCTCGGACGAAGGCGCGATCGAAGAGGTCGTGAAGCGCGTCGTCGAGCAGAACCCGTCCCAAGCGGCGCAGCTCCGGGCGGGCAAGCTGGCGCTCCTGGGGTTCTTCGTCGGGGCGGTGATGAAGGAGACGAAGGGGTCGGCGAACCCGAAGCTCGTGAACCAGATCCTGCGGCGCGTGCTCGGGTTGGGGGACGCGTGAGCTCTCTCGGTGAGACCGACGAGCACGCGCTGGCGGTCGGGCGCGTCCTCATCGTCGACGACAACGCCGAGCTCGCGGGCTCGCTCCGGGACGTGCTCCTCGCCGCCCGCACCGATGCGGATGCGCCGCTCCGGGTGACGATCGCGGCGCGTGGGAGCGAGGCGCTCGAACGCGCGGCGCAGGAGCGGTTCGACGTCGCGCTCGTCGACGTGAAGCTCCCCGACGGTAGCGGCGTGGACCTCATCGCGCCGCTGAAGCTGGCGGCGCCCGGGAGCGAGGTCGTCCTGATCACGGGCTTCGGGAGCGTGGATGCGGCGCTCGCCGCGATGCGCTCAGGCGCGTACGCGATGATCCTGAAGTCGTTCCGACCCGAAGAGCTCGTGACCACCGTGCGGCAGGCGCTCGGCAAGGTGCGGCTCCAGCGCGAGCGGGAGGAGCTCGAGCGCCGTTACCGCGCCGTCGTCGAGCTCACGGACGTGTTGGTGGTCGCGGTCGATCTCGAGGGGCGCGTCGTGCTCTTCAACCGAAAGGCGTCCGAGACGGCGCGGGTGCCTGGCGAGGAGGCGCTCGGCGAGGACTTCGTCGACACGTTCCTCGCCGAGCCGGATCGGGCGCGCGCGCGCGAGCTTCTCTCGCTCGCGGTGGCGGCCGAGCGGATCCACCCGCGCGACTCCGAGGTCGGGTTCCTCGTGCGCGGGGGCGCGCCGCGGCGCGTTCGCTTTCACCTGTCCGCGGCGCGCGAAGGCGACGTGACGCTCGTCTACGGGCTCGGGATCGACATCACCGAGCGGCGCGCGCTCGAGAAGCGCGCCGCCGACGCGGAGGCCATCAGCGCGATGGGGACGCTCGCGCTCAACCTGGCGCACGAGATCCGGAACCCGCTGAACGCGGCGAAGCTCCAGCTCATGTTGCTCGGGCGGGACGTGGGGAAGCTGCCGGTCGCGCCCGAGGCGAAGGTGGCGCTCGATCGGCGCGCCGGCATCGTCGGCGACGAGATCGAGCGCTTGAACCGCCTGCTCACGGAGTTCCTGGAGCTCGCGCGGCCGCGTGGGTTGGCGCGCGCGCCGGTCGCGCTCCCGGAGCTGGTGGACGGCGTGCTGTCGCTCGAGCGCGCGGCGGCGGAGTCACGCGGCGTCCGGATCGAGATCGACGTCCCCGCCGGGCTCGTGATGGTCGGCGACGTCGAGAAGCTGAAGCAGGTGATCCTGAACCTCGTCGTGAACGCGCTCGAGGCGATGAAGGACGGCGGACGCTTGACGCTCCGCGGGCGGGAAGCGGGCGACGCGATCGAGCTGGAGATCGAGGACAGCGGTCCGGGCGTCCCGCCCGAGCTGCTCGGTCAGATCTTCGACCCGTTCTTCACGACGAAGGAGGCGGGCACGGGGCTCGGCTTGTCGATCGTGCGGAAGATCGTCGACCAGCACGGTGGCGACATCCGGATCGAGAGCGAGCGGGGCAGGGGCACGCGCGTGGTCGTCACCGTCCCACGCGCGCGTACCTGACGCTCGTCACATCCGGCCGGGCGGCTTCAGCGGCAGGATGGGGGTCGAGATCGGCGCCGGCGGGATCTTCGCCGCGGACTCGAGCTTGATCGACGAGCCGGGCGCGTCGGGGATGCCCTCGAGCGTGATCAGCGCGTTGATGAGCCGGTCCATGCCGAACTCGAGCGCTGCGTCGCGGAGGAAGATCTGCGTGATGCGAACCAGGCGGAGACCGGTGGTCTTGCCGAGGTCGATCTCGCGCTCGAGGAAGGCTTCGAACGTGCCGTAGCCCTTGGCCTCGTAGATCTTCCGGGCCTGGACGTCCCGGAGGATGTTGCCGATGTCGTAGAACGTCTTGTGGAGGTTCTTGCGGAGGCCCTTGATCTGCGCGAGCGAGTTGTGGAGCTCGCCGATCTTGGCCTTGATGTCCTCCGCGCCGCGCGGCGTGCGGATCGTGGCCCGCGCGCTGCCGGGGAGCGGTGGCTCGGCTGCCCGAGCACGCGCTTCGGCGGCGTGTTTGGCCGCGTGGCGTGCCGCCCACGGCGCCGCACCGCGGAGGCCGAGCTTGCGCTTGGCCGCCTTCGGATCGGCCGCCGGAGCGGTTGCCGCCTTCGCGACCTTCGATTTCGCTCCCTTGGCCGGAGCTTTGGCTGCCGGCTTTCCCTTGGACTTTTGCTGTTTCGTCGCCATCGGACCCGCCCTCAGCTTCTTTTGCGGCGTTTAGCAGACGTGGATGCGATCCGTCTACAAATCCCGACTTGCGCGGACAGACGACGACGCGGATCCTACCTCGGCGCCATGGGTATCTTCACGCGGGTGGACCCCGTCGAGCTGGGTGAGTTTCTTCGGGGGTACGGGATCGACAAATATGATGAGTTACGTGGAGTTGAGCGCGGAAGTGTGAACACGAACTTCACGCTGCGGGAGGGGCCTCGGCGGTGGTTTTTGAGGGTGTACGAGGAGCAGGATCGCGAAGGAGCGGCGCGAGAAATCGATCTGGTGGTCGGGCTGGCGGCGAGCGGCATTCCGACGCCGTCTGCCATCGCGCGCGCGGATGGGGCGCGGCTCGGGAGCTTGGCGGGGAAGCCGGCGGCGCTGTTCCCGTTTGTCGCAGGGGAGATGAGCTGTCAGCGTGGGCTCGACGAGGCGCGGATGGAGGTCGTCGGTGACGTGCTCGCGCGCTTGCATCGAGCGAAGCCCGCGGTGCTCTGGCCGTCGCGCTTCGGGCCGGCGGCGCTCGCCGAGCGGCTCGAGCGCATCGCGGCGCATCCGCGCTTCGGCGCGCTCGCCGCGCCGCTCCGACGCGCGCTCGACGAAGCGGTGGCGGCGCGCGATCCGAACGCTCCGCGCGGGCTCGTGCACGGTGACGTGTTCCGCGACAACGTGCTGTGGGAGGGTCATCGGCTGACGGCGCTCCTCGACTTCGAGAGCGCGTCGGAGGGGCCGTTCGCGTACGACGTCGCGGTGACGCTGCTCGCGTTCTGCTTCGACGACGACTTCGTCCCGGCGCTCGTGCGGGGGCTCTTCACGGGTTACGAGCGGCGGCGGCCGCTCGAGGCCGCGGAGAAGCGCGCGATCTTCCACGAGGCGCGGCTCGGTGCGCTGCGCTTCACGATCACGCGGCTCACGGACTATGCGATGCGCGCGGAGCCGGCGACGGCGGTCGCGGGGGACGCGGCTCCGGTGCTCGCGCTGAAGGACTACCGGCGCTTCGAAGCGCGGCTCGCGCGCCTCGATGCGCTGGGCGAGCGCGGGTTCGCCGCGCTCGCCGGCTGAGGGACGTCAGGCGTCGAGCGCGACGCGGAGACGCTCGTCCTTGCGCCAGAGGGAGGCGCGGAGCTCCTCGAGGCGCTTCGCGGTGGCTTCGACCTTCTCGGCCTGGGCCGCGACGTCCTTCTTGAGCGTCTCTTCGTCCTTGGTGCCGGACTCGCGCTCGGCCTGCGCGGCGCGGAGCACCTCGAGGACCTCGCGGTAGAGCTCTTCGCTCGCCGTGACGACCCACGCGTCGAGCTTCTGCGCGAAGTCGTCGATGATCTCGTCCATCTTCGGGCCCACCTTCTCGGCGACCTGACGAACGACCTCGGGTGCGAGCTCCTTCGCGCGCTTCTTGTACTCGCCGTCGATGCGGCCCTTGAGCATGTACGCGGCGACGGGCGCCGCGACGAGGAGGACGCCGCCCAACATCGCGTTGATGAAGAGCGTGCCGAGGCCGACCGCGAAGAGGGCCGTCACGCCGATGTCGTAGGAGAACGTGTCGATCTGCACGTCGAGCCGCTTCACGTCGCCACCGAGCGCGGCGGAGACGCGGCCGGTCGCGTCGTGCGCGTCTTCCCGGACGAGCGCGATCGTGCGCTCGGCGAGCGTCTCGAGCTGGCCTGCGATCTCCTTGGACTCGGCCTCGGCCCAGGAGCGGAACGTGTCTTCGAGGAACGACGGCAGGTACTGCTTCAGCTCGTCGCCCTTCGCCGAGTCGATGACCTCGGGGAGCTTGCGGATCACGTCGTCCACGAAGCGATCGAGGTCCTTGCGGGCGCCGACCTTGATCCCGCTGACCTCTTCACGGATCTGCGAGCGGCGCTGCTCGAGGGTGCCGGTCTGCCCGGACAGGTCCGACTCGAGCGCCGCGATCCGGCGCGCCAGCTCGTCGGTCTTCATCGCGAGCGTGCGGCGGCGAGCGTCCACGCCCTTGCGGAGGAGCTCGGCCGTCGCGAGGCCCTCGCCGAGCGCGTTGTCGAGCATGATGCGCCCGCGCTCTTCGGCCAGGAAGCGGGTGAGGTGGACGAGCAGCTCGGGGAAGCCGCTCTCCTCGCGCTTGCCGGCGAGCGCCTGCTGCGAGCTGACCGGGAAGACGATCGGGTCCTTCACGAGCTTCGCGAGCTGTTCCTTGGCGTAGGCCAGGGCTTCTTCGCGCTCGCTCGGGGTGAGCAGGTCCCACTTGGTGATGACGAAGACGATTTTGTCGCGCGACGCCTTGAGGAGCTTGTCCTCGAGGAACTGGCGCTCGCTCTCCTTCAGGATCTGACCCGCGTCGAGCAGGAAGAGGACCGCGTCCGCGCGCGGGATGTAGCTGTACGTGATGTCCGCGCGCTGGAGCGAGAGGTCGTTCACGCCTGGGGTGTCCACGAGCAGGATGCGCTCGCGGAGGAGGGGAGCGGGGTAACCGACCTCGAGGTAGTCGATCTCGTCGGTCACCTCGCGCCCGCCACCGACGGCGAAGCCGCGCACGGAGTCGAACGCGATCGGCTCGCGCCTTCCCGACGTGTAGACGACGGTCGCCTCGGCGGCGTCCGCGTAGCGGAGGTGGTGGATGGCGGCGGTCGTCGGGGTCACGCCGACCGGGAGCGCGTCCTTCTCGAGGAGCGCGTTCACGAACGAGGACTTGCCGTGGTTGAACTCACCCACGACGACGAGGTGGAAGCGATCCTCTTCGAGCTTCCGCACCAGATCGCGCTGAACGCGCTCGCGCAGCGACTTGGCCCCGACGCTCTGGGCGAGGTCGCCGAGATCCTGCAGCGCGACCCCCACGTCCAGCTTGCGTTCACGGAACCCGGCCAGACCGTCCTTCGTCTCCGACTCGCTCATTTTCTTTCTTTCCTGCGACTAGGCGTCGCCCTTGAGAAGTGCGCGCACGCGATCGTCGACCTCGGTCATCGAGAGGCCGGTCGTGCCGCGGCCCGTCGCCTTCTGGTAGAGCTCGCTCTCCGCGAAGACGCGCATCGCGAGGACGCGCTTCGGCAGGTACGGGTGCGAGGCGAAGGCCTCCATGTAGCGGCCGATGCCGTCCTTTCCTTCCTCGTACTGCTCCAGGAACGCCTCGAGGTTGAACTCGTCGTAGAGGCGCTTCGAGCCGAGCGCGAGCTTGGTCAGCGCGCGCGCCGACGCCGCATCGCTCTTGGAGCACAGCATGCCGGCGCGATCGCACGTGATCTCCGCGCGGCGGGACCAGGCCTTCAGCGCGATGACGGCGGGCTCCGCGATCCACTGGACGAACACGCTCGCCATCTGGGTGAGGAAGTGGAGCGTCGTCAGGTAGACGACGTGCGAGTTGTGGATGTGCCCGCACTCGTGGCCGAGCACGGTGAGCAGCTCCTCGTCCGAGTAGTGATCGACGAGCGCCGAGTGGACCATGATGAACGACTCGTCGTCGGTCCCGTAGGTCGCCGCGTTCAGGCTCGGGTTGTTCACGATGTAGACCTGCGGCGTCGCGATGTGCAGCGTGTCCGCGCACGTCTTCACGAGGCTCTGGATCCGCGGGAACTGGCGATCCGAGACCTTCACCGACTGGCCGAGGAGCTGGTTGCGCCAGACCTGCTTCCACATCCGGACCGTGGCGCCGACCGCCATCTCCACCGGCTTCACGCGCGAGAACGCGCTCCGCGTCTGCTTGTCCGAGACGTAGGCGTACTCGTGACCGGTGGTCGTCGAATCGCCGGTGACGCGCTCGTTCTTCTTCCTCGCGACGTACGCGGCGAAGTCGAGCTCCGGTGCTTGGGCCATGGGGGGTGTTCTCCTCGTCGTGAAACGCCAAGAGCTAACGTAACGACGCCGTGGACCTACGGCAATGGCACCCCGGAGCTTCCTGGGCCCGCGTTTTCGAGCGAGTTTTCGGCGTGTTTCAGGGAAGCTTTCCGCTCGGTTCGACGTTGCCTTGCGTGAAGCGCACCACGGTGGCGGGCGCGTCGAACACACCGGCCGCCCAGAGCGAGAGCAACGTGGTGGCGGCGGCGACGACGATCCCCGCGGTGATCGGGATCCACACCGGGAACGGCTTGCCGGGCGGTGGGGGCGTGGTGACGCGTGCGTCCCTCGAGCGGAGCTCCACGAAGGGCTCGCACGCGCCGGCCTCGCAGACGGCGACACGGAGCACGTCCTTCGCGCTCGCGTCGGCGGCCACCCACGTCGGGCACCGCGCACCTGGGGCGCCTGCGCCGCCGGCGGGGTCGAGCGCGGCGGCCGCGAGATCCTCGCGCGAGCACGCGGGTGGGGAAGGGGGCTCGAAGACGAGCGGCGTCGCGTCGCGCACGCCGAGCCACGTCGCGGCGATCGTGCGGTCGCCCCGGCGGAGGAGCGCGTGGTGCTCGCCGAGCGCGAGCGAGACTTGCGTGCCCTCGACGCGGGCGCCGTCGATCGCAAGCGAAACACCGACGCCGTGGAGGGCGGTTGGCACGTCGACGCGCGCCGGGGTCGTGGCGGCGTCCGGCTCGCCGAGCGCGGACGCGCGCCCCCCGTCGAGCGTGGCCGCGCTGGCCCACTCGCGCTCGGCACGTGCTTCGTCGCGCGGCTCGGCGCGGTGGAAACGCGCGGCGAGCAGGCGGTGCGCTTCGGCGGCGAGCCACGCGGCCTGAGGCAGCTCGGGGTGGGCGTGGAGCACGGTGAGCGCGTGCGCGGCGGCGCGCTCGATCGCGTCGCCGTCGAGGCGCGCGAGCGCGTCGCGCCCGGCGAGGAGCGCGCTCTCCACGTCGGCGACGACGCGCGGATCGACCGCGAGCGTCACGCTGCCCCCATCGCCGGGCGGGCCGAGCCGGAGCCCCCGCGTCGCGGCGAACCGCGCGAGGAGCGCTTCGGCGTCGGCGCTGGGCGCCGCGGAAGCGCCCGCGGTCGCCGGCGCGACCCAGACGACGGGGGCGTCGATCACTTCTTCCGGCCGCGCGCCGGGGCGCGCTTCTTCGCTCCCGCCTTCTTGGGGGCGGGGGCCTTCTTCGCCGGTGCTTTCTTCGCGGGCGCCTTCTTCGGCGCGGCCGCCTTCTTCGCGGGAGTCTTCTTCGGGGCGGCCGGAGCCGCGCCGCCGTTCAAGAACGCGAGGACGGCCTCGGCGTGGCCGTCGACCTTCACGCTCGGCCAGACGCGCGTGATCTTGCCGCCGTCGATGACGAAGGTGGAGCGGATCACGCCTTCGACCTTCTTTCCGTACATCGTCTTCTCGCCCCACGCGCCGAACGCCTTGTGGACCGCGAGCTCGGGATCGGAGAGCAGCGGCACGGTGAGCCCGTAGGCGCGCCGGAACTTCGCGTGGCTCGCGAGGCTGTCGCGGGAGATGCCGAAGACCTGCGCGCCCGCCTTCGCGAACTGGGCCGCCATCGCGCTGAAGGCCTGGTTCTCGCGCGTGCAGCCAGGCGTGCTGTCGCGCGGGTAGAAGAAGAGGACCGCCTTGCGGAGATCCGCCGAGCTCACGGTCGCGCCGTCTTTGGCGGAGGCGCTGGAGCCGTCGAGGGAGAGAGAAAAGTTCGGGATCGCGTCGCCTTCTTTGAGCATGGGCCTTCCTTCGGGGCGTAGGCGACCGCAAAAAAATGCGGTACCTTCAAGGTATTGCAACTCAATTTCGCCGGACGTGAAGTCACGATCAAGCTCGTTTATTACGGGCCTGCCCTCTCGGGGAAGACGACCAACCTCCGGGCGCTCCACCACCTGACCAGCGACGAGAGCCGCGGCCGGTTGATGACGCTCGAAACGAGGGACGATCGCACGCTCTTCTTCGACATGCTCCCGCTCGTCTTCCGCGCGGAGGGGGTGCCCCGGAAGCCCGGCGATCGCTCCTACACCCCGAGCGAGCCCGGCATGGGCATGAGCGTTCGGCTCAAGGTCTTCACCGTCCCGGGGCAGGTGCTCCACGGCGCGACGCGCCGGCTCGTGCTCCAAGGCGCGGATGGCGTCGCGTTCATCGCGGACTCGCAGATCTCGGAGACGGAGAACAACGCGGCCTCGTTCCTGGACCTCCGCTCGAACCTCCGCGAGATGAACGTCTCGATGAAGGAGATGCCGCTCGTCATCCAGTTCAACAAGCGCGACCTGCCGCGCGTCCGCCCCGACGCGGAGATCGAGCAGCTCGCCGCGCGCGGGCGCGAGCCGGTGTTCCGCGCGAGCGCGGTGAAGGGCGAAGGCGTGCTCGAGACGTTCTTCGGGCTGCTCCACCTCGTGTGGACGAAGCTCGAGTCGGAGCACCAGCTCTCCCGCACGATCGGCGTCGAGCCGCACGAGTTCCTGCCGGTGGCGGTGCGCAAGCTCGGCCTCGAGAAGGACGTGTCCGAGTACCTCGGTGCCTGCGTCGGGGGGTCGCTCGACTACAAGAAGGAGGTCCGCTGATGGCGTCGAGCCTCCCGGTGGTGTCCGACTCGGACATCACGATGGATCCGCGGGTCCGCCTCGAGGACCTCGTCGACCGGCAGGGCCTCACCGAGCTGTGCCAGAGCTTCTTCGGCCTGTTCGGGATCCCGATCCGCATCTTCTCCGCCGACGGTGCGGTGCTCGCCGACGCGTCGCGCGAGCACGAGGTCTGCGCGTACGTGAACACGATCGCTTCCGGGCGCGCCGCGTGCGGCGCGACGGTCGGCGCCGCCAAGGTGACCGAGCCGGGCCCCGAAGGCGTCGCCACCCACCCGTGCTTCACCGGGCAGGAGTACCGAATCGTCGCGGTCACGTACGAAGGCCGCCGGATCGGGCGCGTCGTCCTCGGGCCGTACCTCCCCGCGGAGCTCACGGAGTTGCCCGAGTCGTTCGCCGAGCTGGATCCCGCGGTCGACGTCGATCGCGCGCGCCGCTCGCTGCTCAAGTCGCCGCGCGCCAAGGCCGAGACCGTCGCGCGCATCGCGAAGCACCTCGCGGCCACGCTCGATCTCGTCCTGTTCTCGGGCCACAAGACGCTGCTCACGAGCCAGATGCACCTCGCCAGCGTGCGCGAGAGCTTCCGTGAGCTCACCGAGAAGAACGCGCGCCTCCAGGAGGCGTACGATCGGCTGAAGGAGCTCGACCGGCTCAAGTCGAACTTCCTCGCCACCGTGAGCCACGAGCTGCGGACGCCGCTCACGTCGATCATCGGCTACAGCGAGATGCTGTCCGAAGGCATCGCCGGCCCGCTCACCGACGAGCAAAAAGAGTTCGTCACGACGATCCAGACGAAGGGCGAGCAGCTCCTCTCGCTGATCACGAGCCTCCTCGACATGTCGAAGCTCGAGAGCGGCACGATGAGCGTGCGGAAGATCCCGATCCTCGTCCAAGACGTCTTGGCCGAGGTGCAGAAGACCCTCACGCCGGTCGCGCGCAAGAAGGGCGTTCGGCTCGAGGTCGTCGGGACCGAAGAGCTGCCGCGGATCAAGGGTGACCCCGAGCGTCTGCGGCAGGTGTTCGTCAACCTCGGTGACAACGCGATCAAGTTCACGCCGAAGGACGGCACGGTCGCGTTCCGCGTCGCGCTCACGAGCGGCGGGAGCGACGACGAAGAGGGGCTCGCGCTCCTGGCTCCGACGCACGCCAACATCGAAGTGCGCGTGACCGACACCGGCATCGGCATCCCCGATCACGAGAAGGCGAAGGTCTTCGACGCGTTCTACCAGGTCGATTCCTCGTCGACCCGCGAGTACGGCGGAACGGGGCTCGGTCTCGCGATCGTGAAGCGCCTGGTCGAGGCGCATCAGGGGAAGATCACGATCGAGGACAACGAGCCGCAGGGGACGCAGTTCGTCGTGCGGATCCCGGTGAGCGGTGACTGAGCGTTCGCGGATCGACGCTCTCCGGTCGATCTTCGGGCGTGACGGCGCGGGAGCGGAGGGCGTCGACGTCGGCATCGGCGACGACGCAGCAGTGCTCGTTCCGCCGCCCGGCAAGTTGATCGTCACGGTCGACGAGCAGGTGGAAGGCACGCACTTCCGGCGCGAGTGGCTCTCGCTCGCCGACGTCGGCTTTCGCGCCACGATGGCGGCGGCGAGCGACGTCGCCGCGATGGGCGGGCGCCCGTGGGTGATCACCGCCGCGCTCGTCGTCCCCGACGCGATCGACGATGCGGCGTTCGAGGAGCTCGCGCGGGGCCAGGCCGCAGCGGCGCGCGAGCTCGGGGCGCCGATCGTGGGGGGAAACCTCGCGCGCGGCGAACGGCTGTCGCTCGCCACGACCGTGCTCGGCGTCGCCGCGGCGCCGGTCACTCGTGCGGGGGCGCGCGTCGGTGACGTCGTCCTCGTCCGCGGGGCGCTCGGGCTCGCGGGCGCGTGTTGGCGCGCGCACGCCGCCGGGATCGCACCCGGACCCACGCTCCAGGAGGCGTGGGCGCGCCCGCGCGCGCGGATCGCCGACGGCGCGCGGCTCGCGGGCGCGGCGCACGCGGCGATCGACGTGTCGGACGGGCTCGCCCGCGATGCGTCGCACGTCGCCCGCGCGAGCGGGGTTCGGATCGCGCTCGACGCGGCGGCGCTCGACGCGCTCGTTCTCCCGGAGCTCGCGCGCGTCGCGGCGCTCCTCGGCATCGCGCCGCGCGAGCTCGTCCTCGGGGGCGGCGAGGACTACGCGCTCCTCTGTGCGGCACCGAGCCCGATCGAAGGTTGGGTGTGCGTGGGCGAGTGCGTCGCGGGCGAGGGCGTGGTCGTGCGCGAGGGGGGACGCGAGGTCGAGGTCGACCTCGGGTTCGATCACTTCGCGTGAAGCGAGCGTGGGCCGCGCTCGCCGTCGCCGCGACCTCGTTGGTCGGCGCGCGCGCTGGGGCGGCAGAGCCGCCGCCGGCGAGCGTGGTCCTCGTGTACGACGCGCCCGCGGAGTGCCCGCGCGCGGCCGACGTGGAGGCTCGCCTCCGCGAGCGCTCCGTCATCATCGACGCGTCCGCCGCGCTCCATGCGACGATCACGATCGCGCGCGAGCGCGGGTCGCTCGAGGGCCGGCTCGTCACGTCGAGCGGTGTCGCGCGCACGTTTCGCGAGGCGAGCTGCGCGACGCTCGCCGATGCGCTCGCGGTCGCGCTCGCGATCGCCGCCGTCGCGGCGGCTCCGCCCGCGCCCCCTGCGGCTGCGGTGACCGCCGTGCCGGTGCCGCCGCCGGCGCCTCCTCCGCGAAGAGATGCGCCCGAGGAGCCGTCGCCGCGCACGTCCGCCGGGGGCTTCATCTCCTTCGGTGCGGATCTGGCCCTCGCGAGCCACCTCGGGCCGCGGCTTTCGTTCGGGGGCTCGGCCTTCGCGGAGCTCGATGCGTTCCGCGCGCGGGGCATCGCGTTCGTCGCCCGGCTCGCGCTGGAGGCGCTCTCGGCGGGGACCGCGGCGGGGGTCGGCGAAGCGGCCCGCGCCGAAGCGTCGTTCACGTGGATCGGCGGGCGCTTGGACTTGGGCGCGCTTCGGATCCCGCTCGGTGGTGCAGAGGCGCGGCTCGGCCTCACCGTCGGTGCGGGGGCGCTCCGCGCCGAGGCGCTGCCGGTGGTCGGGGTGCGCGATGCGCGGTCGGTGTGGGCTCCGCTCGTCGATCTGGGGCCGTCGGTCCGGGTGCGGGTGCCGGTCGGGGCGCTCGCCTTCGAGCTGGGGGCCGCGTTCCTGGTCCCGCTGATCCGCGCGCGGTTTCTCCTGGCCCCGAGCGATGCCGTACTCTTCACCGTGCCTCCGGTGGGCGCGATGCTCTCCGTGGGTGTGTCGCTCGGGCGTTCGATTTGGTGATCAACTCCGGCTCTTGTGGGAATGAGCCCATGAAGCAGTGACAGCCTTCGTCTCCACGCCTCCCTTCGCCATGTCGTCCGCCCCGCCGTCGATCGCCGCGCCGAGCGCCGCCCGCGCGCGCCAGGACGACGAGCGCCTGCGCGCGGCGGTCGAGGCCCACATCGACGCGACCGCGCGCGTGCTGCGGCGGCTGGGCGTCCCGTCGGGCGAGATCGACGATGCGGTCCAGAAGGTGTTCCTGACGCTCTCGCGGCGCTTGGCGGACGTCGACCACGGGGCGGAGCGCGCGTTCCTCTACCGCACGGCCCTCCACGTGGCCGCTCACGCGCGGCGCACGATGGCGCGGCGGCGCGAGGACCCACCGGTCGACGACGCACCGGCCGAGGGCTTCACCGCAGAGGAGCTCGTCGACCGCCGCCGCGCGGCCGAGGCGCTCGAGCAGGTCCTCGACGCGATGCCGGACGAGCTGCGCGAGCCGTTCGTGCTCCACGAGGTCGAGGAGCTGTCGATGGCGGAGATCGCGGCGCTCCTCGAGATCCCGCCGGGCACGGTCGCGTCGCGCCTCCGCCGCGCGCGCGAGGAGTTTCGCGAGCGCGCGGCGCGGTGGCGGAGAGGGGGCCGGCCGTGACCGATCCGAAGAATTCACCCGAGTCTCTCCCCACGCTGGCCGAGGAGACGAAGGACCCCTTCGAGCAAGCGCTCCTCCGCGAGGCGAAGGACGTCCGGGCATCCGACGACACGCGGCGAGCGACGCTTGCGGCGCTCGGGCTTCCGCCTGCGCCGACGGGGGGCGCCTCGGCCAGCGGTGGCAGCGGGCTCGCGGCCAAGGTGGCGGTCGGCGCGCTCGGGCTGGTGGTCGTCGGGATCGCGGGCTGGCTGGCGCTCGGCGGGTCGGCCGGCTCCGACGCGGGCCCGAGCCCCAGCGCCAGCGCGGCGGTTCACGATGCCCCGCTCGCGAGCGCGGCTCCGCCGGTCCTGAGCCCGCCCAGCGCCTCCGCCTCGGTGGCGGCCGCGCCCGGCGCGAGCGCGCCGGTCGCCACGGCGTCCGCTTCGGCGCTCGCACCTCCGAGCGGGCACGCGACCAAGCCCGTTCCGCCCCAACCGTCGGCCAGCGGCGGCACCTTCGCCGACGAGGTCAGGCTCATCGACCAGGCCCGCAAGGCGGTGTACGATCGAGACAAGGAGGCCGCGCTCCGTGCACTCGACGAGTACGACCGGCGATTCCCTCCGTCCCACCCCGGGCAGATGGCGGCGGACGCGGCTGCCCTTCGCGTTCGCGCTCGCGCTCTCTAGCGCCGCACTGGGGTGCAGCGCGGACTATACGCTCGGGTCGCTCGACGACGGGCCTGCCCTCGGCAGCGCGACGCAAGCGAGCATCGTCGCGACCGACGGGCAGTCGCTCTACGACTTCGATCCGGTGGCGAACGCGTTCGGCCCACCGCGTGCCCTGCGCGGGTGCGACCTCGCGCTCGTCGAGCTGACGCGCAAGGACGACGGGGAGCTCGTCGCCGCCGGTTGGGCGAGCGGGGTCGGCGCGCTCTATCGGGTTCGCGACGGCGTCTGCGAGCCGACCGCGCACTTCAACGTCGCGACGTCGTTCGCAGTCGCGTTCGTCGCGCAGCCCACCGGCGGGACCAAGCTCCTCGGGGACGAAGGCGGTCGGCTGGTCACCCTCGACATCCTCGGCGCCCAGACCGAGATCGTGAAGCGTCCCAATTTGGGACAGACGGCAGGGGACGTGCTCGTCACCGGCGACGGCGACGGTTGGGTCACGCTCGCGGACTCCGCCGGAGTGGTCACGCTCCAGCGGATCGATCCGCTCACGGGCGCGGTCCGCGCGTCGTTCGCGCTCCCGACGAACGAGCCGATCGAAGGGCTCGTCGAGGGGCCCGGCGGGCTCCTCGGGTTCACGGCCGGCGGGCGCGTCGTCTCGATCACGTTCGTCGAAGGCAACGCGGTCCTTCGGGCGCGCGCAGTGACCGGCGCGCCAGCGCGCTTCACGGGCGCGGCGTCCGCGTGGGCCGGCGGCCCGCCGCGCTGATTCGGCGATCAACCGCGGGGACCGCGGGAATCAACGCGTGGAGGCCACGATGCGCCACGCTCTTCTCGTCCCCGGAGCTCTCCTCGTCCTCGCGTCCGCGTGCTCCGACCCGCCCCCTGCGGCGACGGATGGAGGCGCGCCGGACGTGCGCGCCGATCGGATCGTCGTTCCCGATGCTGCGCCCGACGCGACGCCGTCGTGCGCGCCGGGCGACGTCTCGGGCTTCCAGCCGACGTGGGTCGCTCCGGCAGCGGCCTCCGCGTCGTGCACGCCCGCGAACATCGATCAGTACGCGAAGGACTGCCTCGATCCGCAGACGCGCTCGGGCACCGCGTGCACGGCCTTCCAGAAGGCGAACCCCGCGTGCACGACCTGCCTCGTCACACCCGAGTCGTCGACGAGCTATGGGGCGATGATCCTCCGCTCGAACAACGTGATCAGCCTCAACGTCGGCGGATGCATCGCGCTCATGTCCGGCGAGCTCGGCGCGACGGGGTGCGGCGCGAAGTACGAGGCGAGCCGGCAATGCTCCGCGGCGGCGTGCGCGTGCCCCCTCCCGGACGGTGACGATGCCGCGTTCCAGGCGTACCTCAAGTGCCTGGGGGACGCCGAGAAGACGTCCTGCAAGACCTACGCGACGGCGGTCTGCCCGATCCCCGACGCCGGCGCGGTCGCCGCCTGCGACCTCGACGGCGCCTCGTTCGTCGACAACTTCAAGAAGCTGGCCCCCATCTTCTGCGCTTCGGGCGGATGACGGGCGGGGATGACGATTTCGAGATCAATCCCTCGCGAGCCGGGAATCCACCCATGTCGGCGCACGAGGAGGCGCCGCGGTCGACGATCGAGGACGGGATTGGGGCAGGGGCGGAAAGCCCATCTTGACGTCACCTGTGCGAGCCCCGCGGGTCGGATTCCCCTCTCCCAG
This sequence comes from Polyangiaceae bacterium, assembly GCA_044224495.1. GTDB lineage: Bacteria > Myxococcota_A > Polyangia > Polyangiales > Polyangiaceae > JBGAKG01. The sequence goes on along the minus strand of JBGAKG010000025.1, from coordinate 79,587 downwards.
CCCCGTTCTGGATCGTCGACTCAGAGTCCCTGGCAGAGCGGGGGGATCGTCTTCCCGGCGAGCATCTGGCGGACGGGGGCGAACTCGGGCGCCTGGCCGGCGCCGGTCGAGGTCACGGCCATCGAGGCGCCGTCGCACATCGCGGCCGCTTGTTGCATCTGCGCCGCCTCCGGCGCGGTCCCAAGCGACTTCGCCTGGGTGCGGAGGGCGTTGCAGCATTGCTTCATGCGGAGCTGATTCGGGTTCACCGCCGGGCCGGTGTACTTGATGGCCGGCGCATCGGGGGCGGCGTCCGAGCCGGCATCCACGTCGAGCGGGGTGAGCGACACCGACTCGGTCGGCGTCGGCGTGGGCGTCGGTGTCGGCGTGGGCGCGGGGGCCGCATCCACGGTCGGCGGATCCTTCTTCGGGCAGCCGGCGAGAACGAAGGCGAGGGGGAGGACGGCGAAGAACGCAACGGCGGCGACGCGTTTCATGGGCCGAAACCCTAGCCGATTTCAGCCCCTCCGTGTCATCCGACACTTGACTACCCAAGGCGCTGAGGTAGGAAGGTGGCGCCATGAAGAAGCTCGCCCTCCTCGGTCTCCTCGCCCTCGCGGCCTGCGCCATCCAGCCTGGAGACGACGGAGCGGAAGACGGCGTGAGCGAGGACCCCCTCGCGACGAGCTACGTCGACATCCTCGACTTCTGGCAGACGCCCACCGCGCAAGGGCAGTGGCTCGACGTGCGGCGCAAGCTCGACGCCGAGTTCGACGCGGTCTGCGGGGACACGTTCTGCGGCGGCGACTACGCGAACCTCACGAGCCTCGGCTTCACGTGCGGCGTCAGCAGCAAGGCGGGCTCGATCCGCGACTGCGTGTGGACGTTCACCGGCTCGAGCGAGCTCGTCGATCCCACCACGTCCGCGCTCCAGACGAGCGTCCCGAGCTGGCAGTGCCACGTGAAGCCGAAGGGCACCGCGAAGCAGCTCTCCGCTTTCCTCGCGGCCGCCCCCACGAGCTACTCCGACAAGGCGATTCGGCGCGTGCTGCCGGGCACCACCACGTCGCTCTACGACGTCATCGGCGAGTGCTTCCAGCACCCGATCGGCGCGACGACCCTCGTGCCGCAGTACCCGCCGAAGGTCACCTACGTCGAGGCGCTCGACTACGCCTCGGACACGGGCGGGCAGGACACGTGGATCACGGCGCGCCAGAACCTGAAGAACGACTTCGACCAGGTCTGCGGCGACACGTTCTGCGGCGGCGACTACTCGAACCTGCAGGCGCTCCGCTTCGTCTGCTCGATCACGCGCAGCACCGGGAACGTGAAGCAGTGCCAGTGGCTCTTCGGCGGCAGCTACACGACCGTGAGCCCGAAGACGGGCGCCGTCACGGTCAACGCGAAGTCGTTCCGCTGCGTCGTGCCCGTGCACGGCACGGAGAAGCAGCTCGCGGCCGTGCTCACGCAATCCTCGAGCACCCCCGCGATCAAGCGAGCCCTTCCGGGCGGCACCGCGAGCGCCTACGATGCGCTCGCGCAATGCCTGTGAAAGCTCCCTCCACCACCTGGAAAGAAGTCGTCCCCGAAGGCGAGGAGGCGCTCCACCGCGCGCTCGCCACTGCCTTGCGCGAGCTGCAGGCCAAGCGCGACGCTGCCGCGAAGAAGCAGCGGGCGCTCCACCCGAAGTCGAACCTCGGGCTCCTCGCGGAGCTCGAGGTCCTTCCGGATCTTCCGGAGCACGCGCGCGTCGCGCTCTTCGCGGAGCCGAAGACCTACAAGGCCTACGTGCGGTTCTCGAACGGCGCGATGAAGCCGCAACCCGATCGCAAAGGGGACGTGCGCGGCATCGCGCTCAAGGTCCTCGGCGCACCGGGGAAGAAGCTCATCCCCGGCATGGAGGACGAGACGACGCAGGACTTCCTCGCCATCCGCGACGCCGCGGTGCCGTTCGCCAACGCGCGCGAGTTCGTCGCCGCCGTGCGGGCGGCGGCCAACCCGCTCGCCATCTTCGGGTTCTTCGGCGCGGCCGGGTTCTTCCGCGGCGTGGGCATCCTCCGCACGCTGACGAGCGGCCTCGGGCGGCCCATCTCGTCGATCGCGGCGACGCGCTACTACAGCGCGCTGCCGATCCGCTTCGGCGACCACGCGGCGAAGTTTTCCCTCGTGCCGCGCGCCACGGCCGACGGGCCGACGCCCGAGGATCTCGGGAGCGAGCTCACCGAGCGCGTGAAGAAGGGCGCGGTGGAGTGGGACTTCCAGCTCCAGTTCTACGTCGACGACGCGACGACCCCGATCGAGGATCCCACCGTCGAGTGGTCGGCCGAAGCTTCGCCGTGGCTCACCGTCGCCCGGCTCACGCTCCCGGAGCAGGATCCCACGAGCGAGCGCGGCGCGAAGGTGAGCAGCGCGATCGAGGCGATGTCGTTCGATCCGTGGCACGCCGCCGTCGAGCTCCGCCCGATCGGCGAGCTGATGCGCGCGCGGAACCACGCCTACCGCGAGAGCACGATCGAACGCGGCGCGGCCAAAGAGCCGAAGGGCGCGGACTGGCTCGGGTGATCGCGTAGACTGAGAGGATGCGCTCCTCTCCGCTCTTCGCGGTGGCTGCCCTGGGGTTCGTCTTCGCGGCCTGCGGGGGCGACGACTCGACGACGCCGACCGACGGTGGAACGACGAACGACGGGGGAGTGCCCTCCGATGGGAGCGTGGCGCCCGACGGGAACGGTTCCCCCGACGGCAGCGTCAGCCCGCCGACGTGCAGCGCGGCCCTGACGCCCGTCGACGTCTCGAAGCCCACGACCGTGGTCGGCACCGGCACGCCGGCGAGCTGCACCGAGGTCGTGCTGGACGCGGCGCTCCAGAAGGGCGGCATCATCACGTTCGACTGCGGCGCCGCTCCCGCGACGATCACGCTCACGAGCGAGAAGAAGCTCAAGACGAACGTCGACACGACGATCGACGGCGGCGGGAAGATCACGCTGGACGGGAAGAACGCGACGCGGCTGCTCAGCTTCTCCGACGGCAACTACCGGACGTCGAAGGTCACGGTCACGCTCCAGAACCTCACGTTCACGGGCGGCAAGTCGAGCGGCACCGCCATCCCCGCCGCGCCGGCGCCGTGCTCTCAAGGCACCGACGTGGATGGCGGCGGCTCCGTCATCTTCGTGCGGAACGGGTTGCTCCACGTCTACAAGAGCACGTTCGTGAACAACGCCGCACCGCCGCTCGGGCCCGACGTCGGCGGTGCGATCTACGCGCTCGGCTCGCTCGGCGTCATCGTCCAGGACAGCACGTTCGACGGCAACACCGGCTCGAACGGGGCGGGCATCTACATGCTCAACAGCGACCTCACGGTCGTCGGGTCCAAGTTCACGAACAACAAGGCGCTCGGCACGGGTGGCAACACCATCGACAAGCAGAAGTGTCCGTCCACGCAGAGCGGAGAGGTCGGCAGCGGCGGGAGCGGCGCGGCGATCACGATCGACGGCGGGAGCGACGGCGCTCTCTTGATCTGCGGCTCCACGTTCACCGGGAATCAAGCCACGGCGCTCGCGGGCGCCATCTTCCGCACGCCCGACATCGGGGTGCAGACGAGCACGATCCGCGCGTGCACGTTCGATGGGAACAGCGTGCCCGGTGGCGGTGGGGGCGCGCTCTACTTCCACCACTCGAACTTGGTGATCGAGGGCTCGACGTTCTCGAACAACAGCGCGAAGGGCGCGGGCGCGATCCAATCCGACGACACCACGTTCACGTTCACGAACGACACGTTCTACGGCAACAGCGCGACGGCGGGCCTCGGCGGCGCGATCGCCCATTTCAACGGCACGCCCGGGGGCACGATCGCGTCCTGCACGTTCGCCGAGAACAAGGCCGAGGGCGGCTCGGGTCTCTTCGGGGCGGCGCTCGCGGGGAACACGGCGTACGTCATGACCAACACGCTGTTCTCCAACAACACGAGCAAGGACTGCGGGGCGCCGATGGCCTGCCAGACCAAGGCCGGCGGAGGCGGCGCCAACCTGCAGTGGCCCGACAAGCACACCGTCTGCACCAACGCGGATCCGGCCTGCGGCACGGGGACCACGTTCGCGGATCCCAAGTTGGGACAGCTCGGCGACAACGGGGGGCCGACCAAGACGGTGCTGCCGGGAGCAGGGAGCCCGGCCCTCGGGGCGGGGAAGGGCTGCCCGGCGCTCGATCAACGCGGGAAGCCGCGGAAGACGCCGGACGGCTGCACGCTCGGGGCGGTCGAGGCCCCCTGACTCACGCGGTGCGGCGCACGCGCCGCCCGGAGCCGGGGAGCGCGATCGGCGCGGGCCACCACGGGTCGCTGCGTCCGTCGCCCAGCGCCGAACGCAGGTGCTCGACGAAGGCGCGCACCTTGGCCGGGACGAAGCGGCGGTGCGGATACACCGCGTGGACCCCGCGCGCGCCGAGGGACCAGTCGAGCAGCACGGGCTCGAGCCGCGCGGCTTCGTCGGCCGAGATCAAGAAGCTCGGGATGACGCCGAGCGCGACGCCCTCGAGCACCGCCGCGACCGTCCCCTCGCCGGAGTTCGTCACCAGTCCTGGCTTCAGGCGCACCTTGGTCCGGCGGCCGTCGCGCTCGAACGTCCACTCGTCGAGGACCGGCGGCTCGTTGAACAGCGCGAACCGGTGGTGGACGAGGTCCCCGGGCGCGCGCGGGCGCGGGTGCTTGCGGAAGTAGCTCGGAGCTCCCCACACCGCGAGGCGCGTGATCGCGACTTGGCGCGCCACGACCTCCGGAGGGAGCGCGTTGGTCACCCGCACGTAGACGTCGATCCCTTCGTCGACCATGTCGAGGGTGTGGTTCGAGAGTCGGAGCTCGACGTCGACGGAGGGGTAGGCCTTCATGAAGCGCGCGACGTGGCGGGGAAGGTGGCGGTGCAGATCGAACGGGCCCGCGACGCGCAGGAGGCCCCTCGGTTCGGCCGAGAGCGCGCCGACCGCGGCCTCGGAGTCGTCGTACGCCTGGAGGCACTCGAGGCATCGCTCGAGGTAGGTGCGCCCGGCCTCGGTCACGCTCACGCTGCGCGTCGTGCGATCGAGCAGGCGCACGCCGTGGCGCTCTTCGATCGCGGCCACGTGCTTGGTGACCGACGCACGCGACATTCGCAGGTCCTTCGCCGCTGCCGCGAAGCTGGAGCGCTGGGCCACGCGCGCGAACACCCGCATCATGTGAAGGACGTCCACGCGTGGCATCGTGGCACTGTTTCTCCGAGGGAAACAATCCATTTCGCGGCCGGTGCCTACTGCCTCGCCCCGGGGCCGCGTACGGTGATCGGGAGGAGAGGGACCATGACGATCGAAGCCGTTCGAGAGTTGGTGGCGGAGCTCGGTGCGTCGGCCAGCGCGCTCGCGGTGCTCGGCGCAGAGCTCCAGGCGCGAAGCTCCGGGAAACCGATTCACCCGGCGCTTCGCCCCTACGTCGACGACGTGCTGCGCCAGGTGGGCGCCGCGGCAGCGCTCGAAGGGACCACCGCCGCCGAGCTCGCCCCGCTCCTCGCCGAGCTGCGCCACTTCTGGTCGGTCGACGACGAGTATCTGGCGCGGCCCGACCGCGCGCCGGGGTGGACCTACACCGACGCGGACGTGCTCCAGATCGGCGGCGACGCGACCGAGGGCTTCGCGAATGCCCTGCCGCGCGTCTTGCCCCTCCTCGACGGGCTCCAGGGACGCTTGGAGACCGAGGCTCGATTCCTCGACGTAGGGACCGGCGTCGGGAAGCTCTCGATCGCGATGGCCCGCCGCTGGCCTTCGCTTCGCGTCGTCGGGCTCGACGTCTGGGGGCCCTCGCTCGCGCTCGCCCGCGCCAACGTCGCTGCGGCGGGCCTCGGCGAGCGCGTCGAGATCCGCGAGCAAGCCGCTCAAGACGTCGCCGACGAGGCCGCCTACGATCTCGCGTGGATCCCGGCGCCGTTCGTCCCTGCGTCCGCGCTCGGTCCGATCGTCGAGCGCGTGAAGCGGTCGCTCAAGCCGGGGGGGTGGCTCCTCTTGGCCGCGGCGCGCACGGGGCCGGACCTCCGCGGCGCTGCGTTGCGCTTCCACGTCGCGCTGTTCGGGGGCGCGCCGACGACGCAGGCGGAGCTCGAGAGCTTGCTCCTCGATCGTGGGCTCTCGAGCGTGAAGGCGCTCCCCGGTCCCCCGCGCGACTTCAAGCTCGTCGTCGCCGGGCGCGCCTGAGGTTCAGTTCGACTCGGGAGCGTCTTCGACGATCTCGAGGTGCGGGCGGCTCGCTTCGCGCTCGCGCGCCTTCTTCGTGAGGATCTCGGCGATGTTCTTCGAGAACGCGCTCTGGGGCTCGTAGACGTCTTCGAAGCCGAGCGAGTCGATCGACGACTCCGCGTACGGGTCGTGCATGACGCGCTCGAGGTCGTCGAGGAAGTCCTGCATCGCCGGGGGGCGGTTGCGCGGCAGCTTGCGCATCGCGGTCATGACGAGGTGCTCGACCGCGCGCGGGACCTCGGGGGCGTAGCTCGACGGGGGGCGGGGCGGCGTCGCCAGCTGCTGCGCGAGGATCTCGCTGGTCTCACCGACGAACGGGAGGCGGCCCGTGAGCATGCGATAGAGGATCACGCCGAGTGCGTAGATGTCGGCCCGGCGGCCGACCGGATCACCGACGGCCTGTTCCGGCGCCATGTACTCGACCGTGCCGACGATGATGCCCTTCGCGGTGAGGTGGCTCTGCCCGCTGACGCGGGCGAGCCCGAAGTCGATCAGCTTCGCGCGCTCGGGGGCGCCGACGGGGCCGCAGAGGAAGATGTTGTCCGGCTTCACGTCGCGGTGAATCATCCCCGCCGCGTGGGCGGCGTTGAGGCCCGAGGCGACGTCGTGCGCGATCTTCAGCGCCTGCTCGACCGGGACCTTCGGCGTGCGCTTGAAGGTCGAGCCGAGCGGCTCGCCTTCGAGGAACTCCATCACGTAGAACGGCGCGCCGTCGGGGCGGAGGCCGGCGTCGAAGACGCGGATGATGTTGGGGTGGTTCAGCGCGCGGAGGCTCTTCACCTCCCGCAGGAAGCGCTCGGCGCCTTGGGGCGAGCGCGCCTGGGCCGTATCCAATACCTTGATCGCGACGTGGCGGTCGGTCTCGAGATCGTGGCCGTGGAAGACGCGGCCCATCGCGCCCTCGCCGAGGAGGCGGTGGATGCGGAAGCGGCCGATGTTGGTCGGGACCGGGCGGCCCGGCGGCGGGAGCGGGGGCGGCTTCGCGACTTGCACCGGACCGCTCGCGCTCGGCTCGTTCGAGGCCATCGGCGTGGCGTCGTACGGGCAGAAGGCGAAGTCGTTGGCGACCTCGCGCTTGCACTTGGGGCAGGTGCGCACCTGGGAAGTATCTACGTCTGGGAGGCTGACGCAAGACGCGGCGAGAAAAGACGAACAGGGAACACGGAACGGGAACGGGAGTGCGGAACGCGGAGTCGGAATCAGAAATGAAAAGAGCGGACCTTCCTTGGGAAGGTCCGCTCTTTGAGAGGCGGCGCTTTGCCGTCTAGGAGGGGCTCAGGAGCAGCCCATCGAGTTGCCGCAGTTCAGGCATTCGACGCGCGCGCGCGCATCGGAGCACGCGAATCCCCCGGAAAAACAAGGTCGAAACGCGGATCGTGCCGTGTCAGAATCAGTGCCGAACACTGACGAAAAGCAACGCATGGCGACGCTTGAAAACAAGGGTGGGACGATACAGGACGAATCGGCGATCGTTGCGCTCACACGCGCGTTGGAGCGCGAGCCGGATCCGATCGTTCGTCGCGCGCTCGCGGGCGCGCTCAGCGCGCTGGTGAAGCGATGAAGCGCGGCGAACCGCTCGCGGCGTTGCTCGCGCAGCTGCGCGCGGCGGAGAAGACAGGCGACCTCGCAAGCCCCGCGCTCGCCTGGTCCGCGGTCCAGCAAGGCGCGCTTGCTTGGCGTGAAGGGAAGGGGGCTTCCAGCCCAGCGCTTGGCGCGGCCATGAGCGCGGCTGACGCGATCCGCGAGCTCGTGATCGCTGGCGACGTCGAAGCACTCCGCGCGCTCGACGCAAGGGCGCGGAAGGCGCTTGCAGCGCGCCGCGAGCGCACGGCGTCCGACGATGGCGCGGTGCTTGTGGCGATGGTAGGGCCGATGCGGGAGCAAAACCTGGGCGCGCCTCCGGAGGAGCACGCACGCATCGCGCGGGAGATCGCGGATCGGATCGCGGCGAAGTGCTCGACGCTCCCAAGCTTGCGCCACCGCTTCGACGCGCGCGACGGCTACGTCACGCCGGCGCAGGAAGCGGCGGCGGCGAAGGTGGTGGAGCGCTACCTCTTCAAGCTCGACAAGCGCGCGCCCGCCATCGTGCGGCATGCCCTTGTGGCACTGGGCTACAGCGCGTCGCTCGCAAAGACCGCGGCCGGCATTCGTCGCCCCAAGCGGCCCGCGCGCGTCCGCTGACACTTTTTGGCCGAGTAGCACGTCAAAGGCGAAATTCGGCCACGATGTAACAAGCGCGCGAACGATGGCGAATACAATCGCCATGAGCAACACGGCGCCGATCACTGCGCTCCCCGCGCTCGTCTCAATCGAGCGGGTGCGGGCGAGCTACCCGGACCTTCCGCTACGTACCGTCCGCCGCTGGATCGCTGAGGGGAAGCTCCCAGCGGTGCGCGCCGGTCGCTCCTACCTCGTGCGTCTCGCGGACGTCGAGGCGATGTTGACGCCCGTCGCCGCCGTCCGCGCCCCGCGCGAGCGCCGCACGCCGGCCCAGCGCGTCGCGGACCAGCTCGCGGGCGCTGGCATCGCGCCGCTTGGCGTCGCGAGCATCGGCAAGGTGACGGCGTGAGCGCGCCTCCGACGCGCGCGCAGAAGATCGCTGCGCTGCTCACGCTGATCTCCCTCCTCACGCTCGCCGTGCGGTACGGGAACAGGTCCGCCCAGCCGCGCCTCGACGCGGCGGAGGCCGAGCTGCGCGCCTTGCAGGGCCAGGCCGGGCCCTCGCCACGGGCGTACAACGCGCCGCCGCCGCTCCCGAGCGGGCAAACCTGGATCAATCCCAACGACCAAATCGAGGAAGCTTGCGACGCGGGCGCAGACGGCGCGGGGCTCGGATGCGGCACCCACTTCTGCGAGTACCCCGATGGTGGACGTGAGTTTTGCTCGCGCGGGGTGAACGGCGTGAAGACGCCGGGCGGAGACCTGTTCTCCGCGTCGGACAGCTACGGCGTCCTACTCGGTCCGGTTTGGGTCGACGGCGGCGCGGTCGTCGACCAGGACGGCGGCCAAGTCTATTGGTGGGCGCCTTGCTCGTGGATTCGGCCGAATTGCCCGCGCGATCGTCGCTGCGGACACGGCCCGGGAAACCCGGCGACCGGCCAAGGCCTTCCGGAGGGGCACTGCGTGCGCGTGCTCGGTCCGCAGTGAGAGGTACGACCATGGTTCATCCCAAAAAGGTACGAGCATCCGTGATCGCGCGCGAGCGCGCGCGCATCATCCGTTCGGGCGTCCGCCCCTCACTCGCCGCGAAGGAGCTGGACCCGGCGCGCATCGATCGTCTCGTCGCTCGCGAGACGGAGCGCCAAGCCCTTGCCTTCGTCGAGAGGACGATCGCCAACGCCCACGCGAAGAAGCGCGCGCGTCGCGACGCGGCCGACCGTGCGCTTGCGTCGCGCGACCCGGCAACGCTCGACGATCTCGACCGCGAGATCCACGGGGCGCGGGCACTACTCGCGCGCCGTGTCGATCGCGAGCTGCGCCAGGCCATCGGCGAGCCGGCCGACCGTCCCGCGCCGCGCCGGTTCGCTTCGCCGGAAGGCGTCGAGCTCGACTTGAGCGCACTGGGGGGCCGTCATGTGGAATGATCTCCGCGGTTCGTTCAAGCGATTCGCCGGGTCAAGCGGCAACGTGGACCTTCCCGCGGGCGCTGCGGTCATCGCCATCAACGCGCACGCGACGAGCGCGGGAAGCGTGACGTTCTGGGATCAATCTGGCGGCTCCGTCACCGTCCCGGTCCCGGCGAACACGTGGTGGATCTTCGATCCAAAGCACGCGAACGCGATCGTCCAGAGGGGCGCGAGCGCCTACTCGCGGATCACCTTCACGTCCACGGATTCCTACTTCGTCGAGGCCGTGAGCCCGACAGGATTCTAGTCGTACCAACTTGGTACGAGCGACCGGAACACAACTTGCCGCGGACCGGCGCGGTGCACCCATTGAGAGGATCGACACATGAAAGCAACCGACACCCAAGACCCCGTGCGTGCGGCCATCGCGCGCGCTATCTCCGCCGCGACCGACGCGGGGGACCATGAGGCCGCTGAGCGCCTCATTGCAGCCGCCAGCGGCTCGCCGGCCCCCTCCGCCATCGGCGGCGCGCTCGACGCGGCCAACCTGACCGTCGAGGAGATCCGCAGGCGTTCGCACGCCAGCGCCGTCGAGGCCGCTTTGCGGACGCGCTACGTGTGGGTCCGCCACGGTGAACCCGGCTACTTGATCTTGTGGCAAGGGAGGCAGTCTCACGGCGCGAGCGCGATTGCTCCGTCGACGCTGCGGTTCACGCGCCCGGAGCGCGAGACGGATTCCCCCGCGGGCATCGCGTCGATCGTCGATCCGATCGTCGAGCGTCGCTCGAATGACCTACGCTCCGCGGACGCGGGTGTCGCACGGATTGCCGGCAGCGGCATGGCGTACACGCGTGATCAGATCGAGGCCGAGATCCGCTCGGAGGCGCGCCAACCGCTCGCGCTCCGCCGGCAAGCGGCCTACAAGTGCTCGGGCCTGCACCTCGGCGACGTGCTCGGCCAGGGGCGCGGCGTCGTGATTCGCGTTGCCGCCAGCGCGGACGATCCGATCCCGGAAGGGTGGGAGACGATGGCGCCGATTCCCGCGGCGGAGCTGGCGGAGCTTCTCAGCGCGGCGGTGCCAGCGTGATTGTCGCGTACCTTCGTCCCCGGCGCCAACCGGCGGAGGAGCCGATCGCGATCGACGTGGACCTAGGCGAAGGCGTCGGCCTCGCGCTGGGCCTGTCCAACCTGGACGATCGGATCGTCGCGGTGGCTCGCGCGGGTTGCGAGCCGGCATACATTGCCAAGCGCGGCGAGCTGTTCGCGGTGTGCGACGGCGAGCCTGTCAGCGTTCAGGACTGGGCGACCGAGATCGCCCGCTGGAACTGACGATGGTCGCGCGCTCCGACCATCGCGACGTGCTCGAAGCTGAGGGCGTCGTCGAGACTTGGAGCCGCGACCGTGGGATTGTTGTCGTCGAGATCCTCGGCCGGCCGCATCGGGTGCTCTGCACTCGCGCGGGAAGGTTGCAGATCGCACACATCCGGATCCTTCCCGGCGATCGGGTCACGGTCGAAGTGAGCCCCTACGACGTCGGGCGCGGTCGGATCACGCATCGACACAAGTGAGCCCCGCGCGCGTTTGCGATGCGCGCGCGAGGGAGGCCGGCGCCGTCCCGGTCCGCGGGTCCCTCCTTCCCGTGAACACCGCACTACCAGCGGGAGACGGCATTCTAATCGCGAATCGGAGTGACCCATGGATCGACGCGACGATGGCCTGACGCTGCAGCAGATCGCCGAAATCCTCGGCCTTTCGAGGCAACGCGTGCAACAGCTCGAAGCGCGGGCGCTCCGGAAACTGCGGAAACGCGCCGCTTTACTTGGCATTCGGGAATCAGAAGTAATCGACCACCTGCGGGAGCTTGCCCGCAAATAGACAAGGCCCCGGGCGTGACGGAGATGACGCGCCCAGGGCCGATGCGGCGTCGGAGGCCGCACCTCATGACCCTAGCACGTTCCCCCCGTCTCCTCTCGGACCACGCCCAAGCGTGGCGATGGTTGCTCAAGATCCGCCGCGCGAACGATCGCGACCTTTTCCGGCTCGCGCTCGCCGAAATGCGCCGTCGTGGCGTGCGTCTCGTGGTGCTCGGCATGCTCGCCGGTTGCGGTGGCTTGATCGAACCTCCGCCGCCGGCCGTCTGCGTGACGCCGGACCTCGGCCCCATCGCTGGCCCCGTGATCGTGCTTGAACCCACAGACGGCGGAACGATCGGCAACTCGCGCGAGGCGTGCGAGCCGCGCGGGTCGCGGTGCGTCGCGTTCCGAGATGGCGCGGCGCATGAGGGGATCTGCCGATGAGCGCGCTTGACGAGGGCGACGACGATTTCGAGCGGGCGCTAGATGCCGCTGCGGACGCGGAGCTACTCAGCGGCGCGACGTTGAAGCGCACCGATCTTGCCGCTGCGGAACGGCTCGTCGCCGAACGTGGGGACGATCTCCGCTTCGTCGGCGCTTGGAAAAAGTGGCTCGCGTGGGATGGCGCGCGCTGGAAGCTCGACGATGAAAACGGCGCGGCCCTCTGCGCGATCGAGACGGCGAAGGTAGTGGCCGAGGAAGCTCTCGCGGCCTGCGATTCCGTCAATCGTCGGATCGCGGCAAGCGGGAAGAGTGACGCGCTCGACGAAGAGAAGAAGGAAGCCGACCGCAACCTTGCCTGGGCCGCTTCGTTGCAGAGCGCAAGCAAGGTGCGCGCGACCCTGACGCTCGCGGCGGCGCTCCCGGCGCTGGCGGTCTCGCATGCGAACCTGGACGCGGACCCCTGGGTCCTGAACGTACCCAACGGGACGATCGACCTTCGGACGGCGGAGCTCCGCCCGCATCGGCGCGAGGACTTGATCACTCAGCTTGCCCCCGTCGCCTACGATCCCGACGCGAAGTGCCCGACATGGGATGCCTTCCTCGAGCGCGCGATGGGGGGTGACGGCCACATGCTCGCCTACCTCCAACGGCTCGTCGGCTACACGATCACCGGCTCGACGCGCGAGCACGTGCTTGCGTTCTGCTACGGCGAGGGAGCGAACGGGAAAAGCACGTTCCTGAACACGCTTCATTCGATGCTCGGTGACTACGCGACGCCGGCCCGTCGCAAGCTGCTCTTCGCGCGCCGCAACGAGGGCCATGCGACGGAGATCGCGACGCTCTTTCGCAAGCGCTTCGTCACGTGCTCCGAGATCGCGCAAGGGCAGGCGTTCGACGAAGAGCTGACGAAGGATCTCACGGGAGGGGACCCCCTGAACTGCCGGCGCATGTGCGAGGACGAATGGCGGTTCGACCCGACGCACACGATCTTCGTCGCCGGCAACCATCGGCCCATCGTCCGCGGCGACGACGAAGGGATCTGGCGCCGAATCCGCCTCATCCCCTGGACCGTGACCATCCCTGCCGAGGAGCGCGACAAGGCGCTCCCCGAACGCCTCCGAGCCGAGCTCCCCGGCATCCTCGCCTGGGCCGTCCGCGGGGCGCTGGAATGGCAGCGTGTGGGCCTGGGCGACCCTCCCGCGGTGGCCGATGCGACCGCCGCCTACCGCGAGTCACAGGACGTGCTCGGCCAGTACTTCGCCGAACGCACACGCCTGGACCCTGCGGCACGAATGACCCGCAAGGCACTGCGCGAGGACTACGAAGCATGGTGCCGCGACGTCGGCCACGAACCCCTCGGCGCTCGCCGTCTCTCGGAGGCACTCACCTCCCGCGGCGTCCGCCCCTGCAACGTCCGCGAGGGCATGCGGTTCGCAAACGGCTGGGCAGGCGTACGTTTGGCCACGGACGCGGACAAGGTAGGCGCATGAGGGGCTTCACCCGACACCAGCGCCACCTGATTCCGCTGCGGACGGATGAATTCCCGTATGAGCGGAATCTAGGCCCCGGTTTGTGGGTATGTGGGTATCACGATCGCGAAATTCGGGGTCGGTCCAAAGTCCAAAATCAAGCTGTCCACGCGGACCCGAAATCGGCACCCACGGTACCCACGGTACCCACACTCCCGAGCGGTCGACTCAGCCCCGGCGAGAACGACGCGGGCCCACAGACCGCGGCGCTCCGAAGCCGTTCGCCCCACTTGACCATGACAGCGCCCACTGTCACATTCGTAAGTGTTGCATGCATGATGCATGCGAATACTTGCACACTGCAACGAATGCCGACGCACTGATACCAACTTGGTACAACCATGCATGATGCAAGCGAAGCGATGAATCCAGCGGAAAACAAGGGGGTTTGCGTGCTCTTCCCTTGCCGACTTCTCTCACCGAATGCGCTGCGTCTCGAGCACTGGCGCCAGCGTCGCGCGCGCGTCGCGAGAGAGCATGTATTCTGCAAGCGTGCGCTCGCGGGACACGAGAGGCCGGCCGGCCCGTGGCGAGTGACCATCACGATCCTTCGCCCGCGTCGGCTCGACTCGGACAACGCGGTTTACAGTGCCAAAGGAATTCGCGATGCATGTGCCGACTGGCTTGGCACCGACGACGGCCCGAACGCTCCGGTCACCTGGGAGGTGCGGCAAGAGCTCTACCGCCAACCGTGCGTCGTGCGCCGAGGCCGGGAGCTGCGCCGTGGGTTCGTCCACATGGTGCGCGTCGAGATTGCCATGGGAGCGGAATCATGAGGCTTTCGCCCGTTGCAACGGTTCCGACAACCGTTGACCATGCTTGTTTTTCCCTGGATTCGCGCGTTTGGGACGATTCCGAAACGCCCCGCACCACGCCGATCGCCCTTGAAACAAGCGGTTTCGCGCATGGTGCCACTGGCGCAAGCGTGCGGAATCACACGCAAAAAGAGCGCATCGATTCGGTCCCTCGCGCGGCGCTTGCGCACATGCCCCCACCCCGGGGGGCACCTGTTTTCCAACCCGGCCCCCCATGGGACCCGGCGGATACCCTCTCAAACTCTCCAGAAAGGTAGGTAAAGGTATGATACCGAATTGCTGCATCCCCGAGTGCCCCAAGCTGGGCGTACACCCGTCGTACGACGAGCGGAAAGCGCCCTACTGCGAGGTGCATTTCCTTGAATGGCTCCGACCCTGGCAGGAGGCGAAGCGGCAAGCCGCACGCGAGGCCCGGGCGAAGGAGGAAGCCGAGGCCGCGCTGGTGTTCGACGAGCTGACCGGGGAGGTGCTTCCCTTCCGTGGCCGGGTCCCGGCAAAGAAGGGGGGCAATGGAAGCCGGCGCCCCGCTGGCGCGCTTTCGGGCCCGGGGGGCGGGGGTAGTGGCCCTGGGAGGCGCAAGCGCGTCCAGCGGACGCCGGAGGAGGAAGCCGAGGCGCAGCGCGTGCGAGCGGAGCGGGAGGCCATCCGGGCGCAGCGTGACGCGATCTGGGAGGAGCTCTTCCCGGTGCTTCGGTCCCCTGGTGACCCGCCCGTCGTGGCGATGAACAAGCCGACGCTCGCGGGCCCGGCCGACGGCGACCCGCGGGGGCTCGTGTTCACCATGGATCGGCTCAGCGGCACGGGGCTCCCCGGCTCGCGGATCTGCGTCGCGCGGGGGCACTACGACGGCATGGGACCGCGCGGAGGCGAGGCGTACGACTATCTCAAGCTGTACACCGAATTCCGGGGCTCGGGAGGCTACCGGGCGCGCTCGCCGTGCGTCACGGTCCGAGCGGCGGAGCTCCGCGCGGTTGCGGCGGCGTTCGTGGCGGAGGCGGAGCGGTTGGAGGGGGGCGAGCCGTGAGCCTCCACTACGCGGACGAAAAGCTAGGCGTGGCCGTGCTCGAGCACCTCACCCGAGCGGCACCGATGCGGGAACGCCTCGCACTGGCGCGCGAGGAAGTGACGGCATGCGCCATCGTCGCCGGGGAATCCCTCCCGGACCATCTCCGCGGCCCCCTCCGCTCGGTTCACGCGCGGTTGGAGCACGTGGATGCGGTGTCGGACACGGAAGCGGCGCGGATCGCCCGGGCCATCGTGGATCTCTACCTCGACGTCCGCCACGCCTACCTGCGCGAGTGCGCGCGGGAGGGGCGCGCGTCGGTCGTTTGACGGTTGCGCGTAAGTCGTTCGTATGTATAATTACGACATGGCCAAGCGTGACCAGCGCTTCAACTTCATGGCGACCGAGGAAGAGATCCGCATGCTGCGCATGGTGGCGGAATCGGAGGGGCTCGACGCGTCCGCCTTCATTCGCCAGGCGATCCGCGACGCGTTCAAGCGGCTCGCGAAAGAGAACGGACGCACGCCAACCGAGATGCTCCGAGATGCATAGTCGTCCCAACTTGGGACAATGAAAACGCCCCCGCGCCGCGTCAACGGCCGAGGGCATGACCGAGGAAGGAGAATTTCCCCGATGGATCTGACCCTAGCACGGCTCGAAATCGCAGCGCTCGAACTGGAGATCGCGCTCCTACGACTTGAGGGCGCACTCGGCGAACTTGAGCAAGCACTCGGCGAAAGCGCGCGCCGCACGCGGGAGGGGAAGTAGCCATGCCCCGCAAGCGAACGGGCAGCGTCGAGTTTCGCGGCACGCCCCCGCGGTGGTTCGCGCGCCTCACGGTGAAGGACGAGCACGGTGTCACGCATCGGCCCTGGGTCGACTTGCAGCGGCCCGACTTGAAGGACACGCCGGCCGATCGCGCCGTCGCACAACGGCTCGCGTTGAAGCGTGCGACCGATGCCAAGCGAATGGTGTTCGTCGGGAAGGATCGCGCGTCCGCGCCTCGCGTCACGGTCGAATCGCTCGAACAGAAGTGGTTCGCGCTACTCGACGAAGATCCGCACCTCAAGTCAGGCACGCGCACGGCCTACAAGTCGTGCTTCACGGCGCGTATCAAGCTGGCGTTCGGCAAGCGTGCGCTCGCGGATCTGAACGTCCCGATGCTGCGCGCGTGGATCCGGGAGATGGCGGCGGAGGTGTCGCCATCGACGGTGCGGAACAACGCGATCGCGTTCACGCGGTTCATCGCGGACGCGCGAGCCGAAGGCTGGGCCGCGCTCGACTCCAACCCGATGAAGCATGAGGACGTGCGCGCGATGCTCCCGACGGTGGAGGCGCCCGACCGGGAAGAGATCGTCCAGTGGACCAAGAGCGAATGCGAAGCGCTCCTCTCGCTTCCCACGCTTCCCGACGATCGTTTCGGCCTGTACCTCGTGGCGCTTCTCACGGGCCTTCGCGCGGGCGAGCTGCGCGGGCTGACGTTCGCTCACGTCGACACGGACGGCGGGATCGTCCGGGTGCGCCAGCAACGCGGGCTGGCGCGCGCCGCGGGAGAGAGCACGGCGAACGGGACGCCCAAGACGCGGAGCTCGAAACGCGACGTCCCGCTACATCAGGCCGCGCGCACGTGGCTCGCATGGTGGCGCGACGAAGGATGGTCCCTCCGCTTCGGTCGCAAGCGAAGCGACGAAGATGCGGTGTTCCCCGCGGTCGACGGCGAGCCGGGGCGCCCGCGTGACGCGAACATCCTCCGCCGCGACCTCACGGCCGCGCGCCTCCCCGTCGATTTCGTGACTCCGGAAGGGGAGAAGATCCCGTTCACGTTCCACGCGACCAGGCGCACGTTCTCCCGGCTGCTCTCCGATGCGGGCGCCCCCGTGGAAGTGATCGGCATGCTCGCCGGCCACGCGGGCGCGACGATCACGGAACGCCACTACATGGGCCGCAGCTTGGAGGCGATGGCGCGCGCGGTGGCCCTGATCCGCTTGGCACTTCCCGAGCGGCGCGGGGTGGCGATGGAAGCGAAAGACCGGGACGCGCGAGGAAACGAATCGTCCCCGCAATCGTCCCGGCCCTCTGAGGCGCCCCTACCTACCGCGACGGAAGGCGCGGTAATCGCGGCGGTTTCTCAGCTGCAGCCCATCGAGTTGCCGCAGTTCAGGCACTTGTAGCAGGCGCCGTTGCGGACCGTGATGTGGCCGCAGACGTCGCAGACCGGCGCGTCACCCATCATCGCGTCGAGGTGCGCGTCGAGGGCCGAGCCCCCGCTGTGGGCGGGGTCTTCGATTCGCGCGGTGCCCAGCCCCTCGTCCATCGATGCCGAGCGCGCGAGCGCCGTGGGCGTGTAGGACAGGGTGACCTGGCTGTGCGGAGGTGCTCCCCCGCCCTGCGCGTCCGGCGGGAGGAGCTTGTCGTCCACCGCCTTGTCGTCGACGCTCTCCGGCTTCACGTGCGCCAGGTCGTAGCGCCCGAGGTACTCGATGCCGAGCACGCGGAACATGTAGTCGACGATCGAGGTCGCCAGCTTGACGTTCGGGTGACCCTCGACCGTGCCCTGCGGCTCGAAGCGGGTGAACGTGAACTGCTGGACGTAGGTCTCGAGCGGCACGCCGTACTGGAGGCCGATCGAGACGCTCATCGCGAAGCAGTTCATGAGCGAGCGGAACGCGGCGCCTTCCTTGTGCATGTCGATGAAGATCTCACCGAGCGTGCCGTCCTCGTACTCGCCCGTGCGGAGGAAGATTTTGTGACCGCCGACGCGCGCTTCCTGCGTGAAGCCGCGGCGCTTCTTCGGCAGACGGACGCGGAGCCCGTGCGGGCGCGACAGCGGGAGCACGAGCTGGGTCGTGTCCTGCTGCTCGCTCGTCGCCGGGATCGGCGAGAGGACTTCGGCCGACGGCGGCTTGGTCTCGCTCGTCGTCTCCTTCTCCTTGCTCGTCGTCGAGAGCGGCTGCGAGGCCTTGCAGCCGTCGCGGTAGAGCGCGACGGCCTTCAGGCCGAGGCGCCAGCCTTCCTCGTAGATCTTCGCGACGTCTTCGATGCTCGCGTCGTTCGGGAGGTTGACCGTCTTCGAGATCGCGCCCGAGAGGAACGGCTGCGCGGCCGCCATCATGCGGACGTGCGCCATCGGCTCGAGGAAGCGACGGCCGGTCTTGCCGCAGCGGTTCGCGCAGTCGAACACGGCGTAGTGCTCGTCGCGGAGGTGCGGCGCACCTTCGATCGTCATGCGGCCGACGATCGTGTCGGTCGCCTCGTCGATCTGGGTGCGGAGGAAGCCGAGGTGCTCGAGGAGCGAGAAGCCCTTCTTCGTGCGGAGCTCCTTCGGGGCGCCGAGACGCTCGTAGGTCTCTTCGCCGAGGACCCACGCCGCGAAGGCGGAGTCGAGGTCGAACACGCCGGGGATGGCGGTCTCGACCTTGGCCATCTCGTCGTCCGTGAAGCCCACTTCCTTCAGCGTACGGCGGTTGATGTGCGGCGCGCCGAGGAGCGTGTTCGTCCCGCTGACGTACGCGACGATCTCCTGGACCTCGCGCGGCGAGTAACCGAGGTTCTCGAGCGCTTGCGGCACCGACTGGTTGACGATCTTGAAGTAGCCGCCGCCGGCGAGCTTCTTGAACTTCACGAGCGCGAAGTCCGGCTCGATGCCGGTGGTGTCGCAGTCCATGAGCAGGCCGATCGTGCCGGTCGGCGCGAGCACGGTCGCCTGCGCGTTGCGGTAGCCGAACTGCTCGCCGAGGCGGACCGCCTGATCCCAGTCCTCGCACGCGGCGCGGTAGAGGTCGGTCGGGCACGCTTCACGGTGGATGTCGTACGCCGCGTCGCGGTGCATGTTCATGACGCGGAGCATCGGCTCGCGGTTCTTCGCGTAGCCGGCGAACGGACCCTTGGTCTTCGCCATCTCGGCCGACGCCTTGTAGGCGTGACCGCACATGATCGCCGTCAGCGCCGACGCGATCGCGCGGCCGCGCTCGCTGTCGTACGGGACGCCGAGCTGCATGAGGAGCGAGCCGAGGTTCGCGTAGCCGAGGCCGAGCGGGCGGTAGTCGTGGCTGTTCTTCGCGATGTTCGCGGTCGGGTACGACGAGAGATCGACGAGGATCTCCTGCGCGATGAAGAACACGCGGCACGCGTGGCGGTAGCCGTCGACGTCGAAGCTGCCGTCGTCGCGGAGGAACTTCGTGAGGTTGACGCTCGACAGGTTGCACGCCGAGTCGTCGAGGAACATGTACTCGGAGCACGGGTTCGACGCGTTGATGCGCGCCGTGTTCGGGCACGTGTGCCAGCGGTTGATCGTGCTGTCGTACTGGACGCCGGGGTCGGCGCATCCCCACGCGGCCTCGGCCACCTGGCGCCAGAGATCCTTCGCGTCGAGCGTGTCGACGACCTCACCGGTCGTGCGCGCGATCGTCTGCCACTTGCCGCCCGCGAGCGCGGCGCGCATGAACTCGTCCGTCACGCGGATCGAGTTGTTCGAGTTCTGGCCGCTGATCGTGTGGTAGGCCTCGCCGTTGAAGTCGGACGAGTAGCCGGCGGCGATGAGGGCGTGCGCCTTCTTCTCCTCGCGGACCTTCCAGTTGATGAAGTCCACGATCTCCGGGTGGTCCATGTCGAGGCAGACCATCTTCGCGGCGCGGCGCGTGGTGCCGCCGCTCTTGGTCGCGCCCGCCGCGCGATCGAGCACCTCGAGGAAGCTCATGAGGCCGCTCGACGTGCCGCCGCCGGAGAGCTTCTCCTGCTTGCCGCGGATCGCGCTGAAGTTCGTGCCGGTGCCCGAGCCGTACTTGAAGAGACGCGCCTCGTTCTTCACGAGGTCGTAGATGCTCATCAGATCGTCGTTCGCGGTCTGGATGAAGCACGCCGAGCACTGGGGGCGCTCGTAGGCGTTCGCCGTCTCCTGCACGCCCGAGTCGTCGAGCATGTTCCAGCCCCAGTTCCCGCCCGAGCCGGTGATGCCGTACTCGTGGAAGAGGCCGCAGTTGAACCACACCGGCGAGTTGAACGCGCCCATCTGGTGGACGAGCATGAAGGAGAGCTCGGCCTCGAACGTGTTCGCGTCTTCCTTCGTCGCGAAGTAGCCGCCGAACTGCTCGCCGGCGCGACGGATCGTGCGCGCGATGCGCGTCACGACCTGACGGACGCTGCGCTCACCCTGGTTCTTGTCGCCGTGGAGCCCCGCCTTGCGGAAGTACTTGGAGATGACGATGTCCGTCGCGAGCTGCGACCAGCCCGCCGGGATCTCCGCGCCTTCCATCTTGAAGACGATGGAGCCGTCCGGGTTGGTGATGACGCTCGAGCGACGCTCGTAGGAGAGGGGAACGCCGCCCATGCCGGGCGCGCCCACGTCGAGCGGATCGATCTTCGGCTGCGTGAAGTGGCGCGGCATCTCGACCCCGCCGCGCGCGCGCGGCGTGCCGTTGCGGGTCGTCGTCGTGCTCGAGGGTTTCTTCGCGAGGGCGGCCTGTGTCTTCTTCTGCTTGTTCACCGCAGTCCCGTTCTTCTTCCCAAAGAGCTCCGACGAATTTGCCATGACCGCCTCCACATCCTGCTTTTTGAAACGAGAAGGACGCCCGTGCGATCGCACCCCAAGGTGCGCATCGTTCCGTTCGCCCGCCATTGACCCACCCGCGTCCGACCCGACGGCAGGACGCCCCCGGATGGACCACCCCCGAGAAGCGCGACGCGGTGCGTCATGGCCTCGGGCATTCCCCCTCATGGATTCGAATCCCGCCAACGGCTCGGGATCCCGCGTTACGGCCTTGCGTCCCCCACTCGGTCCGCGTCTTGCGGATCCGGGCGGCTTCTCCGCTCACCGTGTACAGAAGCTCAAGTGTTCAGGAAGCTCGTAAGTTCAGTTCGAAGCCCCCGCGGTCGGCGGAGGGGTTCGCTCACGAAAACGACGGGGAACAGCTCCGCCGTGCTCGGGAGGAGCGACCTGTATAACCCCAACCTATTGGGGCTGTCCAGTAAATCGACACCAGATCTTGTGCTTTTTGCTACGACATCGCCCCCTAGGATACCCCTGATCTCCCACACCTATATAAGCGCCCGGAAGCACTGAACTTCCGCGCGGCACTGTTCCCAGGTCGCCCCCACGTCCACCCCAGACTGGTGAGAGGTTGTTCAGGAGTTATCCACAGGCTGGCGGATCGGACGTGGGGGTAGCGTGGGGGTAGGATGGGGCGATGCGACTCCAGACGCTCTTCGTCGGGCTCTTGGCCGCCTGCGCCGGGCAGAGCCGCGCCCCTGGCCCCACGAGCCAGACCAGCCAGTCCCCCACGACGACGCAGCCGTCGGGAGCGACCTCCTCCCCGAGCGGCCCCGCACTCGCCGCGCCCGACGATGCGGGCACGACGAACGCCTCGGGGGACGCTTCGCCGCCCACGGAGCTCGTCACGACCGCGCCTCCGAGCGTCGTCGTCACGCGGGCACCGACGGTGGCTGGCCCTGCGAACGCGGAGCCCGTGGACACGAGCGGCGGCCGCCCGAGCTGGCTCGACGGTCGCGGCGTCGTCACGCCGACGAAGCTTCCGCCGCTCGACGTGGCGGCGGCGATCAAGGCGCGCGCCGCTGCGTTCGTCCCGGTCGGGTCGAACCTGCCGCCCGAGCTCGACTACGTCCGCCGCGCGAAGGGCTGCTTCGGGCGCCCGCCGTGGACGCGTCAGGGCGCAGGCGCTCCGCCGGCCGCAGAGATCGAAGCCGCCATCGCGCAGGCCTCCGACACGCCGCTCCTCTGGCACGGCAAGAGCGGGTGGCTCAAAGGCACGATCGCGGACGCGATGCTCCCGCTCCGCGGTCCGGACTGGGCCCCGTTGTACCTCCAGCTCGAGTGCATGGTGCCGGCGGCCGTGCCCGTCGCGGGAGGGCGCAGCTACGGGGTGTTTCGCGACGGGCGAAACACGGTCGTGTTCGCCTCCCTCACGGAGGACTTCCGCGCGTGCCCGCAGTCGGATGCCACCCACACGACGATCCTGCTCTCCGTCGCGCCGGACGGGACCATCACGCCGGTCGCGAAGGAGCGCCACTCGTTCGCCACCACCAGCGCGCCGTGCGTCGGGCGAGACACCGGAGGGAGCGGACGGGAGCCGGCGCTCGCGAGCGATCCGGGGAGCTACTTCGCGCTCCTCGCGCGCGACGAAGCGGTGAGCGTCGGAGCCTTCCTGCGGCTCGCGGAGGAGCTCGCGACGGCGGGTGCTCCGGCCGAGCTCGTCGCGCGCGCCCGCGCGGCCGCCGGCGACGAGCAGCGCCACGCGGCGGCGATGGCTCGCGCGTGCCGGGAGCTAGGGGCGGAGCCCGTGAGGGCGCACGCCGCGCGCCACGCCGTGCGGCCCCTCGCGGAGGTCCTCGAGGAGAACGCGCGCGAGGGGTGCGTCAACGAGACGTTCGCCGCGCTCGTGGCGGCGCGTCAGGCGATGGCGGCGGAGGCGGGCGCGCACCGCGAGCTCTTTGCGGTGATCGCGGAGGACGAGCGGCGTCACGCCGAGCTCGCGTGGGACGTCGACGCGTGGGGGCGAACGCAGGTCGACGCTGCCGCACGGGAGCGGATCGATGCGGCGCGCGAGGGGGCGTGGGACGCGCTCGCGAGGTATGCGGCGACGCGACCGGAGCAGGGGTTTCGGGGGGAGATGGGGGAGCCTTCGCGGGCGGAGGCGGTGAGGCTCGTTGCGGGGCTTCGGGACGCGATCACGGCGTTGGCGGCGTCGGGATCGGCGTGAAGACGAGGACGTGCAGGAGGGACGAGGACGAGGACGTCGGATCGAGCACGGGCTACGGCGACGACTACGGCCACGAGTAGGGGGGACGTGGACGAGGGATCGAGGACGTTCGACGAGGACGTTCGACGAGGACGAGGACGGGGACGAGGACGGGGACGAGGACGGGGCGCTCTTTACTGCTTCGGGAGCGTCTTTACCGTCTTGAAGTCCTTCTCGGGATCCACGACGGTGACCTCGCCGTACTTCGCGAGCGGCGCGGCGATCGCGTCCGCGTCGCCCGCTACGACGACGAGGGTGCCGCCGCCGCCGAAGAGCTTCTTCGCGGCTGCCGAGGCGCGGCCCGCGTCCACGGCGCGCACGTCCGCGCGGTACTTGTCCCAGTAGCCGTCGCCCAGCCCGAGCGCGTCCTGGAGGATGACGTAGTCGGCGATGGCGCCGACCGTCTCGAGCCGGATCGCGAAGACGTCGCTGAGGAAGCGCGTGGCGCTCTCGGTCTCCGCCGCGTCGACACCGGCGGCCATCTTGGCGAAGTTGTCGAGGATGCCCTGCACGGCGTCGCCCGTCTTCGGCGTCTGCGTCCCGGCGTAGGCGAACAAGGGCTGCGGCCCGTTCTTGAGCTCCTGGATCCAGGAGCGCGTCTGGTAGGCGAGCGAACGCTGCTCGCGGACGTCCATGAAGAGGCGGCTCGCGACGCCGCCGCCGAGCACGTGGTTCGCGACGCGCAGATCGGCCCAATCGGGGGCGTTGCGGGCGGGGGCGATCTTCGCGACGAAGACGTCGCTCTGGACGCTCTTCGCGCGGTGGGCGACGAGCACGCGGATGCCGGCGGGCGCGATCGCGGGAGGGAACGACGGCATCGGGGCGGTGCCGCCCTTCCACGCCGCGAACTTGGGCTCGGCGAGCTTGGTCGCTTCGTCGAGCGTCACGTCCCCGCAGACCACGAGCTCGGCGTTCGACGGCACGTACCACTTCGCGTGGAACTCCCGGATCTGCGCCTCCGTGACCTTGGTGACCTCGCCCGGGAGCGAGCCGAAGATCGCGTACGGGTTGCCCTCGGCGAAGAGCTCGCGCGCGAGCACGCGGAGCGCCATGAACTGACCGCTCGCGTGGACGGCTTCGCTCGCATCGTCGGCGGCGCGCGCCTTGAGCTTGCGGAGCTCGGCGCCGTCGAAGCGCGGCGTGGTGACCATCTCGCCGAGGAGGGCGAGCGCGTCGGCCGCGCGGCTCTTCGTGACGCCGACGCTGAAGACGGTGCGGTCCTGATCGACGTCGACGTCGAGCGAGGCGCCGATCGACTCGAGCTTCTCGAGGAAGCGCGCCGAGGTCGTCGCCTTGGTGCCGCCCTCCTTGAGCATCTCGGCGGTGAGCGTCGCCACCGACGGCGGGCCGAACCCGGCGCCGGCGCGGATCATGAGCCGGATCTGGACGATCGGGAGGGCGTGCGCTTCGGCCACCGCGATCGCGAGGCCGTTCGACGTCTTGCCGCGCGCCACGGTGGGGAACGGCGAGGGCTTGCTGGCGGTGCTGGGCGGGGGCCCGGACTTCGGCGCGGCGGAGGCACTCGCCGAGTCCGTCGGCGGCACGGGGATGTCGACGTGGGGCGGACCGTTCGTCGTGGCGTTGCCGCCGCCGCACGCAGCGGCGAGGCCGATCAGTCCGACGAGGGCGAGGAGGCCGGCGCGCTTCACTTCGCACCCCCCTTCGGCGCCGCGCTCGTGGCGGGCGCGGGGGGCGGTGGCGGCGGTGGCTTCACCTCGACCCGCGACAGCCGCTCGTTCACGAGGTACTTCGCGGCGACCTTGGCGATGTCCTCCTTCTTCACCGCGAAGTAGCGATCGAGCTCGGTCGTGAGGAGGTTCGCGTCGCCGAAGAAGAGCTCGAACTCGCCGAGCTTCCCGGCGCGGGCGATGTTGGACTGCAGCCCGAGGAGGAAATGCGCCTCCAGCCGCGCGCGGAGCTTGCCCATCTCCTCGTCGGTGGGTCCGGCGGTCTTGACGCGCGCGAGCTCGGCGAAGAGCGCCTTCTCGACCACGGCCGGGGTCGAGGAGCTCGCGACCTTGAACGAGATCTCGAACATGTCCGGGCCGCGCTGATCGCTCGTGCCGGCGTCCGCCTCGGTGGCGATCGCCTTGTCGCGGACGAGGGCGGCGTGGAGGCGAGAGCTCTCGCCGTCGCCCAGGAGCATCGCGAGCAGCTCCAGCGCGTAGTGCTCGGGATCGCGCGCCGGCGGGATCGCCCAGCCGTAGAGGACGGCCGGCAAGCGCGCGTGCGTGTCCTCCACGATGGCGTCGCGCTGACCCTTCTGGGCCGGCATCGTCCCAGGTTGGTACGGGGGGATCTGGCTCTGCGGCTTCGCATCGCCGAAGTACTTGCGGACCATGCCGGTCGCCTCGTCGGGATCGAAGTCGCCGGCGATGACGAGCACGGCGTTGTTCGGCGCGTAGTAGGCGTCGTGGAAGGCGCGGACCCAGTCGAGCTGGGCCGCGTCGAGGTCCGCCATCGTGCCGATCGCCGAGTGCTCGTAAGGGAAATACCCCTGGTAGACGAGCTCCTGGAGCCGAATCTCGGCGGGGCGGTAGGGCTGGTTCTCCACCCGCATCCGGTACTCTTCCTTCACGACCGCGCGCTGGTTCTCGAAGTTCTGGGCCGAGATGTCGAGCGACTTCATGCGGTCCGACTCGAGCCAGAGCGCGAGGCCGAGCTCGCTCTGCGGGAGCATCTCGAAGTAGTTCGTGCGGTCCTCGTTCGTGGTGCCGTTGAGCTGCCCGCCGTGACCCGTCACGAGCTTGAAGTGCTGGCCGCGCGCGACGTTCGCGGAGCCCTGGAACATCATGTGCTCGAAGAGGTGGGCGAAGCCGGTGCGGCCGCGGACCTCGTTCCGCCCGCCCACGTCGTAGACGACGTCGACCGCGATCGTCGGGGACGAGTGGTCGGGCGCGAGGACGATCCGGAGACCGTTGTCGAGCTTGGCGCGCCGCACGTCGAGCTTGAGCCGGGCGGCTGCGGTCGGCGCTGCGGCGCTGGCGGTGGTCGCGGGCGCCGGGGGCGGCTTCGGTGCGTCGGCGAGCGAGAGCGCCGGAGCGAGCGCAGCAACGAGGACGAGGGGGAGAGCGGTGCGGAGAACGCGCGGACCAGACGACATGGGGAACCTTCGTAGCACGGATGGGCGTACCCAAGACCGACCGGCGCACGCGCGTCTTGGGTACGATGATGGGCGTGCGGGTGGTCGTTTTCGGGATCGCGGTCGCGCTGGGCGGGTGCTCCCTCGTGTACCCGGCCCCCACGCACGCGCCGCCTGCGCCCGCGGATGCGGCGCTCGTGCGCGCGGTCGCGAGCGATGGCGTGGCGGTGCGCGCGCTCCTGCTCGGGCGCGGTGCCCCCACGCTGGTCGTGCACTTCCACGGCAACGGCGTCGTCGCCGAGGACCGGATCGCGCTGGCGCGCGGGTTCGTGGCGGTGGGGCTCGACGTGATGCTGGTGGAGTACCGCGGCTACGGCGGATCGGCCGATGCGGGGAAGCCGAGCGAGGCCGGGCTCTACGCCGACGCCGAGGCGGCGCTCGGCGCGGCGCCGCCGCACGCGCGCGTGGTGCTCTGGGGCTGGTCGCTCGGGACGGGAGTCGCGACGGAGATGGCGGCGCGCGGTCACGGCGATGCGCTCGTGCTCGAAGCGCCGTTCACGGCCCTGCGGGACGTGCCCGCGATCGTGTTCCCGCGCGCGATCGTGGATGCGTTCGTCCCCGATCGGTACGACAACGCGGCGAAGGCGCCGCGGGTGACGCAGCCGGTCCTGGTGCTGCACGGGACGGCGGATCGGTTGGTGCCGTTCGTGATGGGGGAGCACTTGGCGTCGGTGTTCCCGCGCGCCGAGCTGGTCTCGCTGACGGGCGCCGGTCATGGCGACGTCTGGGCGAGCCCGGGCGCGTTCGAGGCCATGCTCCGGGTGTGCCGGGGGTCGTAGCGGGACTCAGCGGCGTGGGGCGGGCTTCGACTCCGTGGGCTCGCGCCAGGGCACCTTCGCGAGGAGCTCGGTCGCCTTCGAACGGAGCTTCGGGTCGAGTCGGTTCGCGAACGCGCTCTCGAGCGCGCTCGCGAGCGCGTCGGCGCTCGCGAAGCGGTCGGCGGGCTCCTTCGCGAGCGCGAGCGCCAGCGCGAGGTCGACGTCCTTCGGGACCGGTACGAGCGTGCTCGGGCAGACCGGCATCTCCATCATCAACGCGACCAAGATCTCGCGCGCGTCGGTGCCCGAGAAGGGCGCCCGGCCGGTGATGGCGCGGTAGGCGACGGCGCCGAGGCCGTAGAGATCGGCCGCCTCCGCCACGTCGTCCCCGCGCGCTTGCTCGGGCGCCATGTAGGCGGGCGTCCCGACGGCCAGGCCCTCGGTGACCGTGCCACCGTCGAGCACCTTGGAGACGCCGAAGTCCAAGATCTTCCAGGTCGTGCCGGTCAAGAACAGGTTCTGCGGCTTCAAATCGCGGTGGATGATGCCGGCGGCGTGGGCAACCCGAAGCCCGGCGCCGACCTGGCGCACGAGGTCGAGCACGGCCTCGGGGGCGAGGCGCTCCCGCTCGCGGAGCACCTGCGCGAGATCCTGACCGTCGAGCAGCTCCATCGCGAGGTAGGGGAACGCGGCCGACTCGTCACCGATCTCGAGCACCGCTACGACGTGAGGCGAGCTCAGGGAGGCGGCGATCCGCACCTCGCGCAGGAAGCGACGAATGTAGTCGGGGCGCCCGAGGACCTCGGGGAGGAGCAACTTCACCGCCGCGCGCGAGCCGCCTTTGGTGTGGACGCCTTCGTAGACCACGCCCATCCCGCCGCGCGCGATCATGTTGCCGAGCTTGTACGAGCCCAGCGTGTGGTCGGTGAAGCGGCCCTGGCCGCTGGCCGAGAGCGCGCGCTCGAGATCGCGCCGCGCTTCGAGAAAGAGCGCTTCGCGGTGCGATGCCCTTCGCACGGCCTCGTCGCGCTCGGCGAGGGAGCGCACGATGAGCTCGCGCGCCGCGCGCGCCTGCACGTAGACGAGCACCAGAAAGACGGTGAAGCCGAAGATGACGAGGAGGCGCCCGCCGACCGACTCGAGCGCGAGGGTCGCCAGCCCCGAGTCGGGGACCCACCCGAGCGCGATCGGCAGCGCGACCGCGGTGAAGGTGGTGATGCTCCCCGCGAGCATCACGCGGGCCACGGTCCGATCGTAGTTCAGGCACGCCATGTAGACGTTGAGCACGAACATCACGAGGATCGGACCGAAGACGCCGAAGTAGTAGATGACGCCGGCGTTCGCGAAGGCGGCGACCACGAAGTAGACGATCACCGAACGGGGCGCGTAGCGGCGTGGGTCCGCGGCGAACCAGAGCGCGACGTTGTTGATGGCGCCGGCCACGAGCGCGGCAGAGAGGAGCAACTTCGCGGTCGCCGTCCCGTGGAGGAACGGCCAGCACGCGAACGCCAAGAGGTTGAAGAGGACCCCCGTCTGCGCCATCCGCCGGCTCTGATCGATCTCCGCCTTGCGGAGCACCGTCTCCGGCTTGGGGAGCTCGATCGTGCTGCTCCGCGTGCCCCGCTCGTTGGACGCGGAGCCGGGCTCCTTCACCGTCGGCGCGTCGAGCGAGGTAGGAAGCTCGCTGCCCACGGGAGGAGTTTATCACCGTGCGGAGTACACGCTTTCTCAAAACAAACGAGCGGCGGTGTCGTCGGTGTGGAGCCATGCCGCTCGCGGAATTCGAAGGACGGAACCCTCGCGAACGAGACGCCCGCGCCCGACGAGGAGCTCGATCGCGCGCGTGCGCTCGGGCGTGAAGGGCTCGACGCCGAGGTCGGCTCCTGCGGCGGCCAGATCGAAGCCGGTCGCGAGGCGGAGCCCCAGCATGATGCGCTCGCGGAGGAGCGCGAGCGGGTCGAGCGGCTCCTCCGTCGCGGCCTGCGTACCAGATTGGTACACTCCGGGGGCCGGCGGGTTGCGCCAGCGCGTGCCGCCCGAAGGCGTTCGCACGAAGCCGTAGGCCGCGCAGCCCAGGCCCAGGTACTCCTCGCCGCGCCAGTAGCCGAGGTTGTGGCGAGCTTCCTCGCCCGCGACGGCGTAGTTCGAGATCTCGTAGTGCGCGAGGCCCTTCGCGGCGAGCGCTTCGTCGACGGCGAGGAATGCATCGGCGACGCGGCCGTCGTCGGCGAGCGGGAGCCGACCGCGCCGCGCGAGCTCGCCGAACTGGGTGCCGGGCTCGATCGTGAGCTGGTAGCAGGAGAGGTGACGCAGGCCGAGCCCGGCGAGCTCGGTCGCTTGGGACGCGGCGTCTTCGGGGGACTGCTCCGGAAGCCCGAAGATCAGATCGGTGGAGATGCGGGGCACACGGGAGGCGAGGGCGCCCTCGATCGCCGCGCGCGCACCGCTCGGATCGTGGAGCCGCCCGAGGAACTTCAGCTGGTCGGCGCGGAGCGACTGGGTGCCGATGCTGAGTCGGTTCACGCCGACGTCGGCGAGCGCGTTCGCGCGGTCGCGGTCGAGCGAGGTGGGGTTGCACTCGACGGTGACCTCGAGGTCGCTCGTGACCGCGAGGCGGGAACGTAGGCCGGCGAGGACGCGCCCGAGCTCGGTGGGCTCCCAGAGGCTCGGCGTGCCGCCGCCGAAGAAAACGCTCGCAATCGCTCGTCCCTCGAACGAGCGGGCGCGCGCGTCGAGCTCGCGAAGCACCGCGTCCGCATAGCCGCGGTGATCGATCGCATCCCGCGGCGCCGCGTAGGAGACGAAGTCGCAGTACGGGCACTTCGCGAGGCACCAGGGGAAGTGGAGATAGACGGAGGCGCGGGTCATTCGCAGGGGGTCGCGTGGCCCTCCCAGACGCCGCACCGACACTCGGCCCAGGTGCAGGGACCATCGAGGCCGCAGATCAGCCCCTCCGAGCAAGCCTGGCCCATGTTGGGGGAGCGGAGCGGACAGCCACGGGTGCGGGGGTCGGCGCAGTACCACTTCATGAGCGCCGAACAAGAGCACTCCCCATCGGCGTAGAAGCAGCGCGTGTTCGGCGTAGGACACGCCGAACCGATGGCCGGCTCGATTTCGGGGCAGACGCTGGTCGGTGGAAGCGCGCAGTCTCCTGGGGCCGTGAGGGCTTTCCACGAGCCGTTCGAGCAAGCGAACGTGGGACGGCAATGCCGCCGCGGATCGTCGCCGTAGGAGCATCCACGCGAGATTGGGCCGCACGGCGTTCCCGGCTCGGGCGGCGTCGGAGGGCATGCGATGGGGCAGGCGCTGGGAGGGGGGCCCGCCATCGCATCGCCGGCGAGCCCCGCGAAGGGGTCGACGTCCTCCTGGGCGTCGTCGGTGGGTCCTGCGTCCAGCACCGTCGCCGTCGCGAGCGGCTGGGAGCCGCATGCGGCGCCGGCGAAGGCCAGGAGGACCCCGGCGGACGTAGTGGCGCGGTGCATGCGGGTACTGTACGCGCTGGCGGTGAAACGTGCGAAGTCGCGCGCGCCGTGCCCACGTCGGGGGCCCCGATTGCCAGGGGTAGGACCGGGTGTTACGTTTTCGTCGCGCGGTTTTTCCGCGAAATTCGCATGCTTCAGGTCGAAGAGCTCATCACGCGAATCCGGAGCTACCAGCCCAGCGCCGACGCCGAGCTCATCCAACGCGCCTACGATTACAGCCACCGCGCGCACTCGGGCCAGACGCGCAAGAGCGGTGACCCGTACTTCGTCCATCCTGCGAGCGTCGCCGGGATCATCACCGACCTCCGGCTGGACACGGCGAGCGTGTGCGCGGGCCTCCTGCACGACGTGGTCGAGGACACGCTCGCCACGACGAAGGACATCGAGAAGGAGTTCGGGGCCGAGATCGCGTCGCTCGTCGACGGCGTCACGAAGCTCTCGAAGATCAACTTCACCTCGAAGGAAGACCGCCAGGCGGAGAACTTCCGCAAGATGGTCGTCGCGATGGCGCGCGACATCCGCGTGCTGCTCGTGAAGCTGTGCGACCGCGTCGACAACATGCGGACGCTCCAGCACATGAAGCCCGAGGCGCAGGAGCGCATCGCGCGCGAGACGATGGAGATCTACGCGCCGCTCGCGAACCGCCTCGGTATGGCGGCGTTCAAGAGCGAGCTCGAGGACCTCTCGTTCAAGTACCTCGAGCCCGACGAGTACAAGGAGCTCTCGTCCGCGGTCGCCACGAGCAAGCGCGAGCGGGACCGGTACATCGAAGGCGTCTGCAAGACGCTCTCGAGCCGCCTCGCCGAGCAGGGGTTCGCGGCCGACGTCACGGGGCGCGCGAAGCACCTCTACTCGATCTGGCGGAAGATGAAGGCGCAGCAGTGCGGTCTGGACCAGATCCACGACGCCGTCGCGTTCCGCGTGATCGTCGAGAGCGTGAGCGACTGCTACGCCGCGCTCGGCGTCATCCACTCGAAGTGGGTGCCGGTGCCGGGCCGCTTCAAGGACTACATCGCGCTCCCGAAGCCCAACATGTACCAGTCGCTCCACACGACGGTCATCGGGCCGGGCCGCGAGCGGATCGAGATCCAGATCCGCACGCACGAGATGCACCGCGTGGCGGAGCGCGGCATCGCGGCGCACTGGAAGTACAAGGAGCGGGGCGGGGGCGGCATCGCCGACGCCGACGCGCAGAAGTTCGGGTGGCTCCGCCAGCTCATGGAGTGGCAGAAGGAGCTGAAGGATCCGGCCGAGTTCCTCGAGGGCGTGAAGGTCGACCTCTTCCAGGACGAGGTCTACGTCTTCACCCCCAAGGGAGACGTTCGGGTCTTCCCGCGCGGGGCGACGCCGATCGACTTCGCCTTCGCGATTCACTCGCAGCTCGGCGAGAAGATCACGGGCGCCCGCGTGAACGGCAAGCTCGAGCCGCTGCGCTACAAGCTGAAGAGCGGCGACGTGGTGGACATCGTCACGAACACGAACCAGCACCCGTCGAAGGACTGGCTGGACATCGCGTTCACGACGCGCGCTCGCAACAAGATCCGGAACTACCTGCGCACCGAAGAGCGCGAGAAGAGCATGCGCCTCGGGCGCGAGCTCCTCGAGCGCGAGATGCACAAGGCCGGCATGTCGCTCAACAAGCTCTTGAAGAGCGACGCCGAGGTCCAACGCGTTCTCGAAGCGGTGAAGCTCTCCTCGCAGGAAGAGCTGATGATCCACATCGGCTACGGCAAGGTCTCGCCGGACGACGTGATCGAGGTCCTGGCGCCCAAGAGCGAGGGCGACCGCCCCACACCGCCGCCGCCGGATCTCCGCACGGGGCGGATCGAGGGCTTCGTCCGCAAGATCAGCGGCAAGGACGACGGCGGCATTCGTCTCAACGGCATCGACGACGTGCTCGTGCGCTACGCGCGCTGCTGCAACCCGCTCCCCGGGGACGACATCCTGGGCTTCATCACGCGCGGGCGCGGGCTCACCATCCACCGGCGCGGGTGCCCGAAGGCGTTCGACACCGATCCGGAGCGGCGCGTCGAGATCGCGTGGGACGCGAAGGCCAAGATCAACCGCGCGGTGCAGCTCCGCGTCGTCACCGCGAACCGCCCCGGCATCCTGGCGACGGTCGGGCAGACGTTCAGCGCGCAGGGCATCAACATCAGCGAAGCGAACTGTCGCGCGGGGGACGACGGGCGCGCAGTGAACGTGTTCACGTTCGTCTGCAGCGACCTGAACCAGCTCAAGGTCGTGATGAAGGCGCTCCAGAAGGTGCAGGGCGTCGTCGCCGTCGACCGCGCCTGACGTGGAGGCGCCGCGCCATCGCACGATTGCGCTCGTCGGAACGCGGGCGAACCTCTTCGTCCGTGCGCTGGTGCTCGCTGCCGCCGTCGTCGGGAGCGTGGCGCTCTTCCTCGGGCTCCTCGTGCTGCGCGCCGAGCTCTTCGCGCTGGCGGCAGTGGCCCTGCTCCCCGCGCTCGTGAGCGCTGCCGTTCACTGGGCGCGCGAAGCCGAGGTCGAGGCCGGCGCCGGAGAGCTCGTCGTCCGGCGCGGCGGAAGCGCGCGGACGATTCGACTGCGCGAGGTCGAGCACAGCGTCCTGATGCCGGGGCGCGCGGAGCTCGGTCTGTCGGGCGGGCGCGAGCTCCGGATCGATGCGACGGACGTCGCCGCGCTCATGGATGCGTTCGGGCTCCGCGATGGGGCGCGCGCGCTCGCGGCGCCGCTCCGCGCGACGCTCGGGGCCTTCACGATCGGGCTGATGACGTTCACGGGGGCGGCGATCCCGGCGTGCTTCTTGGCGGTGCGTCTGCTCGGGCTCCCGGGGTTGGCGGTCGGCCTCGCCGCGGCAGCCGGGCTGACGGCGATGACGGTTCGGCGGTTCGGGCGCCCGCGCGTGGTGGTCGGGACCGACGGCGTGCGCGTGGTGGGGACGACCACCCCGACGTTCGTGTCGTTCGCCGACGTCGCGGGCGTGCGGAGGCTCGATTGGTCGGTGGAGGTGGCGCGGAGGGGAATGGCGCCGCTGGTGCTCCCCACGATCGGGCACACGGACGCGCAGATCGCGGCGCTCGTGAAGCGCATCCAGCGCGGGATGAAGACGTACGGCGCGGCCGGGGCGGCGGAGCTCGCAGCGCTCGAGCGTCAGGGGCGGGATCTGGCGACGTGGAAGGCCGAGGTCGAGAAGCGTTACGCCGCCGGGGCGACCTTCCGCGAGCAGGCGCTCTCGCGCGACGTGGTCGAGGCGGTGCTCGACGACGCCAAGGCCCCACCGGAGCGCCGGATCGGCGCGGCGCTCGCGCTCCGGGTCGAAGGTGGCGAAGCGATCACGCGGATCCGAGTCGCGGCGGAGGGCTCGGCGAACGAAGAGCTCCGCGCCGCGCTCGCGGAGATCGCAGAGGCGGAGCTGACGGAGGAGACGGCCGCGCGGGCGCTGCGGCGTCGCTGAGCCGGGTCACTTCGGCAAGCTCTGGAGCTGTCCGCATGCTTCGGAGATGCCGAGCTCGCACGCGCGCTGGTCGTCGGCGCGGCACTCCGCGAAGCGCTGGAGGTGGTAGTACGCGCCGCTCCGCTCGAAGTGGGCGCGCGCGTCGTCGGGGTGCCGCGTGAGGTAGGCGGTCCAGATCTCGATCACGCGCGCGAAGTTGCCTTGCTTCGCGAGCGTGTAGTCGAGCACCTGGTGAGCTCGGAGATCGTCGGGGTTCTTGGCGACGTTCGCCTCGAGCGTGGGGACGTCCCGCGCCGGTCCGTACTTGAGGTCGCTGCGCAGAAAGACGAACTGGGGATTGCTCGGCGACAGATCGAGCGCGAGCTCGAGGAGGCTCAACGCCTCGTCCTTCCTGCCGCCGGTCTGCGCCTGCCCGGCGAGCCAGCCGACGTTGTTGACGGCTGCCTTGTAGTTCTTGCGCATGGAGTCGTCGGTGGGGTCCACGCGGAGGAGCGTGAGCATGTCGCGGCCCGCGTCGCCGTACTGCTTGAGATCCCAACTCGCGCTGCTGCACTCCGCGAGCATCTCGGGCTCCATCGGACGCTCGGCGCGAGCCTTCTCGCACGCGGCCTTCGCGCCCGTGAAGTCGCCCTGAAGGGAGAGGATGTGCGCGCGCTCGGTGTGGAAGAGCCAATGGTCGCCGCGCGCGATTGCGCGGTCGATCGCAGCCAAGCGGCGCGCCGGGTCGCGCTCGAGCGTCGCCGCGTCCCAATCGATGAACCCCTCGAGGAGCTTGCAGCGCGGGTTGAGCGTCGCGTCGCAGCGGGCGGCGGACAGGCGCATGGCCGCCGCGGAGCCTCCCCAACGAGGCGTGAGAGTGATCATCTCCGTCACTCGGACGTTCAGACACGCAGGGCAGGCCTGCACGGCGCGGTCGAACGCGGCCTCGCGCTCGGCGATCCGCGACATCTGGTTCAGGGATCGAATCTGGATCCGCATCGCGGCCACGAGCTTGGGTCGGAGGGCGAGCGCGGCGTCGACGTCAGCCAGTGCGTCGCGAAGCACCTTTCTCATCTCGTCGAAGTTCGATTCGGGCGTGTCCTTCGCCACTTGCACGCCTCGCATGGCTACTCCGCGTGCGTAGAGATGCGCGGCGCGCGCGAGCCGGGGCGCGAAGGATGCCGGGCTCGCGGCGACCCACGCGTCGAGACGCCCGCCGAGCATCCCTTCGGCAGACGCGAACGACTCGGCCGCATCGGTCGGCCAGTACTCCTTCCGCGGGTCCTTCTCGAACGCGTCCTGCAGCTCTGCGAACCACCGATCGAGGTCGGCGAATTTCCCCTGCCAGAGGAGCGCGCGAAGGGCGGGGCGGTCGACATAGGCTTTGGGGTAGCCGTTCTCGTCGACGCCCTCGCCACCGAGCAGAGGCAGCGCAGTCGGCAAGGGCGCGGGCGCCACGTCGGCGACGACCGAAGCGCGCTCGGCCCGCGCGACGGCGGCCGAAGCCGAAGGGCTCATTGGGACATAGCCCGCGAGCGGCTTCCGGTCGGGCATGAGGAAGAAGACGGCTCCGCCGACGAGGGCGACGAGGAAGACGCCGGCGACGACGAACGCGGGCCAGCGGACGGTGGTGCGGATACCGCTCATTGGCTACTACAATATCGACTTCGAACCGTGGCGTCTTGCATTTGAACGCGCGGTCGCGATCGTCGACGCCATCTCCGGCGCGTCGTCCGTCGTTCGCGCGAAATCCTCGACCCGCTGCGCGTCGTCTTCGCGTCCGGCGGCGACGAGCCCGCGGACGAGGAGGCCGATCCGATCGCGGAAATCGCGGGTGGCAACGGTCAGGCAATGGTCGCTGGCGCGACCCTTCGGCGGGGGACTCGCCGCCATGGCGTCTCGGACGACGAGCGCCCGCCGGGCCGACGCCATGGGATCGAGGATGGCGCGCCCCACGTCGCTCCACCGGTCGCGCTCAGCCAGGAGTGAGACGACACTATGCTCCACTCCTCGTAGGAAGTCTGGACCCTCCACGCTGACTCGGTCCAGCCTCTCGGCGAACCACGCCAGCGTCGCATCATCGTCTCCGAGGACGGAGTTCAAGGTCACCCAATCGCGCACCCCATTCACGCTCGGTGTGGCGAGCGCAGCGTTGCGGAGTCGTTGGAGGTCATCGCTTGCAGCCGGATGGACGGCCACGAGTCGCTTCAGGTCACGGACGAAGAAGCTGTGGCGGACGCCGATCATGCCCGGTTCCAACCGAAGCATGTTCTCCCATAGCCAGACGGCGAGCGCGGTGGCTTCCTCGAGGGATCCGCGGCCGGTGAGCTCTCTCAGCAGATTCATCTTCGCGTGGACACCGCCGCTCGATGCGGCTTCGCGAGCTTGGTCGAGCGACGGATGGTCGGACACCATGCCGAGCAGCCATTGCTTCACCCCGAGCGCGTCCCGCAGACCGGAGAGCCGGTCGAGCTCCACACCGTCGCGGAGGGCGAGCAGCGTGGGCGGTGTGGTGAGGCTCAGTCGCTCGGCTTCCGTCGGGTCGGCGTCGACATCGAGCCGAATGGCGACGAACTTGCGCGAGAGCCAGTCGCGTAGCTCGCGGTCGCTCCACGCCATTTGGTCCATCTTCCGGCAGAGCTCGCTCCGCGGGTTAGTCGCGTACGCGACGAGGAGCTTTCCTTCGGCGCGAGCGCGATCGCGGGCTTCGGTGAAACCGAGATCGACGAAAGCTCCCGGGGAGGTCACGGTTCGAGTCTAGGGCCACCCGACGCGGCGAGCGACCCGCGACTCGTGCGAATCGCCACGGTTCCGGCTAGAAGGTCACCCATGCGCGTCACGATCATCGGCGCCGGCCTCGCCGGTTGCGAAGCGGCCTTCCAGCTCGCCGAGCGGGGGATTCAGGTCACCCTCGTCGAACAGAAGCCTCACGCCCGCACGCCCGCCCAGACGAGCGACAAGCTCTGCGAGCTCGTGTGCTCCAATTCCATGCGCGGCGCCGCGCTCGCGAACGCGGTCGGGCTGCTCAAAGAGGAGATGCGCCGCGCCGGGTCGCTCGTGCTCGCCTGCGCCGAGGAAGCCAAGGTCCCCGCGGGCGGCGCGCTCGCCGTCGACCGAGAGGTCTTCGCCGCCAAGGTCACCGGCATCATCGAGCGCCACCCCAACATCACCGTCGAGCATCGGATCGTGACCGAGCTCCCGGAGGCGACCGCCGAGGCGCCGGTGATCATGGCGACCGGACCGCTCACCGGCGACGCGCTGGCCGACGCGCTCGCGAAGGTCGTCGGCGGGCAGCTCGCCTACTACGACGCGATCGCGCCGATCGTGGCCGCCGACTCGATCGATCCGGAGAAGACCTTCAAGGCCTCGCGCTACGACAAGGGCGGTGACGACGCGTACGTGAACTGCCCCTTCGACGAAGCGCAGTACAAGGCCTTCGTCGCCGCCGTCTGCGCGGCGGAGAAAGTGGCGCCGCGCGCGTTCGAGGACGTGCGCTACTTCGAAGGCTGCCTCCCGATCGAGGTCATGGCCTCGCGCGGCGAGATGACGCTCGCGTTCGGGCCGATGAAGCCGGTCGGGCTCGAGGACCCGCGGACGGGCCGGCGCCCCTTCGCGGTCGTGCAGCTCCGTCAGGAGGACGAAGCCGCCACCGCCTACAACCTGGTCGGGTTCCAGACCCGCATGACGTACCCGGAGCAGAAGCGTGTATTTTGCATGATCCCGGGGCTCGAGAACGTCGAGATCCTCCGCTTCGGCAGCGTGCACCGGAACACGTTCGTCAACGCGCCCAAGGTGCTCGACGAGCGGATGCAGCTCCGCGCGCGCCCGCACACGTACCTCGCGGGGCAGGTGACGGGCGTCGAGGGCTACGTCGAGAGCGCCGCCGGCGGGCTGCTCTGCGCGCTGATGCTCGCGGGCCACCGCCCGCCGCCGGTCACGACGGCGCTCGGGGGGCTGCTCCACCACCTCGGCCGGGTGGTGGACGACTTCCAGCCCTCGAACATCACGTGGGCGCACGTCGCGCCGCTGGACGATCCGAAGCGGAAGAAGCTGAAGAAGCGCGATCGCTACGAAGCGATGGCCGAGCGGGCGCTCGCGGAGCTTTCGCCGTGGGCGACCGAGGTGCGCGCTCCGAGGTGAGGGGACCTCGCTTCAGGTCCCCGCCTTCACCGGCTTCACCTTCCAGATCCGCTCCGCGTACTCGGCGATCGAGCGGTCCGAGCTGAACTTCCCGCACCGCGCCACGTTCAGGATCGAGGACCGCGCCCACCGATCGGGATCCGCCCACGCGTGCGCGACCGTCCGCTGCGCCTCGACGTAGGCGCGGAAGTCGGCGAGTACGAAGAACGGGTCGCTCTCGACCAGCGAGCGAAGGAGCGGCGCGAACACCGACCGATCGCCGCGCGAGAAGCGCCCGTCGGCGACGAGCGAGAGCACGTGGGCGAGCTCCGGATCGCGCGCGACCTCGGCGCGCGGGTCGTAGCCGGCGGCCTTCTTCGCCGCCACCTCCTCCGCGGTCATCCCGAAGAGGAAGAACTCGCTCGCGCCGACCGCGTCGCGGATCTCGACGTTCGCGCCGTCGAGCGTGCCGATCGTCAGCGCGCCGTTCAGCGAGAACTTCATGTTCCCCGTGCCGGACGCTTCCTTGCCGGCCGTCGAGATCTGCTCGCTCAGATCCGCCGCCGGGTAGATCCGGTTCGCGTTCTTCACGTTGAAGTCGGGCGCGAACGCGATCCGCATCACGTTGCGCACGACGGGATCGCCCGCGATGGCCTCGCCCACACCGTGGATCAGGCGGATCATCAGCTTCGCCATCGCGTACCCGGGCGCCGCCTTCCCACCGAACACGAACGTGCGCGGAGCGACGTCCGCGAGATCCCCGCGCCGGATGCGCTCGAAGAGCGCGATCACGTGCAGCACGTTCAAGTGCTGGCGCTTGTACTCGTGGAAGCGCTTGCACTGGGCGTCGAACATCGACGCCGGGTCCGAAGGGATGTCGTGCTGCTTGCGGAGCCAGCCCGAGAGCGCCTCCTTGTTCTCGCGTTTGACCTTGCGCCACGTCTCGCGGAAGGCCGGGTCGTCGGCGTGGCGCTCGAGCTCCGAGAGGCGCCCGAGATCCTTCAACCAGCCCTCGCCGATCGCCGACGTGATGAGCGCGGCGAGCTTCGGGTTCGCGAGCGCGACGAAGCGGCGCGGCGTCACACCGTTGGTCACGTTCGTGAACCGGTCGGGCCACATCTCGGCGAAGTCGGAGAGCACCGTCTCGCGGAGGAGCCGCGAGTGGAGCTCGGCCACGCCGTTCACGGTGTGGCTCGCGACCGTGGCGAGGTTCGCCATTCGCACGGAGCGCTCGCCGCGCTCGTCGATGAGCGACATCCGCGCCGCGCGCGCGTCGTCGCCCGGGAAGCGCTCGCGCACCTCGCCCAGGAAGCGCGCGTTGATCTCGTAGACGATCTCGAGGTGACGCGGCAGCACGGACGCGAAGAGCGGGAGCGACCAGGTCTCGAGCGCCTCGGGCAGGAGCGTGTGGTTCGTGTAGGCGATCGCGCGGTGCGTGATCGACCACGCCGTGTCCCAGTCGAGCTCGTGGACGTCCACGAGGAGCCGCATGAGCTCCGCCACCGCGAGCGCCGGGTGCGTGTCGTTCAGCTGGACCGCGAACTTGTCGGCGAACTCGGTGATCGTCGCGCGCTGGCAGAGCAGCCGGATCGCGTCTTGGAGCGCGCAGGTGACGAAGAAGTACTCCTGCTCCAGGCGCAGGCGCTTGCCCGCCTCGCTCGCGTCGTTCGGGTAGAGAACCTTGGAGATGTTCTCGCTCCGGATCTTCTCTTCGACGGCGCCGCGGTAGTCACCGACCTGGAACGCGGCGAGATCGAGCTCTTCGGCGGCGACCGCGCTCCACAGACGAAGGAAGTTCGCGTTGCCGGTCGCGTGGCCGAGGATCGGAACGTCGTACGGGACGCCCCGCACCGTGCGATCGGGGATCCAGCGGACGCGGTGGCGGTCGAGCGGGTCGCGGTAGTGCTCCGTCCGCCCGCCGAAGCCCACGACGTGCTCGATGTCCCAGCGGCGGACCTCCCACGGGAAGCCGGGGCGGAGCCAGCGGTCGGTGATCTCGACCTGCTGCCCGTCGCGGATCATCTGATCGAAGATGCCGAACTCGTAGCGGATCCCGTGCCCGATCGCGGGGAGGTCCATCGTCGCGAGCGAGTCCATGTAGCAAGCGGCGAGGCGCCCGAGGCCGCCGTTGCCGAGCCCCGGCTCCTCTTCGTGCTCGATGAGCTCGTCGAGCGACACCCCGACGCCCGCGAGCGCCGAGCGCGCCTGCGTCTCCATCCCGAGCGCGAGCAG
This sequence comes from Polyangiaceae bacterium, assembly GCA_044224495.1. Taxonomy (GTDB): domain Bacteria; phylum Myxococcota_A; class Polyangia; order Polyangiales; family Polyangiaceae; genus JBGAKG01. The sequence goes on along the minus strand of JBGAKG010000025.1, from coordinate 39,247 downwards.
GTTCTGCGCGAGCTGCGGCCCGAGGAGGTACTCGGCGGACAGGTAGACCACCGTGCGGTGCTTGCCCTCGAGGAAGGTGCGCGCGGAGCGGACCCAGCGCTCGAGGATCCGATCGCGGACGACGTAGGCGAACGCGAGGTAGTGATCGTTCCTCGTCGCGACCCCCGGGAATTTGGCGAGCTCCAAGAAGAGCTTCTTCATGAAGTCGCGCTGCAATGCTCGCTCGTCCACGCCAAGTTCGAGGGAGCTCTGCTGGTCGGGGCTGTACTCTGCGCTCACGGAACCTCCGGACGTCAGGGTAGGGGTACGGGATGTCCGTTGTCACGACACGTCGTCTGGGATAACGACGGATCATGGCCGCAAAGAAGGAAAGCTCGAAGACCCCCAGCGCCCCGAAGCGCGGACCCGTACCGATCGGGGACGAGATGGGGGCTGCCGAGCTGGGGCGCCGCGTCGCCGAGAACCTGCGCCAGAAGCGAAAGGTGCGCGGCCTGTCGCTCGACGAGCTCGCCCAAGCGTCCGGCGTGAGCCGCGCCGCGCTCTCGCAGATCGAGACGATGAAGTCGAACCCGACCGTCGGGATCCTCTGGAAGATCGCGTCCGGGCTCGGCGTGCCGTTCAACGAGCTCCTCGGCGAGCCCGGCCGCGGGGCGCGCGTGCTCCGGCACAAGGACGCGCAGGTGCTGCGCTCGACCGACGGCAAGCTCGAGAGCCGTCCGCTCACGCCGGCGGGCGCGTCGCCGCTGGTCGAGGCTTACGAGCTCCGTCTCTCCGCGCGTTCGGCGCACGCGTCGGAGTCGCACGCACCCGGCACGCAGGAGATCGTCGTGGTCCTGAGCGGGCTCCTCCGCTTGCGCGTCGACGACGAGATCCTGGACCTGGGCGTCGGAGACTCCGTCGCCTTCCGCGCCGACCGCCCGCACGTCTACGAGAACCCGGGAGGCGCGGAGGCGCGGTACCACAACGTGATCGTGTACGAGCGCTGATTGAGACAGCGCCTTAGGTGATTTCCTCACTCGCAAGCTCGAACACGATCTCGGCTGCTCCGGGCGGGCCGTAGGGTCCCTCGAAGCGCACCAGCTCCCGCGTCTTCTCGTCGAACCACATGTGGTACTTCGGCGTGAACGGCTTCGAGAGCCGCGTGAGCAGCGCTCCGAGTGGCACCCAGTCGTTCAGGTCCGGGTACATCACGATCTCGATCGCGCGGCGCGCGCCGATCGGCAGCGTCAGCGACGAGCGGCCCGACTCCTCGAGGTAGACGCGCGGTACGAAGCGGTCGTTGATCCACGCGTAGAGGCTCTTCCGCCGGTCGAGCGAGACCCACGGGAGGAGGAACGGGATCGCCACCTCCGGGTAGGTCGCTTCGTGGAAGCCGAAGACGTCGTGCGAGAAGCGCTGCACCTCTTCGCGCCGGATCGGCGCGCCGTCCTCGCCTTCGAGCACGCGGACCAGCGATCGCGCGACCACGCCGCCGGGGCGCACGTCGGCGTGCAGCACGTCGCGCATCTTCCCCTTGCGGAGCGGGTTCTCGACGACGAGCTCGATGTGCTCGCCGCGCCGGACGAGCTCGACCCGCGTCGCCGCGTCGTGCGACGACGGGAGCAAGCGGTTCGCGTCGAGGACCCCGTGGAACGACCGCTTCGCGCGCGGACCGATGCGGTACTCGGCGAGGCGGCGGTAGCCGTCCGGGGGCGGGGGAAGCAGGTCGGTCATGCGGCGCTCCCGCGCACGAGATCGCGCGTCTCGAAGCCGACGCCGGCACCTTCCAGGCGCTCGCACGTGATGCGATGCGCGAGCGGCGACACGTCGCTCCCGGCGAAGCGGCGCCCGTGCCGCGCCGCGGCCACGAGCGTCGTCCCCGAGCCGTGGAACGGATCCAAGACGAGGTCGCCCTCGTTCGTGAGCGCACGCACGAGCCGCTCGAGGAGCTTGAGCGGCTTCTGCGTCGGGTACCCCGTCGCCTCGAAGCGCGCGCCGGGGAGCGGCGAGTTCGCGAGCATCGCCGGGCAATCGGCCCAGACGCTGCCGAGGGCGCGCCCTTCGTCGGCGTAGTAGCGGTACGTCTTCCCGGACACCGTGCGCTCGCGGTAACGGCGCCCGGCTTCGTCGATATTTGTAAAATGCATGGATAGGCTCGTCGCAGCGAACGGTTCGCGCAGCATGGGGTCCTTCGCGTTCCAGATCGGCGCGGTCCCTCTCCCGTAGACCAGGAGCGTCTGGTGCGTCACGCCGAGATCCTTGCGGCCCTTCGCTCCGTTGCCCGGCACCCACACGATCTCTCCGCGGAACCGATCGCGCCCGAACACGGCATCGGTGCGGACCTTCGCGTCGTGGATCGCGCGGTGGTCGAGGTGGAGCACCAGCGAGCCCTCTGGTGCGAGGAGCGCGTGGACGACGCGGAGGCGCGCCTCCAGGAAGTCGAGGTAGGCCTCGAGCGACGCCCAGCGATCGTCGTACGCGGCGCTCCCGCGCACGCGCTCTTCACCGCGCTTCGTCCGCGCGCGGAACTCCTTCTGCACCGCGAACGGTGGGTCGAGGTAGGCGAACGCCACCGAGCCCGGATCGAGCGCGCGCGCGAGCTCGAGCGCGTCCCCGCGCAGCAGCACGCCTCGCGGCGGGGTGCTCACGGTGACGTCGCGACCGTGAGCGCGGGCGCTGGCCCGAAGAGCTCGGTCGCGAGCTCGACGTCGGTGACGGCCGGCGCCACGCGCGGCGGGAGGACGAGCCAGGGCCGCTCCGGACCGAACGGAACGCAGCCGTGGTCGACCTCGTCCTGATCGCAGGCGGTGCGGACGTGGATGTGGTCGTCGTGCGGCCCGCCGGGGTTCGGCTGCATCATCAGCTGCTCGGCGCGCCAGAGGAGCTCCGTGCTCTCGCCCCGTGCGCGGGCCCACTGGAGCAGGGTCGCCTTCACGTTGTCGTGGACGAAGATCCACTGCACGCGGGCCTCCGGATCCTCGAGCAAGGCCTTCACGAGCAGCCACTCGCGCTCGACGTCGAAGCGGAGGAACCGCTTCTTCGCATCGTCGAAGGCCAGCCCGTCCGCGCCGACGTGGAGGAAGCCGTGGTCGGCGACCGGGGCCCCACCTTCGGTGGTGAAGTAGTAGACGAGGTCCGCGTCCCGCCCGGCGCGATGGGAGAAGTGGGGGAGCAGCTGCCCGCCCTCGCGCGTGGAGATGTCCCCGAGGACGAGCGTGGCCCCCGGGCGCGCGTGAGCGACGGAAGCCGCCGCGCGCTGGAGCACGCGCGCGAAGCGCGACGTCGCGTAATGACGACCGTTGTCGCGGAGGAAGCGAAACCCTTCGCCTTCCTTGGGTAGCTCGGTCCCGCCGTCGAGGACGCCGCGGTGGGTCATCCCCACCGTGCCGTGGACGTTGGGCGCGAGCGGTGAAGGCGCGTTCACGCAGCCGACGAAGAGGAGCACCGCAAGAAAGGCACTCGCACTACGAAGAAGCACCCGGCAGAGCTTCACCGGCGCTGCGGCGAGGGAAAAACCGCGTCGCATCCTTCGTCACTTAGCACGACCCCGAAAAACTCCAAAACGCGTTCGGAAAGCTTTTCCGTTCGTCATGCGTAAGCTCTAGGTCATGAGATTGTCTCGCGTTGCGTGTCTCGGACTCGCGGTCACCGTCGCCGGCCTCGGCATCACCGGCTGCAAGGGCCTGCGCTCGTCGGGCGGCGATGGTGGCACGACCGGCGGCGGCTTCTTCTCCACGCTCGCGTCCCTCGTCGGCTTCGAGGGGGAGATCGATCTCGCGATCGCGATGCCCGGCCTCTCGGGCTCGGCGATCACGACGACGCTCAAGCTCAAGGGCAAGAAGATGCGGATGGACTACGGCGGGACCGGGGCGCTCGCCGCGATGACGATGGGCATCATCTACGACGGCGAGACCAAGAAGTCGTACACGCTCATGCCCGCGACGCACACGTACACGGAGACCGATCTCTCGAAGACGCCGACGACGCCGCCGACCACCGGGCCGAAGCCGATCGCGAAGAAGACCGGCACGTCCGACAAAATCGCGGGCTACGAGTGCGAGAACTGGATCGTCACGACGCCCGGGAGCCCGAACGCGAACGAGCTCTGCGTCGCGCACGGGCTCACGTTCTACGCGATGGGGTTCGGCCCGTTCGCGAGCTTCGGCTCGAACGACGCGTGGGGAGGCGCGCTCGACGGCGGCGGCTTTCCGCTCCGCATGCGGATGCTCGACGGGACCGGCAAAGAGACGATGCGCATGGAAGCGACGCGCATCGAGCGGAAGAGCGAGCCGGATTCGGACTTCGAGATCCCGAAGGGGTACACGCTCGCGGGGGGGCCCGGTGGCCACGGCTCGCCGTACGGCGGGGGCGGACACGGCGGCGGACCTTGACGCCCGCGCCCCCGGCCGATAGGCCGGGGCGCATGTCCGCGCACGTCGTCGACCACCCGCTCATCAAGCACAAGCTCACCCTCATGCGCCGCAAGGACACGAGCACGGTGAACTTCCGCGCCCTCCTGAAGGAGATCTCGATGCTCCTCGCCTACGAGGCGCTCCGTGACGTCCGCATGACCGACGTCGAGGTCGAGACTCCGATCGCGAAGATGCAGGCGCCGATGCTCGACGGGAAGAAGCTCGTCCTCGTCGCGATCCTTCGCGCGGGGCAGGGGATCATCGACGGCATGCTCCAGATCGTGCCGAACGCGCGCGTCGGCCACGTCGGCCTCTACCGCGATCCGAAGACGCTCGAGCCGGTCGAGTACTTCTACAAGGTGCCGGCGGATCTGGCTGACCGCGACGTCATCGTCTGCGATCCGATGCTCGCGACGGGCAACTCTGCCGTCGCCGCCGTCGCGCGGATCAAGAAGAGCAAGCCCGCCAGCATCCGCTTCGTCTGCCTGCTCGCGTGCCCCGAAGGCGTGAAGACGTTCTCCACCGCGCACCCCGACGTGCCCATCTACACGGCCGCCGTCGACGAGCGACTGAACGACCACGGCTACATCGTCCCTGGTCTCGGCGACGCCGGAGACCGCCTGTTCGGGACGAAGTAATCAGTCGAGGAAGCGCGCGATGCGGGCTTCCACCGTCGCCACGGCGTCGGCGCTCGCGTAGCTCTCGGGGAGCGCGAGCTTCCCGTCGGATCGATTGACGTACTCGAGGTCCACGAACGCGTGGAACGCGTTCTCGAAGACCGGTCGGCTCAACGCTTCGCGCCGCTCGATCTCGCCGGAGAGGTGCATGCGCTCGCCGACGGCGAGCGCGCGCTTCACGAGGTCCTTCTCCGCCATCGGGCCCTTGAGGAGCGACGCGAGCGCACGCGCGGCCACGCGGTACCCCTCGAAGAAGTTCCGGAGCATGTGCGCGTAGAGCTGCATCTGGATCGGCGCACCGTTGACGGTCCCGATCCGTGCGCGCCCGTCGCTCACGACGACCTCGCCGGCCGCCGTCATCGAGGCGATGAGCTCGTCGAAGATCGCGTCGAACGTCGCATCGGCGCGGAAGCTGAACTCGTACTTGAAGAGCCGCGAGAGGCGCTGCACGCGCTCCTTGAGCTTCTCGATCGGCGTGCCGCCTTCGTCGCCGCGGCCGGCGAAGAGCGCGGTCGCCACCAACCCGCGCGGGGCGAAGAAGTGCACGAAGATGTTCTTCGCCATGTCGAGCGAGAGGCGAGCCTCCGCCGGGACAAGGTAGATCGCACCTTGCGCAGCGCCGTCGAGGCGGTCCGCCTTCTTCGAGCCGTCGCCGGGGAGGCGCGCCTCGACGTGGCCCGCCTTGATGAACAGGTCGCACGCCTCGCGGATCGCATCGAGCCGGATCCGAGGCACGCCGTTCGTCACGGGCTCCGCCAGCGACGGCGAGAAGCGCGCGCCGAAGCGCGCCAGCGTCTCCCCGAGCCGTTCGCAGGTGGCGACGAGCTCTTCGTGCGGGACGCCGCGCGCACCGTGCACGAGCAACCCCGCCGCGACCAGCGCGCCCGGCGTCACCGCCGTCACGCGGTCGATCTCGTTCATGACCCGGTGGGCGAGGCGCGTGACGAGCGCGCGCCGCTTCGCCGGCGTGAGAGCCTCGAGCTTGGCCTTGCCCGACGGATCGATCTCCGAGAGCACCTTGTCGAGCGTCAGGAGCTCGCCGAACTGGACCGAGATGCGGCCGTACCGCTGCGCGATGAACTTCGCGCTCCCGAGGAGCCCCGCCATGTCCTCTTTGCTCTTCTCACCGCCCGAGAGCTCGTCCACGTAGGACTTCTCCTCGACCACGCGCTCGTAACCGACCGACACGGGCACGAAGTGGATCGGCTGCCCGATCACGCCGAGCGCTGCGTCGACGACGATCGAGAGGAGCCCGAGCTTGGGCGGGAGGAGCTTGCCCGTGCGCGAGCGCCCACCCTCGAGGAAGAACTCGAGGGTCCAACCGTCCTTCAGGAGCCGCCGAATGTAGGCGTCCACCACGGCGCCGTAGAGCCGGTCCCCGCGGAAGCTGCGCCGGATGAAGAACGCGCCCGCGCGGCGGAGCACGCCGCCCATCGGGAAGAAGTTGAGGTTGTCGCCCGCCGCGATGAGCGGGAGCTGCATGTGGTTCTGGTAGAGCAGCTTCGTGAGGACGATGTAGTCGAGGTGCGACTTGTGGCTCGGCAGGAGCACGAGCGTGCCGTTCTTCGACGCCGCGCGCACGCGCTCCAGGCCCTCGCGGTCGACCTCGAGCCCGTCGTACATGCGCGCGACGGTGCGGTCGTAGGTGGCGTCGAGGAAGGCGACCGTGTTCGTGTCGGGCTGCGCTTCCATCTCGCGGAGCATCCCGTCGGCCTTCGCCGTGAGCACGCGCCGCTCGCCCTCGCCCTCGCCGGCGAGGTCCGTCACGATCTTCTGCAGCTTCGGGCTCCGGAGAACCTCTTCGCGGAGGCGATCGGCCGGCTTCCGCGCCGGACCGAGCACGCCCCGCCGCTCGCGCTCCAGGCGCCGCAGGAGGACGTAGGTCATGCGTCGTACCAAAATGGGATCAGCGACGTTGCCTTCGGACTCGAGGAACGCGCGCACGTCGAGCGGCTCGCCCGAGCGCATCGTGACGTTGCGGTAGTTCGCGAGGAACTGCGCGACCGTGCGGATCTTGCCCGGCCACTCCCGCGGGCCGAGGACCGCGTCGATCGGGGTGTGCTGCTGATCGTCGCCCTGCTTCGACCAGACGAACACCTGCGGCACGAGCAGGATCGGGCGCTCCGAGTGGCGCTGCACGTCCAAGATGGTGCGGAGGAACTTGTCGCCCTCGATCCGGCCGCGCGACGCCTGCTCGAGGAGGGTGGGGGGCCGCTTGAGGAAGAGCGCCGCGGACGACCCCGACGAGACCGCCCGCCGGAGATCGTCCACGTCGTCTTCTTCGGTGCGGCGGAGCGCCTGGAACCAGCCGCGGCCCATCGGCTCGAGCACCCAGAGACCGAGATCGTTCGCGAAGCGGACCTGAGGGAGCTTGTTGCGCTTCGTGAGGTAGTCGAGGGCGAAGAAGTCGACGAAGGAGAGGTTGCGGAGCACGTAGACGACGGTGCCGCGCCGCTCGGCCTCGCGCACGGCGCCCGCCCACGCCTCGTCGACCTCGATGTGGGTGAAGAAGCGGTGATAGACCCAACCGAGGAGCGGGTTCGGGTCGTACGCGACGAGGGGACGATCGGCCAAGGCTCAGCGCCCGCCAGCGAACGCCTTCGACATGAGCTGCACGAGCCGCTTCGTCGCGTCCGGCGTGAGGCCGGTCGCGTTCCCGTACGGCCACGCGAAGCCGAACGTCCGGACGTTCGCGCAGGAGAGGGAGACGAGCACGTCGGCCGGGGGCTGGTTGTTCGGCTGCGCGATCGAGACGCCCATCTCGGCGTACATGCACGTCTCCTTCGGCGTCGTGAAGTTGCTCTCGTGACCGAGCACGTCGAGCAGCTCCGTGCGGAGCGCGGCGTCGTTCAGCGGCACCCAGCCGAGGATGCGGAAGTCGTGGAAGCGCGGCGCGTCCGGCGCGGGGGGCGTGGCGTTGGCGCCCTGGCCCGGGATCATGTTGAGGAGCGGAGCCAGGCCGGGGTACTGCGCCGCCACCGCGGCACCGAACTGGGTGACCTGGGGCGGGAGCTGGAGCGGCCCCTGCGGTTGGGCCTGCGCGGGCGTGGGCGGCGGCTCGGAGTTCTGCTGGCGATACAGGGTGATGTTCGCGCCCTTCAGTGACTCGAACGGCTGGGCGAGCGCGCTGCCACCGCAGCCCTCGGCGACGAAGAGGAGCACCCCGGCGAGCGCAGTGAGGGCGAGGGGAGAACGAGCGGCGACCATGCCCTTACTGTCTTAGGGATCTCGGGTCGTTGCAAGGTGCCCGTGCTACATCCGTCGCATGTTCAAGGTGAAGAAGATCGACCACGTGGCCATCTGCGTCCCGGAGATCGACGCTGCCGCGGCGAAGTGGCGCGAGGTGCTCGGCGTGGAAGGGACGGTGCGCGAGGTCGTGGCGTCGCAGAAGACGGAGGCGATGCTCCTCCCGCTCGGCGAGACGAGCCTCGAGCTCATCGCGCCGAAGGGGAACGACGGGCTCGTGAAGTTCCTCGACAAGCGCGGGCCGGGTCTCCACCACGTCGCGGTCGAGGTGGAGGGCATCGAGGCCGCCCTGACGCTCCTCAAGTCGCTCGGAGTCCCGCTGATCGACGAGGCCCCGCGGATCGGAGCTCGGGGCCACAAGGTCGCGTTCGTCCATCCCAAGGCGACGGGGGGCGTGCTCGTCGAGCTGGTGGAGCCTTCCGAGCCGGCCGGGCACGGAGCCTGACACCCCCGACCCGACGCCAGAATGCGCACAAATGTCGCTTGGTTTGTGCGTGGCGCTCTTGTACGGTGCGAGGCGTGATTACGGCGTCTCGGCGCCAAATCACGAAGTGCTCGAAGGAGGCAGAGCGTTGAAGACTCAGCGAATCCTAGGCCATCTCGTCGCGGCCGCCGTCATCGGCGCCGTCGCCGTCGGTGCACCGTCCGCCGCCCATGCGCAGGCGCCGAAGCCCACCGCCACCGCAACGACCGGAGCCAAGCCGCCCACCGCGGCGACGGCAACCGCGGCAAAGCCCCCCACGCCGCCCCCGGCGGGTGCGGCGGGCGCCAAGCCGCCCACGACGGGTGCGGCGCCGGCGTCCAACGACCCCAAGGCGCTCTATGCGGACGGCGAGAAGAAGTACAAGGCCGGTGACTTCGCCGGTGCGCTCGCGTCGTTCCAAGGCGCCGAGGCGGTCAAGCCCGCCCCCCAGGCGGAGCGCTACATCGGCCTCTGCCACGACAACCTCGGCCACTACGCCGACGCGGTGAGCTTCTACGAGAAGTTCCTCGCTGCGGTCCCGCCGAAGATGACGAAGGAAGGGGACGAGATCAAAGCACGCGTCGCCACGATCAAGGCGATGCCGGGCAAGATCCACTTCGAGACCACGCCTGCCGGCGCGAGCATCCTCGTCGACGGCAAGCAGATGGGCGTCACCCCGGCCGACCTCGACCTCACCCCGGGCAAGCACATCGTGAAGCTGGAGCTCGCGGGCTACCTTCCGATCGATCGCGATCTCGATGTGAGCTACGGCGGCAAGCAGGACGTGAAGTCCGAGATGCAGGCCAAGCCGGCCGAGCCTCCGCCCCCGCCGCCGGTCGCGGCGAACCCGCCCCCGTCGGACAAGCCGGCCGAGCCGGCGAAGCCGCCGGAGCCGCCGAAGGAGAAGCCCAGCAAGATCCCGGCGTTCATCACCGGTGGCCTCGCGGTCGCCGCGGTGGGCGTGGGGACCGTCTTCGGGATCCTCGCCCTCGGCAAGCAGAGCGACTTCAAGTCGAGCCCGAACGCCGACACCGCCGACACGGGTGAGAACTTCGCCCTCGTCGCCGACATGTCGTTCGGCATCGCGATCACGCTCGGCGTCACCAGCCTGGTGCTCTTCCTCACCAACGACGACGAACCGGCGAAGGCCGCGACGACGGTGCCGGTGAAGAAGGCGTCGAACCCGTGGAAGAACTTCTCGCTGGCTCCCATCGTGACCACGCACGGCGGTGGCGCCGGCGCGAGCTTCCGCTTCTGAGGAGATCGACATGAAGATCAACTTCAAGACCCTCCTTCCCTTCGCCATCGCGGGCGGCATCCTCGCCGTCGCCGGCTGCCAGCTCATCGTCGACTTCGATCGCACGCTGATCGACGCCGGCTCGGTGGACGCCTCGATCGACATCGGCAAGCCCGACAACTCCGTCGCCGACACCGGGACGGACGTCGTCACCACGACCGACGCGAGCGACGGTTCGACGACGAGCGACGCAAGCGACGGCTCGACGACGAGCGACGCGAGCGACGGCTCGACGAGCGACGCGAGCGACGCCGCAGCAGACGCCGACGACGGCTCGGCCGACGCCGCCGCCGACTGACGCCGAGCTTTCGACCGGACGCGAAGACGCCCTGTCCGCACCGCGGGCAGGGCGTTCGCGTTCCATGCGCGCGCTCGGCGCGCGCCGTCAGGGCTTCACGCAGCGCGGGCGGTTGCTCACGAGGCCGCACTTCATGCCGGCCTTGCTGCAATCCGCGTCGGTGCAGCACGGGTCGGTGCAGTACCCGTTGGGCAGGTTCGCGCAGAAGAACGAGCCGCAGTCGTCGTTCTTGGTGCACGCTTCGCCGAGCTTCTTGGGGCCGCCGGTGCCGATGAGGCAGAGCGGGGCGGGCTCGTTGACGTTCGAGTTCGGCAGGACGTAGCCGCACGTCGACGGCGTCGGGTTCAGCGTGCCGTCCAGCAGGGTGGTGCACGCGGACTGATTGCAGCACCAGTCGAGGCAGCGGTCGGTGTACCAGAAGCTCACGTTCGAGCACTCGCCGGAGCGGCACTGGCTCCCGCCGCTGCCGCAGGTGCCATCCTGGCCCTTGGTCCCGGGCCAATCGCGGCAGTACAGGCTGCTGTGGCCGTCCGCGGTCGCGTAGACGCAGTGCGTACCGTTGGTGCACTGGTTGTCGGCGCAGCACGTATCGGTGCACTTGCCGTTCACCACCGCGCCGGAACGGCACTCCGAGGCGGCGCCCGCGCTCGCGCCGGGGCCCTTCGAGCCGGAGACGCTCGCGCGGCCGAGCTTCGCGCCGGAGACGCAGTACTTCCCGCCGTTGCCCGGCGCGAAGCAGACGTAGTCACGCGGGCAGTCGTCGGAGACGCAGCACGGCTTCGTGCACATTCCCTTTTGGGGATCGGGGAGGACGGCGGTCGTGAGCGTGTCCTTCGGGTAGCAGTCGAGTCCCGCTTTGCACTCGGCCGTCGCGACGCACGCCGCGCCGATGTCCTGCGGGGTCGACTTCACGCACTGGAGCGAGATCGTGTCGCAGTACTCGCCCGGCCCGCACTTGCTGGGCTCGCAGGGGATGACGCACTTGCCGACCCGGCCGACGCAGACGGTGTTCGGCTGCGCGTCGCACGAGCCTTCGTCGGTCTTGCCGTTGCAGTCGTCGTCGGCGCCGTTGCAGAGCTCCGCAGCGCCCGGGTGCACGTCCGAGTTGGAGTCGTCGCAGTCGATGTTGATGAAGCCGCCGCTGCCGTCCTTCCGACCGCACTTCGTGTAGCCGTCGCCGTCGGCGTCGGAGAGAGGGCCGTCGTCGACCTTGCCGTTGCAGTCGTTGTCGTAGCCGTCGCACACGTCCTGCGACTCGCAGTCGGCGCAACCGACGCCCTTGCAGTACTTGCCCGCCGGGCAACTGTCGGCCGTTCCGTCGCAGGTGAAGGGCGGAACATCCGAGGTGACGATGGCCTGGCACGAGAGGCTGACGAACACCGCGGCGACGAGCCCGATCGCGATGCCGTGGGCGTGCAGGCGCGCTGCCATCAGAACGTCCCCCCGAGCACGAACGCTGCGCCGCCGACGGTGGGTGCGATCGCGAAGCTCGTCTCCGTCTTCGGCTTCTTCTTCTTCGGCGCAGTGTCGGTCGAGGCGGCGCCCGTGTCCGCGTCGGGGTACTTCGTGCGACCGAAGAAGACGCCGAGCGTGGCGCCCGTCGCGAGCAGGCCGACGAGGAACCCGATGTCGGAGACGATCGCGTACGTGTGCGCGCGATCGGTGCGCGCTTGGAGGTCGGCATACGTCACGTTCAACGGCGACGACGAACCGGTGGTGAGTCCCTGCGCCGGCTTCGTCGTCAGGGCGAGCACGCCGAACGTACCGCCGACGCCGAGCCCCGCGATCGCGAGGACACCGAGCGACACGGTGAGCGCATCGAGCCGGCCGCGCGGCGGGCTCTCGACCGGAGTGGGTACGTAGATGAGCTGCGGCGGCGCCGACTTCGTGTCCGGCTGCGGGGGCGGGGGAGTGCTCTTCTGCTGATCGGAGAGGACACCCTCGAGCCGCTTCACCGTCGCCTGCACCTTCGAGCGCTCCGACGCGTCGAGGTTCTGTTGCAGGTACTCCTTGAAGTAGTTGATCGCGTCTTCGGTGCGGCCGGCCTTCTCGCAGACGGTGGCCAAGTTGAAGATGAGATCCTTCGCGGTCGGATCGAACGCGCGCGCGCGCTCGAGCTCGGCGATCGCCTTGCCGTACGCGCCCTCGGCGTAGAACTCGCGCGCCGCCTTGAAGTGGACGGCGGCCTTCTGGAGCGCCTCGGCCGACGGTGCATCGTCGGCGTGCGCAGGGGGGGCGAACGTCGCCACCGACGACCCGAGCGCAAGGGCGGCGAGGAGCGCCAGGGTCGGGGGTCGCATGGGCCGTACTATAGCAACAAAGGCCCCCTCCAATGTAAGGACCTGCCCCGGCCGGCCGTTGCCGAGCCATGCCGTACCTGAATCGCCCGAATCGCCTCTTCCCCTTCGCCAGCGCAGCACCGCTGGCCGCCGTGCTGGCGCTCTCCCCGGTGGGGTTCCTCACGCTGCTGGAAGGGTCGGCCCACGCCGAGGGCCCCGCCTTCGGCTTTGCCCAGCCCCCGCCGCCACGGGACGTTTCGCCCAGCCCGATCCTGCTCGTGCGGCCGATGCCGACGCCGATCGTAATCGAGCGGCCCGCGCCCCCGGAGCTCCCCCACGAGGACTATCGGTCGCCGTTTCGACTGAGTCTCGGCCCGGCCGGAGTGACGACCGGCCGTGGCCTCGGCTTCGGGCTCGGCCTCGCCGCGGACTTCGGGACGGGCACGGTCGGCGCCCGCATCAGCGCCGCCTGGCTCCGCGCCGAATCGAGCGACGGCAATGGGCCGCTCAGCGGCGGGCTCGGGCACTACGCCGCCGAGCTGAACCTCGATCTCCACAAGGCGGGCCCCTGGCACCCCGTCCTCGGCGTCGGCTTCGGGCTCGCGCACGTGTCCGGGACGGATCTTCGCCCGGGCGGCTTCGCCGGGGTGGGCCTCGCGCGGCTCGGCTTCGAGTACGCGCTCGGTCTGGACGACGCGGACGTTCGGATCGGCGTCCACGTCACGGGAGCGCTCCCCGGGCCGGCGGATCCGGAGGTCGCGGGGCTCAAGGGCTACGTCATCGGGACCGCGGGCATCGGGATCGGCTTCTGAAGCCGTGCTAGAGGGTGGGCCATGTCCGCCCTCGACCAGACCGTCGCCGAGCTCGGGCGCCGAGCTCGCGCGGCGACCCGCACGCTCGCGACGCGTGACACCGCCGCCAAGAACGCCGGCCTCGCTGCGATCGCGCGCGAGCTCCGCGAACGGCAGGCCGAGATCCTCTCCGCCAACGCGGAGGACGTGCGGCGGGCGCGCGAGAAGGGGACGAAGGACGCGCTCGTCGATCGACTCGCGCTCGATCCGAAGCGCCTCGAGGCGATCGCGAAGAGCGTCGAGGAGGTCGCGCGCCTCCCCGATCCGGTCGGTGTCGTCGTCGAAGAGCGCACGCGGCCCGACGGGCTCCGCATCCGCCGCGTCCGGGTTCCGCTCGGCGTCATCGCGATGATCTACGAGGCGCGGCCCAACGTCACGGTCGAGGCGGCCGCATTGACCCTGAAGGCCGGCGACGCCGTGATCCTGCGCGGGGGCTCCGACGCAGCGAAGAGCAACGCCGCGCTCGCGACCGCCGTCCGCGCCGGGCTCGTGCGCGCGGAGCTCCCGGCCGATGCCGTCTCCACGCTCGAGGACACGTCGCGCGAGATGATGCAGGCGCTCCTGCGCGCCGAGGGCTCGATCGATCTGGCGATCCCGCGCGGCGGCGAGGCGCTGATTCGCTTCGTCACCGAGCACGCGCGCGTCCCGGTCGTGCAGCACTACAAGGGCGTGTGCCACATGTTCGTCGATCGCGGGGCGGACCCCGCGCTCGCCGCGAAGCTGGCCGTCAACGCGAAGCTCTCGCGCCCCGGCGTCTGCAACGCCCTCGAGTGCCTGCTCGTCGACGAGAGCGCGGCCGCCGAGCTGCTCCCGCCGATCGCGAAGGCGCTCCTCGACGGTGGGTGCGAGCTCCGCGGCGACGCGGGCACGCGCGCGCTGGTGCCGGCGGCGAAGGCCGCCACCGACGAGGACTGGGGGCGGGAGTACCTCGACACCATCCTCGCCGTTCGGCTCGTGCCGGGGCTCGAAGGGGCGATCGAGCACATCGCGCGCTTCGGCTCGGGTCACACCGAGGCGATCGTCACGCGGGACGAAGCGCACGCCGAGCGTTTCCGGCGCGAGGTCGACGCCGCCTGCGTCGTGGTCAACGCCTCCACCCGTTTCCACGACGGGGGCGAGCTGGGGCTCGGTGCGGAGATCGGGATCGCGACGAGCCGGCTCCACTGGCGCGGCCCGATGGGCCTCGAGTCGCTGACGACCATGAAATGGGTCGTGGACGGCGCTGGCCAGATTCGCTGAGCGAGACGCCTTGACCGCGGTGCGGGCGGGTGCTCTTTTCGGAAAAACGCATGGCAGCGCGGCGAGGCACGGGCGGCGGGGCAGGAAACGGCGGCAAACCGGGTGACGGCGGGCGTCCGCGCATCCACTCGTCGCATGGCAAGGCGGCGGACGGGCGCCCGAAGCGAGAGCACGGCGGCGGTTCGTCCGCGCGGCCGGGGCCGCGCGCCTCGGGACCGCGGCCGGCGCCGAAGGCGAGCCCGGCGCGTCCGCGGCCGCGTCCGGCCGGACCGCCGCGTCCCCAGCGTGACGGCAACCGTGCACCCGCGCGCAACCCGCGTTCGTTGCTGGTGGCCGAGGGGCCGAGCCAAGCGTCCGAGTCGGGTCGCGAGCTCGCGATTCAAATCGCGATCGCCGCGCTCGAGAAGAAGGCCGTCGGCCTCGAGATCCTCGATGTGGCGGGCAAGGTCGACTACGCGGACTTCCTCGTCCTCATGACGGGCCGGAGCGATCGCCAGGTCGCCGCGCTCGCGCAGGGGATCGAGGAAGCGCTCGCGAAGAAGGGGAAGCGCGTTCTCTCGGTCGAGGGCATGCCGCAGGCGAGCTGGGTGCTCATGGACTTCGGCGACGTCGTCGTCCACGTGCTCCAGGAAGAGGCGCGCCAGAGCTACGATCTCGACGGCCTCTGGGTCGACGCGCGCCGCGTGGACGTGCCGCCCCCGCCCGAGAATCGCTGAAGGCACGCGCGGGCAGCATCGCCGCCGTCGCGCGCGCCGCTCACCCGCTCACTCCTCGTCGCGCGCCTTGCGCTTCTTCTTGCGCGGCTTGGCGCTCTTGGTCTTCGCCGGCTTCTCCGAGGCTTCGTCCTTCTTCTTCGGCGCGACGATGAACGCGACGAGGACGGAGAGGAAGTAGAGGCCGACGAGCGCCCCGCTCACCGCGACCTGGCTCGTGATCTCCGGGCCCGGCGTCGCGATTGCGCCGACGACGAACGCGAGGATCACCGCCCAACGCGAGAACTTCAGGAGCTGCATCGGCGTCACGATCCCCGCGAGCGCGAGGAACGTGAGGAACAGCGGCAGCTCGAAGACCGCGCCGAACGCGAGCAGCATCCGCGTGGCGAAGTCGATGTAGAACTCCAGCGTCGGTCGCTGCGTCAGGACCGTGCCGCTGTCGGACACCTGCCCGAGGAGCGAGAAGAAGTACCCGAACGTGAAGGGGAACGCGACGTAGTAGGCGAACGCCACGCCCGACAAGAAGAGCGCCGTCGAGAAGAAGACGAACGGAACGACGAAGCGCTTCTCCTTCGAGTAGAGGCCCGGGCTGATGAACGACCAGAGCTGATAGAAGATCACCGGAGTGGCGGCGATGACACCGGCCACGAGCGACAGCTCGAAGTAGCCGATGAAGACGTCGCCCGGCGAGAGGGTCTGGAGCTCGGGCGCCCCCGGCATGCCGCGCTCGACCCATGACTTCTCGTACGGGCGCACGAGCCACGCGAGGATCTTCACGCGGAACGTCCAGGCCACGGCGCTCCCGATGAACAGCGCGATCGCCGCCCGGAGGAGCCGCGATCGCAGCTCGCCGATGTGCTCCCAGATCGTCATCTGGACGTCGGCTTCGGGCTTGGTCGGCTCGGCGGTCATGGAGCGGGGGTCTCCCCGGCGGTGCTCGGCTCGTCGGCTTCGGGCGCGCTGCTCGAATCGTCCGTGCTGCTGGTGGGCTCCGGCTCGCGCTCGGGCTCCGGCTCGGGCGGGAGCGGCGCGTTCTCGTCGCCGAAGAGGTAGAGCGGGTCGCGCGCGAGCGGGCTCTTGGGGAACGAGTCGGCGTACACGAGCGCCGTGTCGGGGATGGCGCCGTAGGAGTCGGGCCCTTCGCGGGGCGTCTCGCGATCCCGGTCGACGAACACGTCCGCCATGGGCTCGGGCGCGAGCGGCTCGTGGGTGGTGGCCGAGCTGCGCGAGACCGGGCGGGGCGCGGTGGCCGCGGAGAGCGCGCCCGCGGTGCTGCGGGCCACGCCGTCGAGCTCGCCGCGGGCGAGCTTCTGGATCTCGCGGATGTCGTCGGTCAGGCCTTCGTGGCGGATCGCGTCGTCGATCCCGCTCTGGGCGCGCAGGTCCGCGGCCATCCGGCGCAGCTTGCCGGCCCATTGGCCCAGCTTGCGGAGTACCTTCGGCAGCTCCTTGGGGCCGATGACGATGAGGCCGACGATCACCACGACCGCCAGCTCGCCGAAGCTCATCCCGAACACAGGGCGCACGTTAGCACGGGCGCGCGGGACGGGAGATGAGCTAAGAAAGGGCCCTTGGAGACGAACCCGGCACCCTCGGACCGCGTCGAGCGCGGCGAGCGCGTGCGCGCCCTCACCGGCGAGACGCCGGAGTCGCTCGCGCGCGCGTGTCGGGACGTGACGCTGGCCGAAGCGCGAAAGATCGTGAGCGCCGTTCACAAGCGCGGGCGCGGTGCCGAAGGGATCGCCGGCCCCATCCCGCAAGTGCGGCGCGTGGCGATGGCCGAGATCACGGCGGAGTGGGGCGTTCCGGCGCTGGCCATCGTCGCGCACGAACGCAGCGCGGTCGATCCGTTCCAGAAGCTCGTCCTCGAGGCGGCGGACGGCGCGCGCTTCGAGACCGTGCGGATCCCGCTCGAGAAGCCGGGCTGCTTCAGCGTCTGCGTCAGCTCGCAGGTGGGGTGCGCGCTCGCGTGCGACTTCTGCGCGACCGGTCGCATGGGGTTGAAGCGCAACCTCGAGGTCTGGGAGATCGTGGAGCAGGTGCGGGCCGTGCGAGCGACGCTCGAGCCCGGGCAGCGGATCACGGGCGTCGTGTTCCAGGGCATGGGCGAGCCGATGGCGAACCTCGATCGCGTGCTCGCCGCGATCCGCGTGCTCACCGACCCGTGCGCGCAGTCGATCGACGGCCGCGCGATCACGGTCTGCACCGCGGGTCTCCCGACCGGCATCCGGCGCCTCGCGGACGAAGCGCCGAAGGTGCGGCTCGGCCTCTCGATCGGCTCCGCGCTCGCGCCGAAGCGGCGGCGCATCATGCCGATCGAGGGCGCGCACTCGTTCGAGACCGTGCTCGACGCCGCCGTCGCGCACGCGCAGCGCACCGGCTACGCGCCGATGTGGGCGCTGACGCTCCTCGCCGGCGTGAACGATGGCGACGACGACGCCCGCGCGCTCGCCGAGCGCGCGAAGGAGTTCGCCGAGCGCGCGGGGAAGCGGCCGCGGATCAGCATCATCCCGTACAACCCGAGCGAGGGCGATCACCACGCGCGCTCGAGCGAAGCCAGCGAGCGCCGCTTCCGCGACGTGATGGCGGCGAACGGCGTGTTCACGCACAAGCGCTACTCGGGCGGCGGAGACGTGGGCGCCGCGTGCGGGCAGCTCGTGGCGAAGGCGACCGCGGAGCGCGAACCTTCGGCTTGAGGCGTCAACCGCCGATGATCGTCGACGAGATGTTCACGTGCGCGACTCCTTCGCCCACGTTGCCGAGGTTGTCCTTCACGGTCACCTTCACGTCGAGCGGCTTGCCGAGGAACTGGTTCAGATCGGTCCCGAGCGCATCGAGCTGGAAGCGCAGCCCGTAGAGCTTGCAGTAGCCGCCCTCGTCCGGATCGAACGTGAAGACGAAGGAGGACGGCGGAGCCTGGATGCCGGTGCCGGGCTGCGTGCCGCTGAGCGTGGTCGTCGAGCCCGAGCGCTTGAGGTTCTTCATCCGCAGCGCGACGTACATGTGATGGCCGCCCTGCGGTCCCTTCTCGAGCTGAATCGTCTGGCCGTCGGTGAGAGGGAGGTAGTCGGTCTGACCGGTCCCGACGACGACGGTCGGAGCGCCGGGGTTCGCGGGGCGACAGATGTCGGGCAGATCGTTTGGCCACGTCGGCTTGTAGTCCTCGAGGCCGTTCGGGAAGACCTGATCGTTCTGGCACTGCCCGGCGATGCAGGTCTCGTTCGGGACCTTGCAGTCGGGGCCGGGGACGCCGCCGATCACGAGGGTGAGACAGCGGCTCTCGAGGCGGATCCGGAGCAGCTCGTTCTTCCCCGGGACGAAGGACGTTCGCGCGGTGCGCACGACCGTGGTCGGTCCGCTCGGATCGGGGCCCGGGTAGCCCTCGACCCGAACCGCGACGGCGGCGTTCGGGTTGCCGCGCGGATCGACCGTGACCTCGCGCGGGAGGAGCGCTTGGCCGGAGGCCGTGGTCCACGTCTCGTTCGCTTGAGGGACGCCGTCGACGGTCGTCGTGAGCTTGATCGAGCCGATCCCCCCGCCGAGGTCGTCGCTCTGGACGCCGATGACGAGCGAGCCGGTCCCGTCGGTGGTGGTGCAGGCGAGGGCCGCGCCGACGAGGACGAGGAGCGGGAAGGGAAGGGAAGCACGGAGACGCATCACCCGAGGAGCGTAGCAAATAGCGCGCCGCGGCCGACCCGCCCTCGGACGCCCCGCGGCCACCGATTCTGTGCCGCGGTGTGCCGGGGTTTCGCTAAGCTCGCGCCCATGATCGGGGTGTCAGGTTCCTTGCGGCGCGCGGCCGCCGCGGTCCTGGCGTTCGGTCTCGCAGCGTTTGCGTCGCGCGAGGCACACGCATCGCCCGAGGACATCTTCGGCTACGGCCCGCGCGCGTCGGCGATGGCGGGCACGTCGACGGCCACGAGCGACGACTACGAGGCGACCTACGGGAACCCCGCGCTCCTCTCGCGCATTCGGCGCGCGCGGCTCGTGCTCGGCTTGGCCGGGGCGACGTTCAACCTCCACGCGACCGGCGAGGGTCTCCCCGGGCGCATCTCCGTTCTCCCTGCGGTGGGCTCGGTCATCGGCGTCGACTTGCCGCTTCCGTTCGGCGGGATCCTCGAGAAGCGGCTCGCGCTCGGCTTCGCGTTCTACACGCCGAGCGACGTCATCATCCGCGGGCGAATTCTCTACCCCGAGACGCCGCAGTATCCGCTCCTCCCCGATCGCGCGCAGTCGCTCGCGATCCGCGCGGGCTTCGGGCTCGACATCGGTTACGGCATCCGGATCGGCGCGGGCTTCGGCGCGCTCGCCGAGATCGTCGGAACGGTGCTCGTCGCGACCGACGCGACGGGGCGCGTCGGCTCGCGCGTCGAGGATCAGCTCATCGCCGCCTACGCGCCCGTGATCGGCGCGTCGTTCGAGCATCCGGTGCTCGGTGGCATGCTCCGCGGGGGCCTCGTGTTCCGCGGCGCGCTCGACGCGCGCTTCTCGATCGACATCGACGCGACGAAGCTCTCGACGATCAACATCCCCGTCTTCAACATCGCGGGGCTCGCGCAGTACGATCCGCTCCAGGTCGGGGCGGAGGTCGCGTGGGAGGGGTCGCGCTGGCACCTCGCCGCCGGCCTCACCTACAAGCACTGGAGCGCGTACCCGGGGCTCATCGAGCCGACGATCCGTTGCCCCGCCGACTCGCCCGACTGCGGCTCGCTCCAGCCGGTGAAGCTCGATCTCCACGACACGATCGTCCCCCGTGTCGGCGTGGAGCACGTGGTCCCGCTCAGTCGCACTGCGTCCGCATCGATCCGCGGCGGCTACTTCTTCGAGATGACCCCGACGCCGGACCATCTCCCGCAGTCCCAGAAGTGGGACGTGCCGTCGGCGACGCTGGTGCCGGTGCCGACGCGCTTCTTCGATGCCTCGCGGCACGTGCTCACGGCCGGGTTCGGGGTGAAGGTGACGAAGCCGCTGCTCCTCACGGTGGACACCTACGCGCAGCTCCACGTGCTCCACCCGCGCACCCTCACGCTCGACGCGGGCGCGAGTGACGGCGGCACGTCGACGGCCGACCTCTCCGGCTTCGTCGCCGCGACGGGGATCGTCCTCGGGGTGGGGTTCTGATGCGGCGCGCGCTCTCGTCGGCGTGCTCGGTCGGGCTGGCCCTCGCGGTCGCGCTCTTCGCGCGCCGGGCCTCGGCGAACCCGATGGACGCGTTCGGCTTCGGCTCGCGCGGGCCGGCGATGGGCAACGCGGTCTCCGCCGACGTCGTGGACGTCTCGGCCGGCTACTACAACCCCGCCGGGCTCGCGCGCGCGCCGGGGATCGAGCTCAGCGTCGGCTACTTCCGCACCTCGCACTTCCTGAGCATGAACGGGAAGGACAACGAGGTCGATCCGGTCGGTGGCCTCGTCGGCGGCATCGTGCTCCCCGGCAAGATCCTCGGCATCCCGGTCGCGTTCGGCGTCGCCGTGCACCTCCCCGACGACCGCATCTCGCGCGTCCGCGCGCTGCGGCAGGAGCAGCCGCGCTGGGAGCTCTACGACAACCGGAATCAGCGCCTCTTCCTCGCCGCGAACCTCGCCATCTCGCCGTGGCCGTGGTTGCAGCTCGGGGGCGGCATCTCGTTCATGTCGTCGACGGCAGGCCGCCTCGACATCACCGGCAGCGCGAACATCTTCAACGCGACGCAGTCGCAGCTCCGGCACGAGGTCGACGCGTACCTGACCGCCGTGCGCTACCCGCAAGTCGGTGCGCGCGTCGAGCTCTCGAAGCGGGCCGCCCTCGCGCTCGTGTATCGGGGCGAGTTCCGGCTCGAGCTGGACCTCCACGCGCGGCTCCAGGGTGACCTCTCGCAGCTCACGACCGCGTACTACGCGCTGGCGGCGTACAGCATCAACGCGTTCCTCCCGCAGCAGGTCGTGTTCGGCGGCTCCTTCCTCCCGCACGACCGCGTGCGCGTGAACGCGGATCTCACCTGGGTGAACTGGGGCGCCTACATCCCGCCGGTCGCCACGCTCACGGCCGCGCTCGACATCCCGCCGCCGCAGGGCGGTTGGCCGCCCGGCATCACGCCGCCGAGTCAGCCCACGCCGACCGCGATCGTGCTGCCGCGCTTCTCGGATCGACTCGTGCCGCACGTGGGCGTCGAGGTGAAGGCGCTCGACCTCCCGCACTGGGAGGTCGACGTCCGCGGCGGGTGGGAGTGGGCACGCACGCCGATCGGATCCCAAACTGGGATCACGAACTACATCGACCGCGATCGCCACACGTTCTCGCTCGGCGCCGGGATCCGCCTCATCGCGCCGGGCAAGTTCCTCCCCGGCGATCTCCGGCTCGACTTCCACACGTCGTTCTCGTGGCTCCCGACGTCCGTGACCACGAAGGCCGATCCGACCGACGTCGTCGGCGACTACTCCGCCGGTGGCACACTCTGGAGCGGCGGCGTCAACCTCGCGGTGGGGTTCCGATGAGCGCGCGCCTCGTTCTCCGCCTCGCTCCGCTCGTGCTGGTGGCCGCGTGCGCCACGCTCGGCGGCGACGGCAAAGGGGACGTGGATCTCCCGAACGCAGGGGTCGGCCCGTTCCGCAAATTGGGGTCGTCGGAGTGCCTGGGCACGGCGCCGTTTCTGCTGGACGACGCGCAGGCGCACTACCGCGATCCGGGCGCCATCGCGCTCACGCCGGGCGCCGGTCCGGCGGTCGCGCTCTACCTCGTCGCGGATCGCGACGTAGGCGGTCAATCGCGGCAGGTCATCGTGCGCTCGCGCGCCACCGACGCGCGCAGCTTCTTCGGTGGCCGGGGCGGGCAGCTCCCTCCGATCGCGGTCCAGGCGGACGCGCCGTGGGAGGGCACGGCCGTGTCCGGCCCGGCGCCGCTCGCGGTCGATGGCGGGATCTGGCTCTACTACGCGGGCGATGGCGGGATCGGGCTCGCGCGCTCGTCCGACGGGATCGTGTTCACGAAGGTCGCGCAGCCGGTGCTCGCCTCCGACGCGAGCCATGCGTGGCACGCGCCGACCGTCGCGCGCTTCCCGGATGGTCGGTACCACCTCGTGGTCGCCGCGAACGGCTCGCTCTTCGAGAGCGTCTCCACCAGCGGCGACGCATTCCCGGCGCCGGTCGAGATCCTCGCCCCCACCGCGTTCTCGACCGACGCGGGGCCGGTCGTCGAGGGCATCGACGATCCCGTCGCCCTGGTACGCGTGACCGCCGCGGGGCGGACCCACTTGCGTGTACTCTACACTCAGACGATCGACACGAAGAGCGCGATTGCCTTGGCCGCGCGCTACGGCGACGACGGTCCGCTCGTCCACTCGAGCACCGGCCCGGTCTACTCGGCGACGGAGACCCAGCGCTCGCCGGCGGTCGCGGAGCTCGGTGACTACACGATGCTCTACGTCAGCGACGTTCGCCGCTCGACCAGCTACCCCAGCATCGCGGGCGCCGTCGGACCGGCGCTGACGGTCTTGCCCGCGCCGGACGACTACCCCAAGAGCCCCTGATGCGCCTCGAGCCCTTCGAGTACGCCGCGGCCGGCACGGTGGGGGCCTTTGCCGTCGGCGTCTTCCTCTACACGCTGGTCTCCTACCTCGTCGCGGCGCGCTTCAACGAACCGCGCCCGTTCTCGCGCGCGGTCCGGCACGTGCTCGGCGAGATGATGCTCGCGGCGTTGGTGCAGCCGCTCCTCCCGCTCTATCTGGTGCTCGGGCGGCGGATGGGCGGACGCGACGACGGCATCCCGGTCGTCTTCGTGCACGGCTACTTCCAGAACCGCGTCGACTTCGTCTGGCTCGCGCGCGTGCTTCGCCGCGCGGGGATGGGACCGCTCTACGGCGTGAACTACTGGTCCTTCGGGCCGATCGAGCGGAGCGCGGCCAAGGTCGCGGCGTTCGTCGAGGAGGTGCGCGCCGCGCACGGCGCTCCGGCGGTCGACCTCGTGTGCCACTCCCTCGGCGGCCTGGTCGCGGCCGAGGTCGTGCGGAAGCACCCGACCTGGATCCGGCGCGTCGCCACGATTGCCTCGCCTCACGCCGGCGTGCACTGGCCGGGGCCGCTCATCGGGAGCGTCGGAGCGCAGATGCGGGCGCGCGGCGAGTGGATGAGCTCGCGGCGCGATCTCAAGTGCGACGTCCCGTTGCTCAGCGTCTATTCGTCGCACGACAACCTCGTGTACCCGCACGTGACCGCTTCGCGTGCGGCGGTGGGCGGGCGCGACGTGGTCGTCGAAGGGCCGGGTCACTTCGCCATCCTCTTCGACGAGCGCATGGCTCAGGCCGTGGTCGAGTTCCTCCGCGAGCCTTGAAGGGGCGCGCGGAAACGCACGCCCCCCTTGTGGGCGCGAAATCGAGTACGCTCGGACGCAGATGGAATTCTTCGTCGGGATGTGCCTCGGCGCGCTCTTCGTCACGCCGCTGGTCCTCACGTACGCGTTGTTCATCCGCTGGGTCGACCGCTTCGAGCCGGAGCCGTGGTGGCTCCTCATCAGCGCGTTCGTCTGGGGTGCGTTCTTCGCCACGCTCGGCGGGGGAACCTTCAGCGCGATCGGCGAGGGCATCGCGAGCGGGGCCACCGGGCTCCCGATGGAGGACCCCGGCATCCAAGCGTTCGGGGCGACCGTGCTCGCGCCGATCTTCGAGGAAGGCTTCAAGGGGCTCGGCGTCGCGATCATCGCGGCCGTGAGCGCGATGGGCCTCAAGGAGCTCGATGGCCCCCTCGACGGCGCCATCTACGGCGGCATCGTCGGTCTCGGCTTCACGCTGACGGAGGACATCCTCTACGTCTCGGGCGCCTATGCCGAGGGCGGGCTCGGCGGCTTCGTCGGCTTGCTGTTCCTCCGCACCGTCCTGCTCGGGCTGTCGCACTGCACGTTCACCGCGTGCACGGGGCTCGGGTTCGGCATCGCGGTGGAGTCGCGCAGCTGGTTCGTGAAGATCTTCGCCCCGTTGTTCGGCTTCTTCTGCGCGATGTGCATGCACGCCATGCACAACGCTCTCCCGACGTTCTTCGAAGCCGAGGGCACGGTCGTCATGATCCTCGTCTCGTGGGTCATCGACCTGATGTTCTTCGTGCTCCTCGCGCTCTTGGTGTCGCGGGACCGCGCGATCGTGGTGCGCGAGCTCGCCCCCGAGGTCGGGGGATTGCTCCACCCGCAGGAGCTCAAGCTCATCACGACCTACATCACGATCGGGATGCGCAACTGGGGGATTCTCTTCTCGAAGGGCTGGACCGCGTTCCGTCAGCGGCGCACGAAGCAGCTCGCGCTCGTCGAGCTCGCGTTCATCAAGAACCGCCGCCGCCGCGGTGAGGCAGGGCGCGACCTCGATCTCAAGGAGGCCAAGCTCCGGAGCGAGGTCGCGGGTCTCAACGCGCGGGGCGTGTGGCTGGGCTCCTGAGCCCCTCTACTTGAGCTTCGCCTTCACGATCGCCTTCGGCGGCTCCGGCACCATCACGTACCCGCCGGGGATGTGGTCGTACTCGTAGTAGTTGCCGGTCACGGTCTTGGACGTTCCGTCCGAGAGGGTGATGGTCACCGTCTTCTCGTCACCGAAGAGATAGGTGCTCACGTCGAAGTGATCACCGATCTCCGTCTTGCCGTCGGGGTAGACGCGGATCTGGCGGTACGCGCGCGGGGCGTCGAAGTACACGGTCGCATCGGCGCCGTTGACGGCTGCGATGCGGGTGAAGAGCGCCTTGTAGTTGTACGTGCTGATCCACTTGGGATCGCAGTACCCCATGATGTCCTTGAAGGTCGCCGGCTGGTCGAGACCTTCGCCGTTCGGGCCGAAGATGATGCCGGTGTCGATGTCGTAGCCCCACGTCTGGATGCCGCCGGTCGGGTCCGGGAACCCCGGGTCGACGCCCTGTGCACCACCGCACGGCGCGTGGTTGCGGCCGTGGGCGTGGCCGATCTCGTGCGCCATCGTCTCGCCCGTGTTGTAGGCGAAGTTGCCGCCGTACCCGAGACCGATGCTCGCGCGATTGAACGAGTCCGACGGGCTCGTCGAGAGGTTCGAGAGTCCTGCGACGCAACCGCTCCCGCAGAAGGTCTGGAAGCTCGCGTTCGGTTTGAACACGCCGTAGTAGTAGACGTCGGCGGCGGGCTTGTCCGTCTGGCGCTTCTGCGTGAGGGCGTTGAGGAGGCCCCCCCAGCCCGAGCCGTTCGCCTGCGGGAGTGCACCGCCGTAGCTCAGCGGAGACGCGACCGTGATCTGCACGTCCGGGACGGGGTAGAGCTTGCGCACCGACTTCGTCCACGTGTTGACGCTGCTCGCATCGGAGTCGCCCGTGAGCCCGTTCGTGAGCTGGATCGGGAAGAGCATCACCTTCACCGCCGCCCCGGAGCTCTTCGCGCCGAGGGTCTGCTCCGAGCCGTCACGCGGGAAGCGCGCCGGGTTGTCGCCCGTCTGCGTGGCGGCGGGGCCGGTCTCGAGCGCGGCGACGCTCCACGTCGTGTCGGCGCCGACGAGCGAGCCGTCGACGGTGAAGTCGAACGTCGTCTGCTGATCGGCCTCGTTCGACGGACCTTGGATCGCGCGGAGGCTCTTCAGGATCGTGAGCTTGCCGCCGGTGTTGATGTAGAGCTTCCCGACGAGGTTCTTCGGCGTGAAGGTGCCGTCGGTGCTGAGCATCGCGCGCACGAGCGCGGCTCGACCGATGACGATCGGAGCGACGGGCGGAACCAAGCCGCCGTTCTTCATGAGGTCGATCTTCACCGCTTGGTAGATCGCGACCTCGTTCACCGTCACGCCGCCGGCGAGCTTCTCGGCGAGCGGGCCCGTTCCACCGTCGTCACCGGGATCCGCGTCGGGATCGACCGCAGCGTCGTTGCCGAATCCGTTGGTCGACGTACCCGCACAGGCGACGACGAGCAACGCAAGGAGGGAAGGTGCAAGGATGGATGCTTTCACGACTGCCATTTTACGGAGTGCACCCCGCTCCGTCGAAGAGTTTGCAGCGAAAAAATGCGGCTGAAACTTTCGCGTGCCGCTGTGACTCGCCACCCGCGCGCAGGTCCGACGGCGCGCGAAGCCGCGGTGGGACCACGTGGTTCCCCACATGTGGGTGAGAGCTACGGCTGTTCTACCGGCACCGAGTAGTCGTGGAACTTCGTGAGATCGAGCGTACGCGTTCCGTCCTCGTGATCGACGATGACGTCGACGAAGCGCCCGTGCTCGACGATCTGCTCCCAGTCCCACGAGTGCCGCGCATGCACGGTCTGTCCCAGTGTCTCGTCGTGCCCCATCAGCGTCACGATGAGCCCGAGCTGCTTCTCGGCCATCCAGGCCGCATCGCGCCCGAAGAGGGGGCTCTTCTCGTCGATCTCGTGCATCGCCGTCCACGTCAGCGCGAAGAGCGCGGAGTCGCTCCGGACGAGGTCCAGATTGACGAGCCGGCGAAGCGACTCGCCTTCCTTCGTTCGGTGCTGGTACGCCGCGACGATCTTCACGCTCGCTTGGACGATCTGGTTGCCGCGCGCGTTCGCCATCCGGAAAACCAACGTGCGCTTGCCGTCGCGTTCGGAGATCACCGCCACGTTCGAGAAGAGGACGCGCGCGGTCGGGCGCGAGAACTTCGAGAAGACGAGGCCCGTCGTCAGCGCCGACGCGAGGATCCCGCAGAACGCCTCGAGCATCATGAGGACGTTCGCGATCGTCGACTCCGGCGCCATCGTGCCGTAGCCGATCGTCGCGAACGTCTCGACGCTGAAGAAGAAGTAGTCCTCGGGGTGCCCCGGGCGAACGTTCGTGACGCCGCCGACGGCGCCGAACGCGAGCGCGAAGACGAGGTTGATGGCGAGGTAGGTGGCGAGGATCATCGCCACCGTGGTCGGCCACGAGGCGCGCATCACCCAGTGGTAGAAGTCGCTCAGCGGATGAACGCGCGCCCCGACGCGGTTCACGGTGAGACCGCGCTCGACGCGGCTCGGGCGCGCAGGCGCCGTGAGGACCCGGCGCTCTTCGGTCACGGTCCGTTCCCGCCGGAGCTCCCGCCGCCAGTTCCGACGCCACTTCCCCAAGCGACCTCGACCGCCAGCGCGCGCGCGCCGCCGTCGTTCGGGGCCAAGGCGAGCATGCGAGCGGGCGCGACGACGCAGAGGAGCCCGTTGGCCGTCACGGCCGGGCCCGGCGCGAAGACGACTTCGGGCGCGGCGCCGATGCCGCCGCCGTCGAACGACATGACCATGCGGAGCGCCCCATCGACGAGCTTCCCGTCTTTGGCGAGACCCTCCATGCACCGCGCAGCGCCGTCGGCGAGGCGATCGACCAGAGCCTTGGCTTCGGCTTCGCTCGTGCCGCGCGCCTCGGCGATGCCAATCGCGACGCGGGGACGCTGCGCGACGTAGGCATACGTGCCCTCGGCGCTCGCGTCGACGCGAACGTCGGTCGTGTGTTCGGTGGCGTCGCGAGGGCTACCGTTGCATGCCGCGACCGCCGCGACGACCGCGGCTCCGAGCGCATATCTGATCCCGTGCCCGTGCCCGTGCCCGTGCCCGTGCCCGATCGACTTCGCATGGGATCGGATCGACCTCCGGTTCAGCGCCCGAAGACCTCCCGTTCCGAGCTCGAGTTGCCGGCGTCGTTCTTCGGGCACGGGCACGGGCACGGGCACGGGCACGGCGGGTCCCTTAACCCCCAAGCACGTGCTTCGCGATCACGATCCGCTGGATCTGGCTCGTGCCCTCGTAGATCTGGAGGATCTTCGCGTCGCGCATGAGCTTCTCGACCGGGTACTCCTTCGTGTAGCCGTTGCCACCGAAGACCTGCACCGCGTCGATCGCGGTCTGCATCGCGCTGTCCGCGCCGTAGGCCTTCGCGTAGCTCGAGATGATCGGGTTGCGGAGCCCCTTGTCGAGGTTCCACGCCGCCTTGCGCACGAGCAGGCTCGTGGCTTCGACGCGGATCGCCATCTCGGCGATCATCGCCTGGATCATCTGGTGGTTCGCGATCGGCACGCCGAACGTCTTGCGCTCCTTGGCGTACGCGACGCACTCGTCCAGGCAGCGGCGCATGAGGCCGCACGCGCCGGCGCCGATGTCGGGCCGCGTCTGGTTGAAGGTCTCCATCGCGAGCTTGAAGCCGAAGCCCGGCTCCGCGAGGACGTTCTCGGCGGGGACTTTGACCTCGTCGAGCATGATCGTGTTCGTGTCGCTCGCGCGCTGGCCGAGCTTGTCTTCGTGCTCGCCGAGCGAGACGCCGTTCCAGCCCTTCTCGACGATGAACGCGCCGATGCCCTTGTGCTTCAGCGCCGGATCGATCGTCGCGAAGATCACGTAGAACGCGGCGTGGCTGGCGTTGGTGATCCAGCATTTCGTCCCGTGGAGCACGTAGCTGCCGTCGCTCTGCTTCTTCGCGCGGCACTGCAGGCCGGCGACGTCGCTCCCGGCGTTGGGCTCGCTCGTGGCGTAGGACGCCATGATCGGCTCCTTCGCCATCCAGCCCAGGTACTTCTTCTTGATCGCGTCCGACCCGCCGAGCTTGATCGGCGTGAGCGCGAGGGTGTTCGCGGTCATGCTCGTCTGGATGCCGGTGCAGCCGTAGGCGAGCTCCTCGGTGATGAACGTGCACTCCACGTCCGACAGGCCCGCGCCGCCGTACGCCTCGGGCAGCGTCGCGTTGACCAGGCCGAGCTCGTGCGCGGCGCGGAACACGTCCATCGGGAACTTGGAGTCGCGGTCGCACTCGGCGGCGATCGGGATGATGCGCTCCTTCGTGAACCGCCGCGCGGTGTCGATCAGCGCCTTCTGTTCCTCGGTGATCTCGAAGTCGATCATTACTCTTTGCTCCTCTTCCGCCGCTCGGTCAGGCGCTGCGTCGCCGCGCGCCCGCCGAGAATGTAGCCGAGGACGATGCCGATGAGGAGGACGCCCGGAATGAAGATCACGTGCTCGACGGGCATCTCAACTCTCCTCTTCTTCGTCCTTGTCCTTGCCCTTGCCCTTGTCCTTGCCCTTGCTCCTACCCGCGTCGGCGTCGGCATCCGCGTCGGCGTCCGCGTCCTTCCCCTTGGGCGCAGGCTTTGCGGCCTTCTTCGTCGGCGCCTCGCGCGACTCCGCGCGGTCGATCGCGCGCTCCAGCCCGTCGATCCGATCGGCGAGCCCGCGCTGCTTGCTCCAGAGGTAGGCGAGGTACGCGGAGACGAGCAACCAGATGATCGCGTACGCGGTCACGAGGAGCTTCCCGCCGTCGCGCATCTCGGGGCGCGCGGAGCTCGCCTCGAACGCGGTGCCACGATCTTCCGCGCTGGGGGCGGGGAGGGCGACGCGCGTGAGCTCCACCGTCTGATCGACGGTGCAGAGCGGGTTGCCGACCAACGTGACGAAGGTAGTGACGCCACCGCGCGAGGCGGCGACGGTGATCACGGAGTCGCCGGGGGTGGGCTCGTCCCGATAGGAGAACGCGGCGTCGAAGCCGGTGACGGGCTTCACGTCGGTCCACTTGGGATCCGCCGTGAGGGCCGCCGTGCTCTTCATGGTGTGGATGCTCACCCCGCCGCGCCTGGCGCCGGGCACGTCGTCGGCCGAGAGCAGACGGGAGCAGTCCTTGTCACCCGCTTCGTCGCCGACGCCGGCGACCACGTGCGTCTTCACGCCGCAGATCTTCTCGACGTCCGCCGGCGTGACGCGATCGCAGCGAACGTCGGCGTGGGCGGCGGTCGCGGCGAAGAGCATCGCGCCGACGAGCGCGGCCGAGCCGAGCGAGATCAGGATCTTCATGCTTCCTCTCGATCGTCGAGGCCGAGGTCGATCGCGTCCTCTTCGGCGCGCTGGAGGCGCGCCCGCAGCATTTCGGCGCGGGTGCGCGCCCAGAGCAGGGTGATGACGAAGATGGTGAAGGCGGCGAAGCCGAGCCCGAGCGCGAGCTTCATGTCGGGGTGCTGGAGGCCACCGCCCTTGCTCGTGATGACGGTCGGGTGCTGGCCGCTCCACTTCTGGACACTGAAGTGGATGATGGGGAGGTTGGCCGCGCCGATGATGCCGAGCGCGGCAGCGAAGCGGCGCTCGCCCTCGCCGTCCCCCGTGAAGGCGCGCAGCACCAAATAGGCGACGTAGATGAGCACGCTGAGGAGCGCGGTCGTGAGGCGCGGGTCCCACGTCCAGTAGAAGCCCCACGCCTTGGCTGCCCACAGCGGTCCGCTGGTCAGCACCATGCAGCCGAAGACGACGGCGACCTCGGCCCCGGCCCGCGAGAGCCCGTTCCAGAGATCGTTGGGACGGAGGAGATAGCCCACCGAGCCCACGAAGCAGGCCGCCGCGCCGAGGTACATGCTGTAGGCGGCGGGGACGTGGAAGTAGAAGATCTTCTGGACGATCCCCATCGTCTTCTCGATCGGCGCCAGCATGAACGCGACGTAGATCGTCGCGAGGAACAGGCCCGCGGCACAGACCAGCAGCCCATGGAAGGCGTAGTCCGTGGGACCGGCTCCCGTGCGGAGCGGCGCCTTACGCGCAGAGGCCTTCATCGGCACACAAGCTAGTGAACCCTCCTTCCTACTTCAAGCAGGAGGTAGTTTTTCAATTGGACGAGATTCTTCCATCCTCTAGGTTTAGCGAGGCATTTTTGCGCGCTGGTGGAGCGGCGGAGGACCTTGAAATGAAGAAGCTCGCGTTGGTGGGTGTCGTCACCCTCGTCTCTGGTGTGGTCGCCTACACGGCAGGGTGTGGAGGCTCGAGTGGGAGCCCCTTCAACCCCTCCGGGGATGACGGCGGCGTCGACGGAACCGTCGACGACAGCGGATGCTTCCTTGGTTGCGACGATGGCGGAGATCCCGATGCACAGCAGGCGCTCATCGTCACCCCGCCCAACACGACCCTCGCCGTCACGGGCTCGAGCACCCCGACGCAGAAGTTCACAGTCACCCTCGGCGGGAAGGACATCACCTCGTCGGTGACTTGGTCGTTCTCGCTCCCGGCCGTCGGTGACGTGCTGTCGAACGCGACCTTCACGCCGACCGGCAAAGTCGGCGGCTCCGGTGTGCTCACCGCCACGTTCGGCAACGCGAAGGGCCAGGCGAGCGTCACGGTGACCGTCGACAAGAGCGTCGTCGGTGGCGGCGTCACCAACCCGGTGCAGACCGCGCTCGACAACCCGACCGGCGGCGCGGACCCGTCGATGTCGCTCGTCTATCCGTACAACGACACGTTCTTCCCGCTCGCGGTGCTCGCGCCCGAGATGATGTGGAACGGCGTCGCCGCGAACGACGTCTACAAGCTGAAGATCACCGAGAAGTACATGACCTACACGGAGTACTTCGTCGGCACGTCGCCGGCGCGGAAGCTCCTGAACCAGCCCGACTGGGACGCGATCGAGAGCTCGGGGAGCGGTCCGAAGAGCGACCCGATCAAGGTCGAGCTCACGCGCTACAGCGGCGGCAAGGCCTACAACGCGATCACGCAGACCTGGCACGTGGTCCAGGGCAAGCTCTTCGGCAGCGTCTACTACTGGGAGCTCCCTGACGCGTGCGGCAACGGCAACGGCCGCATCCTCCGCATCAAGCCCAACTCGACCACGGTCGATCCGTTCTTCACGAACAACGGCGCGTGCTGGGGCTGCCACACCGTCAGCCGCGACGGGCGCTACGTGAACGGCAACTTCAACTTCGACTTCTCCCCGGTCGACGTGAGCTCGAACGTCGCGACCAAGGGCGGTCAGAACTACGGCTCCGGCACCTTCTCGGCGTACAACGACGACGGGAAGAAGGTGCTCATCGCCCGCGGGACCGGGTCGCACCAGATCGACCTGATGGACACGACGACGTCTGCGGCGCTCAAGACCGACTTCTTCGGCGGCTTCGCCGGCGAGCCGGCGTGGTCACCGGACGGCAAGAAGGTCGCCGCGATCGTCGGCATCAACTCGGGCGGCTGGGAGTTCGACTCGACGACCGGCGATCTCGCCATCGGCGACTTCGGCAACAACGTCATCGCGAACAAGAAGACGATCATCACGAAGGCTTCGGGCACGGGCCGTCCCGCGTACCCGAGCTTCGCTCCGACGAGCGACTACATCGCGTACGGGCGTCCGACCGCGGGCTCTCGCTCGACGGGCAACGGCGACCTCTGGATCACCGACCTGAACGGCGTGGCGAAGAAGCTCGACATCGCCTCGAAGGACGGGCCGACGCTCAACACGTACCGCGCCTTCAACCCCGTGTACGCACCGCTTCGCGCCGGTGGGTACAACTTCCTCGTCTTCATCTCGCGCCGCGACTACGGCAACCGGCTCGTGAACACGAACCGCCAGCAGCTGTGGATCACGGCGGTGGACGATCCGCCCACCGGCAACGATCCGTCGCACTATCCGTTCTACGTCCGCGGGCAAGAGGACTGCGGCAAGAGCGAGAACGCGTACTACGCGCTCGACCCCTGCAAGAAGAACGGCGCCGACTGCACGAGCGGCATCGACTGCTGCGGCGGTAACTGCAACAAGGACCCGAACACGCAGAAGTACGTGTGCGGTGACCCGACCGGCAGCTGCGTGGCGAGCGGCAACAAGTGCGCGAACCCGGACGGCGGCGCGCCGCTCGCGTGCTGCGACGTGAACGAGAGCTGCATCGACGGGTTCTGCCAGAAGAAGGGGCC
This sequence comes from Polyangiaceae bacterium, assembly GCA_044224495.1. GTDB lineage: Bacteria > Myxococcota_A > Polyangia > Polyangiales > Polyangiaceae > JBGAKG01. The sequence continues at coordinate 6,219 of JBGAKG010000025.1, read as the reverse complement.
GAACTGAGGCTTCACTCGGGCAGAAGAAAAAAGACGAATACGGAATAGAGAACGGGAACGGGAACGCGGAACGGGCGCAGTGCGCTCGTTCCGCGTTTCGGTTCCATCGGTTGGGCGAGGAGGAACTGGAACGGAGAACGGGAACGCGGAACCGAGAACGTTCCCGTTCCCGTTCCCGTTCTCTACTCCGGATTCGTCCTTTTCTCAGGCGACGCGGAGTGCGCGCTCTGCTGCCCCGTACCACGCTAGGCTCGGGAGGTCGTCGCGTGTCAGCGCCCAGAGGATGCCGTCTCCGGTGCAGCGGCTGCCGATGAGGCCGTCGGGCGCGGTGGTGAGCCCGCGCATGACTCCTTCGCGTCGAAAGCCGAGCGAGGCCGCGAGGCCTTCACTGGCCGTGTTCGCTCGGTCATGGGTCAGCTGCACTCGTACGGCTCCGAGTGTCGCGAAGGCGTAGGCCGTGGCGTAGCAAGTCATCTTGCGCGCGAGCTGTCGCCGGCGAAACGGCGCCGAAGTCCAGAACGCGACCTCCCAGACGTGTGGGTTCGGCGTGGCGCGCTCCAAAGAGCTGGACGCGGCGAGCTTGGACGACGACCGCTCGAACAGTCCGAACTCCGGGCTCCGGCCTGCATCGATCCCAGCGAGCGCCGCTTCCGCACTCCGAAGGTCGGCGACGAACTTGGGCCAGGGGAGAAACTCCGCCAACGACTCCCGAGACTCCTCCACCGCGCGGAGGAACGCCGCTGCGTCCGCACACGTCAGCAGACGAACCGAAAACTCAGCGGAACTGAGGCTCAAGTGAGGCCGAACGAGGCTGAACTGTTGGGCACCCCGGACTAAAGTCCGGGGCAGCAAAAGTCGCTGAAAACCCGCTAAAAGTCCGCCTTCGGCGGACTCCCGCGGAACGGAACCAAGCACGTGAAACGTTCAGCGCGGGAGCTTCGTCTGCCCCCAGCGCGGCGGCCTGCCGCTCGGGCACCGGCCGCTTCCGCATGATAGGCTCAGGGCGTGTCCACGTCGTCCACGCTCCAAGCGGCCGGGGTGGCCAGCCATTCGAGCTTCGCGTCGCAGAAGGACGCGCGTGGTCAGGGCATCGAGCTGAACCCCATTCGCCGGCTCCTCGAGCGAATCGTCGTGGAGTGGTCGCCGGTACAGATCTGGCTGTTCGGAAGCCGCGCGCGCGGGGAGGCGCGTGACGGCAGCGATTGGGACCTGTTCGTCGTCGTTCCGGACGAAGTCCCCGATCTTGCCATCGAACCGGTGGCCAGTTGGAGGCTCGCTGCGGAGTCTGGGGTACGTGCCGACGTGCTCGCGTGTCATGCGAGCGAGTTCGCGGATGATCGCGAGACCCTCAACACGCTGGCCTACTCCGTCGTCCGAGAAGGTGTCCTCCTCTATGAGCGATGACCTGTTCATCGCGAACAACCTTCGGCTCGCGCAGGAGGACCTGCGAGGCGCCAACGAGCTCGCGAAGATGTCCGGAGGTCCGAACAGGAATGCGCCGTATCTCTACGAGCAGGCCGCGGAGAAGATCATCCGCGCGGTTGCGACCTCCGAGAAGGTGCTGGCTACCCGCGACCACAAGTTGAACGAGCTGGTGGACAAGATCCCCGACGCGAACCCGATCAAGCCGCGGCTTCGCGCCATCGAAAGTCTCGCTGCCTTTGCCACGGCGTATCGCTACCTCGGGGGCTCGGGCAGAATCAAGCGGACGCCCTCGGTCGGCGAACTGTCGAAATACGCTTCTGACGTTGCCGCGGCCCTCAACGAGGCAGCTGCCCACTTCGCGGTCGATCTCGCGAAAGCGGACGCGCCTGCAGGAAAGCCGGGCCCGATTCGCTAAACTAGCTAGCGACGTTCTACGGGTGAACTGCGGTATCATCTAACGTGACGGAATGTCGGGCGAGGCTGAATGGAAGACCCGGAAGAAGCGCATCGACCCCAGGCTCGATGCAACGGGATGGGTCTTACCGAAGAAGGCACTCAAGGCGGGCGCCCCGCGTCGTAGCGAGGAAGAGGAGACGGCGAACGGTCCGGCCGACTACGCGCTGTGGCTCGACGAGCGCGTCGTCGGCGTCGTCGAAGCCAAGAAGGTAACCGTCGGGCCGCAGAACGTCCTCACCCAGGCCGCTCGCTACGCGAGGGGGCTGGACCCGAAGGTCGCCACGGGCAACTTCGATGGCCATGGCTGCCCGTTCCTCTACTCGACCAACGGCGAGGTCCTCTGGTTTCACGACGTTCGCCATCCCCTCAACCGATCGCGCCGCGTTGCGCAGTTTCACACTACGTCCGCGCTCCGGGAGGCCATGTCGCGCGACTTCGATGCGGAGTGCGCGAAGGCGCTCGCGCTCGCGCACGATCATCCTCGCCTACGCCCGTACCAGAAGGATGCGAACGCGGCGGTCGAGAAGGCCATCGCCGAGCGCAAGCGCAGCCTCCTCGTCGCGATGGCGACGGGCACCGGAAAGACGTTCACCCTGGTGAACCAGGTTTACCGCCTCATGAAGGCCGGCGTAGCGCGCCGCGTTCTGTTCCTCGTCGATCGCCGCGCGCTCGCGGCGCAGGCGGTCCGCGCGTTCTCCGCGTTCGAGGTCGAGCCGGGAAAGAAGTTCGACCACGTGTACGAGGTCTACTCGGCGCGATTCCAAACCGCGGACTTCGGCGACGACGAGAAGTTCGACCCGAAAGTTCTCCCGCAGAAGTACCTGACGGACCCTCAGCCGGGACACGCGTTCGTATACGTTGCGACGATCCAGCGGATGGCGATCAACATCCTCGGCAGGCAAGCCGTGCCTGGCTTGCCGGGGAGCTCGGAGGAGGGCATCGACGACGACGCGGATCGGCTCGACATCCCGATCCACGCGTTCGACGTGATCGTCGCGGACGAGTGCCATCGCGGCTACACGGCTCAAGAGATTTCGACGTGGCGTTCGACGCTGGACCACTTCGACGCGATCAAGATCGGGCTCACCGCGACGCCGGCTTCGCATACGACCGCCTTCTTCACGAACAAGGTGTTCGAGTACGGCTACGAGGAGGCCGTACGGGACGGGCACCTGGTCGACTACGACGCGGTCTACGTCCGCTCGGACGTGCGAATGTCGGGGGTCTTCCTGCACGAGGGCGAGAACGTCGAGATCGTCGATCCCGAGACCGGCCTCTCGCGAATGGATACGCTGGAGGACGAGCGGCAGTTCGACTCCGCCGAGATCGAATCCAAGGTCACGGCGCCGGAGTCGAACCGAAAGATCCTCGAGGAGATCAAGAAGCACGCGGACGAGTACGAGCGGCTCCACGGGCGATTCCCCAAGACCTTGATCTTCGCGGCCAACGATCTGCCCCACACGAGCCACGCGGATCAGCTCGTCGACCTCGCGCGGGACCGCTCCCGCGCTACGAGTGGACGCTGCGACACCGGCATCGCCCGACGGCGGAGCTCGCTCCGATGATGAGTTCCGCTTCTGAGTGGCGCGTGGACCAGGTCACTCCGGTTGCCGATATCTTGAACCGTTGCCGCTTGCCAATGGCGACTCATTCGTCGACATCGGCAAATCTGCCGTTCTCGAGCTCGTCGCGGTCATCGCGAGAGCGCTCCTTCCATTCGTCCTGCATGTAGTCGGCTCGGCGTTCTTCGTTTTCGCGCAATTCATGCCGTCGATCCGAAAGGCGCTCGTCAAACCGATCCGTCAACACCTTGAGCTGTTTCGCTCTTTGGTCTGACCACATTCCGTTGCGCTCCAGCGCGACCTGAAGACGGGTGCAGTGTGTTTCAATGGCTTCGGCTGCCGCATCGACATGTTGTATGGATGAAAGGTCCTGAACGTGCCACTTGTAGAGGCGTTTCGTGGCCAGAAAGGGCTCCGCCAGTTCGGTCGAGAGGAAGCTCTTCTCGAAACCGGGGAGGGCTTGATCGAGGCCCTCCACGCTGAGAAATCCACACCAGCCGGAGTCCTCAACCGCTTCGAGGAGTGCGTCCTTTACCAGCTGACGGCGCAGCTCGGACAGCATGGGTCGCTCGTGATGCAACCGGACCGCGAGCTCGGCGGCGACGTCTCCGTCCTCGGGCTCTGGCGCCAGGGTGAGCGCTCGATCGATCACGGACGGGTCGGCTTTGTCCAGCATCCGCAGGAGCGCCGAAGATGCCTTATGTGCGAGGTACGAGGCGACTTCGTCAATCGCTCGGGCGTCTGAGGTGAGAAGCCTCGGGAGTAGGTGTTCGTAAGCGGCGTCGGGAACGAAGAGGAGCCGACTTCCGGGGAAGGGCTCCAGGGTGGTGGTATCCCTGAGCACCGCATGGAGGTTGGCGCTCTGGAGGTACAGCGCAAGTTGGGCCGACCGGCCTGCGAGTTCCTCCTGGAGAGCTTCGATCATCGACGGGTGATGGAGCTGCCACACCTGGGTCGTCTGGTGTCGCACGCGTTTCACAAGGCTCCCGTCGAGCGCCTCGAGAGAGTCTCGAACGGCGTGAATCGAGACGCCATAGGCTTGCAGCACTGCGTCAGCTACTGCCCCGTTGGAGATAGGATCGGCAAGAGCGTTGTTGCTATGGAGACAGGCCGATAGGGCCGCCGTCTCGCTGTTGGATAGGCCGTGAATGACGTCGCGAAAGTGCCGGACCGGCTTTTCGAAGAACGCGCGCAACTCTCCAGCCTCGTACCGAAGCCCTCCATGAAAACGTTTGCTCCCAAGGCGGCGAGCTAGCTCCGGGGAGAAGGACTCGAGGCGAGCCAGCATCGGGAGGTGCCTCTTCAGCTGACGCTTCTGATCCCTGGTGATGTCGCCGTCCTTGACGTGGTTGTAGAGGATGGCTTCTCGTTCATCCTTCGAAAGAGCCGTGACCTCGACTCTGACGCGAGCGTCGCTGATGAAGTCGGCCTTCGAGCGCTTCAGCTTTCGTTCCGCAGCCGCCAGGATGTAGTCGCGCGTACAAAACACGATGCTCGCACCTCGTTTCCGAGCGGCCTCTACCTTGTCCAGGGCCGTCGCCCACTCTCGTAGACGCCCTTCGTCCAGCGTCGTCTCGCCGAACACGTCGTCGACCCAGTAGATCGTGTTCGTGTCCGCCGGCGACCAAGAGTTCTTGAACTGGTCGGCCTGTTCGATTCGGAGGACCCGCACGTCCGGGTTCTGCGCGAGGTTTACGAGGCAAAGGTTCGCGGCGATGGCGGACTTTCCCGACGCTGGAGGTCCAACCAGAACCACGAAGCCGTGCTCGTGAAGCGCCTTCTCAGCCCGACGGTACGACTCGGTGGGTACGAACGTGCGCAGAGGGAGTGCCAAGTCCTCCAGGACCGCTTTGGTCTGTTCCTGCAGAACGAAGGAGACGATCTGGGACAGGTCTCCAATGCCATACAGGCGCGGCACCAACCGGAGAAGACGCGGGTGGGCATCGATGGTGTCCTCGATCCATGTCTCGGCAAGCACGAGGCAGCGGCCAACGCCCGGAACGGCTTCAATCGCCGCGCGGATCCTCGCTTCGGCTTGTGCGCTCACCTGCCGGTTCGTCATCAGAATGTAGTGGGAGGGATTGGTCGCGGCGATGGCTCGGACCTTGGCGATCTCCTTCTTCATGTCTGCCACGTCGAGAGGAGCGTGCGGCAGCGACGTATGCTTGCACTGAATGACGAACGCGCCGTCGAGCTTCTGTTGGTTTGCCAACGATCTCGCGGCCTCGCCTAGGAACCATCCATCGCGGCCACCGTCGGGACCCGGGCGGAAGCGGGAGCAGGTCTCACCCAGCACGACCCGCATGATTTGCATGCAGACGTCTTCGAATGCTGTCCACCCGAGGCGGTGGAGGTTGTACCTGCCAGGATTTCGGCTACTCATCGCGGCTCCCTCACTCGTAGTCGGGATGGTCGCACGTGAGAATCAGAACGCGCCCATCTACTTGTGCAAGCCTCCCACCGTACGAGAGATGGGTCTGAAAGCATATGGCTGGGTGAGCCGTGCTGATTGGCAAGTACGAGCGGAAGGGGCTCGGCCGATCCGTTCGGCTCCCGCTGGTGTTCGTGCAGAACCGCGTTCTCCGTGAACTGCCCGCATCGAAGGCAGGTCTCGCCGGGGCCAAGTGCCGACCCGCTGATGGTTCCGGAAAATCTGCTGCATCCCGTTCCGGAAATTCTGCGGCTCCACGACGAAAGGAGCGAGCAGGATGATCTGGGCATTGATCACAGCGATCATGAGCGTGCTGATGGCGACGACCGGCACACGAGGATGCAA
>JBGAKG010000024.1:0-187794 GCA_044224495.1 Polyangiaceae bacterium | reverse complement strand
GAGCGCCGAGGCGCGCGGCGATCGCCTCGCGCGCGCCCTCCTCGAGAGCGGCTGGTTCGAGGTCGTCCGCCTCGCGCACGGCGACGTCGACGGCGTGCGCGCGAGCCGCGACGCGCGCGCCCACGACGTCGCGACGCCGCGCGCCCGCGTCGACGAGCTCGTCGCACGCGGGGCGCTCGATCTGTACTCGGGCGAAGGCACGAACGCCTATCGGCGCAGCACCGAGACCTTGCGCGCGCTCGACGAGCTCGGCGCGCTCGCCGCGCCGATCGATCGCGCGCAGGTGCTCGCCCTCCACGCGCGCGCCGCCGTGCTCCACGCGCGGAGCTTGCCGCAACGCGCACGCGACCTGCTCGACGAGGCGACCGCGACCGCGAACCGCATCGCGAGCCTCGGAACGCGCTACGCGCTCCTCGAAGCGAGCCTCGTGCGCGGCGCCGTCGCGCGTGCGCGCGGCGAGACCGCCCGCGCGATTGCGTCGTTCCAGAGCGCGAACGGCCAGAGCGCGGACCTGGGGCTCCGCCTCCACGGCGCGGTGGCCGCCCTCGGCGCGGGCCGCCTGCGCGGGGGCGAAGACGGCCGCATCCAAGTCGAGCGCGCCCTGGGCTCGCTCCGTCGCCTCGGGGTCACCGATCCCGACGCCATCGCGGCCATCTTCGGCGCCTGATCGGTGGATCGGCGGGGGCTCACCTTCCCCACCTTCGCCAGGCTCCCCGCCACGCAAGTCCCGGAGATCTCGGCCCTTCGCCTTCAATCCCCCATGGCATGGCGGGTGCATAATATCCTACATGTGAGCCTTCGGACTACCCTAGCTCGTGCCGTCGCCCTCGCCGCCACGGCTCTGCTCGTTGCCTGCTCGGCAGCCACGGACGACGGCGCGTTCGACGACACCGACGACGCGGTCGTCGTCGACACGTCGTCGGCCCGAGCGCGCGCGCAGTACGACGCCAACGTCTCCTTCCTCCAGAGCTACAAGTCGCGCTGCAGGCCGCTCGCCGGCAACCGCCCACGCGTGCTGGTGACGGGCTTCGGGCGCTTCCTCGACAACCCCGACAACGCGACGGGCCGCATCGTGAGTCGCCTGGTGAAGAGCGCGACCTATCCGCTGACGAGCGCCCCGGCCTCCGGCAAGGTCGATCCGCCGGGCCCGCAGACGAGCGTCGCGGTCGAGACCGTGCACCTCCCCAACGCCGGCGACGTCGACGTCTGCGCGATGATCGTCCCGGTCTACTGGGACCTCGCTGCGATCCTCGTCGCGCGCGAGATCCAATCGTTCGGACCGAGCGTGGTCGTGATGAACGGCATCGCCGACGAGACGCAGGATCTCTGGCTCGAGCTCGGGACCGTGAACCGCGCGATGGGCCTCGTCGACGGCTCGAACCAGCTCGTGCCGGTCGCCCCGAAGGGTCAGACCGTCGCCAAGATCGTGCCCTCCGCCGCGAAGAGCGACGACCGGCGGGGCCTTCTTCTTTCCTACGGCGCGGTGAAGCAGGCGGCGGCGAAGACGATCGCGGCGCACGCGTCGTCGAAGGAGGGCGGCCGCGCCTTCGGCGATCTCCTCACCGGCGTGAGCCTCGCCGGCTTCCCGCGGAGCGGCAACACCTACCTCTGCAACGACATCACCTACGCCGTCGACTACTTGATGGCGTACCCCAAGCGCACCGTCACGCTGCTCAAGGCGAGCAAGCCAATCGCCGGTCGTACCAATTCGGTACAAGTGGCGATCGACCGCGACGTGCGCTCCGTCCCGCGCGTCTTCGTCCACTGGCCGAGCGCGCTCACGGGGAAGCACTGGGACGACGGCGCAGCGGTCCTAGCCTCCATCCTCGACGCGCAACTCACGACGTCCGAAGCGCCGGTCCGAGGTCAAAACGACGTGGCGGACATCCAAGCGTCGGGCGACACCTTCTGATCGAGACTCTCGTCGTCCTCGTGTTCGGAGAACCTGCTCGACCCACCGTCCGCGTCCCCCCTACTCGTGGCCGTAGTCGTCGTCGTAGCCCGTGCTCGATCCGACGTCCTCGTCCTCGTCCCACGTGCACGTCCTCGTCCGGGCTCGGGCGACACCTTCTGATCGGTCGCTTGACAGCAGCCGCCCGGCATTTATGAAAGGGGACATGATCGCCCCGGAGAAACTGCGTGAGGTGCTCCTCGCTGGGCTCCCCGGCGCCACGGTCGAGGTCACCGACCTCACCGGCACGCAGGACCACTTCCAAGCCGTGATCGTCGCTCCGCAGTTCCGTGGCAAGTCGCGGGTGCAACAGCACCAGCTGGTCTACGGAGTGCTGGGCGACCGAATGAAGGCCGAGATCCACGCGCTCGCGCTCCAGACGCGCGAGCCCGATTGACGAGAGAACCCCATGAGCGACGTCAAGCAGCGCATCCAGCAGATGGTCGACAGCCACCCCGTGCTCCTCTTCATGAAGGGCACCAAGAGCTTCCCGCAGTGCGGGTTCTCGAACACGGTCGTGCAGGTCCTGAAGCGCGAGGGGGTCGAGTTCGAGGCGGTGAACGTCCTCGCCGATCCCGAGATCCGGCAGGGCATCAAGGACTACTCGAACTGGCCGACCATCCCGCAGCTCTACGTGAACGGGAAGTTCATCGGCGGCTGCGACATCGTCACCGAGATGCACGGCTCCGGCGAGCTCGCCAAGGAGCTCGCGCCGGTGAAGGTAGCCAAGCAGAGCTGACGCACGCACATCCTGCCGAAAAAGCGCCGTCCTGCTCGCTGGGAAGGGCAACCTTTTCGCGGCTCTCCCGTCCATCCATCGCTTATCCTCCGGGACGGATTACCGGAGACGAAACGAGCGTTGGCGAAGGGATCGGGGGCTCGAGGCGAGTCGTGACGGATACCGTACGCGAAGAGAAGCAGGTCCGGCCGGGCGACATCCTCGGCGGGAAGTTCCGCATCGAGCGGGTGCTGGGTGAAGGTGGGATGGGGCTGGTCTGCGCGGCCACCCACCTCCAGCTCGGGCAGCTCGTCGCGCTCAAGTTCATGCTCCGTCCGGCGCTCGCCCACCCGGAGAACGTCGCCCGGTTCGAGCAAGAGGCCCGCGCCGCCGTGCGGCTCCGCAGCGATCACGTCGCGAAGGTGACGGACGTGGGGAAGCTCGACGACGGGGCCCCCTACATGGTCATGGAGTTCCTGGAGGGCACCGATCTCGACGTCGTCGTCGAGAAGCAGGGTGCGCTCCCGATCGCCACCGCGGTCGATTACGTGCTCCAGGCCTGCGAAGCCATCGCCGAGGCGCACGAGCTCGGCATCGTCCACCGCGACCTGAAGCCGAAGAACCTGTTTCTGGCCCAGAAGCTCGGCGGGCGCGCGATCGTGAAGGTGCTCGACTTCGGCATCTCGAAGCAGATGGGCGCCGAGGACATGTCCCTCACGAGCACCACCCACGTGCTCGGGTCGCCAAACTACATGTCGCCCGAGCAGCTCCGGTCGTCGAAGCACGTCGACCACCGGACCGACATCTGGTCGCTCGGCGCGATCCTGTTCGAGCTCCTCACCGGGCAGGTTCCCTTCCCGGCCGAGACCGTCACCGCGCTCACGGCGAAGGTGATCACCGAGTCGCCCGACTCGCTCCGCAAGCTCCGCCCGGACCTGCCGGACGAGCTCCGCAGCATCGTTCTCAAGTGCCTCGAGAAGTCGGTCGACCACCGGTTCCAGAGCGTGCGCGAGCTCGTGACCGCGCTGGCCCCGTTCGCCACCGCCCAGCAGGCGGCCGCGTCGGCGTCGATCGTGGGCACCTCCGCGCCGTCGCTCGTCGGCCCGCCCACCGTGCCGGTCGCGGCGAGCTCGGTCCCCGCCGATCGGCCGTCGATCCGAACGGGCGGGAGCAACACCGACGTCGCGTGGGACAAGACCCAGCTCGCCGAAGGTCAGCGTCGCAGCCGCCTTCCGCTGTTGGCCGCGCTCGCGGTCGTCGGCATCGGCGTGCTCGTCGGCGGCATCGTCGCGGTCAAGCACTTCGGCGGCGGAAACCCGCCGGCCAGCGCGACCGCCGAGACCAAGACCACCGCCAGCACCGCCGCCGCGGGCGGCGGTGAGCTCGCCGGCCTCCCCACCACGCGCGATCCGATTACGCCGCTCGTCTCGCCGACCGGCGGCCCCGACCGGCCGCTCCCCGGCACGTCGGCGACGGCATCGCACCCGACCGGGACCGGCGCCGGGATTGCGACGGGCGGAGCTCGCCCGCTCCACGCCGGCAAGGACGCCGGCGCCGCGCCGTCCGCCACGCCTTCCACCACTGCTGCTTCCACCACTCCGACTACGACGGCGACCCCGTCGACGACCAACCATGACATCCTTCCGAGCTCGCGGAACTAGCCGTTACCTTTTTGGTACCATCTTCGCGATTGCGATCGCGGCCGCGGGCGAGCGCATGGCCCACGCCGAGGGCGCGGGCAACCAAGCCGCTGCGCAGGCCCTCTTCGACGAAGGGCGCCGGCTGATGGAGCAGGGCAAGTACGCCGAGGCGTGCCCCAAGCTCGAGAGCAGCCAGAAGCTCGATCCGGGCGCCGGAACGCTGATGAACCTCGCCGCCTGCTACGAGAAGAACGGGCAGACCGCGAGCGCGTGGGTCACCTACACGGACGCCGCCTCCGCGGCCGCGGGGCGCCACCCGGACTGGGTCGAAGCGGCGAAGCAGAAGGCCGCCACGCTCGAGCCGAAGCTCTCGAAGCTCACGATCGACGTGCGGGCCAAGGCCGCGGGGCTCGTCGTGAAGCGCGACGGCGTTCCGCTCCCCGAGGGCACCGCCGGCGTGCCGATCCCGGTCGATCCCGGGAAGCACACGATCGAGGCGACCGCGCCGGACCACGCGCCGTTCACCACGACCGTCGACGTCGCCGCGGATGGCGCGAAGCCGGTCGTCGTCGTCCCCGAGCTCGAGGAGTCGAAGGGCGGCGGCGGCGCTCCGGCCGGCGGCGGTGGCGGCGGCATGCGCGTCGCGGGGCTCGCGATCACGGGCGTCGGCGCCGCGGGCCTCGTCGTCGGCGCGGTGTTCGGTGGCCTCGCGCTCGGCGCGAAGGGCTCGGCCGGCGACAACTGCTCCTCCGATCTCCTCCACTGCAACGCGCAGGGCATCGACGATCTCGACAAGGCGCGCACCTTCGCGACCGTGTCGACGATCGGGTTCATCGCCGGCGGCGCGCTGCTCGTCGGCGGCCTCGTCCTGTTCTTCGCGGCACCGAAGAAGGAGGCAGGCCCGACGGTCTCCCTCGCGCTCGGCCACGCTGGTCTCGCAGGCTTCACGCTCGGAGGTACGTTCTGATGCGCCGCTTCGCTCGTGCTTCGCTTCTCGCTGGCTCTGCCCTCGCGCTGTCCGCGTGCGGGCTCGTCCTCGGGCTCCCGAGCTCCGACGACGTGAAGAATGACTTCGGGGACGCGGCGACGGGGGCCGACGCCCCGAACCCGAAGGACGGAGCGCTGCCGGACGCGAACCCGGGAGACGGCGGTGGGCCCGACGCGGCCGACGCTGGCTGCGTCGCGGACCTCACGAAGGACCCGCTCAACTGCGGTCGGTGCGGCCGGAGCTGCTACGGCGAAGCCTGCACCGACGGCAAGTGCGCCCCGAAGCTCCTCGCGACCGGCGGGCAGCCCGAGAACGTGCGCGTCGCGAACGGCTACGTCTACTTCACCGACTTCAAGAACGACACCGTCAAGCGCGTGAAGACGGACGGAACCGGGACCCAGACCATCGCCACCGCGACGAACGGGATCAGCGGGCCGTGGGGCGTCGTCGTCGATCCGACCGGCACCACGATCTACATCGCGAGCGCGTACGGCGGGAAAGTGCACAAGTGCCCGGTTGCCGGCTGCGGAACTCCGGCGACCGTCGTCGATGGGAACGCCTCGCGTCCGGCGCTCCTCGAGCTGACGGCGACGAAGCTCTACTACCTCGACGTCTACAACGATCGCGTCTACGAGAACGGGTTCGACGGCGGGGCGCGCGTGGAGCGCGCGACGACCGACACGAGCTACAACGCCGGCTTGCTCTCCGGCTTCACGATCGACGGAACGCACGCCTACTGGTCGGAGCCCTACAACGGAACCGACAACGTCAAGCGAGCTCCGCTCGATGGGGGCGCCACGCAATCGATCGTGGCGGCCGGACCGCGCTACCCGACCTCGCTCCGAATCGACGGGACCAAGATCTGGTTCGTCGGGCGAGGGCTCGGCGACAACGGCGGAACGATCAGCTCGAAGAGCGTCACCGGGTCGGGCAACCTCGACACGTTCGCGACGGGTCTGAACAACCCGGTCGGGCTCTACATGGACTCCACGCACGTCTACTGGCTGGACGAGGGGAGCGTCACGGCCTCGACCGACGGCACCGTGACGGACGGGCGCGTGCTCCGATGCCCGCGCTCCGGGTGCGGCGTTCCGGAAGAGCTCGCCAAGGGCCAGACCAACCCCGTCAGCTTGGACTCCGACGGGGTGGACCTATTCTGGGTCGACTACAGCGGCGGCGGCAAGCTCTACAAGCTCGCCAAGTGACCACCGAAGCGACTACATCGAGAGGCCGCCGTCGACGTCGATCGTGCGGCCGTTGAAGTAGTCGCACTCGAGCACGAACTTCACCGCGACCCAGAGGTCCTCGGGGGTGCCGATGCGACCGACCGGGATCATGCCGACGAGCGCGTCGCGCGCCTTCTGGTTCATGCCCGCCGTCATCGGCGTCTCGACCATGCCGGGGGCGACTGCGCCGACGCGCACGCCGAACGGCGCGAACTCGAGCGACCACGTCTTCGTGTTCGCGGCGAGCGCGGCCTTGGCGGCGGTGTAGTTCGACTGACCGCGGTTGCCGTGACGCGCGATGCTCGACATGTTCACGACGACGCCGGGCTTGGTGCCGCTCTCGACCATCTTCGCGACGCAGTCGCGCACCATGAAGGTGGCGCCGGTGAGGTTGACGCCGATGACCGCGTCCCACTGCTCCTTCGAGAGCGTCTTCACCGCGCCCGTCTCCTTGTCCTTCTTCACGAGGAGCCCGTCGCGGAGGATGCCGGCGTTGTTGATGAGCCCGTTGAGCCCCCCCATCGCGCCGTGCGCCCAGGCGACGAAGGCGGCGACGTCGGCCTCGTCGGCGACGTTCAGCTTCCGCGCGTGGATCTTGCCGGGCCCCGTGACCGCGCCCGCGGTCTCGGTGAGACCGGCTTCGTTCACGTCGCCGATGGCGACCTGCGCGCCGGCCTCGGCGAGGCGAACGGCGAAGTGACGGCCCATGCCACCAGCGGCGCCGGTGACGACGATCTTGAGGTCGGAGAGCTTCATGGCGCGGAAGCTACCACGTCTCCCCGCGACGCCTGGCAAATCAGAAGCGGAGGAAGCCCAGCTCCGTGAGCGTGACGACGACGGTGAGCGCGATGGCGACCTCGACCGCGAAGCGGAGCGTGCGCTTGAAGACCCGCCACGAGGCGACGAGCGCCATCGCCGCGACGACGACCGCGGGCACGCCGGTGTGGTCTGCCGACCATCGGACCCCCAACCGGAACGCCGACCAGCTCGCTGCAGCGACGGTGGAGCCGACGGAAAACGCCTGCTCCGGGGAAGGAAGGCCCATCTCGGGCGGGGATTGACGCACGTCGTGCGCGAGCGGGCCAAATTTTCAGTTTGGCTTGTGAAACCGCGCGCTTCGTGGGAGCTTCCCCCCGATGGCCGTCCTTGCTCGACCTTCCAAGCTGCTTCACTGGACCGTTGCGCTCGGCACCGCCGCGCTCTTCGTCGTGCTCTCGGCCTCCTGTACCGGGCAAGGTGAAGGCGAGCGCTGCCAGCTCGCGAACGGGAACGACGACTGCCAGAGCGGGCTCATCTGCTACGCCGCGAACACGATCACCATCCCGGGGACGACGAGCCAGAGCAACGCGGACATCTGCTGCTTGCCGAACCGCGTGGCCTCGACCGAGGACATCTGCAAGCTCTCGGCGTCCACGCCGCAGAGCGACGCCGCGATCAACGACAGCTCGGCCACGACCGACACCGGCACCGGGGACGCTTCGAGCGACACCGGCAGCGGCGACGCGACCTCGAGCGACGGTGCGAGCGACGCCAGCGACGCAAGCGACGGCTCGAGCGACGCGACCGGCCAGTGATGCCGACGTCGACCCTGATCCAGCACGCGCAGGAGGCGCTTCTCCTCGCCGCGCTGGTCTCGCTCCCGATCCTGGCGGTCGCCGCGATCGTGGGGCTCGTGGTCGCCGCGTTCCAGGCAGCGTCCCAGGTCCAGGATCCGACCATCTCGCACCTGCCGCGCTTCCTCGCGGTCGCCGCCGTGCTCGTCATCGCCGGCCCCTGGGTGGGGCACCAGATCGCGGCGTTCGCGGAGCGCATCTTCCTGCTCGCGGCCACGCACTAGCCTCCTCCCGGCAGGCACCGGCGCGACTTGCGCCGGCGGCAGCCCTTTGCTACCGCTTTCGCGAGATGAGTGAACCTTCACTCAGTCGTCGCAAGTCCGCGTCGGACGCCAAGAAAGAGGCCAAGCGAAAGGCCTCCGGCAGGGCATCCGGGGCGGGTCGGGGGGACAAGCGCGAGCGCATCCTCGATGCCGCCGTGCGCGTGTTCGCGAAGAACGGCTTCTACGCGACGCGCGTGAGCGACGTCGCCAAGGCGGCCGGGGTCGCGGACGGGACCATCTACCTCTACTTCGAGTCGAAGGAGGCGCTTCTCGTCTCCCTCTTCGAGGACCGCGTCGAGAAGCTCATCGCCTACACCGGCAAGGAGCTCCCCAAGCTCGCGAGCGCGCGGGAGCGGTTCCGCCGTCTGGTGGAGCTGCAGCTCGGGCTCCTGGAGGGGGAGCGCGAGCTCGCCGAGGTCATCACCGTCATCCTCCGCCAGTCGACGAAGCTCCTGAAGGAGTACGCCGCGCCGAAGTTCGGCGCGTACCTCGACCTGATCGCGAAGGTCGTCGAAGCCGGCCAAGCGAGTGGGGAGTTCCGGAAAGACATCTCCCCTTCCCTCGTCGCTCGCGCGACGTTCGGCGCGCTCGACGGCATCGCCCTCACGTGGGCGCTCGGCAAGGCGGAGCAGGGCGGGCTCTCGCGCGCGGCGGACAAGCTCGCCGAGCTGCTCCTCCGCGGCCTCGAGCAGCGATGACCCGAAAGAAGCTCGCCGAGCGCGCCCGACTCCTGCGCGCGGTGCGCGCGTTCTTCGACGCCAAGGACTTCCTCGAGGTCGAGACGCCGACGCTCGTCCCTTCTCCGGGGATGGACCTCCACCTCGACGCGTTCCCCGTCGTGCGCGCGGACGACGGCTTCGGGCGGCCCCTCTGGCTGGCGACGTCGCCCGAGTACCAGATGAAGCGCCTCCTCGCCGACGGGCACCCTCGGATCTACCAGATCGGGCGCTCGTACCGCCGCGGCGAGCTCGGCGCGCAGCACAACCCCGAGTTCACGATGCTCGAGTGGTACCGCGGCGATGCCGGGATGGAGGACGTGCTCCGCGACACGGAAGAGCTCGTCGCCGCCGTCTCGGGCGGCGCGCTCGTCGTCGATGGCGTCCGCGTCGACGCGACGCCCCCCTTCGATCGCCTCACGGTCGCCGAGGCCTACGCCCGCTTCGCCGGCGTCGACGAGGCCGAGCTCCTCCGGCTCGCGCGAACCGACGAGGACCGCTTCTTCCGCCTCTACGTCGAGCGCGTCGAGCCCGCGCTCGCCACCCTCCCGCGGGCGACGTTCCTGGTCGACTACCCCGCGGAGATGGCCTCGCTCGCGCGCAAGAAGCCAGCCGATCCGCGCTTCGCGGAGCGCTTCGAGCTCTATGCGCACGGGCTCGAGCTCTGCAACGGCTTCGGCGAGCTCGTCGATCCGGTCGAGCAGCGCGCGCGCTTCGAGGCGGACCAAGCCGCGCGGCGCGAGCGCGGGCTCCCGGTCTATCCGATCGACGAAGCGTTCCTCGCTTCGCTCGCGCGCATGCCGCCGAGCGGGGGGAACGCGCTCGGGCTCGACCGCCTGATCGCCCTCGCCTGCGGCACCAAGCGCATCGGCGACGTGATGGCGTTCACTCTGGACGAAACGTGAGGAGGACCGCGTGATCGATCTCGAGACCTGGGAGCGCGGCGGCACGCGCCTCTCCACCCCCGACGGAGACGTGTTCCACCAACGCTTCGGCGGGGGCACGAAGACGCCCCTCCTCCTTCTTCACGGCTTCCCCACGTCGAGCCACGACTTCGCCGACGTGATCCCGCGCCTCGCCCAGGACCGTCCGGTGATCGCGTTCGATTTCGTCGGCTTCGGGCTCTCGGCGAAGCCGACCGACTTCGCCTACTCGCTCTTCGAGCAGACGGACGTGGCGGTCGCGGTCGCGCGCGCGCACGGCATCGAGCGCGCGCACGTGCTCGCCCACGACATGGGGACGAGCGTCCTCACCGAGCTGCTCGCGCGCCGAGAGCGTGGGATTCGTCCGTTCGAGATCGCGTCGGTGACGTTCTCCAACGGCAGCGTCCACAGCGAGATGGCGCACCTCACCGCCGGGCAGAAGATCCTCCGCACGCGGCTCGGCCCGCTGTTCGCGCGGCTCGGGACGCGGCGGACGTTCGTGGCCCAGATTCGGCGCGTCTTCGCGCGCCAGCCCTCGGACGAGATCGTCGGCGCGATGTACGACCTCGTCGCGCGCGAGGATGGGGCGCGGCACTTCCCGAAGATCATCCGGTACGTCGACGACCGGAAGCGCTTCGCGCGTCGATGGATCGGCGCGCTCGAGCGCCTCGACCTCCCTGCGCTCGTCGCGTGGGGCGAGCGCGACCCGGTGGCGGTCCTCGCGATCGGAGACCAGCTCGCACGCGAGATCCCGCGCGCCCGCCGGCTCACCTGGCCCGAGCTCGGCCATTACCCGCAGGTCGAGGACCCCACGGCGTTCGTGGACGCCGTGGCTCCGTTCCTCCGCGAGCACGGCTGACGATGAAGGCGATGGGGGCGGCGGCGGTGGTGTATCTTGGGCGTTCGATGCTCGAGTTCGCCGACGCGCAAGCAGAGCTGTTCCGCCTTGCGCCCCGCCTCCCGCCCGAGCGGCTCGCCCTCGCCGAGCCCGGGCTCCTCGACCGGCGGGTGCTCGCCGAGGACCTGACCGCGCCCGCCGACCTTCCGCCCTTCGACTACGGGACGATGGACGGTTACGCCGTCGTCCGCGAGCGGGTCGCTCCGGGCGTGGCGATGCCGGTCGTCGGCGAGAGCCGGACCGGGATGGTCCCGGGCCCCCTCGCGAGCGGCACGGCCATGCGCATCTTCACCGGCGCGCCGATCCCGGCGGGAGCCGACGCGGTCATCCCGCAGGAGCAAGCCACCCGCACCGGGGACGAGGTAGCGTTCACCGCGACCCCGAAGCCGGGCGCGAACGTGCGCCGCCAAGGGGAAGACGTTCGTGCCGGGGCGGTCGTCCTCGGCCGCGGCACCACGCTCGGCCCGGCGGCGCTCGCGCTCGTCGCGTCGGTCGACCGGAGCAGCGTCGAGGTCGCTCGGCTCCCCCGCGTCTCGGTGCTCACGACCGGCGACGAGCTGCGCGAGCCCGGCTCGGCCGCCGTGCCGGGCTCGATCCCGGACTCCAACGGCATCTCGCTCGCGACCTTCTTCGCCCGCGCGCGCGCGACGGTGGCGATCGCGCCGCGCGTCCGCGACGACGCGGCTGCGACCGAGCGCGCGATCGCCCGTGCGCTCGAGCAGAGCGACGTCCTCGTCGTCGTCGGCGGGATGAGCGTCGGGGATCACGACGTCGTGCGCGGCGCCCTCGAAGCGGCGGGCGTCGACATCGCGTTCTGGCGCGTCGCGATCAAGCCGGGCAAACCGCTCGCAGTCGGCACGCACCGGAGCGGCGCGATGGTCGTCGGGCTCCCCGGGAACCCGGCGTCGGCGCTGGTCACCGGCGCGCTCTTCGTGATACCGCTCCTGCGAGCGATGCAAGGAGCGGAGCGCCCCTTCCCCGCGCCGATGCGGCTCCCCCTCGCGCGCGACGTCGAGCGCGAGCCCGGGCGGCTCGAGTTCCTCCGCGCGGTGGTGACCGGAGCCACCGTCGACCCGCTCCGCCACCAGGCCAGCGGCGCCGCGTGGAACGTCGCGCGGGCGACGTGCCTCGCCGTCATCCCCAAGGACGCCGGGTTCCTGCCTGCGGGAACGCTCGTCGACGTCCATCCCTTCGGAGAGCTCGCTCTGTGACGACGGCACGCAAGAAGAGCGCGGCGCGGGCCTCGGGCCTCACCCACCTGGACGAACGAGGGCGCGTGAACATGGTCGACGTCGCCGCCAAACCGGCGACCGCGCGCGAGGCCGTGGCCGAAGCGCGCGTCACGATGGCTGCCGCCACGCGCGAGCTCCTGGAGCGGGGGGCCGTCGCGAAAGGCGATGCGCTCGCGGTCGTGCGGATCGCCGCGATCCAGGCGGCCAAACGGACGCCGGAGCTCATCCCCCTCTGCCACGCCGTCGCGCTGACCAAGGTCGACGTCGCGATCGCGTTCGAGCCGCGTGGGGTCCACATTCGGACCATCGCGCGCGCGAACGATCGCACCGGCGTCGAGATGGAGGCACTCGTCGCCGCGAGCGCCGGCGCGCTCGCGCTCTACGACATGATCAAGGCCGTCGATCGGGGAGTCTCCTTCGACGTCCGCCTGCTCGAGAAGCGCGGTGGGAAGAGCGGGACGTGGAAGCGCGGGTCCCGAGCATGACGGACGCGCTCGTCCAGACCCTGCTCTCGCGACGCGCCATCCTCGTCACCGGGAAAGGTGGCGTCGGGAAGACGACGATCACGGCGGGCCTCGCGCGCGCGGGCGTGGAGCTCGGCAAGCGCGTGCTCGCGACCGAGGTGAGCTACGAGCCCGACGCCACCTCGCCGCTCGGCGAAGCGCTCGGCGGCCACTCGCTCGGCGAAGAGCCGATCCGGATCAGCGAGCGCCTCCACGGTGCGCTCCTCACGCCGCACGCGGGGCACTTGCAGTTCCTGCGCGACTCACTCCCGGTCCGCATGCTCGCCGACGCCGCGCTGAAGTCGGCCGCGATTCGGCGCTTCCTGCTCGCCGCGCCCACGCTCCCGGAGATGGGCATCCTCTACCGGATCCTGGATCTGCTGCGGAAGAAGCACAGCGACGGCAGCCCGATGTGGGACATCCTCCTCGTCGACCTGCCCGCGACCGGGCACGCGCTCGGCTTGGCGCAGATCCCGGGCGCGATCGTCGACGTGATCCGGTCGGGGCCGATCCACGCCGCCGTGAGCGAAGGTCTGACCGTGCTCCGCGATCCGAAGCAGACGACGTCGATCGTCGTCACGCTTCCAGAGACGCTCCCCGTCAGCGAAGCAATCGAGCTGGCGCACGGCATCACCACCCACCACGTCCCGCTCCACGGCGTCGTCCTCAACCGCGTGCCGCCGGATCCGTTCACCGAGAAGGAGCGCGCGGCGCTCGCCGCGTTGCGCCTCGACGAGATGCGGATGCTCGGCGCGCGCCGCGTCCCGCGGATCGAGCGTGCGCGGGCGGCGCGCAAGCGCCTCGACGAGCTCGCGCTCCCGGTCCACTCCGTCCCCGAGCTGGGAATCGTGAAGGACGTCCCGGACGCGGTCGCCCGTGCGCTGCGCGGGCAGACGGGGGGCAACTGATGGCCGGCGTCGAGCGTCGCCCCGCCGTCGCGCCGTTCCCGGCGTACCTCCTGCGCGAGAAGAAGGTCGTCGTGTGCTGCGGCGCCGGTGGCGTCGGCAAGACCACGACGGCCGCCGCGCTCGGCCTCGCCGCCGCGGGCACCGGCCGGCGCGTGCTCGTCCTCACGATCGATCCGGCGCGCCGGCTGGCCGAGGCGATGGGCATCCCGGCGAGCGGGCCGTCGCCCGCGCGCGTGCCCGAGACCAAGCTCCGCGAGGGCAACATCAGCGGCACGCTCGACGCGTGGATGCTCGATCCGAAGATCGTGTTCGAGCAGATGGTCCGGCGCCTCGCCGAGAGCCCCGAGAAGGCGGAGACCATCCTCAAGAACCGCATCTACCGCGCGCTCTCCGAGCTCGTGGCGGGCATGCAAGAGTACACGGCGGCCGAGGCGCTCTACGGGTTCGTCGAGAGCGGGAAGTACGACCTCGTCGTCCTCGACACGCCTCCGTCGCGCAACGCGCTCGAGTTCCTCGAGGCGCCGCGCAAGCTCTCGCTCTTCCTCGACGAAAAGATCATCGGCGTCTTCCTCCCTCACGGCGGCAGCGGCGGTGGACTCTTCTGGCGCAACGCGCGCCAGCTCGCCTCGAGCGTGCTCGGGCGCGTCTTCGGCGAGGGGTTCTTCGAGGAGATCCAGGGCTTCCTCGGCGCCTTCTCGGGCATGTTCAGCGCGATGCGCGCCCACTCGGAGGCCGTGCGAAAGCTCCTCCTCAGCGACGAGTCGAGCTTCGTCGTCGTGACCAGCCCCGATCGTTCGGCGATGGCGGAGTCGCGCTTCCTCGACGCGAAGCTGAAGGAGATGCAGCTCCCCTTCGCGGGCTACGTGCTCAACCGGAGCTGGGCGTACACGCGCGGGCTCAAGCACCCGCGCGACGCGGGGATCGTCGCCGCGCCCGGGAGCATCGAGCACACGGTCGTCGAGAAGCTCGCGCGCCTCGCCGACGACGAGCTCCGGCTCGCCGCCCGCGACCGCGAGCTCCTCGCCGAGCTCCGCGAGCGCGCGGGCGCCGCGGTGGCGACGCCCCAGCTCGACGCCGCAATCGAGGACTTCGCGGGGCTCCTGTACCTCGCCGAGAGCCTCGCGTCCCCCTCGCCGGCCGAAGATCCTGGTAAGACGTAGCGCATGGCGCGCCTCGCGAAGCTGACGAACGAGCCGATCGATCCTGCTGCGGCCGTGGCGGCGGTGACGCATGCGGGTGCCGGCGGCATCGACGTGTTCCTCGGCGTGGTGCGCGATCACAACGACGGGCGGAACGTCTCGCTGCTCGAGTACGAAGCCTACGCGCCGATGGCCGTCGGCGAGATGGAGCGCATCACCGCCGAGGTCGAAGCCGCCTTCGAGGGCGTCACCTGCGCCGTCGTCCACCGGATCGGTGCTCTGCGCGTCGGGGACGTCGCGATCGTCTGCGCGGCGAGCGCACCGCATCGCGGCGAAGCGTTCGCCGCGTGCCGGCGCCTCATCGACGAGATCAAGCACCGCGTCCCGATCTGGAAGCGCGAGCACGGTCCGGACGGCGCCTACTGGGTAGGCTGGGTGGACGCACGTTGCGGCCCGGGTCACGACCACGCCGGCCACGATGACTGAGGTCGCCTCCGCGCCCACGCCCCGCGGCGCGGCGAGCGCGCGGGGCACGCTCTTCGCGGCGACGGCGGCGGCGCTCTTCGGCGGGACCACGCCGCTCGTGAAGCACTTCGGCGTCGGCGTGGCCGCGTTCACGACGGCGGCGCTCCTCTACGCCGGGTCGCTCGCGGTGAGCTTCGGTCGCCGCGGCGCTCTGCGGCTCCGCGGGCGCGACGTCGTGCGGGTCGCCCTCGCGGCGATCCTCGGCGCCTGCATCGCCCCGGCGCTCTTCGCGTGGGGCCTCGCGCGGGTGAGCGGCGGCGCGAGTGGGCTCTTCCTCACCTGCGAGACCGCGGCGACCGCCGTCTTCGCGCGCCTCATCCTGCGCGAGCGCATCACGCCCCGCGCCGGCGTCGCGATCGGGCTCATCGCGCTCGGCTCGCTCCTGCTCGCCGGCACGGACGCCTCGGCCAGCGCGGCGGGCGGCATCGCGATCGTGCTCGCGACGTTCGCGTGGGCGCTCGACGCCGTGATCACGCGGCCGCTCGCCGACGTCGACGCGGTCGCGGTCGTCCGCTGGAAGTCGGGCGTCGGCGCCGCGCTCTCGGCGATCGTCGCGCTCGCCTTCGAGCCGCGCCCGACGCTCTCGGCCGCCAGCGCCCTCGCGCTCGTCGCCGCCGGCGCCGTCGGGTACGGGATCTCGCTCCGTGCCTACCTCGCCGCGCAGACGGCGATCGGCGCCGCTCGGACCGGCTCCGTCTTCGCGGTGGCCCCCTTCGTCGCGGCGATCGCGGGCGCGCTCGCGGCGTGGACGGCGCCGGGGCTCGCGGTGATCCTCGCCGCCATCCCGATCGCGGTCGGAGTGACGCTGCACGCGACCGAGAAGCCACCGAAGTGAATGGGAACGGCCTGGATCCGGTAGGATCGCCGCGCCGTGCAGGAGGTGCGCTTCTTCAAGGACTCGCGGGGCCATCGCGTCGCGTACGCGATCGACGGCGCCGGGCCGCTCCTCGTGTTCCCGGCGTGGTGGGTGAGCCACGTCGAGAAGGACGCCGCGGACCCGACGTTCCAGCGCTTCTTCGCCGCGCTCGCGGCGCAGTTCCGCGTGGTGCGTTACGACCGGCTCGGCGTGGGCCTCAGCGACCGCGTGCCCGGGCCGTTCGGCCTGGACCGCGAGGTCGAGCAGCTGGAGGCGCTGGTCGGGCACCTCGCCGAGCCCCAGGTTCATCTCTTCGGCTTCTCGAGCGGCGGCCCCACCGCCGTCACGTTCGCCGCGCGGCACCCGCAGAGCGT
The DNA here is from genome assembly GCA_044224495.1 of Polyangiaceae bacterium. Taxonomy (GTDB): domain Bacteria; phylum Myxococcota_A; class Polyangia; order Polyangiales; family Polyangiaceae; genus JBGAKG01. The sequence goes on along the minus strand of JBGAKG010000024.1, from coordinate 171,321 downwards.
CGGCAAGCTCGTCCTCTACGGCAGCTACGTGCAGGGCAAGGAGATCTCGCCTACCGAGGTGAAGCGAGCGCTGCTCGCGCTCGTCCGCGCGCACTGGGGCCTCGGCTCGCACGCGCTCACCGACATCTTCCTGCCGGGCGCGAGCGCCGAGCTCCAGAAGGCGTTCGCCAACGCGCAGCGCGAGGGGTGCGACGCCGAAACGGCAGCGCAGCTGCTCGGGCTCACGTACACGATCGACGTCTCCGGCTCCGTCGAGCGCGTGAACGTCCCCACGCTCGTCCTTCATCGGCGGAGCGACCGCGCCATCCCGTATGCCCAAGGGCGCGAGCTCGCCGCGCGCCTCCCGGGAGCGAAGCTCGTGACGCTCGACGGAAACATCCACCTCCCCTGGGGCGGCGACGCCCGCACCATCGTCGATGCGGTGATCGCCTTCCTCGGTGCCCCGACCTCGGCCGCTCCGGCTCCCGGCGCCGAAGCGGAGCTCCAGCGCGAGGGCGAAGTCTGGGCGCTGCGCTTCGCCGGCCGGCAGGTGCTCGTGAACGACGCGAAGGGGATCGCCGATCTCGCGCGCCTGCTGGCGCACCCGGGAGAGGCCATCCACGTGCTGGAGCTCACGGGCCGCGGCGAAGCCGAGCGCGGCGCGCGCGCCGAGCCGACCCTCGATCGCACGGCGCTCGCGAGCTACCGGCGCCGGCTCGCGGAGCTCGAAGAAGCGGTCGCCGAAGAGCCGCGCGGAGCTCGGCGCGCGGAGCTCGAGCAGGAGCGCGACGCGCTCGTCCAACGCCTCGTCGCCGACACGGGCCTCGGGGGGCGCGCGCGCAAGCTCAACGATCCGGTCGAGCGTGCCCGCAAAGCCGTGAGCGCACGCATCCGCGACGCCATCCGGCGGATCGCGAAGGTGCACCCGGAGCTCGGCGCGCACCTCGACCGCTCGGTGGCGACCGGCCTCTGCTGCGTCTACCGCCCCCGCGACGCGACGGCGTGGCGCGTCTCGCCAGACGCGTTCTAGCGCCCGCCGCGCCTCCAGATCTGGCGCCTCCGTAGGTGATGAAGGATCTCGTCGCTCGCGCCTACGCCGTCGTCGCCTACCTCGCGTTCGTCCTCAGCTTCACCGCGCTCGGCCTCGCCTCCACCGGCCTGGCTCCGGGTCTCGTGCCGTCGATCGATGCTCCGCCCCGGCTCGGCGCGGCGGCCGCAGCGGCGTGGGACGTCGCCCTCGTGCTGGCGTTCGGTGTCCAGCACACCGTGATGGCGCGGCCCGGCTTCAAGCGCTTCGTCCCCCCGAAGCTCGAGCGGAGCACGTTCGTCCTCGCGAGCGCGGTGCTCGTCGCGGCGATCGCGTTCGCTTGGGCGCCGATTGGCGGGGACGTGTGGACCGTCGGCGATCGGACCGGCCGCGCGCCCGTGCAGGCGGTCGCGGTGGGCGGCTTCGGCCTCGCGCTCGTCGCGTCCTTCGCCTTCGATCACTTCGCGCTCTTCGGGCTGACGCTCGGGAAGGCCCCCGCGTTCGCCACGCCTCCCCTCTACCGCGTCGTTCGCCACCCGATGATGCTCGGGATCCTGATCGGGATCTGGGCCGCCCCTCGTCTGACGCTCGGGCACCTGGTCTTCGCGTTGGCCTTGACCGCGTACGTCGTCGTGGGCGTGCACTTCGAGGAGCGCAGCCTGCTGCGCGAGCTCGGTGAGCGATACGCGAGCTACCAGGCGGAGGTGCCGATGCTCCTCCCGTGGCCACGGCCGGCGGGATGGTCCGCGCGCAAGCGCACGAGCGCCTGACGCGGCGACTCCAACACGGTGACCGGCTGATGCGACCCTGCCGGACCGTGCGACGACTCCCCGCACGGAGGCGTTCCTCGAGTGAACGCGTCCCTCTCACCCTTCAAAGAGCACGGCGGCGGTCCCGCCGCGGTCATCACGCTGCCGCTGCTCGCAAGGGAGGATGAGCGAGTCAGGAGCGATCGAGCTTACCGTTGCGTCAGCCGCCCGCCACCGGCGGGATCAGCGCGATCACGTCCCCCGCGGAGACCACTTCCTCCGCCCCCGCGAAGCGCTCGTTCCGCGCGAGGCGAAGGTGGCGCATGTGCTCCGCCAGCGCGGGACGCTCCCGCACGAGCCAAGCCTGGAGATCGGCGACGGTCCGAACGTCGGGCGGGAGCGTGACCGCCTCCTCGCTCGCGCCCAGCACGTCCCTGACCCCGGCAAAATAGAGAAGAGTGACGTCCGTCATCGGTGCTCCACGGGCTCGCCGCCGGCGAGGTCGACGATGTGTCCCAAAATGGGAAGGAGGAGCTCGACCCCGAGCTCCACCGCCTTCGTGCTCCCCGGCAGCGCCACGATCAAGCGCCCGCCGCCGATCCCGGCGACGGCGCGCGAGAGCATCCCGCGCGGACCGATGTCCGCGATGGAGCGGCGCCGAAACTCTTCGCCGAAGCCATCGAGGCGCTTCTCGAGCACGCGCTCGACCGCTTCGGGCGTGACGTCACGCGGGGCGACGCCCGTCCCGCCGGTGAGGACCAGGCCGACGTTCCCGGCCTCGTCGACGATCGAACGCACGGTCGCGCTCAGCGCCTCGAGATCGTCCCGCACCGGACCGCGCCGGTCGACGGCCCACCCGCCCGCGCGCAAGAGCTCCTCGAGCTTCGCCCCCGAGCGATCGTCGGCGAGGGTGCGCGAGTCACTCACGGTCAGCGTGACGAGCGTGCGAGGCACGCGCGCACGGTAGCACGCAACGCCGGTCGCTTCACCGTGCCGTCGGGTGGCAGGCTGCGCCCTCGTGGGCGTGCGCCTCCGCCGACGGGAGCGCAATCACCCCCGCGATCACACTCATCACCCCGAGGCTCGCGACGAGCACGCCGGCGGCTCGCCGCAGCGCGAGCTTCGCCGAAAGCCCCCGTGCCACGCGCTCCGCGACCGCACCGAGCGAGAGCAACGCCGGCGTGGTACCGGCGCCGAACGCCGCCATCACGACGGCGCCGTTCGCCGGTCCGCCGCTCGTCGCCGCGAGAGCGAGCGCCGTGTAGACCATCCCGCACGGCACGAAACCCCACAGCGCTCCGAGCATCACCGCCTGGCGGGCGTTCGCGACGGGCAGCAAGCGCCCCGCGAGCGGCCGGAGCCGCGCCCACACCGGCGCGCCGAGGCGCTCGAGGCTCGCGAAGGCGGGGAACAACCCCGCGAGCCAGAGCCCGACGCCGACGAGCAGCGCCCCCGACGACGCGCGGAGCACCGCCTGCACCGTCCGGAACGCTGGGCCCTCCACCACGAGGAACGAGATGGCCGCGACCACGGCGCCGAGCACCGCGTAGGTGAGGATGCGCCCGCCGTGGAAGCCCGCGAGCACCCCCCAGCGCGGCGCCGCTCGATCACGGCGCCGGAGGTCCGGAGCCACGCCACCCGCGAGCACGCTCGCGATCCCGCCGCACATCGCCACGCAGTGGATGCTCCCGAAGAGCCCCAGCACGAGCGCAGCGACGGCGAGCGCGATCACGGCCCACCCCGCGCGCCGACGAACTTGGCGCGAACGCGCGTCACGTCACGGTCCGTGCCCCCTTCGAGGCGCACGTTCACGTGGAAGTCGAAGTCGCCCTTGTACTCCTTGCGCGGGATCGCGACGAGGACGGGCGCCTCGAGGTCACCGAGCGGCTTGAGCACCACGCGCTGGAGCGGCAGTGTGTACGTCACCCCGGGCTGCGCCTCGGGCTCGATCAGGTACGTGTGCTCCTCGGACGTCTTGTTCACGACGTGGATGCGGAAGCTGTCGCGGCACTCGTCGCCTTCGAGGGTGTACGGAGCGCCGGGCTGCCGGAGGATCGTGGCCTCGAAGCTCGTGCGGCCGTGGAAGAGCGTTCCCGCCACCACCCCACCGAGCACGAGCAAGAACGAGTACGCGTACACGCGCGGGCGAAGGACTTGGCCCTTCTCGCCGGCGAGCTTGTGCGCCGACGAGTACCGGATGAGCCCGCGCTTCCGGTCGAGCTTGTCCATGATCTCGTCGCAGGCGTCGATGCAGGCCGTGCAGCCGATGCAGTCGATCTGGAGCCCGTTCCGGATGTCGATCCCGGTCGGGCACACGGCGACGCAGCGCTTGCAGTCGACGCAATCGCCGACGCTGGCGTTCTCCTTCTTGGCCGACGCCTTTCCGCGCGGCTCGCCGCGCTTCTCGTCGTAGCCGATGACCATCGAGTCCGCGTCGATCATGACCGACTGGAGTCGACCGTACGGGCAGAGCACCAAGCACGTCTGCTCGCGGAACCAGGAGAAGTCGATGTAGAGGACGGCGGTGAGGGCCGCCGCCCACGCGAACGCCTCGGGGTGCGCGCCCGGGTTGCCCCGGATCATCAGCAGCAGCGCCGGCATCGACGTGAAGTACGAGAGGATGATGTGCGCGATGACGAAGGCGGCCAGCACGTAGAGCGTGTGCAGCAGCGCCTTGCGCCAGGTCGCCACCTTCTCCCGCTTCATCCGAACCTCGCGCGGGCCTTCGATCAAGCGCTGGAGCTTGCGGAAAACGCCCTCGAGGAACACGGTCTGCGGGCACGCCCAGCCGCACCAGATGCGTCCGAGCACCGCGGTGACGTAGACCAACGCGAACCCGACGCCGGTGAGGAGGAAGAACAAGAGCGGGACGTCCTGCGCGTTGAACGTCATCCCGAAGAGAAAGAACTGGCGGTGCTCGACGTCGATGAAGACGGCGGGGTGCCCGCCGACCTTGATCCACGGGAGCACCGCCCAGATGGCGATCAGGAGATAGAAGACGACGATGCGATACTTGGCGAAGCGCCCCTTCACGTCCGCAGGATGAATCGCGTCCCGCGACCCATCGGCCTTCAGGGAACCCTTGAGGACCGTCGGGGGAAGCAGGGGAAGGTGACGCTGCGCCATGACCGAATCACTCCTCGACGTTGCCCTGCGGCGCCTTGCCACCGGCGACGTTCGTGTTCCGGAGCGAGATGACGTAGGCCGACACGCTCTGGATCTTCTCGGGCCCGAGCTGCGGACCCCACGGGATCATCGCCGTCTTCTCCACGCCGCCGTTGACGGTCGTGTAGATCTGCTTCGGCTTGCCGCCGTGCAGCCAGGCGTTGTCGGTGAGGTTCGGGCCGATGTTGCCGCCGCCGTCGGCGCGGTGACACGTGGCGCAGTTGGCCTTGAAGACCTCCGCGCCCTTCGCCACCGTCGCCGAGTCCTTCGAGAGGAGCGTCAACGACTCGTCGTCGACCGTGCCCGCGGCCTTGATCCGCTCGGCGTCGATCGCGCGCTGTGCCGCGACGACCTTCTCGAACTCCGCGTTCGGGAGGTCCGCCGACTGGAAGGAGTGGTACCCGAACCAGTAGACGGCCGCGAACACGACGGTCCCGAAAAACGTCGCAAGCCACCAGTTGGGGAGTTGGTTGTCGTACTCCTGGATGTCGTCGTACTCGTGGACGACCTGATCTTCGCCGGAGCTGTCCGGCCCGTGCTCGTCACTCATCTTCGTCCTCCGTTCCCAGCGGGAGCCGCTCGAACGGCTCGTATTCGGTTGCAGCGCGGCCGTAGGTACGGACGACGACGCCGAAGAAGACCAGGATGAACAGCACCAGCGCGAGCAGCGGCAGTGCGATCAACGTGGTGTGGCCGAGGAGCTCTTGAATCACGGTGCACCTCCGATCGTTGCAACCTTCGCGCCGTCCTGGTTCGTCTTCGGGATGTTCCCGATCGACTGGATGTAGGCGATGATTGCGACCATGTCGGACTGCGGGTCGACGATGATTCCGTCGTCCGCGAGCACCTTCGTGATCGCCGCGCCTTGGGTCTTCGCGTCCGACTCGGCGTTGTCGATGTCGGCCTGCGTGTAGGGGACGCCGACCGTCTGCATCGCCCGCATCTTGTCGGCGGTGTGGGAGAGGTTCACCCTCCCGTCGACGAAGTGCGAGTAGGGCGGCATGTTGGACCCGTCCGACACGGCGCGCGGGTCCATGAAGTGCTTGTAGTGCCACTTCGCGTCCGGGTTCTTCACGCCCTCGCGCGCCAGGTCCGGGCCCGTGCGCTTCGACCCCCAGAGGAACGGGTGGTCGTACTGGCTGTCGCTCATGAGCGAGATGTCGGTCGAGTCCTTGCCATAGCGCTTCGCCTCGTACGAGAAGGCGCGAATCTGCTGCGAGTGGCAGTTGAAGCAGCCCTCGCGGATGTAGACGTCACGCCCTTCGAGCTCGAGCGCACGGTACGGCCGCTGGCCGACGTTCGCGACCGGCGTCTGGATGACGACGACCGGGATGAGCTCCGAGACGCCACCGACGAGCACCGCGAGGAGCGCGAACACCGTGAAGATGATCGCGCGGCCCTCGAGGATGCGGTGCCACCCGGTCTGCCCGCTCTTCTTCGAGATCTGAAGGACGAGGATGCCCATCATCGCGACGAAGCCGGCCAGGGTCACCATGAAGACGCTTGCCGTCGAGTTGAGGACGGCCACCGAGCCGACCAACACGCAGACGACGAGCGTCAGGATGACGGGAGCCGAGAACACGATCGACGCCCAGCCGGGCTCGGCGAGCGACGGCTTGGGGACCACGACGGTCGCCGTGGAGTCGACCTTCTTGCCGCCCCGGATCGTGAGGGCGAGGTTGTAGACCATCATCAGGAAGCCGACGAAGTACATCGAGCCGCCGATGAGGCGCATCCAGTACATCAGGCGGATCTTCTCGACCGTCTCGAGGAACGAGTACTTCAGGCCGCCGTCGGCGGTGACCTCGCGCCACATCAGGCCCTGCGTCACGCCGCTGACCCACATCGCGACGACGTAGATGAGGATGCCGAAGGTCGCGAGGTAGAAGTGGTAGTTCGCGAGCTCCTTCGAGTGGAGCTCCTTCTTCCCCCAGAGGCGCGGGACGAGCCAGTAGAACATCGCCGCCGCCATGAAGCCGTTCCAGCCGAGGGCGCCGGAGTGGACGTGGCCGATGATCCAGTCGGTGTAGTGCGCGAGCCCGTTGACGCTGCGGATCGAGAGGAGCGGCCCCTCGAACGTGGACATGCCGTAGAACGTGACGGCCGCCGCGAAGAACTTCACGACCGGGTCGGTGCGGAGCTTGTCCCACGCGCCGCGCAGGGTGAGGAGGCCGTTGATCATGCCGCCCCAGCTCGGCGCCCAGAGCATGACGCTGAAGATCATGCCGAGCGTCTGCGCCCACTCCGGCAGGGCCGTGTTGAGCAGGTGGTGCGGGCCGGCCCAGATGTAGAGGAAGATGAGCGCCCAGAAGTGGACGATGCTCAGGCGGTACGAATAGACCGGCCGCTGCACCGCCTTCGGGACGAAGTAGTACATGATGCCGAGGATCGGCGTGGTGAGGAAGAAGGCGACCGCGTTGTGGCCGTACCACCACTGGACGAGCGCATCCTTGGCGCCGCCGTAGATCGAGTAGCTCTTGAGCCCGGCGCTGAAGACCGGGATCGCGAGGCTGTTGACGATGTGGAGCACCGCGACCGTGATGATGGTGGCGATGTAGAACCAGATCGCGACGTAGAGGTGCTTCTCGCGGCGCTTGGCGATCGTCCAGAAGAAGTTGATCGCGAAGACGACCCAGATGACTGCGATCGCGATGTCGATCGGCCACTCGAGCTCGGCGTACTCCTTCGCTTGCGTGTACCCGAGCGGCAGCGTGATCGCGGCCGCCGCGATGATCGCCTGCCAACCCCAGAAGTGGATCTTCGAGAGCGCGTCCGACGCGAGCCGCGCCTTGAGCAGGCGCTGCGACGAGTAGTAGACGCCCGCGAACATCATGTTGCCGACGAACGCGAAGATGACCGCGTTCGTGTGGAGCGGGCGGAGGCGCCCGAACGCCAACATCGGGTGCACGTTCGCCTGCCAGAACGCGAGCTGGAGCGCGACGACGACGCCGACGAGCATGCCGACGACGCCGAAGATCATGGAGGCGAGGATGAACCACCGAACGACGTCGTCGTTGTAGGAGATGGTCTCTTTCTCGATCTTCCCGCTCGTGGCGAGCTCTCCATCGTCGGGGGAGGACTCTTCGCGCTCGTTCTCTTCGTCCATTGCGGCGGGTTTTGCGGTCGCCATTTTCATTTCCCTTCTTCCGTCATGGGCGCTTCACCGTCATCGATCGGCAAGAGCGCAAGTCGGTCCGCGTGATCGAAATCACGCTGCCGGTTCGAGAACCAAAACAAGAGCACCGAGCTCGAGACGAGCATCAGGCTCACGAACACCTGGAGCGCGAGGACTTCCATCTCACTTCATTCCCTTCCCGGCGCGGGGGCCGCCGCTGAGCGACGCCACCGTCGCGAGAATCGTCGAGAGCGAGCTCACCGGCATGAGCACCGCGCAGAGGAGCGGCGTCATGAGGCCCGCGTAGCAGAGCGCGACCGCCATCACGTTGTAGGCGAGCGCGACGGCGAGGTTCCGGCGCACCACCGTCGCCAGCGAACGGCTCCACGCGAGCGCGTCCGTGATCGGGCCGAGGCCCGCGGTCGTGAAGTAGAAGTCGGAGCGCGCCGCGACGAAGGGACGATCGACCGCCGGCGTCCCGGAGCAGAACGCCCGCGCGACCGCCGGGAGATCGTTGATCCCGTCTCCGACCATCAGCGTGTTCGCGCGATCGTGCTCGCCGATCCAGCGCGCCTTGTCGTCGGGGGACATCCCGCCGAGCGCCTTGTCCTCGGCGATGCCGACCGCCCGCGCGATCGAGCGCACGCGCGCCGGCTCGTCGCCGCTGAGCATCCACACGTCGTAGCCGCGGAGCCGGAGGCGCTCGACCTCGCGCTTCGCGCCTTCGCGGATCCGCTCTTCCGTCACGACGTGCGCGAGCGGCTCGCCGTCGACGCCGAACGCGACGTCCCCGGTCGCGCCGCGCGCTCCGCCCGCCGCCCAGCCCGGCTCACCGAACCGGAAGCGGCGTCCCTCGTGCATCGCTTCGACGCCGCGCCCGGCGACCTCGATCACGTTCAGCGGGAGCGGCGCGACGCCGGTCAGCGCATCGCTCACGCAGACCGACTTCGGGTGCATCGACGCGCCGGCGAGCGCGGCCAGGATCGCGCGGTGCTCCGCGCCGAGCGCCTCGAGCGGCGCGCGATCACGGAGCGCGAGCGTGCCCTCGGTGACGGTGCCGGTCTTGTCGAAGACCACCCGCCGCACCATCGTCGCGCGATCGAGGAACGCGCTCGAGCGGACGAAGAGCCCCCGCCGGCGGAGCCCGGAGCGCACGAGCTCGTACGCGAGCGGGGTCGCGATCCCGAACGCGCAGGGGCACGTGACGACGAGCAGCGCGGTGGTGACGGCGAGCGCCTGGTGCGCGTCGCGGGTCAGCGCGAACCAGAGCGCGAACGCGCCCGCCGCGGCCACGAGCACGGCGCTGACGTAGATCGGCGCGTAGCGCTTCCAGAACGGCGTCTCGGCGGGGCGCCCGTCGATCGCGCGCGGCGGCGTGCGCAGGATCTCGGTGAGGGCGGAGTCCGCGAACGAGGTCTGCGCCTCGACGACGACCGGACAGGCCCCCGAGTTGAAGGCCCCCGCGGGAACGACCGCGCCGGCGCCGAACGCGCGCGGGCGGCTCTCGCCGTTGATCCAGTCGAGCGAGCACGAGAGCGTCTCGCGCGCGACCGCGTCGACGGGCACGAGATCGAACGGCGCAATCACGAGCCGATCGCCCTTGGCGATCGTCGTGCACGGGACGACCTTCGCTTCGCCGGTCGCGTCGAGGCGCCGCGCGAGCAGCCCGGAGACGTCGTCCCCCTCGAGGAGCATGCGGCGATTCCGCTCGAGCGCGCGCTGCTGGAGGAAGCGCCCGACGAGCATCAGCGTGATGAACACGCAGAGCGTGTCGAAGTACGGCTCGCGCCCGGTGACCCACGAGTGGATCGAGCCGGCGTAGGACGCCGCGATACCGAGCGCGATCGGGAGGTCCAGGTGCAGCACGCGCCGCCGCAGCGCTTGGAGCGTGGTGCGGAAGAAGACGCCGCCCGACACGAGGACGGCGAGCGTGGCGAGGCCGAACTCGAGATCGAGGAAGAGATCGTGGATCGGGCCGCTCGCGAGACCCGCGTAGATCGCGAACGCGAAGATCATCGCGTTCATCGTCAGCGCCACCGAGATGCCGAGCCGGAAGAGGAGCGAACGCGCTGCCGAGTCGGTGCCCTTCGCGCGAGGTCCGACGAGGTAGCCGAAGGCCTCGACGTGCTCGACGAAGTGCGGGAAGTCGAAGCCACGCTCGACGGAGAGCGTGATCGTCCCGAGGGTCGGGTTGACGATGATCCCGACGCCGCCCGTCTCGCGCCGGAAGAGCTCGTCGATCAGCCAGACGCACGCGCTGCAGTGCAGGCCTTGCACGTCGACGTCGACGCGCTCGATCCCCGACGTGGCGGCGAGGCGCGCCGAGATCTGATCCTGCCACTTGCGGTCACGACGGCGCCGATCGATCCGCGCGACGGGGAGCCCGCGGTCGCCGCGGAGCTCGTAGTAGCGATCGAGCTTCTCGTCGCGGAGGAGCGCGTGGACCGACTCGCAGCCGGTGCAGCAGAAGGGAGAGGTCGACCCCGGCTCGAGCGCCAGACCACAGTGGGCACACGCTCCTTTGGCGGAAGCCCGCGAAAGGATGAGCTCGGTCTCGGGTGCGGTCGACGCGCTCATCTCGAGCGACCCAACGCAACCTACGTGCCGAAGTCTCGAGGGCGTCTTTTGTGCGGTGACGAAAAGAATTCGCAACCGCGCCACGAAGGCGGTGCACCCCGCGCCGCAAACGCTGCGCCTCGGCCGTTCAACCGGTAGTGACCGGTAAACCCAGAGCTTTCATGAGCCGGAGGGCATTCGAGCTCTGCACGACACCGTCCCGAAGGCGGTAGTCGAACGTCATCCGCTCCCCTTCCACCTGCTCTTGGAGGTGCACGTTGTGCACGGAGTCCGGTGTCTCCTCCTCCATGCTCGCGAGGCCGAGGTCGTGCGTCGACACCGCGCCGAGCGCTCCGTGGGCGAGCAGGTCGCGCACGACGGCGCGCGCGCCGAGGATGCGCTCGCGCGAGTTCGTCCCGTGGAGGATCTCGTCGAGGAGGAAGAGGACCGGCCCCTTCTTCGACTCGTCGACGATCAACTTGAGGCGAAGCAGCTCCGCGTAGAAGTGCGAGGTCCCCTCGGCGAGCGAGTCCTCGACGCGCATGCTCGTCGCGAGCCGAACGACGCCGACGCGGAGCTTGGTCGCGCACACCGGCGCCCCGGCGAGCGCGAGCACGACGTTCACGCCGACGGCGCGCATCAACGTGGACTTGCCCGACATGTTGGAGCCGGTGACGAGGAGCGCCTTGCCCGCGCGCTCGAACGTGACGTCGTTCGCGACGCGCGACTTCTTCGCGAGGAGCGGGTGCGCGAGCCCTTCGGCGAACAGGCAGGGCTCGGCCGCGATCTCCGGCCACGCGTGCTCGGGGTTCTCGTACGCGCTGCTCGCGAAGCTCGCGAGCGCCTCGAGCGCGCCGAGCGCCTCGAATGCGCCGCGCAGCGTCCCTCCGTAGCGCGTGCGCCAGCGCTCGAGGAGCATCGCCCCGTTGAGCTCCCACATGAGGAGCGGCGCGAGGAAGAGCCGGAAGACCTCGTTGCCGAGCGCGTCGAGGAAGCCGGTGATGAGCGCGAGCGACGCCGTCGCGCGCGCGGCGGAGCGGTCGCCGGATGCCAGCGCGGAGCGGAGGCGCAGGAGGAGCGGTGCCTCGAACGAAGCGCTCTCGACGAGACCGAGGACGGGCGCGTAGCTGGCGACGGCACCTTCCTTGGCGGTCGCGAGCGCGATGATGGGTCCCGTGCGCGCGCGCAGGACCAGCGAGAGCGCGAACGCGACGAGATACGGCAGGAGCATGAACCCCGTCGGCCAGCCGACGGCACGGCCCCACGCGATCGCTCCGATCACCACGACCGGAAGGATCAGCCCGAGCGCGCGGAGCGCTCCGCCGATGGCGGGCGGCCCCTTCGCCTCGGCGAACGTGAAGAAGCCGGTGAGCTCGCGCGCGGCCGCGGCGCGCGAGCCGAGCACGAAGAGACGCTCGCGGAGCTCGACCTTCGCCGCGAGCTCCTTCGCCGCGGCTTGGCGCTCGGTGATGGTGGTGGGGTCGGCATGCTCGAGCAGCCAACCGAAGAGCGCGTCTTCGCCGAACTTGGTCGACGTGACGTCGAGCCACTGCACGACGGAGCTCTTGCCCCCGAGGTCGCAGTCGTTCGCGTAGGGATGACCGGCCGGGAGCGTGCGCGCCGGCACGGGGAGGACGTCCCGCCAGCGATCTTCGATCCGAGCGAGCGCACCGTCGTGGAAGCGGATCGCCGTCGTCGCGTCCTCGCGGGAGCGATCGACGCCGACGTGCACGACCGCGAGCGCGACGAACACGACGCCGAGCCCCACCACCGCGAGGTAGTAGACGTGGTCGAGCGGCGCCCACACGATCGCGGCGAGCAGCCCGATCGCGCCGACCGCGACGGCGAGGCGCAAGGTGCCGATCAGTTTGTACCGCGCATCGAGGCGATCGAAGTCGGCCTTGGCGCGAGTGCGGAGGCGTTGGTGCTCGGTCTGCGCCGTCACCCTCCGTCGTGTAGCAAACCGGCTCGCCCGACTGAAGTGCGGAGGAGACCTTCAGGCGGCGGTGCGGTGGGAGACGGGACGGCGCTGCGGCTTCATGCCCGCGCTGGCGGCGGCGAGGGCGAGCCCGACCAGCGTGAGGCGGGGCTGCCCTCCCTCGTCGAAGCTCACCGCGCCGGCCGTGGCCAGGGCGCGGAGGGAGGCGCGGAGCGCCGCGCGATCGAGCGGGACGCGGAGCTCGAGGGCAGCCACGTCGGCGGTGCGGCGGTAGCGTTGGAGACGAAACAGAGCGCGGAGGAGATCGAGGTGGACCGGGTGCATGTTCAGTACCCTAGTTCAGGTACTGAACCTGTGCACAGTTTGTGGATAACTTTTTCGATAACTCGATGATCTGAAACACAAAAACACGAAGGCCGCGCCTGGGGACAGGCGCGGCCTTTCGCTACTCCAGAAGCTGGAGATCAGAGACCGAGGTCGACGTTCTTCTTGTCGCCCAGGAGGCCGAAGCCGTGGAGCTGGAACTTGAGGCCCTTCGCGTCCGCGGGGACTTCGATGACCGTCCAGTACTCACGCGGCATGCTCGGCGGGAGCGTGTCGAGACCAATCGACTTGGTCTTCGCCGGGACATAGAAGGACTCCATGTCGATCGGGCCGAACTCGCGCTGCTTGTCGTCGACGATCTTCGGGCGGTCGAGGAGCATCTCCTCCTTCTTGCCCTTGTTCGTGACCTTGTAGTGCACCTGGATGAAGCGGCCGTCGGTCTTCTTCTCCTCCTCGTTGAACTCGGAGTTCGACTTCATCGTCTTGCCGACGTCCTTCGCCTCGACGACGACCCACTCGGAGTCATCGAACGTGACGGTCTCGCCCATCTTGGACGTGCTACCCGACGCGCCACCACCGGACGACGAGCTTCCGCCCTTGCAGGCGAGCAGCGCTCCCAGGATGAGCATCATCGCACCCAGGATCTGCGCAATCTCAACGTAACGCTTGCGACCAACCAACTTCATAGCTCCTCCTAAAATATCCTTCTGTAGGTTCCGAACCCGGGGGCCTCGCGTTCGAGGGTCCCCGTGGAGAGAGCCAGTGGCACGCCCTCGTCCGGTGGGGCGCCAATGGGAGCTTCTCTCCCTTCAAGTGTCAAGCGCTGGTGTACTACGTACGGACCGCTCGATTCTTCCCCCCGTCAAATCCGCCCCGCTTTTACGGGCTTGTAGCCCGGAGCGCAAGCGGGTTCGTCGCGAGCGGGTCGGCGCAGGAGCGCTTGTCGCGCGGCGCGCGAGCGGATACAGCCGCGGCCAGCCATGACGTCCGCGCCTGCGTCCCCTCGCCCTCTCATTCTGCTCTCGAACGACGACGGACATGCGCGCCGGGGGATCCGGACGCTTCGGGCGGCCCTCCTGACGATCGCGGACGTCGTCATCGTCGCGCCCGAGGTCGAGCAGAGCGCCGCGAGCCACGCCCTCAGCCTCCACCGGCCGCTCCGCGCCCGCCGGGTCGAGGATGGGATCTTCGCCGTGGACGGGACGCCCGCCGACTGCGTCTACGTCGCCCTCTTCCACTCGAAGCTCCTGCCCCGCCGCCCCGACCTGGTCGTCTCGGGGATCAACCACGGGCTGAACCTCGCGCAGGACGTCTTCTACTCCGGCACCGTCGCCGCCGCGCGCGAGGGCGCGATGCGCGGCATCCCAGCCCTCGCGATGAGCACCGCCGCGCGCGCTCCGGAGGACTTCGAGCGCGTCGCCGGCCTCGGCCGCGAGATCGCGCAGCGCCTCTTGGAGACGCCGCGGGGCAAGAGCGCCCTCCTCCTCAGCGTCAACGTGCCCCAGGCGTGGAACGGCAAGCTGCGCTCGGCGCGCCTCGGCACGCGGAACTACGAGGAGGTGCTCGACGAGCGCCGCGATCCCCGCGGGCGCGAGTACCTGTGGCTCGGCGGCTCCGGCGTGCACCACACCCCCGACCCCGGGAGCGACACCGACGCGCACGACGCGGGCTTCGCCACGGTGACGCCGCTCATCCTCGATCTGACCGCGCAGGCCGAGCTGCCGCTCGTGGAGAGCCTCCTCACCATGTGATAGCGTCGGCGGCCCCATGCCCAGCAAGCCGAAGACCCGGCCGCCCCTCGCTGCTCGCCGTCCCAAGCGCACCCCGAAGCTGGAGAAGCGGGGCACCAAGGTCGCACCACCGGCTGCTCCCGTGCGGCGCGAGCCCCCGCCCTCGATTCAGGGCGGCGACGCGCTGGCCTTCGCCGCATCGCGCATCCGGAACATCCCGGATTTCCCGAAGCCCGGGATCATGTTCAAGGACATCACGCCGCTCCTGGCGAGCCCGCGTGCGTTCCACATCGTGCTCGACTCGCTCGCCGAGCGCTTCATCGGCGAGCACATCGACGCGATCGTCGGGGTCGAGGCACGTGGCTTCATCTTCGGGGCCGCGCTCGCCGCGCGCCTGAACGCGAGCTTCGTCCCCGCCCGCAAGCCCGGCAAGCTGCCGGGAGCGACGGACACGGTGAGCTACGACACCGAGTATTCGACCGCGCGGCTCGAGATGCACCGCGAGTCCTTGCCCGAGGGGGCCCGCGTCGTCGTCGTCGACGACCTTCTCGCCACCGGTGGAACGGCCCGCGCCGCCGCCGAGCTCGTGCGGCTCCAGGGCGCCTACGTGGTGTCCTACGCCTTCGTCGTGGAGCTCGGGTTCTTGGGGGGTCGGGAGAAGCTCCTCCCGGTCCGCGTCGAGAGCGTCCTCCGGTACTGATCATCCCATGTCCGCGTTGCGCATTTGCTCTTGCGGGCCCGTGCCAAAACGAGAAATGATGGCAGCGGTATGACTAGCTCGGGCGCGACTGCCGCAAGCCCTACCCGCGCCGCGGCGGGGAAGGTGGCCAAGTGGCTCGAAGAGAAGGGCCGCGCGGAGGAAGCCGTCGAGCTTCTCACGGCCTGGGCGACCAGCGGCCCGAACGACGCCGACGGGCAGAAGCTCCTCGCCGCTGCGCTCCGCATCAACGGCGGCTCCACGCTCGCGAAGGCCGCCTTCGCGCGGATGGAGGGTCTCGACGGCGCGAGCCCCGAGCTCGACGCGGCGATCGCGAAGTGGACGACCCAAGAGATTTCCCGCCTCGAGCGGGAGATGACGCCGCAGAGCTTCAACCGCGCTCAGGTCGGCTTCAACAACAATGTAAAGTACAAGGATCGCGTCTACCACATCCAGACGGAAGACTCCGGTCTCAACAAGCCGCACATCATCACGCACCTGTTTGCGGACGGCGGCCGCATCATCAAGAGCCACAAGCGCTCGTACGCGGAGCAGGTCACCCTGCCCGACATCGCCCTCCACGTCCGCGGCCTCATGAAGGGGCAGCAGATGGAGATGATCGTCGCGCTCCGCGACGGCAAGTTCGACCTCATCATCGACGGCAAGGCCGTCGGCGGGATGGAGACGCTCACCGAGCCGCCCAACGTCGACGTCAAGTCGCTCAAGAAGAAGAAGGAAGAGGGCGCTGCGGCGCCGGCGGCAGGCGGCATCAAGATGACCGTCCAAGGCGCGGGCGCAGGCGCGACCGGAGCCGGGTCGGCTCCGCCGAGCCGTGCCCCGACGCCGTCGTCGGCGGGCATCCCGGCCGCGAAGCCCCCGCCCGTTCCGCCGCCGCGCCCGTCGCAGCCGCAGCTCCAGTCGCCCGCCATCAGCGCCAAGAGCGATGCGCCCGCCGCGTCGCGTCCGGCGCCCCCCTCGCTCCCGAACTCGCCGGTGCCGCTCGTGCGTCCGCCCGAGGCCGCCGCGGTCCCGCTCGTTCGTCCGCCGAAGCTCCGCTTCCGCGTCCACGTCCTGCGCAGCCTGGTCGGCGGACCCGACGTCTACGAGCCGCTCGGGGACGAGGTCGTCCTCGGCATGACGGGCGGCGTCCCGCTGCCGGGCGAGAAGTTCTGTCACAAGAGCGAGGCGGTCTTCCGTTACAAGAACCGCGCGCTCGTGCTCGAGGACATCGACGGCGGCAACGGCGTCTTCCTCCGCGTGCGGCGCCCGGTCGAGCTCGAGCCCGGCGACGAGTTCATCGTCGGAGACCAGCTCCTCCGCGTCGAGAAGAACCCGATCGCGGACGACGAGCCGGATCCGGATCCGACCTACTTCTACTCCTCGCCGAAGTGGCCGAGCTCCTTCCGCGTCGTGCAGATCTTCGAGGGCGGCGCCCCCGGCGCGTGCGTCGTCGCGCGCGGCACCACGCTCCAGGTCGGCTCGACGATGGGCGACCTCGTGTTCCCCAACGACCCGCTGCTCAGCGATCAGCACTGCTACATCGAAGAGCAGGCGGGCTCGATCGTGCTCACCGACCTCCAGTCGCGCACGGGCGTCTTCGTCCGCGTGAAGGGCGAAGAGCACCTCGAGCACGGCGATCAGATCATCGTCGGACGGACGCGCCTCGCGATCGACCTCTCGCCGTCCGGCGCCTGAGTCAATCCACGAACGACGAGCCCTGGCGCTCCTTCGAGCAGCCTTGGCGGAAGATCCAACCCATCAAGGGAAGGAGCAACGCCCGCGCGATGTCGATCCCCGCGCCGAAGGAGACGACCGCGCCCTTGCTCTCGTCGGTCGCATCGAAGCGCACGCCCGTCCAGAGGAACAGGCTCGAGCCGATGTACGAGCCGAGCGGTCCCCGCTCGCACGCGATCGCCTCCGTGAGCGAGTGGTAGTACGGGTGGAGCGTCGCGCGGAACCCGATCCCCACGCCCGCGACGGCGTCGTCGCGGAAGTCGAGCGAGATGGGGGCCGAGAGCGTCAGGGCGGGACCGACCTCGGGCGAGCGGAGGAAGATCCCCCCGCCGATCCCGACGGTGAAGAAGCCACGCGTGCGGTCCGGCGAACGCGGGTCGTACACGACGACACCTTCGAAGCCGGACGAGAGGAGCACGCCCACGCGCGGGCTCAGCCGGACCACGAACTCGCTGTCGAGGGCGACCGAGAGCGCGGGCGCGGGGTACGCGGCGGCCCAGCCCCAACCCACGCGCACCGGCATCCGCCCATCGATGTCCTCGTCGCGGGCGTGGGCTTCTCCCGCGAAGAGGAGCAGGGCGAGCGCGGCCATGGCGCTCGACGTCGAGGCGAGGGCCATCCGCCGCACGGACCCCACGATACCGCAACGCCGAGGCGGCTCGAGCGAGACTGTGGCGAACCTGCGCTTTCCGCTTGCGGTCGAATGAATTCGCAGCCATATGCGCCTCATGCGCCTCTCCCTCGCTTCGGCCCTGCTGGCCTCCGCCGCCCTCTTCTTCGGCGCGGGCTGCGGCTCCAGTGGCCCCTCGAACTTCCAGCAGACGGACTCCGGCTCCAACGACGCGGGCGTCCAGGACGACGCGGATCCGTTTCAGGACTTCGACTCTTCGACCGAGGCGGGCCCGCCGTGCGTGGGTCTGAAGTGCCAGCAGGTCACCTGCCAGAGCGGGAAGACCACGGTATCGGGCAAGGTCTACGACCCGAACGCGAAGAACCCCATCTACAACGTCTTCGTCTACGTCCCGAACGCGCCGCTCCAGCCGTTCAGCCAGGGCGTAACCTGCTCGGCGTGCCAGGCCCCCGCGTCGGGCTCGCCGGTCGTCTCGACGTCGACCAAGCCGGACGGCTCGTTCGTGCTCGAGGACGTGCCGGTCGGTACGGACATCCCGATCGTCCTTCAAGTGGGAAAGTGGCGCCGCAAGCTCACCATCCCGACCGTCACGGCGTGCCAGGACAACCCGCAGCCGGACAAGACGCTCCGCCTCCCGAAGAACAAGAGCGAGGGCGACATCCCGCTCATCGCGCTCGCCACGGGCTGCGACCAAGCGGAGTGCTTCATCCGCAACACGATCGGTCTCGACCCGGCCGAGTTCACCGGTCCCACGGGCAACGGTCGCGTTCACATCTACCGCGGTGACGACATCAGCCAGGGCCTGCCCGCCAACCCGGGCGACGCGTACCAGCTCTGGGGCAGCCTCGCGACGATGAAGAAGTACGACCTCGTCTTCAACGCCTGCGAGTGCACGCCGAACCAGCGCGACACGGTGGGCCCGGCGTACACGAACATGAAGTCCTACCTCGAAGCCGGGGGGCGCCTCTTCGGCACGCACTACCACTACAACTGGTTCGCCTCGCCCTCGCAGTGCTCGAGCTTCGACAACTGCAACGGGCCGACCGACTTCTCGAGCCTCGCCGAGTGGCAGCAGGCGCAGTTCCTCTCGGAGCCGTACCTGATCAACACGGCGATCCCGAAGGGCAAGGCGCTCGCCGACTGGTACGCGGGCGTGACGAAGAACACGACCTACGCCGCGCCGTACGGGCAGCTCCCGCTCGTCGACACCCGCAACGACGTGGGCAAGGTCACCACGGCGAAGGCGACGCAGTGGATCTACACCGGCACTCAGCAGAACTACGACACGTACTACCTGAGCTTCAACACGCCGGTGAACCAGCCCGTCAACAACCAGTGCGGCAAGGCGGTCTTCAGCGACGTGCACCTCGTCGACTCGTTCAACAACTACTCGCAGGCGTTCCCGAACTCCTGCTCCGGTGGTGGCTTCGAAGACCACAAGCCGAACGAGCTCGCGCTCGAGTTCCTCTTCTTCGATCTCTCGTCGTGCGTGCAGGACGAGACGCAGCCGCCGCCGCCGATCCCGAACTGAGGCCTCGAGCCCTCGGCTCGACGCAGCGCGCCTTCCCTCCACGACGCAACGCGCCTTGCGCGGTCCCGTCGATGGGGGGATAGTGGCGCGCATGAGCCCCCTCCGACGATTCGTCGCCATCGCCCTGGCCGTATCGGCAGCGCTCGCGCTGACGGCCTGCGGGACCGCTTCGAACAACCCGTGCGAGACCGGCAAAGGCTTCTGCGTCGGCAACGACGCCGGGCCCGACGTCGAAGACTTCGACGCGCCCGGGCTCGATCTCCCGGACGCGGAGGTCGAGGCCGCACCCGCCTGCAAGAACCTGCAATGCCAGCAGGTCACCTGCACGAGCGGCGAAACGACCGTCACCGGCGTCGTCTACGATCCCGGCGGCAAGGACCCGCTCTACAACGTGTTCGTCTACGTGCCGAACGCGGCGCTCCAGCCGATCACGAGCGGCCCCGTCTGCACCGCGTGCCAGGCGCCCGCGTCGGGTGAGCCCGTCGTCTCGGCGACGACGAACGAGAAGGGCGAGTTCGTCCTGAAGAACGTGCCGGTCGGCAAGGACATCCCGCTCGTCATGCAGCTCGGCAAGTGGCGGCGAAAGATCATCCTGCCCGAGGTCGTCCAGTGCCAGGACAACAAGTTCAACACGAAGACGGCGCCG
The DNA here is from genome assembly GCA_044224495.1 of Polyangiaceae bacterium. Lineage (GTDB taxonomy): Bacteria > Myxococcota_A > Polyangia > Polyangiales > Polyangiaceae > JBGAKG01. The sequence goes on along the minus strand of JBGAKG010000024.1, from coordinate 151,498 downwards.
AACCAGATCGAGTCGCTGGTGCGCCTGCCGAAGAAGCAGGCCGAGGGCTCCGCCGACGACAACATCCCGCTCATCGCGATGGTCACCGGCCTCTGCGACTACGCGGAGTGCTTCCTCGCGACGGCCGCTGGCATCGACGCGTCCGAGTACGGTGGCCCGACGTCGAACAAGCGCGTGCGCTTCTACAAGGGGGATGACTCGAGCTCGAAGCAGCTCCCGCCGAACCCGGGCACGTCGACGGCGCTGTGGGGCAGCCTCCCCGAGATGATGAAGTACGACATCATCTTCGGCTCGTGCGAGTGCAGCGCCGACGACCGCACCGCCAACGGCTACACGAACATGAAGAAGTACCTCGAGGCAGGCGGCCGCATGTTCTCGACGCACTACTATTACAACTTCTTCGCGACCGCGGCGCAGTGCTCGTCGAGCTTCGACTACTGCAACGCGCCGCAGGACTTCGGCTCGGTCGCGCAGTGGAACGGCGGCGGCTACGACAACGATCCGGCCCCGTACTACATCGACATGTCCTTCCCGAAGGGCAAGGCGATGGCGAACTGGCTCGCGGCGGTTCGCCCGCTCGATCCGTCGCTCGGCCGCATCGACAGCCTGTACGACCTGCGCCACGACGTGGACGCGGTGAACACCAAGGCCACGCGCTGGCTCTACTCGGGCAGCCAGAACTCCTCGCCGTACAAGACGCTCTACATGAGCTTCAACACGCCGGTCGCGCAGACGCCGGACAAGCAGTGCGGGCGCGCCGTCTTCTCGGACGTCCACCTCTCGGGGTCCAGCTTCAGCACGTACTCGACGCAAGCGTTCCCGCAGTGGTGCTCGTCGCGTACGCCGGGCTCCGGCTACGAGAAGAACGAGGCGGCGCTCAAGTTCCTCTTCTTCGATCTCTCGTCCTGCGTGCAGGACGACAAGCAGGCCCCGATCGAGCCGCCGAAGTGAAGCGCGTTCAGTTCGGTGGGCTCGACGCCGTCCTCACGGGCGGCGACGATCGCGTGGGCGGCGGCACCGGACCGCTCGTCGTGCTCCTGCACGGGTTCGGCGCCCCGGGGGAAGACCTCGTCTCGCTCTGGCGCGTGCTGCGCGCTCCTCCCGGCACGCGCTACCTGTTCCCCGCCGCGCCGATCGATCTCGGCGCGTTCGGCATGGGCGACGCTCGCGCGTGGTGGATGATCGACATGGCCAAGCTCGACCGCGCCATGCGCACCGGCCAGACGCGCGACCTCACGAGCGAGGTCCCCGAAGGCCTCGCCCCCGCGCGCCTCTTGGTCGACGCGCTCCTCGACGAAGCGACCGAGGCCCTGCGCCCGTCGAAGCTCGTCCTCGGCGGCTTCTCCCAAGGCGCCATGCTCACGCTCGACGTCGCGCTCCGCGGCAAGCGCGAGCTCGCGGGCCTCGCGCTCCTCTCCGGGACGCTGCTCGCCGAGCGCGAGTGGAGAGAGCTCTTCCCCGCGCGCAAAGGGCTCCCCGTCTTCCAGAGCCACGGCCAGTCCGACGCGATCCTCCCCTTCTCCATCGCCGAGCGGCTCTCGAAGGAGCTCGGCGAGGCAGGGCTCGCGACGCGCTTCGTCCCGTTCCGCGGCGGGCACGAGATCCCGCCGCCGGTGCTCGACGGCCTCTCGTCGTTCTTCGGCGAAGTCCTCGCGTGAAGGTCCACCAAGCGACGCTTCAGGTGTCGACCAAGGGTCCGCGCCTCTACGACGTCACGGCCGAGGTCGCCGCCGTCGTGCGCGCGGCCGAGATGCAGGCGGGCCTCGCCCACGTGTTCCTCCGCCACACGAGCGCGTCGCTCGTCATCCAGGAGAACGCCGATCCTTCGGTCCTCCGCGATCTCCAGACGTGGATCGCCCAGGTCGCCCCCGAGAGCGATCGGTGGGAGCACGACGCCGAGGGCCCCGACGACATGCCCGCCCACCTGCGCGCCGCGATGACGAAGACGTCGGAGACGATCCCCATCGTCGGCGGCCGGCTCGGGCTCGGCACGTGGCAGGCGCTCTACGTGTGGGAGCACCGGAGGGCACCGCACCGACGCGAGCTGATCGTGACCTGCCTCGGCTGAGTGGATTTCGCCTTCGAACGCTGCGGGGTGACGCCCGCCCTGGTTGGGCTATGCTTCCGCCATGGAAAGCGCCGCCGCCGAGAAAGAGTCCAAGGAAGAAACCTCCGCCAAGGACGACGCGCCGGAGAGTGCTCCGAAGAAGACCGCTCCCAAGGCCGACGAGCCGATGAAGGCCACCACGCCCGAGGAGCTGAAGGAGCTCTTCGACGGCATGCGCGCCGCGTCCCGCAAGAGCGTCCCCTCGTACGAGGAGCGAGTCGCGCGGCTCGACAAGCTCGAAGCAGCTCTTCTCGAGTTCAAGGACGAGATCGTGAAGGCGATCTCGGCCGACTTCGGCCATCGCTGCAAGTACGAGTCGCTCCAGGCCGACGTCTTCCTCCCCCTCTCCTGCCTGCGCCACACGCGCGATCACCTCCACGAGTGGATGGAGACCGAGTCGCGCCCCGTGCTCTGGGTGATGGCGCCCGCCACGGCCGAGATCGTGACGCAGCCGCTCGGCGTCGTCGGGATCATCTCGCCCTGGAACTACCCGGTGCAGCTCGCGCTCGAGCCGCTCGTCCAAGCGCTCGCCGCCGGCAACCGCGCGCTCATCAAGCCGAGCGAGTTCGTCCCCCGCACGGCCGAGGTGCTCGCCAAGATGTGCGAGAAGACCTTCGGCCCCGAAGAGGTGCGCGTGATCCTCGGCGGCGCCGACATCGGCGAGGCCTTCTCGAAGCTCGCGTTCGACCACCTCATCTTCACCGGCTCCACGCGCGTGGGGAAAGCCATCATGCGCGCGGCGTCGGAGAACCTGGTCCCGGTGACCCTCGAGCTCGGCGGCAAGTCACCCACGATCGTGACGGAGGACTTCCCGCTCGACGTCGCGGCCGATCGGATCATGTTCGGCAAGTGCTTCAACTCCGGCCAGACCTGCGTGTCGCCCGACTACGTGCTCGTCCCCAAGAAGGACGTCGAGCGCTTCGTCGACGCGTGCAAGGAGTCGGTGACGAAGATGTTCCCGACGCTCCTGAAGAACGACGACTACTCGAGCATCGTCAACACCAAGCACTGGGGGCGCCTCAAGGGCTACCTCGAAGAGGCGAAGACCAAGGGCGCGAAGGTCGTCGAGCTGAACCCGGCGAAGGAGACCTTCGACGAGGAGTCCCACAAGCTCTGCCCCACGCTGGTCCTCGGCGCGACGGACGAGATGCAGATCCTCGAGGACGAGATCTTCGGCCCGCTCCTCCCGATCGTTCCCTACGAGAAGCTCGACGACGCGATCGAGTACGTCAACTCGCGCCCGCGCCCGCTCGCGCTCTACGTCTTCTCCTACGACGAAGAGGCGACCGACAAGGTCGTCGAGCGCACCGTGTCCGGTGGCGTCTCCGTGAACGACACGATGCTCCACGTCGCGCAGGACGACCTGCCCTTCGGCGGCGTCGGACCGAGCGGCATGGGCCACTACCACGGGCGCGAGGGCTTCGAGACGTTCTCGAAGCGCAAGCCGATCTTCCGGCAGTCGCGCGTGAACGGCGGCGCTCTCCTCCGCCCGCCCTACGGCAAGGCCGTCGACTTCGCGCTCCGGTTCCTCGTCGGGAAATGAGCTCGCTTCGGCGCGGGTGGGGGCCTCGCCTTCCGGGGCTCCTCGCGCTGGTCGCCCTCGCCTGCGGCTCCACCTCCACGACCCCGGCGCCCGACGGCGGCGGCGCGGTGCCCGAGCCCAAGCGCCACCGCCCCACGGCGGCGGAGTGCGATCCCGTGCGCCCCACGACGGGGGCTCCCGAGCCCAGCGCCGCCGGCTGCAAGTCCGACTCCGAGTGCGCGGGCGACGGCGCGGCGCGGAACCCGCGCTGCGTCTTCGACTTCCTCGCCGGCAAGAACGTCTGCAGCGTGGACGAGTGCAACGTCGACGCGGACTGCGGCTCGGCGCGTGTCTGCGCGTGTCGCCTCGCGCCTTCGTTCGGCGCGAACCGCTGTCTGGCCGCGGGTTGCCGCACCGACGCCGACTGCGGCGTGGTCGGCAAGGGGTGGTGCTCTCCTTCCGCCGACGGCGTCTTCGCGAATTGTCCGCTCCCGGAGCCGGGCGCGCTCGGCTACTTCTGCCACCGGCCCGAAGACGAGTGCACGAACGACGAGGACTGCTCGCCAGCCGGCGGCCAGGCGCCGCTGAAGACCTGCCTCTTTTCGCCCACCAAGGGCCATTTCGCCTGCGTCGCGCTCGCCTGCACCAAGTAGCGGTGAGGGTTGTTGGGAGCGCGGTCGAGTCGTAGAATGTAGGTTCGGAGGCCCCATGAAGCGTCTGCTCGCTCTTCTCCCGCTCGTGCTCGCGTGCAGCTCGTCCACGACCGACACGACGCCCGGGACCAACGACGACGCGGGCTCCGTCCCGAAGAAGGACGCCGGCGGCCTGACCTCGCCCGATACGGGCACGGGCTCCGACGCTGCGGCGCCGTTCGTGTGCAACCCCGCCGCGCCGAAGGGCTCCATCTACGAGCTCTCGTACGAGAACCTCGGCGCCACCCGCAACGTGAGCCTGTGCGAGTTCCGCGGCCAGGTGATGCTCATCGTGAACGTCGCGTCCGCGTGCGGCTACACCCCGCAGTACGCCCCGCTCGAGGTGCTCTACAACAAGTACTACGCGAAGAAGTTCGCGGTGCTCGGGTTCCCCTGCAACCAGTTCGGCGCGCAAGAGCAGGGCACCGACGAAGAGATCAGCACCTTCTGCACGACGAAGTACAACATCACCTTCCCGATGTTCACGAAGAGCAACGTGAACGCACCGAACGAGAACCCGATCTACACGTGGCTCAAGAACCAGCCCGGCGGCGCGGGCGACATCACCTGGAACTTCAACAAGTTCCTCATCGGTCGCGACGGGAAGCTCATCAAGCGCTACGACTCGGCCGTCGCGCCCGACGATCCGGGCCTCGTCGCCGACATCGAAGCGGCCCTCGCGAAGTGACGACCGACCCGGACACCGATCCACGCGCCGAGCTCGGCGCGATCGCCGCATCGCTCCGCGCCTACCTCGAGTGGCAGGTCGAGAGCGGTGCGAGCGGCATTCCGCGCGTCCCGCGCGCGGTGCGGAAGGCTCCCGGAGAGGCGGAAGCCGTTGCGAAGCCGGCGCCTGCCGCGGCCCCTGCTGCGCCGAAGGCCCCACCGCAGCCGATGCCCGCGCTGGAGATGCCGGCGTTCGTGAACGACACCGCGCCCCCGCCGGTGGCTCGACCGGTGCGCACCACGCCGGCCGCCGTCACGGCACCGAGCGGACCGCCCCGGGCGCTGCCCGTCGTCGCGGACGAGGTCGCCGGCTGCACCAAGTGCGCCTTGGCCAAGACGCGCACCCACACCGTCTTCTCGCGCGGCAACCCGGAGGCGAAGCTCTGCTTCGTCGGGGAAGCCCCCGGCGCGGACGAGGACGCCCAAGGCCTCCCGTTCGTCGGCCGCGCCGGGCAGCTCCTCGACAAGATGATCGCCGCGATGGGCCTCGATCCCGACGCGGACGTCTACGTCTGCAACATCATCAAGTGCCGCCCCCCCGGCAACCGGCGCCCGGAGCCGTCCGAGACCGAGGCGTGCATCCCCTACCTCCACGAGCAGCTCGCCGCGGTGGACCCGAAGGTCATCGTCGCGCTCGGCAACACCGCCGTCGCGTCCCTGATTGGGACGACGCTCGGCATCACCAAGCTGCGCGGCGAGTGGAAGCTCTACCGTGGGAAGATCCTCGTGATGCCCACCTACCACCCCTCCTACTTGCTGCGCGACAGCCCTCAGCAAGCGCAGGCCAAGCGCGAGGCTTGGGCCGATCTCCAGAAGGTCATGAAGGAGCTCGGGCTCGCGAAGAAGCCCTGAGCCGCTTCAGCGCGACTTCAGGCGATCGGTGACCCGGAGCGCGAGCCGCGCCCGCGAGTCGGTGCGCGCCGTGAGGAGCGCCTGGGTCGCGAGCTTGGCGAACGCGTCGAGCCGCGTGTAGACGTGATTGCCCGTGGTCTCGCAGCTCCCGCCGCGGGAGACGACGCCGACGACGTCCCCCGTCCACGCGTCGATCGCGGGGCCGCCCGAGTCGCCCTTGCACGTGGCAACGGCGACCTCGAACTCGCGCGGCCCGAGCACGGCGCCCGTGGCGTCGTTGTGCGCGGGGCCGACGGAGAGGACCGGGCTCGCGCCGCGCACCGCGCGGGTCCCGATCGCGCCGCTCGCGCCGCCGCCGAAGCCGACGGGGACGACCCACTCGCCCTCCCCCACCGAACGCTCGAGCCGCATCGGCACGACCGCGACACCCTCGAGCTCGCGATCGAGGACGATGAACGCGATGTCCGCGTCGCACAGCACGTCGGTCGTCGGGCGGAGCGTCTTGGTCGCGCGCGCGCGCGGCTCGTCGATGCCCAGCTCGACCTTGTCGCCGACGTAGATCGCGATGGTCGCCGGGTCCTCGTCGTCCGCCAGGTGGGTCCCGTTGTGGGACTCGCCGCGCGTGTCGCACGCCGGCTTCGAGGTCAGCGCGCGCGACACGCAGTGGCGCGCGGTGAGCACCAGGTTGGGTGCCACGAGCGTCCCACTGCAGAGCGTCGTCGTGTCGTCACCGTCGTGGTGGGTGGCGACGGCGACCACGCCGTGGGTCGCTGCATCGAGCGCTCCGGGCGGCGCGTGGGGGGCGACGGCAGGGGCTCGTCCGCATCCCGCGCCGAGGAGAGAGAGGCCCCCGAGGGTGACGACGACGAGCTTCGAGAGATGCTTGAACGACAGCATGTCCTACGACCGGATGAACGGCGCGCGGTGCGGCGACTGAACCCAGTCGCATGAAACAAACATGCGCTGCGGAGCGCGCACGCGCACGCCGCACCCGCGTCTGCGACGCAGCGCGCGATGCGATTTGTGGGCGCCTTCGCGACAGGCCCCTCCTCTTTCGCGCCCGCGGCGCGCCCGCACGGCGCGCGCGTGCTACGATCACAATCCCTGCTGCGAAGCGCGCTCCGCCGCTTCCGCGAGCTTCGACGGTGAGCGAACTCCCTCGAGCTGCGCGTTCACCTCCGCACCGAGGAGCAGCGCGAGGCTCGCGAGATAGAGCCACACGAGCACCGTCGCCACCGCCGCCGCGCTTCCGTAGAAGAGCGCGTAGTTCGCGAGCGTGCCGACGTACCGCCCGAAGCCGAACGTGATCCCGAGCGCCGTCACCGAGGCGACGATCGCCCCCGGCCACGCGCGCCGCTCCACGCCGGGCGGGTGCTCGACCGCCCAGCGATAGAGGATCGCGAGGCCCGTGGTCCCGACGGCGAAGAGGGCGCTCACCAGCGCGATCGGCTCCCACGTCGCGCGCGGGACGCGCACGCGCTCGCCGACCGAGAGCGTGCCCGGGTGGAGCAGCCCGTCGATCTGGATCCACGCGTAGAGCGTCGCCGAGAGCGCGCCCATCATCCCGAGCACCCAGAGGAGCGCGATCGCGCGCTTCTCGAGGAAGCCGCGCCGGCGGGCGCCGAGCGCGACCTCGAACGTGCTGATCAGGCTGCTCGTGCCCGACGATGCCATCCAGAGGAAGCTCGTCGTCGCGACCGGCGCGATCGTGGCGTTCGAGTCGGCGAGCCGTTCGAGCTCGCGCCGCACCATCTCGGTCGCGAACGGCATCGTCGCCGTCACGGGCACGAGGAACGTGTCCACCCCGCGCTGCCGCACGAGGTGGCCGAGGATGTAGCCGAGGATCACGAGGAGCGGGATGAAGCTCAGGAAGAAGTTGAACGCCATCGCCGACGCGGCAAGGAACGCCTCGTGGTCGCGGAGCCCGCGCGCCGTCCGGAGCAGAAAGTCGACCGCCGAGATGCGGGTCAGCCGCGCGACCGGGCGCAGCCATCGGCGGAGGTTGAGCGGCTCCAAGGCAGCGAGCAGCATTTCAGAGACCGTGGCCCCGCGTCAAAGCTCGTTCCGTTCGCCCGGGCGAGAGCTACAATGTGCGCGTGCGGCGCTTCTTCTTGGGAATCTCACTTGGTTTCGCTCCTCTCGTCCTGCTGGCCCCCGGCTGCGGCAGCACTCGCCCGCCGACGATCTACGTCGAATCGGGGACCGACGTCGCGAGTGACCGCTCTCGCATCGACGGTCCGATCCGGCCCGACGCCGCGTGCTCGGTCGTCATCGACGCGCCCGCGCTGCTCGAGAGCCCTCACGTCGACATCGGAACCCCGATCCAATACCCGACGAACCCGCCGGCCAGCGGGCCCCACTACCCGATCTGGGCGGCGTTCCAGGAGTTCTCCACGCCGGTGCCGCGCCCGTACTGGGTCCACTCGCTGGAGCACGGCGCGGTGGTGCTGCTCTACAACTGCGCCAAGCTCGGCGCGGGCGACGGCGGAGCCCCCGCCGACGCGAGCGACGAAGATGCGACGACGGCCGAGGCGAGCGTGGACGCGGGGAACGCGTGCGAAGAGCTCGTCGCGAACCTCCGCGCCTTGATGAACGCCCTCCCCGACGATCCGCTCTGCGACAAGGACGCGGGACCGAGCAAGCGCATCATCCTCACTCCGGATCCCCTCATCGACCACCCCGTCGCCGCAGCGGCGTGGGGATGGGTCTACAACGGGGACTGCTTCGACCGTCCGAGCTTGGAGCAGTTCGCGAAGGACCACTACGCGAAGGGGACCGAGAACTTCTGCAGCAACGGCCAGACGTCGTTCTAGGGGGAGCCCGAGCCCTTCAAGGCCCGCGCTCCGGCGGCGACTCGACGATCGCCTGGAAGACCGACGGGGCCAGGTACTTGGGCGTGTAGCTCCCTCCGGCCGCGACGAGCCGCCCGTAGAACGTGCGCAAGTGGTTGCGCGACCCGCGCGTGAGATGGTCGTAGGTCGTCAGCACGTCGGAGTGGGTCACCACGCTTCGAGCGCTCTCGATGTCTCGAATGTCCAGCTCTTCGATTGCGACGCCGACCGCCAGTGCTGCCTGCAACGACGAAGCTCCGGTCGCGACCAGCTCGTGGTACAGCGCCTGCAGCTGCGGATTCGTGAACTCCCCCGCCGCTCGGCCCGAAGCGGGGTCCGCAACGTCGTAGCGGGCGAGCAACGTAGCGACGGCATCCATGTGCGTCTGCTCGCTCTGCTCGATCGACACGAACACCGCGTCGCGGGGGTTGAGAACGTCGTAGACGTCGCGCGCGAGCTTCTCCTCCTCGCGGGTGAACGCGAGACCGTCCCGTTCGCTCGCGGAGAGCGCAGGCGAGTCCCCTCCCCCGCCGCACCCTGCGAGCGCGACAAAGAGCGGAAGGACGAAAGCCTTCGTGACGGATGACAGGTTCATGATGACCTCCACCGGTGGGAGCCACCATCACCCCGATCGGGTTCGGGCGGAGTCGCCTCAGAGCTCGCCGTAAGCCCGCGTCACGAGGGCTCGCGACACCGTCTGGATTCCGGTGTGCTCGAACGCGTTCGTCCCCACGTCCAGTGCTGCCGCCACGAGGTCGAGCTTGTCGTCCGTCACCTCGATGAACTCTCGCACCTTCGCCAGCAGATCTTGCTGGTTCATCCCCCGCGACGCGACGAAGCCGGTGAGGTGCGAGCCCCCCGCGTCGAGCACGCCCTTGATGAACGACTTCCCCTGCTCCGCGCCGCCGGGCAGATGGCCCGCGATCTTCTGGAAGACCGAGTGCTCGGCGAGCGCGTCGGCGCCGCCCTCGACCGCGTCGATGAGCTTCTGCAGGAAGTCCGGGCCGAGCGGGATGACGCAGTCGAACGCGAGCCACGCCGCGAGCCGCATCGAGTCCTCCTTCGTGACCAGCGCGAGCGACTCCACGAAGTCACCGATCCCGTCGCCCGGGAGGCCGCGCATCGACACGAACGCGCCGAGCTCGGCGACGAACTTCACGCCGGCGTCGATCGCCTGGACCGTGTCCGGCTTGGGCGCGCGGTCCTTCAGGAACTCGAGGACCTGGAACCGCTCCGACGCCATGCTCGCGAGCGCTGCGGCGCCCGCGAGTTTGCTCTCGGCGTCCACGAGTTGGTAGATGGTCACCGCCCGCTGATAGCCGGTCGACTCGTCGAACCAGAGCGCGAGCGCCTTCTCGCCGATCTGCTGCACGAGCGCGTCGTCCGTCTCGCCCGTCGCGTCCTGGATCATGCCTTGGAACGTGCGGATGTTCTTCCACTCGCCGGGGACGAGGTAGTCGAGCGCCGTGAGCGCCCTCGTCGTGAGGTTCGTCTCCGGGAGCTCTTCGAGGATCTGGTGGATGGAGTCGGTCATGGCTCTCTCGCAGTTCAGGGGGTGGAAGCGGCCGCGCTCGCGGTGGGGGGAGGCAGCGCGGCGATCTTGGCGAGATCGAAGCGCTCGAGGATCTTGCGCCGCGCGGCAGGATCGAGCGTCGTGCTCGTCACCTTGACCTGGCGGGTCCCGCAGAGGAGCGCGCTCTGGTTCTTTCCGACCGTGACGAGCGGGCACGTCCCGACTTTGTCCGTCGCGCTCGCGAACTTCTTCTGCGCCTCGGCGTTCGCGTCGTTGACGGCGAGGGTCGCGATCACGCCGCCGTCCCCGACGAGCTTCGCCTCGGCGGAGCCGGGGTTGTCGGCGGTGTAGACGACCTTCCCGTCGGCGTCGTCCTTGGGGAAGAACGCGTTGAACGAGCCCGTCTCGGTCTTCGGCGGGGGCGGCGTGCTCGCGGCGGCGGCGGCCGCGATCGAGGCCGAGGCGGCCGCAGCCGACGCCGCTTGATCCCAGCGCGTCGACTTGGGCGGGTCGTCCTTGCAGGCGACGAGCGCGAACGCGAAAAGCAGTAGGGTGACCAACTTGAGCGGATTCATGATTCCTCCAGGATGCGGAGCCGGCGCGGAGCTGCGCCGAGGATCTTCGCGCTCGCCATCGCCGCGAGCGCGGCGTCGAGCCGATGCGTGGCGCATCGCTCGGTGAGCAGCGCGATCTCGTCCCCCTCCTGAACCGCTTGGGCGACGCCCACCCCGGCGTTCGCCAGCGCCGCCGTCACGGCCGCGAGCCCACCCTGTACGCCGGCACCGGCGACGCGCACGCGCAGCATGCAGCGCGACTCGATCTCGCCCGCCGGCACGAGCGCACGCGCCTCCATCTGGATCCCGCGCGTGGCGAGCCCCGCTCCGCCGCCGCGCAACGCGCGCGCGACGTCGACGATGTCGGACACGACGCTCACCGCGGTCGGCAGCGCCCCCGCCCCGCGACCGGACACGAGGAGCGGCCCGAGCGCGCGCCCCTCGAGCGCGACCGCGTTGAGCACGCCGTTGACGTTCGCGAGCGGCACGCTCTTCTTCACGAGCGTGGGATGGACGCGGAGCTCGAGGGCTCCGACCGCGCGCCCCGCCGCGCGACGGTCGACGCCGAGCGCCAGGTGCTTCACGACGAACCCGAAGCGGTCCGCCCACCGATGATCGTCGGGCTCGAGCTCGCGGATGCCCTCGACCGGGACGCTGGCCGGATCGACCTTGGCCCCGAACGCGAGCATCGCGAGGACGACGAGCTTGTGGGCCGCGTCGTGACCGCCGACGTCGAGCTCGGGGTCCGCCTCCGCGTAGCCCGCCGCTTGCGCCTCGGCGAGCGCATCCGCGAACGAGATCCCGCCCTCTCTCATCCGCGTGAGGACGAAGTTGCAGGTGCCGTTGACGATGCCGGTGAGCGAGGTGACCCAGTCGCTCGCGAGCGACTCGCGCAGGATGCGAATGACGGGCATGCCGCCACCGACGGCGCCCTCGAAGGCGAGATCGACACCGCGCTGGACGGCACGCTCGAGGAGCAGTGGCCCCTTCGCCGCGAGGAGCGCCTTGTTGGCGGTCACGACCGGGCGCTTGCGGTCGAGCGCGCGAAGCACCCACTCGTCGGCCGGGCTGACTCCGCCCACGAGCTCGACCACGACGTCGACCGAGCCGTCGTCGAGCACCGCCATCACGTCGGTCGTGACGAGCGGGGCCGGAACCGTCGCGGGACGCGCTTTCGCAGGATCGCGGACCGCGATCCGCGCGACCTCGATCGGCGCCCCCACGCGCTCCGCGAGGTAGCGGGCGTTCTCCGCCAGGAGCGTGAGCACGCCTGCGCCGACGGTACCGCAGCCCAGCATGCCGATGCGCACGGGTGCAGCCATGGCTGCGCACCATATCGAACGGCCGGGCGCCTGCCTAGGCGTAGGCGAAGCGCTACTGGACGAGCGCGCTCAGCGTGAAGGGGCCGTACTCGGAGAAGTCGTACGAGTCGACCACGATGAACACCGTCTGCGCCTGGCCGGACGTGTTGGTGTACGTGCCGGTCTCCGGATCGCCCGTCCCGTTCATGTCGTCACCGCCGAGGCACGTCGGCCCGATGTTGGTGCAGTCGCTCACGATCGAGATCGCGGGGTCCCACTGCGTCGTCGGGGTGACGGTCGCCGTCAGCGTCTTGCCGTTGGGGACGACGATCGTGTACGCGACGTCGTTCCCGTCGAACTGGTAGAAGCTCAGGTCCGTCTGGCTGCAGACGTTCGACAGGTTCACGTCCACGTCGTAGTCGTCGCTCGCGTTGGTCGTGTCCCCCGAGACGTTCACGCCGCTCGTGAGCGCGACCGCCATCGAGCAGGTGTCGTTCGAGGTGCCGCCGTCGACGACGATGCCGCCGTCGTTCGCATCGACCGACGCGTCGACCCCACCTTCGCTCGCGTCGATCGAGACGTCGGCCACGGCGTCCATCGCGCCGTCCGCGCCCGCCTCGCCCGAGTCCCCGCTCGCGTCGTCGTTCGCATCGCCCGTCGCATCCACGACCGTCGAGTCTGTGCTGCTCGAGTCCTTCTGGACCTCGACGTCTTTCCCAGAGTCCTTCTTGGGCGTCCCCGTGTCCGTGCTCGCGTCGAGCGTGCCCGTCTCCGGGGTGTCCACCACTTCCGTCGGGTTCGCGCAGGCGACGATGAGGGCGAGGGCAGCGGCGGTGGTGAGGAGACGGCGCATTCCCACCATGTAGCATATGTAAGTACTCATGGGTACGCCAAAGAAAAAGGGCCGGCTCCGTGAGGAACCGGCCCTTCTTCTACCTGCAGCGCCTCAGTTCGAGGGCGGCGTCGCCAGCTTCTCTTCCGGCTTCGGCTTCGGCATCTCTTCGAGAGCCGCCTCGAGCACCTGCTCCATCTTGGAGACGGCGATGAACTCGAGATCGTTCTTCACCTCGGCCGGCACCTCGTCGAGGTCGGCCTTGTTGCGCTCCGGGATGATGACCCGCTTGATGCCCGCGCGGTGCGCGGCGAGCACCTTCTCCTTCAGGCCGCCGATCGGGAGGACCCGACCGCGCAGCGTGATCTCGCCCGTCATCGCGACGTCGTGGCGAACGCGAATGCCGGTGAGCATCGAGACGAGCGCCGTGAACATCGTCACACCGGCCGACGGGCCATCCTTGGGCATGCCGCCCGCGGGGATGTGGATGTGGATGTCGCTCTTCTCCAGGAAGTCGCGGCTGATGCCGAACTTCTCGGCGTTCGTGCGGACGTAGGAGAGAGCCGCCTGCGCGGACTCCTTCATGACGTCGCCCAGCTGCCCGGTGAGCTGCAGCTTGCCCGAGCCGTACATGCGGGTCGCCTCGATGAAGAGGATCTCGCCGCCGACGCTCGTCCACGCGAGGCCGGTGCAGACGCCCGGCTCTTCCGTGCGCTCCGCCACTTCGCTCGTGAAGCGCTGCGCGCCGAGGAACTCGCGGATCTGATCCTCGTTCTCGATGACGCGCTTCTGGGTGTCGCCCTCGGCAATCTTGACGGCGACGCCGCGGATGACGCTGGCGATTTGACGCTCGAGGGTACGAACGCCCGCTTCACGGGTGTAGTGGTCGATGATGACGTCGACCGCCTTGTCCGCGATCTGGAGCTGCTCCTTCGAGATGCCGTGCTCCTCGATCTGCTTCGGGATGAGGTGCTGGCGCGCGATGGCGAGCTTCTCGTTCCGGGTGTAGCCGGGGATCTCGAGGATCTCCATGCGGTCGCGGAGGGGCGGCGGGATGGGATCCGCCACGTTCGCGGTCGCGATGAACATCGTGTTCGAGAGGTCGTACGGGATCTCGAGGTAGTGATCCGCGAACGTGTTGTTCTGCTCCGGATCGAGCACCTCGAGCAGCGCCGCCGCGGGGTCGCCGCGGAAGTCGTGGCCGATCTTGTCGACCTCGTCGAGCATGAACACGGGGTTGATCGTCCCCGCCTTCTTCATGCCCTGGATGACCTGGCCGGGGAGCGCGCCGACGTACGTACGGCGGTGACCACGGATGGCCGCCTCGTCGTGGACGCCACCGAGGCTGATGCGGTGGAACTTGCGCCCGAGCGACCGCGCGATGCTGCGACCGAGCGACGTCTTACCGACACCGGGCGGTCCGAGCAGGCACAGGATCGGACCCTTCTTGTCCTTCTTGAGCTTGCGGACGGCGAGGTACTCGAGGATGCGCTTCTTGACCTTCTCGAGGCCGTAGTGATCCTCGTCCAGGACCTTGCGGACGGCCGCGATGTCCAGGTTGTCCGGCGTCTGGTTGTGCCAGGGCAGGTCGAGGATCCAGTCCAGGTAGGTGCGGACGACCGTGTACTCGGCCGAGCCGACCTGCATGTTGCGGAGGCGCTTGATCTGCTTCTTGGCGACGGTCTCGGCCTCCTGCGGGAGGTTCGCCTTCGCGATGCGGTCTTCCAGACCGTCGAGATCGCCCTGATCGCCGTCGTCCTCGCCCAGCTCTTCCTTGATCGCCTTGAGCTGCTGGCGGAGCACGTACTCGCGCTGGTTCTTCCCCATCTCCTCTTTGATCTGGGAGTTGATGCGCTCGCGCATCTTGAGGATCTCGAGCTGACGGGTGAGCAGGCGCAGCACCTTGCGGATGCGCTCCTTCACCTCGACCGTCTCGAGGAGGCCAGCCTTCTCTTCGACCGGGGCATCCAAGTTGGCGGCCACGAGGTCCGCCAGCGCGCCCGGCGCCTGGATCGAGTCGATGAGCGAGCCCGCTTCGCGCGGGAGCTCCGGCATCAGCTGGATGACCTGCTTCGCGATGTCGCGCAGGCTCATGCTGAGCGCCTCGGCCTCGTCGTCGTCGAGCCCCGCTTCCTCCATGCGCTTGATCTTCGCCTTGAGGTAGGGCGCGCCCTGGGTGACCTCGTCGAGCTTGATGCGAGTGAGGCCCTGCAGGATGAGCGAGTAGTTGCCGCTGGAGTGCTTGAGCGCCTTCAGAACGCGCGCCGCGCAGCCGACCGTGTGCAGGTCGTCCGCACCCGGATCGTCGGTCGACGGATCCTTCTGCGCGAAGATGGCGATGACGGGGGACGGAAGGCTGTCGACGTCTTCGACGAGCGCAACGGACTTCTCGCGGCCCACGTCGAACGGGGCGACGGCACCGGGGAACAGCACCGCATTGCGGATCGGCAGGACGGGGAGCTCATCCCCGAACTGCACCGGCTCGTCGTCGCGCGGGGGGGTCTTCTTTTCGGACATGATGGGGTCCTCTTCTTACGCGCCCGATCGCGGATCGGGGGCTTCCTTGCTGCGGGAGGGGGACAGTTGACTTACGCACATAGGTAAACACGACGCAAGACGCGCGCCAGCTACCCCGACCATTCGGGCAGGAGCGCTCACACTCACGTAGGCACCGCACGCGTCCGGTCGAGCGTGTGGATGAGCAAGCCGGTCAGGACCTTCGGGTAGAAGAAGGTCGACTTCTGCGGCATCACCTCGCCCGCCTCGGCCACGCGGCGCACGTCCGCCACAGGGGTCCCGTTCATCAAGAAGAGGAGCTGCCCCTTCCCGCCCCGGAGGTCCTTCAGCGCTGCCGCCGCGTCCTGCGGGTACCAGATGTTCGTCTTCTTCGCCTGCGCATCTTGGGAGATGCCGCAGAGCGCCTCGAGGACGCCGTAGTGGAGCACCGCGACGTCCGTGGTGCGGAGCGCCTCGTGCACTTGTCCCAACGTGGGATGAGCGGCGAGGTCCACCCCGGGCTTCAGCGCGAAGCGCGCAGCGCGACCGTCGGGCGCGGCGACGACGAACGCGGGCTTGGAGGGCGCCTCGGCCAGCCATTGGCCGAGCGCCTCTCCCGTGGCGCCGTCGCTGCGCTGCGCGACGTCGAAGAGGGTGCCGAGCTTGCCCACGAGCGCGCCGAACTCGACGTTGGCGGCGGGGAGCGAGTGCACGTGGCGGTGGGTGGGGAACACCACGAGCTTCGGATCGTCCCCGTTCGCGAGGAAGGTCATGAAGTAGCGGTGCTCGAACCGGTCCTTCGCGCCCGGCGGCACGCTCGCGTCCAGCTCGCCCATGATGCGGAGCGCGGTCTCGTAGCGGTGATGCCCGTCGGCGATGAGGAGCGACGAGCGGCGAAGCCCGTCGACGATCGCGACCACGGCGTCCGTCGCGGTGACCTTCGAGAGGACGTGATGCACGCCGTCCCCCGTGGAGAACTCGGTGAGGACCGCGCCCGTCTCGAGCGGGGCATCCAGCTCCCCCTTCGGATCGCGGTAGAGCATGAACCCGGGGCTCAGCTGCGCGCCGGTCGCGCGCGTGAGCTTCCAGCGATCTTCCTTCGGGCCCGAGAGCGTGCGCTCGTGCGGCAGGACGACGCGGTCGGCGAACGGGTGCAGGCGCACCAGGCCGAGGAACCCGCGCCGCGTGATCGCCTTGCCGCCCCCCGGCGGGATGAAGGTCTGATCGTAGCGGTAGAACGCGGGCTCGCCGTCGCGCACGAGGATGCCCTTGTCGCGCCAGGCCGCGAGGAGCGTGCGCGCGTTGTCGTAGCGCGCGTCGCCGTCGCCGGACGGGAGATCGAGCTGGACGACGTTGTGCGGATCCCGCGCGGCGAGCTCGGCGCGGAGGGCGTCGTCGATGACGTCGTAGGGTGGAGCGACGACGGAGGCGAGGCCCGACGGGAGGCGGCTCAGGTCGTAGCGGAGGGGGGTCAGGGGCGCGATTTCGGCCATGAAGCCCTAGGAAGTACCACGAAAGCGGGGCGGGAACGAGCGCTCAGGGGGGCGCCTCGCGATCCGGGAAAAAGACGAATCCGGAGTAGAGAACGGGAACGGGAACTCGAACGGGACGTGGAACCGTCAGCGGTCGGAGCCGGGCGATTGCAGCCGCTCCCACGTCTTCTCGATGATGGTCTGCGAGCAGTCATCGGCGAGCGTGGTGTGACACGAGTCGAGTAGCGCCGTGTTTCCACGCCAGAGACCCATCTCGTTGCGGATTTGGGCGCCCCAGCTCAGGTGGAGCTTGATGAGGTCGCCGCGGGGCGTCTCTCGCACGCGCTTCTTCGATTCCTCGTCCATCGTCGAGAGGATCTGCGTCACGGCATCGTCGACGGTCTTCGGCCAGAAGCTGTCGCGCGGTGCGCTCGTCGGGATCGCGGCGGGTTTCTCTCCCGCTCCACACGGATGCGCTTCGAGCACGCGCATGCGGGAGCCATCTGCACCTGCTTCGTCCCAAGCGAGATGGAGACCCTTCTCGCTCGGCGCGAGCGCGACGAGTCCAACGTCGGACTGCCCCGTGTCGGCCTGCATGCCGCGGAGGACGTCCTCCCAGCGACCTCCCACGTAGCGCGCGACGGCGGCGCTCGCGATGTCGTTGCCGGCGGCTTCACTCCACGCGAGGACCGGGACGCCGCCGATGAGCCGGAGCGCCGTGTCGCGGACCGCGGCCGTCGTCGGAGCGCCGATCGCCGTCCAGGTGCTCCCATCGGTCCGGCCTGCAGCGAGGCGGCCTTGACCGAACTGGGGAACGCCGCCGGCGGGGACCGAAGTCCAGGAGACGAATGCCGTACCACCCGGTTCGATGACGATGTGAGGATCGAGCCCACGTCTCTCCTCGGGCAGCGGCGCGTCCACCCAGCCCTTTGCCGTCAGACGCGCCACGTGCGGAATGGGCCTCGAAAGCGCGCCGTGCACCCACGCGACCCACGGAGCTCCCGTCGCATCGATCGCGAGGCTCGGAACGGGGCGCTGGACGTACGCGTCGATCGTCCCCAGCGCGACCCACGTCGAGCCGTCCCACCGTGCCGCCTCGAGGCTCGCCGGCGCTCCGCCGCCCGAGCCCGGCTTCGATTCGCTCCACACGACGACGGGATGTCCCGCTCCGTCGACCGCGAGCGCCGCATCGCCTGCGTTGGTGAACGGCTCGGGATACGTCCCAATCTCGCCACCGAGCGCGACCCACGCGTTTGCCGCGCGATGCGCCACGTGGAGCTCGCTCGCCTTTCCCCCGGTTTCCGTCCACGCGACCCACGCGCCGCTCGGGGCCGAGGCCACGACCGGGTAGGCGTACATCGACGCCGTCGAAAGCGGGATATCGGTCCACGCTCCCGTGTCGAACGACGCCAGGTGCGTGCCGGCTCCCGAGTAACCGAGCCAGAGCGCCCTGCCGACGGTCACGAAGGAGAGATTCATGACCATCACTCCGAGGTCCTCGTGAGCGAATGGATGGGGAAGTGACTTCCAGCACCACGTGGCAGCGGGGGGTAGCGCGACCATGGGTGCCGCATCGGCGTCGGCCGTGGTGGCGCTCGCCAACGGCATGATGTCTTCTGGGTCCACCGGCATCTCGCCCGAAGGCACGGGCGGCGGCGGCGACCGCTTCGAGCACGCGATTGCCGTCGCGAAGGCCAAAGCGACCGCACGCGTGAGAACCCGGGTCTGGGTCATTGGAATTCGAACTTTCGTGGTCACGACAAGCTCGATATCGAGTCTACACCACAGTTCCGGCCAACAGGTGACCACGTGATCACGCTGCCGTAACGACGGGCCGAGTCAGGATCCGTGCATCCGTTGCATCAGCCCGACGTCACTCGAGCGCTTTGTGGCCGATGTCCTTGCGGTAGTGCGCTCCTCGGAAGGCGAGCTTCGAGACCGCTCGGTAGGCGGTGTCGTGCGCCTCGCGCAGCGTGGGCGCTCGCGCGACGACGGTCAGGACGCGGCCTCCGTTCGTGACGACGGAAGCTCCGTCTTGCTTCGTCCCAGCTTGGTACACGAAGGCTCCCTCGGCCTGCGCTGCTTCGAGGCCCGTGATGGCGTCTCCCGTCTTCGGCTTGCCCGGGTAGCCCTCGGCCGCGAGCACGATGCCGAGGCAGGCTCCCGCGGCCGTCGGGATGCTCTCGGGCAGCTCTCCCTTCGCCGCGCGGAGGAGGAGCTCCCCGAACGGCACGTCCACGAGCGGGATCAGCACGGTGGCCTCGGGATCGCCGAAGCGGACGTTGAACTCGATCACGCTCGGCTCGCCCGCGTCGATCATGAGCCCCACGAAGAGCACTCCCCGGAACGGCGCGCCGTCCGCCTTCATGCCGCGCAGCGTGGGTACCACGATGCGGTCCATGACCTTCTGCACCACGTCCGGACCGCAGACCGGCGCGGGCGCGTAGGCCCCCATCCCGCCCGTGTTCGGCCCGCGGTCGCCGGCGAAGACGCGCTTGTGGTCCTGCGCGGGCGCGAGCGCCACCCCGCGTTCGCCGTCGCACAGGACGTGGAAGCTCGCTTCTTCACCGCGCAGCACCTCTTCGATCACCACCGTGGACCCCGCGTCGCCGAAGACGCGCTCGCCCATCGCCGCACGCACCGCCGCGAGCGCTTCGTCGGTCGTCTGCGCGACGACGACGCCCTTCCCCGCCGCAAGCCCCGACGCCTTCACGACGATCGGTCCCCCGCGCTCGCGCACGTAGGCCTCCGCCGCGCCGGGGTCGGTGAACGTCGCGAACGCGGCGGTCGGGATGCCGTGGCGCTTCAGGAACTGCTTCATGAAGTCCTTCGAGCCCTCGAGCTGCGCCGCGCTCTTGCTCGGCCCGAACACCGGGATCCCGGCCGCGGCGAGCTCGTCGGCCAACCCGAGCACGAGCGGCAGCTCGGGCCCCACCACGACCAGCTCCACCTGCTCGGCCCGCGCCGCCGCGACGAGGCCCGCGACGTCGTCCGCCTTCACGGGGAGGTTCCGCCCGTGCGCCGCCGTCCCTGCGTTGCCGGGGGCGGTCAGCACCGCGTGCCCTTCCTTGGCGAGTCGCGCCACGATCGCATGCTCCCGCGACCCACCTCCGACGACCAGGATCTTCACGGCGCGGACTCTACCGCGAACCGCCGTTTCGTGGCGCGGTCGTGATACCTTCGATCGCGATGGCCGGCACGGCGAAACCTCCCGTCGCGATCCGCATCACCCGTCCGTACGCGACCGAAGACGAGTTCCTCGCGAAGGAGCTCGAGACCGTCACGCGCGCCGGTGTGCTGCTCGTCGGCGCGCAGCAGCGTCCGGACGGCGTGATCCTCCGCTTCGAGATCGTGCTGGCGAACGGCGCGCCCCTCATGCGCGGCGAAGGCCGCGTCACCGGCTTCAAGGCCAGTGCGTTCGGCGGCGAGCCGGGCCTCTCGCTCCGCTTCACCCGCCTCGACTCGAAGTCCGCGGCGTTCATCGCGCGCGTGACTGCGCTGCGCGAGCAGCGCCGCGCTTCGATGGCGCCGCCCGCGCCGACGCCTCCGCCCGCGCCGCTCGTCGCGACCGCCCCGCCGGAGCCGCTCGCGTCGTCCCCGCCGCCCGAGTCGGTGCCGCCTCCGGCGGCGCTCGCGCCCTCGCCGCCGACGCCGCCGCCGACCCCTCCGCCGACGCCACCGCCGACGCCCCCGTCGCTCCCTCCGGACGCGAGCTCCGGCACCGCGATCCCGATCGCCGACTCCTCCGCGCGCGTCGTCGCGCAGGCGACGTCGGGTGCCGGCGACGATGGCGCGGACGACGAGCCTCCGTCGCTCGACGTCACCGGCGTCGAGGACGCACCGCCGAGCCTCGTCGCGCTCGTCGAAGCTCCTCCCGTGCGTGCGGCGGCTCCGCCTTCGCCGCCCCCGCCATCCCCCGCGCCGCCACCACCGCCGCGCGCGCCCCTCGACCCGAGCGCTTCGGCCGCGTTCGCGCGCCTGCGCGACCGCGCGAGCGCCATGTCCGCGGCTCGTGTCGATGCGCTGTTGGACGAAGGTCGCGCTCGACGCGGCGCGGCAAAACGTACCTGAGCCTACATTTCTGCCGTAACACTGTTATTTGAACCGACCTCGGTCAGTAGAGCTACAATCGAGGTTCGTGGACGCGCCGGAACGAAAGCTTGAGCCTGGGGATCGGCTCGACCGGTACGAGCTCCTGTGCCCCATCGCGCAGGGGGGCATGGCGCAGGTCTGGCTCGCGCGTCTCCACGGCAAGCACGGCTTCGAGAAGCTCGTCGCGATCAAGACGATCCTGTCGGCCTACGCGAACGATCTGCGCTTCCAGCAGATGTTCCTCGACGAAGCGCGCATCGCCTCGGGGATCGAGCACTCGAACGTCGCGCAGATCCTCGATCTCGGAGAGCAGGCGAACGTCCTCTACCTCGTGATGGAGTGGATCGACGGCGACTCGCTCGCCAAGCTGTTCCGTGCTGCCGAGAAGGCGCAGACGCCGTTCCCACCCGCGATCGTCGCCCGCATCCTGATCGACACCTGCGCCGGCCTCCACGCGGCGCACGAGCTGCGCGACAAGTCGGGAAACCTGCTCCACGTCGTTCACCGCGACGTCTCTCCGCAGAACATCCTCGTGAGCGTGCGCGGGCAGATCAAGCTCATCGACTTCGGCATCGCCAAGGCCCGCGACCGCGTCGCGGGCGACACGAACACCGGCTTCCTCAAGGGCAAGATCCTCTACATGGCGCCCGAGCAAGCGCTCGGGAAGCCCGTCGATCTTCGCGCCGATCTCTGGGCGGTCGCCGCGGTCGGCTATCACCTGCTCGCCGGCGTGCCGCCGTTCGAGGGCGCGAACCAGCTCGCGACGCTGCACCTCCTCACGAGCAACGATCCGCCGCCGCCGCTCCCCGCGATCGTGCCGGCGGAGCTGCGCGACGTGATCCTCTCGATGTTCGAGCGCGATCCCGATCAGCGCGCGGCGACGGCGGACGAGCTCGCGCGCAACATCGAGGCGTCGATGGCGGGTCGCGTCGCCACCTCGGCGGAGGTCGCGCGGTTCGTTCACACGCACCTCGCCGAGCGCACCGCCACCCGCAAGCGCACGGTCGATCTCGCGCTCGAGGCTGCGGCCCAGCGGGCGCGGATCCAGTCGATGATCCCGCCGGGGGAGCAAGACTCGGCGAGCGGGCGCGGTCCGCTCCCGACCCAGGCAGTGGGGAGCATGCCGCCGCCCCCGATCGAAGGCGACCCCGCGACGCAGATCGCGCCGACGCCGCTGCCGGTGGAGAGCGCGATGATCGCGGAGGCGCCGAGCAACGCGACGATCGCGTCCGCCGCCGTCGAGCGGCTGGCGCCGATCCCGTCGATTCCGCCGCCGCCCGGGATGCGGCGCTTCTGGCTGGTCGCGAGCGTCGTCGGTGGCGCCGCGCTGCTCGGTGCGATGGCGCTCGGCGTCGTCATCGCGCAGGCCGCGCGGGGCGAGAGCCCGCGCGCGCTGGCGGCGAGGCCCACCATCGATTGGCCGAAGCCGACGGCGACGGCCGCGACCGACGTGGCTCCGAGCGCGACCGCCGCCACCACCGCGACCGCGACGCCGACGGCGGACACCGCGGCGACCGGCGTCGCCGTGACCTCGCTCCCGCCATCTACGGCCACGACCGTGAAGCCGAACGCGACCGCGACCACGAAGCCTACCACGACGGCAACGACCAAGCCGACGGCAACGACCAAACCCACGACGAGTCACAAGACCCCCGACGATGGCTTTTAGCCTCCCCTCGCACCGCCGATGGGGCGCCGCGCTCGCGCTCGCCCTCGCTCTCGCTCCCGCTCTCGCCTACGCAGGCGAGCCGACCGCCGCCGACAAGGAGACGGCGCGCGCGCTCATGGCCGAAGGCCGGCAGAAGCGCGACGCGAACGATCTGAAGTCCGCGCTGAAGGCGTTCCGCGGCGCCGACGCGCTCATGCACGTGCCGACGACCGCCTTCGAGGTCGCGAAGACCGAGGCACTGGCCGGCGAGCTCGTCGAGGCGCGCGATCACGCCCTGACCATCGCGCGCTCGCAAGCGAAGCCGGGCGAGCCCGCCCCCTTCGCCGAAGCACGCACCGCGGCCGATGCGCTCGCCGCCGAGCTCGAGGGGCGGATCCCGTCACTCAAGATCCACGTCTCGGGGGCGAAGGAAGAAGACGTCGAGGTCAAGCTCGACGACGCGGTCATCCCGAGCGCGGCGCTCGGCCTCCCGCGCAAGCTCAACCCAGGCGCGCACGTGATCGTGGCGAAGAGCGGCGCGGACACGCGCAAGCTCTCGGTCGACGTGAAGGAGCGCGAGGCGCGCGAGACCACGATCGATTTCTCCGTCGCAGCGCCACCGCCGCCACCGGACAATCCGCCCGACAATCCGCCCGACAACCCCGAGCACCCGGACGTCCCCTCGCCGCCCGGCAACCCGGCGCGCACCGCGCTCGTCATCGGCGGCTTCGGCGTCGCCGTCGTCGGCACCGTGATCGGGAGCATCACCGGCGGCATGTCGATCTCCAAGACCAACACGCTGCAACCGCAGTGTCCGAACGACGTGTGCCCGGCGCCGCTGGCCGACGAGCTCAGCTCCGCGCGCACCCTCGCGGCGGTCTCCACCGTCGCGTTCGTCTTCGCCGGCGCGGGGATCGTCACCGGCATCGTCGCGCTCGTCGCGATGAAGAGCACGACGGCGCCGACCAGCGCGAGCCGTCCGCACGTCACGCCCTGGATCGGGCTCGGCAGCGCCGGGCTGTCGGGGACGTTCTAGCTCACCGCTCCGCGGCGGCGCGGAACGCAGCCACGAAGGCCTTCGCGCGGGCCAGGTCGACCGGTTCGCCCGGTTTGCCACCCGACTTGATCGCCGTGCCGACGATCACGCCGTCGCTCGCCGCGAGCAGCTCGCGCAGCGTCTCCTTCGTGGCTCCGCTCGCGACGTAGACGGGTTGGCTCACGACGCGCTTCACGCGCGCGACCTCGGCGACGTCCGTCGACTTGCCGGTCCCGGCGCCGGTGACGAGCACCGCGTCCACCATGCCGCGCGTGGACAGATCGTGAGCTTCGTCTTCGAGCTCGCGCTCGCCGAGCGGCGCGGAGTGCTTCACCGCGACGTCCGCCCAGATCGCGATGCCTTCGGCGCCGAGCATCTTCCGGAGCCGCAGCGTCTCCGCCGCACGGCCCTGCACCACGCCTTGGTCGGTCACCCGCGCGCCCGTGTGGACGTTGATCCGCACGTAGGCGGCGTTCGCGACCGCCGCGATCGAGAGCGCAGCGGCCGCATCGTTGCGGAGCACGTTCACGCCGACGCGAAGCGACTTCGCCGTCTCCTTCACCGCGAGCACGCACGCCGTCATCGCGGCGACGGTCACCTTCGGGACGTCCTCGGCGAAGAAGGGTGCGTCGCCGAAGTTCTCGACGATGACGTCCTCGAAGCCCGCCTCCGCCAACCGCTCGGCGTCGTCCTTCACGAACGTGATCACCTGACTCATGCGCAGCGCGGCCGGGCTCCCCGGCAGCGGCGGGACGTGGATGACGCCGACGAGCCGCTTCGGCTCTCGGTTGCGCCGTTGGCTCACGGGAAACCGCCCGGCGCCCCGAAGGGCGACGCCGCGGCGCCGGCACCACCACCGGCGGAGCCTTGCGGATCGAAGCCCGGCTTCGCGAGGAGCCCACGCACGTGGAATGCGTAGAAGCCGTCGGTGCGCTTCGCCTTCTTCATCTCGGGGACGAAGAGCTCCACGTCACCGCCCTTGGGTGAGCCGGGTGCACCGAAGAGGCTCTTCGTGATGTCGCTCTTCCCGCGGTAGCCGTCGTTGATCTTGAACTTCAGGTTGATGTCGAGCGTGCTCTCGTTCGCGAGCTCGCGCATCTGCACCTTCCCGTCGCCGTTGAGCTCGAGGTCGCTCCCACCCGCGCCGAACTTGGTGATCTTCAGGACGCCCTCCTTCGCCTCGGCGGTGAAGGTGAGCGTTCCGACCTTCAGCTTGGGCATCTCGAGCGCGCCCCGGAGCTTGGCTTTGCCGTCGCCGATCGCGACGTCGGTGGCCTCGAGGTTGACCGTGCCGTTCCCCTTCGAAGCCTTGCCCTCGGGCATCACCAGATCGATGTTGCCGGAGATGCGCCCTTCGACCGGGAGCCCGATCGTCTGGGTGAGCACGTCGAGCTGCTTGAGCTCCACGCCGTCGAGGTTGACGTCGACGTAGCGGTCCTTGCCGCGCTCTTCGTACTCGCCGTCGACCACGCCGCCGAGCATCTCGAGCTTGAACGTCACGTCCTTCCGCCCAATCAAGAGACCGAGGAGACTGATGCGGACCTTCGCATCGTCGATCCGGATCTCCGTCGGCGGCTTGCCCGGCTCGGCGGCCGCGCTCGTGAGCCGAATGCCCTTCGCGCGGACGCCCGTGAACCACCACCAGCCCATCTCGTCGATGGCGAGCTGCTGCTGGGCACCGGCGGCGCGCTGCTGCGCGTTGAACGTCGTCACGATCCGAACGCGCAGGGCGTCGTACGGGAAGACGATCGTGAGGAACATCAGGAACGACACCAGGTAGAAGAGCGGGAACCCTATCCGGGGCGCCCACTTCCGGAGCCGATCCTTGAACGTGGCGGGGGTCGCGCTGGTGCTCACGGCTTCGCTCCCCCGGCCGAGGCGGCCGGAGCCGCGGTCTCTTTCTCCGCGCGATCCCAAGCGCTCACGCCGAGCTCGACGTCGTACGAGTCCTGCTCGCCCATGCGGCGCCGGACGTTGAGGCGGGTCACCGCGACGGGGCTCCCCGACTGCTCGATCGACTCGATGAAGCGCGACAGCGCGAGCAACCCCGTCTTCTTGAGGTGAATCGTGGTGCTGCGCTCGGTGTAACGCTTGCCGATCGGGACCGGCGGGCGGTCCACGGAGTCCGTGATCTCGAGCTTCTGCTTCTTCGCCGCAGCCTCGAGGTAACCGGCGAGCTCCGGCGCCTTGTTCTGGTAGCGCTGGGCGATCGCGTCCTTCTTGGCTTGGCGATCCTTGATCGTGCCGCGCGCTGCTTGGACGTTGTCGAGCGCATCGCGCAGGGCCTGGTTGTCCTCGCGCTTGCTCGCCACCCACGACTCGAGGCCGATCGGGACACCGAGGACGAGGATCGCGGCCGCGACGACGATGAGCGCCTGGACGAGCTTCCGCTCGCGCGGGTTCAGGTTGAAACGGTCGAGGAACTTCACGGCTTACCTCCGCTCGAGGCCGAGGCGGCGCTGCTGCCGGACGTCGGTTTCTTCTTCTCCCGGATGTCCTCCGGACACTTGATGTCGAACTCGAGGACGTACTTCTGACGCTCGCCGCCGACGACCTGGTTGGTGCGCGTGATCTTCACCGCGTCGAAGCACTTCTCGTTCTTCGAGAGCGACGCGGCGATCGATTGCGCATCGCTCACGCTCGACACGACGCCGTGGACGACGACGTGGCCCTTCTGCACGTCGAGCTCCTCGATGTCGTGGGTCATCGACTGCGGGATGTGCTCGGAGAGGCGCACCATCACGTCGAACGCGTCGGCGTGGGGCATCGGATCTTCGTCGGCGGCCCCCTGCGCGGCGACGAGCTCGTTGGCGCGGTCGGCGCTGGTGGTGGACTCGTTGAAGACCTCCTTCGTGACCGAGCCGAGCGCGTTCTCCAGCCCCGTGCGCTCCTTGTTCGCGGCGACGATCGCCGTGATCGAGGAGAGGAGGAACGAGAGCGCGATGACCGCGCCGAGTCCGACGAGGACCGGGACGCGCTCTTTGAGCCAGCCGAAGCCGCGCTCGTAGGCGAGCGAACCCTTGCGGAGCTCGAACGTGGTCGCCTTGCCGGTGAAGCCCGCCGCGAGCGCCATCGCCTTCGCGTAGAGCGCGAGCTCCGGGGTCTTGGCAGCGACGCCCTCGGCGAGCTCGATCGACGGGAGCGGCACCTGCTTCGTCGGGATCTCGAGCTCGCCCTGGAGGAACGACTCGGCTCCCGACACGAACGCGCCGCCGCCGCACAGGTAGAGGTGCACGGGCGCCGCTCCGCCCTGCGCGCGGTAGGCGGCGAGCGAGAGTCGGATCTCGCGCGCGAGCTTCGGCGCCGTGCCGGGAAGGCCCTCGGTCCCGATCGAGAGCGAGCGCGTGAAGCGCGGCTCGCCGCCCTCGAGGATCAACAGATCGCTCCCCTTGGTCCCGAGATCGAGCACGGCGATCGGGCCGGGCTCGGCGACCCCGGGGAGATACTGCGCGAGCTGCGAGAGGACGAAGGCGCCCGCGCCGACGCGCTCGGGCTCGATGCCGGTCGCCTCCTTCACGAGCTCGATCCGCTCCTTCACGTCGGCTTCGCGCGCGATGATCGCGAGCACCTGGAGGTTCGGGTCCGCGTCCTTCGTCGGGAGCAGCCGATGATCGATGATGGTCTCCGAGACCTCGAGCGGCGTGAGCGCTTCGATCTCGAACGGGAGGACTTCTTCGAGCTGCTTCTCCGCGCTCTTCGGGATCTCGAGGCGGTGCGCCGAGACGCGCACGCCCGACAGCGCGACGGCGACGCCGTCCGCTCCTTGGGTGCCGACGGCCTTCGCGTAGGCCTCCTTGAGCGCGGCGCCCACCGTACCTTCGCCGATGGGCACGCTCTCGAGCGCCTCGAGGGCGAGCTTGCGGTACGCGGTCTTGAGGACCGCGACCTTCACTCGCTCGCTGCCGATGTCGATGCCGACGTACTTCGCCATGGATTCCTCTGCGCCTCAGTCGATCCGGTAATAGACGACATTGCCTGCCGCCGAAGGTTGGAGCGCCGCGGGGATCGCCTCGACGCCGGTGAGCCCGGTGGCGGGCGTGGGCTGCGCGCCCGCGCCGGTGCCGGTGGTGGGAGCGCCGCCGCCCGTCGTACCGCCCGGAGGCGGCGCGATGCCGGGGAGCGGCGCGTTGCGGAAGTCGACGACGGCTTCGATCTTGAGCCGCGTCTCGCGCTTGTAGCCCTTCACCACGCCGACGGCGTGGATTGAGAAGACCTTGCTCTCGGTCGTGATGCTCTTCGCGAACTCGCTCTCGGACAGGAACTTCACCGGCTTCATCTTGAGCTGGCTCACGAGCATGGGACCGAGCATCCCCTGCCCCTTCATCGTCGAGATGAACTCCTGCGGAGAGCCGAACAGCGGCGCGCCCATGCTGATTCCCTTCGCCATCGTCACGCCCATCAAGAACGTCTGCGCTTGCGTCGGGTCGGTGCAGATCTCGGCGGTGGGAGCGCCGGCGCAGATGACGCCGAGGAGCGTCTGCGCGTTGGCGCTGTTCACGTTGATCGCGCCTTGGCCCCAAACGGTCATGACGCGCTTCTTCGGGTTCGTCGGATCGGGGTCGACGAAGGTCGCCCAGAAGTCGTCGCTCACGCCGCGCGCGAGGTGGAGCTCGGCCAGCGAATCGTAGGGCGCGTTCTTGCGCCGGTAAGGCTTCGGGAGCAGCTGGTAGTAGGCGTCCTCGACGCCGCCGCTCGCGGGGGCGTTGCTGTTCGAGAAGTCGCAGGAGAACGCCTGCTCGTCGTTGTCGGACCAGTCGATGATCGCCGAGCAGACGCTCAGGCGATCGTGGAAGGTGCCACTCTTGTCGCGCTGCTCGAAGATCGGCGCGTACTGGGGCGGCGAGACGAGACCCATGATCTCCTTCGCGAGCCGGATGTGCGCGATGTCGTTCGCGGCGCCGAGGTTGACGTTGATCTTCGAGTCCTCGTCCACGACGACGACCTCGAAGTGGCCGCCCGGCATCCCGAGGTTCTTCCCCGACGAGAAGTCGACGCCGATGCCCTTCGCGAAGTCTTCGCCCTGACCGGCGTCGTTGAATGGCGCGAGCAGGCGGTCGGCGAACTCCCACACCGGGAGCTGCGGCGGCTGGCGCTTCATCAACATGAAGAGCGGCGCGATGCCTTGGCGCATCGTCGGCTCCATCGCCATCAGGAGGCGCGAGAGGTTCACCGCGCTCCGAGCCATGTACTCGGCCTGCATGCCGTCGCGCTCGGCGGTCGCGCTCGCGACCGTCGCGCTGATGTCCATCTGGAACTCGGCGAGCATCACCGTGAGCACGGCGAGCGTGCCGAGCACCATGATGAGCGCCACGCCGCGCTTGTCGGTGCGTTTGGCGCGCTTCCTGCGCCGGCGTTGGGTGCGGGCGGCGCTCATTGGCTGATCCCGAAGGCGAGCGGGCGCTGGATGGGGAGCGCGACCTTGGTGGTGTACGTCTTCTCGACGCCGGCGGGCGTGTCCTTGAGGACGAGAGTGACGCGGACCTCGAGCGGGATCCGGGCGAATTGAGCGGTCTGCACCTGCGAGTCCCACGTCTCGAGCCACTGGCCCGTCATCGGATCGAGGTAGCGGAGATCGAAGCTCTCGACGTTCTCGGCGAGCACGTTGACGCTGCCGCCGCGCTTCGGATCGGTGTCGATCGGCGTCTGCTCGCGCCGAACCAGGTCCATCTTCTCGGACTTCTCCGGATCGGCGACGACGAAGTAGCCGATCTCGGCTTGATCGGACTCCTTCGACTCGGCCTCGACGCGGCGGTGGGCGAAGGCGGAGAAGTCGACGCGATCGAAGCGCCCGCCGTTCTGGCCCAGGAACGCGGTGGTCCGGACTTGGAGCGAGAGGTTCTGCGGGTTGTGCGCCGAGAGGTATGCGCTCGAGAGCTCGCGCGCGATGCGCTGGACGGCGGAGCGACCCTCGCGAGCGCGATCGCCGCGGAGGCCCTCGTTCTTCTTGGCTTTGCTCATGGCGTCGAAGGCGCCATAGAGCAGCACCGCGATCATGGAGAGGATCGCGAGCGCGACCAAAACCTCGACGAGCGTGAGGCCTCTCTCCTTGCCCTTGCCCTTGCCCTTGCCCCTCATCGCGCGCCTCCCCCCGCCGTCGCGGGGAACGGGATGATCGGGGTGGCGCCCTGCGGCGCTGGCGCGAGGCCGTTGCCTGGTGCCGCGCTCGAGCTCGGGCTCGCTCCGACGAACCCGCCGCGTTGGGGGTTCGTCACGAACTGCACGATCGTGAAGTCTTGGTCCTTCGGACCTTCCTTCCAGTGCACGGTGACGGTGATGCGCCGGATGGATGCTTCCATCATCGGCTTCATCGTCGGGTAGACCATCCCCATCACCATGTTGATGAGGCCCGCGCCGCCCTGACCGCCCGTCTGCGACTGGAGCTGGTTGCCCATGCCGCTCAGCCCCGCGTCGAGATCGAGCGCGCCGGTCGGGCCCGCGCCACCGTCCGCACCACCCGCCAGGCCGAGGAGGCCCGGCGGCAGGCCACCGGCTCCGCCGTCGCCGTCGACACCGACGCCCGAGGGTGGGTTCGGCAGCGTCACCTTCTCGACCTTCGTGTCGCAGGTGAAGCTCGAGCCCTCTTGCGACTCGCAGCACTGCGCCCCCGTGTCGATGTCGTCGATCTCGGGGTAGCCCTTGCGGAGGAGCGTCTCCTCCGCTTCCGTCATGCGGCAGCGCGCGAGGTTCGTCGCGAGCCCCATGTTCGCGGCCTTCTTGTTGCTCGCCGCGAGCCCCGCCTGCGCGGCGAGGATGCCCGAGATCATGAGCCCGAAGATCGCGAGGGCGACCATGACCTCGAGGAGCGAGAAGCCGCGGGCGGGAGCGGAAGAACGGCGCCCCATCAGAAGGCCCCCTGATCTTCGCGCTCGGAGACGTCGCGTTCGTCGGCCTTCGGCAGCGCCACGGCGCCCGACTTCACGGTCGCGGTGCCCGTGAGCGGCGAGATCCACACCGTCATCGCGTCGGTGTCGTCGATCGACGTCCCCTTCCGAAACACGATGCTCGCGCGCTCGGTGAGACCGCCGGGCCAGAAGTAGAGGTAGGCCCGCCCTTCGGTCCGGGGCTCTTCGTCGTGGGTCGTCTGGATCGAGCGGAACTGGATCCCGGAAGGGAGCGGGCGGACGGCAGGGTCCTTGCCCTCGTCGTCCGCGATCACGAGGCCGAAGTCGACCTTGTGGAACGCGGGCTTCGCGATCGTCGGACCCTTCACGATCCGATCGCTCTCCTCGGCCGCGCGCTTCTTCTCCGCGTCGGTCACCGCCTCTGCGCCGCCGGTTCCGGCGACGTCCTTGCTCTGGACGAGCATCGGGGCGTCCGACTCCTCGAGCCAGAACGTCTTCTCACTGAAGTCGAAGACGATGCGCTCGGCGCGCGACATGACGGACGCGCGCGTGAACGCCACGCGAACGGCGGCCGCGATCGACGTCGTCGACCGACGGAGCTTCGCGCTCGCCAGCTGACCCGAGCCCATGAGCACGCCGGCGACGAGCAGCGTCACGATCGCCATGACCACGAGGATCTCGACGAGAGTGACGCCGCGCTGTTGCCGACGCGCGCTCATGATTACTTCGCTCCGCCCCCCGTGTCCGGGAACCGGATGTCGTCCTGCGAGCCTTCCTTCTTGTCCGGCCCGGCCGAGAGCACGGTCGTGGAGTCGTCGTCGCAGTTGATTTTGTAGGGCGTGCCCCACGCATCGTTGATCTCGCTCGACGCGGCGAGCTCCTTCTCGTCCTTCAGGCGCTGCGGCGTCGGGCAGTCGTTGCCGTGGTTCGCCCGCCACGACTCCGCGACGGCGTGGAGCGCCTTCTCGGAGTTGCGCGTGTTGTCCACCTGCGCCTTTTGGAACTTGGGCACCGCGTACACCGCGATGCCGCCGGCGATGAGACCGACGATCGCGAGCACGATCAGGATTTCGACGAGCGTGACGCCGCGCAGAGCGCGGAGACGACGCAACAGCATCTTTCGGTTTTTCATGATCTCGATCCTCATTCGACTCGGTCCAATCCACCTGCGACGCCATCGGGGCCGTCGCTCGAAATGTCGTAGCCGGCGTGATCCCTGCGGCCGGGGCACGTGACGCGGAGCGGGTGGCCCCAGGCGTCGAGCGGGACGTCGTGGAGGAAGCCCTCCCCCACCACCGTCTCCAGGCTCTTCGGGCATCCACCGGCGTGCGCGGCGCGATACGCGGAGAGCCCCTTCGAGCAGACGGTGATCGACGCGCGCGTGGCGCGGACCGCGGCCGCGTGCTCCTCGCGCTGGCGCACCCAGATCGCGAACGCGAGCAAGCCGACGACGAGCAAGAAGACGCGCAGGCGCGTGCGCGACACCAGGCCGAGGAGACCGGAGCGCCGGTCCCACGGCAGGAGCACGCTCTTCTTGTCGTTCTTCTTGGCCATCAGAAATCGCTCATCTGGATGAGAGGCATCAGGATCGAGAACGCGATGAAGCCGACCGCACCGCCGAGGAAGACGATGATGAGGGGCTCCATCAGGCTCGTCAGCGCCTGGACGCGCGTGTCGACCTGCGTGTCGTACGCCTTGGCGACGTTCTCGAGCATCGTCTCGAGCTGACCGCTCTTCTCGCCGACCGCGATCATGTGCGTGACGATCGGGGGGAAGTCGCCGCTGCGCTTGAGCGGTGCGGCGATGGACTCGCCTTCGCGGATCGAGCCGGTCGCCGTCTCGATGACCTTCTCGAGCTTGGCGTTGTCGAGCACGTTCTTGACGATGTCCATCGCCTTGAGGAGCGGCACGCCGCTGGACAGCAGCGTCGCGAGCGTGCGCGAGAAGCGCGACACCGCGAGCATGCGCGCGAGGCTGCCGATGAGCGGCATCTTCAACGTCAGCGAGTCGCGCCAGAGGCGCCCCGGCTCGGTCGCGAGGAACGCGACGAAGCGCGCGAGGCCGAAGCCAAGCACGGCGCCGACGAAGATGCCGATCACGTAGAGCACGATCGAGCTCACGGCGAAGAAGCCGAGCAGCAGCACCGCGCCCAAGATCGACGAGAGGACGACCCAGAGCAGGTTCGAGTCGCGCGACCCTTCCTTCGCGCTCGCGGCGGGCGCGAGCGCCATCGCCTTCCGGATCGTCCCGAAGAGCGCCATCGTCAGCACCATCCCGGACGTGACGTTGGAGCTCACGACGCCGGAGATGAAGATCAAAACTTCGGTGTACCAGGGCAACGACTTGTCGAGGCTCGCGAAGATGGCGGTGACCTTCGGGACGACGGCGATCATCATGACGCTGATGAGGCCGGTGCCTATGATGACCATGAGGATCGGGTACGCGAGCGCGGCTGAGACCTTGCTCCGGAGCTTCGCCTGGTTCTCCATGAAGTCGCTGAGGCGCTCGAGCACCTGCTCGAGCGTGCCAGAGGCTTCGCCCGCGGCGACCATGTTCACGTAGAGGTTCGGGAAGACCTTCGGGTGCGGTTCGAGCGCCTTCGCGAACGATTGACCTTCGTTCACGCGATCGCGGACCTGGGTGAGGATGCGCTGGAGCTCGGGCTTGTCGACCTGATCGATGAGCGCGGTGACAGCCTCGACGAGGGGGATGCCGGCGCTGACCAGCGTGGCGAGCTGCCGCGTCATCATCGCGACGTCGCCGACGCCGACGCGGTTGAAGATCGCACCGAGGTCGATCCCGCGCCGCTGCGCGCCGGGCTTGCCGCCCTTCACGTCTTCGACCGCGCTCGTGAGCATCACGCCCTCGCGCTTCAGGGCAGCGCGGAGCGATTTCTGGTTGTCGGCGTCCCGGAAGCCGTGGACCGACTTCCCCGTTCCGATGCTCAGGCCGCGGTATTCGAAGACGGCCATGTCACTCGGCTCCTCGCGCGCTCCGTTCCGAGCTCGGGATCGCGCGCTCCGAACGCATGCCGCCCGACGCCGGACCGCCGAGCACCACCGGCTCGACGTCCTCCTGCGTGGCGGCGAGGACCTCTTCGACGGTCGTCATGCCGGCGAGGACCTTGCGCGCTCCGTCGTCGCGGAGACTGTCCATGCCAATCTCGACGGCGGCGCGCTTGATCGTCTGCGCGTCCGCGCTCTTCAGGACGAGCGGACCGACCGCGTCATCCATCAAGAGGAGCTCGTAGATGCCGCGCCGACCCGTGAAGCCGGTGTTGCCGCAACGCTCGCAGCCCTTCGGGCGGAAGAACATCGGGCGAAGGCCGGGCTCGAGATCGAGCGCGTCGCGCTCGAGCGCGGTGCGCGGGTAGTAGCGGCTCTCCGCACGGAGCGCGCGGCGGCGCCGGTACTCGATGCGCTCGGGGGTGAGGCCGAGCTCTTCGAGCTCCGAGTCCTCCGCCGGGTAGGCCTCCTTGCAGTTCGGGCACAGCACGCGCACGAGGCGCTGCG
Source organism: Polyangiaceae bacterium (assembly GCA_044224495.1). GTDB lineage: Bacteria > Myxococcota_A > Polyangia > Polyangiales > Polyangiaceae > JBGAKG01. The sequence continues at coordinate 117,470 of JBGAKG010000024.1, read as the reverse complement.
CGAGGAGACCGATGACCGACGAGCGGATGAGGAACGGCTCGACGCCCATGTCGGTGAGGCGCGTGACGGCGCCGGCGGCGTCGTTCGTGTGGATCGTCGAGAGCACGAGGTGACCCGTGAGCGACGCATTGATCGCGATCTCGGCGGTCTCCTTGTCGCGGATCTCGCCGACCATGACGACGTCGGGGTCCTGGCGGAGGAACGAGCGGAGCGCGCTCGCGAACGTGAGCCCGATCTTCGGGTTCACGTGGACCTGATGGATCCCCGCGATCTCGTACTCGACCGGATCCTCGGCGGTGAGGATGTTGATGTTCGGTTTGTTGATCCGGTTGATGCTCGCGTAGAGCGTCGTCGTCTTGCCGGAGCCGGTGGGGCCGGTGACGAGGATGATGCCGTCGGGGCGCCGGATCAGCGCGTCCATCAAGGCGTAGTCGCGCGGCGAGAAGCCGAGGTCGGGCAGGTCCAAGAGGACGCTCGACTTGTTCAACAGACGCATGACGATGCGCTCGTACCCGCGGCTCGTCGGGATGGTCGAGACGCGGATGTCGAAGCCTTTGCCGGCGATCTTCTTCGTGATGCGCCCGTCCTGCGGGAGGCGCTTCTCGGCGATGTTGAGCTGGCTCTCGATCTTGATGCGGCTGACGATCGAGTTCATGAAGTTCCGCGGCGCGCGCCGAGCGACGTAGAGCTCGCCGTCGATGCGGTAGCGGACGAGGACCTCCTTCTCTTCCGGCTCGATGTGGATGTCGCTCGCGCGCTCCTTCATCGCCTGCAGGAAGAGCGAGTTGACCCACCGGATGACGGGCGCCTCGTCGTCGGAGTCGAGGATGTCCGACCCGGCGTCGTCCTGGACGGTGTCGCCCGCTTCGTTCTCGAGCTCGCCGCCGCCGGCTTCGCGCTCGAAGACGCGGTTGATGGCGTCGATGACCTTGTCGCTCGCGACGACGATGGGCTCGACCGGCTTGCCGAAGAGCAAGCGGAGGTCGTCGAGGGCGCTCGTGTCGAACGGGTCGGCAACGTAGACGTGGACGTCGCGCTCGCCCTCGGCGTACGGGAGCACGCGGCGATTCTTCGCAAACTGGATCGGCACGCGCGTGGCGAGCGCGGTGGGGATGCGATCGACGTCGAGGTGCTCCGTGAACGGGAGCTGAGCTTCCTCGGCGACCGCGCGCGCGATCGTCACGCCGTCGAGGATCTGGCCGTTGACGAGGAGGTCCGCGAGATCGACCGAGCGCTCGCGTTGGATCGCGTAGAGCGGCTCGAGGCGGGCCTCGGCGACGAGGCCGCGTCGAACGAGGATGTCGCCGAGGAACCGTTCTTCGCGCATCGCGACCCCGTCAGTGCTCGGTCCGGTCGACCTGGCGGACCGCCGGGGCGACGTTGACGTTGGGGGGCGGAGCCGGAGGGGCTCCGGTCGCCCCGCCCGCAGGCGGAGGCGGCGAAGCGATCGTACCGCCCGCCGGGCCTGGGCGCACGGGCAGATCCAGCGGTTCGCCCGGGGTGTGCGTCTTGACCTCCTTGGGGCGCATGATCTCTTCGAGGCGCAGACGCTCGTCCTCGAGGCGGTAGGTCTCCTTGATCTCCTCGAGCAGACCGTTGGTGCGCGAGTAGTCCTTCGGCGGCTGGTAGTCGGGGTGATCGCTGAAGACGAAGTAGCGATCGAGGAACTCCTGCCGCTCCTGCATCTTGCGCTCGAAGATCACGCGAAGGTCGTTCTGCTCGCGGATGATGTACGGCGTGAGCACGAGGATGAGGTTGGTCTTCTGCATCACGTTCGTGCTCTTGCGGAAGAGCGCGCCGAGGACCGGGATGTCGCCGAGGACCGGGATCTTCTGCTCCGAGTGCGCGAGGCGGTTGCGCATGAGACCGCCGATGACGACGGTCTGCTGATCCTGGACGACGAGCTTCGTCGTCGCGTTGCGCTGCGTGATCGGGACGACGCCGAGCGTGCCTTGCGGCTCGCGGGCCTCGCTGATCGTCTCGATCAGATCCAACCGGACCTCGTTCGACGAGTTCAGGTGGGGCGTGATCTCGATCTTGGTGCCGACGTCCTGGCGCTGCGGAGAGACGCCACCGAACGAGAACGGGTTGAAGCCCGCGCCGCCCGTGCCGCTCGACGGGAGCGACGGGATGTTCTGCTGGAGCGGGACGTTCTCGCCGACGGAGATGATGGCCTTCTCGTTGTCGGTCGCGAGGATGTGCGGCGTGGAGAGGACGTCCACGTCGCCCGTGGTCGACAGCGCACTGATGAGCACACCGAACGCGGGGATGTCGACGCCCGTTCCGAGCGCGGCGCCCGAGCCGGGGATGTTGGGGCCGCGGAGACCGAGCGCGAGACCCTGGAGGTCGGCCGGGTTCGGCGTGAGCGCCGACGCGAGCGGGTTGAGGCCACCGTAGAAGAGGCTGTCGCCGGAGCCGCCGAGGAGCGTCTCGGCGAGGCCGCCGTGGAAGCTGACGCCGAGGGTGTCGGTGCGGTTGACCGAGAGGTCCATGATGACCGCCTCGATGAACACCTGGCGGCGCGCCTGATCGAGCCGATCGACGACGGCGCGGAGCGACGCGTAGTCGCGCAACGACGACGTGATGACGATCGAGTTCGTCGCCTTGTCGGCGGAGACCTTGATGCCGCCCTCGAAGATCGGGCTCGGTGCGGCACCCGCCTTGCCGGCGGCCGCGCCGCCCGGCTGACCCGCCGCGGCCGCGCCGGAGACGATGTCGTTGAGCGTCTTCACGAGCTCGAGCGCGTCCGCGTGCTGGAGCGGGAGGACGTGGATCTCGCCTTCGCCGCCCGTCTGCGGAACGTCGATCCGCTTGATGAACTCGAGGATGCGGAGGTACGCGCGCTCGGTCGCGACGATGATGACGGAGTTCGAGCGGTCCTCGGCCATGACCTTGGTCACGTGCGCGTCGCCGAGCGAGACGCCGCCACCACCGCCGGCCTTGTCGCCCGGCTTGGCGCCGCCGCCGCCCTTGAGATCGAAGATCTCGTTGATGCGTGCGGCGACGTCGGACGCGGCCGCGTAGTGGAGCCCTTCGATCCACATCTGATCGCCCGACGACCCGACGTCGACCTCGTCGATGATCTGCATCATGCGGCGCAGGTTCGAACCGGTGTCGGTGATGATGAGGAGGTTGCCGCCCGGGTGCACGGTGATGTCGCCGTCCTTGGACTTGAAGTGCCCGAGGATGTTCGCGACCTCGTCCGCCGAGGCGTGCTGGAGGCGCAGCATGCGGGTGACGAAGCGGTCTTCGCTCGGGGCGACTTGCCCGCTGCCGTAGGTGGGCGTGTCCTGCGACGCGATGCCGCCGGTCTCGACGATCTTCAGGAAGTGCCCGTGCGGGACGACGGTGAGCCCGTTGGTCTCGAGGATCGAGAGGAAGGCTTGGTACGCCTCGGCGACGGTCACCTTCTGCGGCGCGTAGATGCTCGCCTTGATGTTGCGGACCTTGCCACCGAAGATGAAGCGCTTGCCGGTGAGGTTGCCGATGACGCGGACGAGCTCGTTGAGATCGGCGTCCTCGAGCGAGAAGCTCACTTTGTAGTTCGGGCTGCGGGGCTCGAACTCGACGCCCGCCTCGAACTGCGGGAGCGACGTGGTGTCCGACGGGGCCTTGCCGCCCGCGGTCGCGCCGGTGCCGCCGGCAGCGCCGCCGGGCGGGGCGCCCGTCGCACCGCCGGTGCCGCCAGTGCCCGTGCCGCCGCCGGCGCGGTTCGCGGGCGGAGCGGAGGTGACGTTGCCGGCGCCGGCCGTGCCGGTCGGCGTGGTGGTGACACCGCCGCCGCCGACGCCGGCGAGCGGCACTGCGGGTCGCATCGCGCCGCCGCCTTGGGCCGCGGCGTCGTGCGCGAACGCGGCGCAGACGAGGGCCGAGGCGAGAGTGGCGAGCGAAGCCCGCCGATTCCAAAACCGATGCATCGTGCTCACGTGGCTCCTCGCGCTTCCAGTCCGTCAGATCTCGGTTTTCCCCGTGCTCGGTCGCGCGATCGGCGCGCCGCTCGGGGTGTTGCTCGTGGTGGTGGGCTTCACGTCGACCGGCTTCTCGGGTGCCAGAGGCGCAGGCTTCGCGCCGTTGGCCCCGCCGAGGGCGAGCGTGATGGCGCCGCCGAGGGCGCCGATGAAGATCAGGGCTGCGGCGCTGTAGAGCAGCGCGAGGCGCAGACCGCGGCGGAGGAGCTGAGCGAGCGGGACGTCCATCGCAGACTCCGTCACTTGATGTTGTAGTCGAGGTTCATGTTCTGACCCCGACGGTTGACTTGGATGGTGAGGTGATCGGCCGTGCGCAAGCGCGCGTAGGCCTCGAGAGCCTTCTCGGGGCTCGTCATGTCGAAGCCGTTGATCGTCTGGAGGCGATCGCCGTTCTCCATGCCGAGCGTGCCGAGGAGCGTGTCGGGGCGGACGCCGAAGAGACGAATGCCGACGACCTTGCCGTTCTCCTGCTCGGGGACGATGCGCGCTTGGCGCATCAGCTCGGCCTGGTTCTCGAGGATCTTGTCGACGACGCCGCGGTCGACGTTGAACTCGGTCGCGCTCACGCGGACGATGCCCTTCGCGATGTCGGGCGGGACGGCGCCCGCGCCACCTGCCGCAGCGGCGGGCGGCGGCGGCGGCGGTGCAGCGGCGACCTGCGGCGCGCCTGCCGGACGGAACATCTCGGCCTGACAGAGCTGGCCGTTGCTGGTGAACCAGACGCGGTCCCAGCCGATAAACTTGACCTGCTTCCCGTTGAAGTCACCGCCGCGGCGGCGGAGCACGCTCTTCTGATTCTCGCCGGGGGGCGAGAGCGCGGCGAAGGACCAGTCCGGATCGCTGGACGCGGTGATGATCAGCACCTTCACGCCGTCGCACGGGGGCGCGGCGAAGGGGTCCGAGAGATCGGGGGGCGGCGCGAGCGCGACGTCCTCGGGCGGGCGGCCGTTGAGCGGCCCCGTCGTCGAGTCGAACGGGTTGCGGCCGAGGATGGCGTCGGCGGAGGTGGCGTGCTGCGAGGTCGAGGCGACCGTGGCGGAGCCGATCGGCTTCACGACCATCGGCGCCTGTCCGAGCGCTTTCTCGTCCGGCGCGAGGTTCGCGGCGGCGATGTTGGCCACGGTCTTGGCCCCGAAGAGCGACGCGATGGCGGTCAGGCCGAGCGTCGGAAGCCAGAAGTTGTGGCGCAGCCATTGGTCGATTGCCATGCGGGGTGCTCCGGTTCGAGCACCCCTGTAGCGAACCTCGTGCCAAGAAGGAAGGGCCGTCTTTTCGAGGGCTTAGACCTGCGTTCCCAGGGTGGAGAGGACAGGTTGGCGCGAGGGGACGGACTGCGCCTCGGTTCAGGACAAAGTGGCAAACGGATCGATCGGGCGGCGCCTCAGGTGGCGGGCGCGAGGCGGCCGGTCGGGGCGGCCTCGGGCTCGGTCTTCCGGGCGGCGGGGCGGAGGGCCCACGAGCCCATCACGATCGCGGCGAGGACGAGCGGCGTGAGGATCTTTCCCGCCGGATCATGGGAGAAAGCGTGGGACGCGGCAGCGCCCGTGAGATCGAAGAACATGCCGGCGTAGGCCCACTCCTTCAGGCGGGGAAACTTCGGGGAGAGAATCGCCACGGCCCCGGCGACCTTCCAGGCGCCGAGGATGGTCGCGAAGTAGGCGGGGTAGCCGAGGTGGGTCATGCCCTCTTGGACCTGGGGCGAGCCCATGAGATCGAACACGCCGCCGGAGAGGAACGCGAGCGCCGCGAGCGCCGTGAGAGCCCAGTAACCAATCGTCTTCGCCTTCATGGGAAACCTCCGAAGCGCCCGACGGACTCGGAGCGCCATGGCGGGCAAGATGCGGCGCGGGACGATTCGGCACAAGGATTGGCCGATGCGCTAGATATGCTACGAATCGATCCTAATGAAGGAACCGCTCGAGACCGCCGAGATCCTGGCCTTCGTGCAGACGGTGGAGGCGCGCTCGCTCACGCGCGCGGCGCGCACGCTCGGCGTGCCCCGGGCGACGCTCGGGCGCAGGCTCGCGCGGCTCGAGGAGCGGCTCGGCGCGCGCCTGCTGCGACGGACGACGCGGCGGATGGCGCTCACGGACGAGGGCGAGGCCTTCTTGCACGAGGCGCGGGTGGTGCTCGACGCCACCCGGCGCGCGGAGGCGGTGGTCGGGCGCGGCGCGCGCGAGCTGCGCGGCGTGGTGCGCGTCACCGCGCCGCCGACGGTGCGCGAGGACTTCCTCGATTTGTTCTGCGCGTTCGCGGCGGCGAACCCGGCGGTGACGCTCCAGGTGTACCTGACGACGGAGCACGTCGATCTCGTGCGGGATGGCTACGACGTCGCGCTCCGCGCGGGGGCGCGGCTGCCGCCGGGGCTGATGGCGCGGGTGCTGGTGCGCACGGAACGCTGGGCGGTGGCGGCGCCGGCGTACATCGCGAAGCACGGGCTCCCGCGCAACGCGCGGGAGCTCGCGCGGCACCGGTGCCTGGCAGGGTTCGTCGGTGGCGTGGCGCCCGAGTCGCACTGGCGACTGAGTGGGCGGAGCGTGCGGATGCAGCCGACGTTCACGTCGAACTCGATGGAGCTCCTGCGCCAAGCGGCGCTGCGTGGGCTCGGCATCGCGATGCTTCCGAACGCGCTCGTGAAAGATCTCGTGGCCGAGGGCGCGCTGGTTCGGGTGCTGGAGGGGGCGCTCGGCGACGACGCGCGGATGGCGATCGTCTACCCGGAGAAGGAGATGCTCGCGCCGCAGGTGCGGGCGTTCATCGACTTCGTGGCGGAGGGGGCGCGGCGGATCTTCGCGCCGTGAGCCTGCGCGTCAGGCGGCGCCTTCGGGACGTGGAGCCTCGGCGCCCTCCGCCCCTACCCCGTCCAGCTTGCGGTAGATGGTGCGCTGGGAGATCCCGAGGAGCTGAGCGGCGAGTCCCTTGTCGCCCTTGGTGTGGCGGAGGGTCTCCTTGATGACGCGGAGCTCGATGTCGTCGAGGGTCGTGCCGATCTCGAACGTGAGCGAGCCGCCGGCGCCGGGAGCGGCCTTGGCGATCGCGTCGGGGAGATCCTGCTCCGCGAGCGTTTCGCCGCGCGAGAGAACGACCGCGCGCTCGATGACGTTCTCGAGCTCGCGCACGTTGCCGGGCCAGGCGTAGTCGAGGAAGCGCTCCATCGCGCCGCGGGTCGGCGTCATGCGCGCCTTGCCGTTCTTCTTGGCGTAGATGCCGAGGAAGTGGTCGACCAGAAGGGGAATGTCCTCGCGCCGCGAGCGCAGCGGGGGCGCGGTGACCTGAATGACGTTCAGGCGATAGTAGAGATCTTCGCGGAAGCGACCGGCGTGCACCTCGGCGAGGAGGTCGCGGTTGGTCGCGGCGACGACGCGTACGTCGGCCTTGGTGGTGTTGCCGCCGACGGGCTCGTACTCGCCCTCCTGCAGGACGCGGAGGAGCTTCACCTGGACCGCGAGGGAGAGCTCGCCGATCTCGTCGAGGAAGAGCGTGCCGCTGGAGGCGCGCGCGAAGCGGCCTTCCTTCTTGCCGACGGCGCCGGTGAAGGCGCCGCGCTCGTGCCCGAAGAGCTCGCTCTCGAGGATGGTCTCCGGGATGGCGGCGCAGTTGACGGCGACGAAGGGGCCCTTCGCGCGGGAGCTGCGCTCGTGGATGTAGCGAGCGAGGAGCTCCTTGCCGGTGCCGCTCTCGCCGAGGACGAGCACGGTGGCCATGCTGGGCGCCGCCTGGGTCGCGACGTCGATGACGCGACGCCAGGCGGGAGAGCTGCCGACGATCTCGCGGGTGGTGAGGGCTCTCAGTTCGTCCTTGAGGCTCTTGTTCTCGGCGACGAGACGCTGACGCTCGGCGGCCTTGCGGACGCTCTTCACGATCGACATGCGCTTGAGCGGCTTCTCGACGAAGTCGTAAGCGCCTTCGCGCATGGCGGACACCGCCGTCTCGACGGTGCCGTAGGCGGTCATGAGGACGACCTCGACGTCGGGGGCGAGCTGCTTCACGGCGCGGAGGAGCTCGAGGCCCGTCGTGCCCGGCATCATCAAGTCGGTGACGATGACGTGGACGCGGTGCGTGCGCACCACCTCGAGCGCCTGCTTGGCGTCGAACGCGGTGAGCACGCGCATGCCTTCGCGCGCGAAGATCTTCTCGAGCGATTCGACGTTGCCGCGCTCGTCGTCGACGACGAGCACGGTGACCCCCTCTTCCAGTGACGTAGTGTCCATGGTTTGGTCACGATGTCATCGGGATGACATCGTGTCAATGGCACTGACAAGTTTTCCGATCAGGGTGGGTAGGGAGCGCGGGACCAGTCCGAAAACAGGGAGCGCACGAGGTCGATGCTGGCGAGGACGCGAGCGCGTTTGACGGGGACGGGGGTCCCGAAGTCGCCGGAGATCATGAGCTGAGCGTCGACGAGGGGGGTGAAGAGGCTGGGGCCGACGTGCCCGAGGAGCTCGCCGAAGGTGGCCCGCCCGAGCGGCGTGACGGTGACGACGATCAAGCGGCGGTCGTGCTCGGCGGGTCGCCGCTCGATGAAGCCGCGCCGCTCGAGGCGTTGCATGATGATGGTCATCGTGCACGCCGCGATCCCGAGGCGCGCGCGGATGTCGGATTGGAACACGACGCCGTGCATGGCGGCGACCCGCGCGTGAATCACGAAGACGTCGACGCGAGTGCTCGTGAAGTTCCAACGGCGAAGAATCTTGGCGGCGCGCGCCGCGTAGCAGACGCCAGCGCGGCGCACGTTGAAGGCAATGCGATCCATGAAGGACCCTTCAGCAAGAACGGATCCAGGGGGTCGCCCCCCCGCCTACCCCTCGAAATTGCTTTGCCGGCAAAGGTGGCGCGGGACCCGCGGTGGGGGGGCCGAGTGGCGCGCCATGGCGGGGGGTGGCGCGCGCCGGTCGCTCACTTCGGGGAGGCGGACCAGAAGGGACGCAGCGAGCGGAGCGTCTTGCGGAGGTCACCGCGGAGATCGAAGCGTAGGTTCGCTCGCCCGAGCTCGCTCGCCGCCTTCCCACCGACCACCTCGTAGAGGCTCATCGGCAGGTACGTGACGTTCTCGCCCGCATCCAGCAGGCCGATGTACTTCTCGCCCGCCAGACGGTACCGCGTGCCCTCGCGCTCGAAATCCAGCTCGTAGGGGAGCCGACGTTGGTTCACGACCGCGAGCCCGATCCGCCCCGTCACGTCGGTCGACACGAAGTCCTCGATCTCCAGGCGCCCCACGATCGTCCCCGTGCGCTCGCGCGCGAAGCGGCGCACTCCATCGAGGCGAATGTCGAGATCGACGTCGATCGCCCGCTCGTCGGTCGGTTCCGCGAGGAAGTAGAACCCACCGCGCAGCGTCTCGTGAAAGCGAAACCCCGCCATGTCACTCCCCGCTCGGCACCGCGCGGCGGTGCACGACCAGGCGCTCCACGACCGCCCCCTTCGCCGCCGCCGCCGCGATGTCTTCCACGTCCGTCACCGTCACGTTGCCGTACGCCACGTGGTCGGGCTCCTGCACGATCGCCGCCCCGATCTCGCAGAGATCCAGGCAGCTCGCCGAGCACGCCCGCACCGTCATCTGCGCCTTGTGCCGGATCAGCGCAGCCTTGAGCTCCTTCACAAGCTCCTCGGAGCCCTTCGCCGCGCACGATCCCTTCGGATGACCGTCCTCGCGGCGGTTCGTGCAGACGAACAGGTAGCGTTCTCGATGCGGCATGGCGCGTGACGTTAGCAGAGCCCGGGCCAGCGCGTCAGCGCGCGTGCGGCACGTGGACCCCGCGCTCCTTCGCGCACGCGATGGCTTCCTCGTACCCCGCATCCGCGTGCCGGATCACGCCCATCCCCGGATCGCTCGTGAGCACGCGCTCGAGCCGCCGCGCCGCCGCGTCCGTCCCATCCGCCACGACGACCATGCCCGCGTGGAGCGAGCTGCCGATGCCCACGCCGCCCCCGTGATGGAAGCTCACCCAGCTCGCCCCCGCCGCCGTGTTCACCAGCGCGTTCAGGATGGCCCAGTCCGCGATCGCGTCGGAGCCGTCCCTCATCGCCTCGGTCTCGCGGTTCGGCGACGCCACCGAGCCACAGTCGAGGTGATCGCGCCCGATCACGATCGGCGCCTTTACCTTTTTGGTACGAACGAGCTCGTTGAACGCGAGCCCGACCTTCGCGCGATCGCCGTAGCCCAGCCAGCAGATGCGCGCCGGGAGCCCCTGGAACTTCACGCGCTCGGCCGCGAGCTCGATCCAGCGCTTCAGATCGGCGTCGTGGGACACGACCTCCAGGACCGTCTTGTCCGTCTCCGCGATGTCCGCCGGATCACCCGAGAGCGCCACCCAACGGAACGGCCCCTTCCCTTCGCAGAAGAGCGGCCGCAGGTAGAGCGGCACGAACCCCTTCACGTCGAACGCGTTCTTCAGCCCCGCGTCGACCGCGCCCGCGCGGATGTTGTTGCCGTAGTCGAAGACCTCGGCGCCCTTCTTCTGGAAGCCGATCATCGCGTCGACCTCTTCGTACATCCCGCCCTTCGCGCGCTCGACGTACCCGTCGGGGTCCTCCTTGCGGAGCTCCTCCGCCTCGGCCAACGACAGCCCGATCGGGATGTACCCGTTCAGCGGATCGTGCGCGCTCGTCTGCTCCGTCACGAGGTCCGGGATCACGCCGCGCTTCAGGAGCTCCGGGTAGATCTCGCCCGCGTTCGCGCACAGCCCGATGCTGATCGGCGCGTTCTCCTTCTTCGCGCGCTCGATTCGCTCCAGCGCTTCGTCGAGATCGTCGATCCGAACGTCGACGTACTTCGTGTCGAGCCGCTTCTGGATCCGCGACGGATCCACCTCGATCGCGAGGCACGACATCCCTGCCATCGTCGCGGCGAGCGGCTGCGCACCGCCCATCCCACCCAGCCCCGCCGTCAGCACCCAGAACGGCCCCTGCTTCGCGGTCCGCTTCGCGTACGCCTTCCGCGCCGCCACGAACGTCTCGTACGTGCCCTGCAGGATCCCCTGCGTGCCGATGTAGATCCACGAACCGGCCGTCATCTGGCCGTACATCGTCAGGCCGAGCCCTTCGAGCCGCCGGAACTCGTCCCACGTGGCCCACTTGGGGACCAGGTTCGAGTTCGCGATGAGCACGCGCGGCGCGTCCTCGTGCGTGCGGAACCGCCCGACCGCCTTGCCGGACTGGACGAGCAACGTCTCGTCCGCGCCGAGCGACTCGAGCTCCTTCGCGATGACGTCGAAGGCTTCCCACGAGCGCGCTGCCTTGCCGGTGCCGCCGTAGACCACGAGATCCTCGGGGCGCTCCGCGACCTCGGGATCGAGGTTGTTGTGGAGCATCCGATAGACGGCTTCCTGGACCCAACCCTTGCAACGGAGCTCGGGGCCACGCGGCGCGCGAATGGTTCTCATGGGCCCATGCGATAGCACAGCGCGAGCCGAAGGGAGCGGCGCCCAGAGGCGCTCAGCGGAAGTTCTGCACGCTCCAGATCGAGCCCTTGGACGTCGTGTAGAAGCCGCACGCCACCTTCGTGTACTTCGTGCTCGTCATGTTGATGTAGTGCCCGTGAGTCGAGAAATCGGCCCCCGGCCCCTCCGCCCACATCATGTCGAGGCACTTCCCGATCATGTCCGACGCCGGACCCGGCCAACCCGGGCACTCGTTCTGAGCCATCTCGGTGCAAGCGCCGAACGCGCCGTGCGCCTTGCCGCTCTCGGAGTCGCTCTTCGCCTCGCCGTCGCTGCACTGTTCCTGGTCCGTCCACCGCGCGAGCGGGGGAAGGTTCTGCGTCGCGCGGAGCGCGTTGATTTTGTCGACGCACGCCTGCTCGACCGTCCCGTCACCCGGACCGGGCGTCGTCCCCGACGAATCGGTGCCTCCGCTGCTGCAAGCAAGGACCAAGACCCCCCCGACTACGAACACGGCGAGCGTGGAATGGTTGCGCATCGGGACCTCCACCTCGGAGCATGCACGACCCAGACCGCGTGGTCGAGAGCCGGATTTCGCGGGCTCACGCTGCGCGATCGCGCCGCGCGGAGGGGCCGCGCCCCCAGCGCCCGGGGGCACGCTCCCACTCGCGATTTCAGCCAGCGCCGACGATTTCGATGCGGGTGATCTCGGCCGGCGCGCCGACGCGAATCGGCGGGCCCCAGTAGCCCGTCCCGCGGCTCACGTAGATCTGCGTCTCGCCCTCGCGCGCGAGCCCCGCCACGTGCCGCTGATCGAGCCGCACCGCGTAACCCCACGGCCAGATCTGGCCGCCGTGCGTGTGGCCGGAGAGCTGGAGATCGACCTCGTGCTTCACCGCGTCCCCGATCGCCTTCGGCTGATGCGCGAGCAGCACGACCGCGCGCGCGGGATCGCGACCGGCGATCGCCTTCGCCACGTCCTGGCCGTGACCCGGCCAGCTCTTCGAGCTCGTGTCGTCGACGCCGGCGAGGTCGAACCCTTCCTCGCCATCGATCGGCACGCGCTCGTTGCGGAGCACGCGGACCCCGAGCGTCTTCAGGTACGCAATCCACTCGTCCGCACCGGAGTAGTACTCGTGGTTGCCGGTCACGAAGAACACGCCGTGCTTCGCCTTGATGTCGCGGAGCGGCTCGACGAGCGAGCCGAGCTGCGCGACCGAGCCATCGACCAAGTCACCCGTGATGGCGACGACGTCCGCGTCCTCCGCGTTGATCGTCGCGACGACCGACTCGAGGAACTCCTTGCCGATCGTCGGGCCGACGTGGACGTCCGAGATCTGGACGATTTTGTAGCTCTTCCCGGTCGGGAGCTTGCTCAGGAACACCTTCACCGGCTCGACCGCGACCTTGCGCAGCGCCGACACCATCCCGCCCGCTCCGAGGACCAACCCGGCCGCCCCACCGAGCCCGGCGAGGATCCGCGCGAGCGCCAACCTGCGCTCGGGGTCCACCCCGACGACGCGATGGCCCGCGAAGCGAGCGACCTCGAGCGGAACGAGCGTGAAGAACGTCAGGAACATCACGCCCATCCAGACGTACGCGACCCACGCGAACGGCGTCGCGACGCTCCGCGGCGCCGTCCGAATCACGACCATCGAGATGGGGAGAAGCGCCCCGAGACCGAAGATCGCGATCGTGAGGATCCGCGCCCACGGCTGCGGGAGCGCCGGATCGCGGACCAGACGGATCCACAGGAAGTAGTGGATCGCGAACGTCAGTCCGAGGACGACGACCAGAAACAGGATCATGCGGCCAATCATGCGTGCGTTCACCTCGGAGGGCCGGCGCGACCGCGCACCTCGCGCCCGCGCATCCGGCGCGGCATAGCCCTCGGCTCGAGTGGTTCCCATGCCCGCAAAAGATGCGCACGGCCCCCGCGCGGTTGCGTGAAGAAGTGTTTCGCGCTCACGCCCGTTTTCCGCGACTTCCGCGGAGATCCAGCATCGACTCGAGCGTGTCCGCGTGGACGATGGGCCGCTGCTCGGAGGTCGATGCGTCCTCCGGATCGTCCGGGAGCGCGGTCGCGCTCGGCGGCGGGCGCGCGGCGAGCTCCCACCGCTCGGCGAGCACCTCGGCGATCTTCGCGACGAGGTCGCGCGTCGTGTCGCGCGCCGTGGCCGACACGAGGATCGCATCGGGATCGCGCCGGAGGAGCGCGCGCTGCGCCGTCGCATCGACCAGATCGACCTTGTTGTAGACGAGGATGCGCGGCAGCTCGTCGAGCCCGAGCTCCGCGAGGAGCTCCCGCGTCGTCGCGAAGTGCTCCTCGCGTTGGGGGTCACTCGCGTCGACGACGACGAGCAGGAGATCGGCGTCCTGCGCCTCCTCGAACGTCGCGCGGAACGCGGCGAAGAGATCCTTCGGCAGGTCGCGGATGAACCCGACCGTGTCGGTCACCACGACCTCGCGATCGCCGTAGCCCGCCCACCCGACGCGCAGCGTGCGCGACCGCGTGTCGAGCGTGGCGAAGAGCTTGTCCTCGGCGAGAACCCGGCTCTTCGTGAGCGTGTTGAGGAGCGTGCTCTTGCCGGCGTTCGTGTACCCGACGATCGCGACCGTCGGGATCGCGTCGCGCGTGCGCTTGCGGCGCCGCTCGTGGCGCTGCTTCGCGAGCTTGCGGAGCTGCGCCTCGAGGTGCGACACGCGCTCGCGCGCACGGCGACGCCCGATCTCGAGCTTGGTCTCGCCGGGACCGCGCCCACCGATGCCGCCGGTCAGGCGCGACAGCGAGTCGTCCTTCTGCTGCAGGCGCGGCATGTTGTACTTGAGCTGCGCGAGCTCGACCTGGAGCTTGCCGTCGGCGCTCTCCGCGCGCTGCGCGAAGATGTCGAGGATGAGCTGCGACCGATCGATGACCTTGAGGTCCGAGCTCTTCGCGATCGCCGCCGCCTGCGCCGGCGCGAGGTTGCGATCGAAGATGAGCGTCTCCGCGTCGAGCTCGGCCGCGCGCAGGATGATCTCGTTGAGCTTCCCGCGTCCCATCACCCACCGCTTGTCGATGACGTCCCGCAGCTGGACGATCGAGTCGGCCACGTCGACGCCTGCCGTCCGCGCGAGCTCGCGGAGCTCGCGCATGCTCTCGTCGGCCGCCGCCGCCGCGCCCCGGTCGCGCTCCGCGACGTGGAGGAGGATCGCGCGCCCGTCCTTCGCCTTGACCTCGCGCGCGCGGGTGCGCCGCGCGAACTCGGCCTCGAGATCGCGGACGAGCGCGGCCGCGTCCAGCTCGACGCGCGCGAGCGGCAGTGGACCCACGACCTCGTAGGGCGGCGTCTGCGGGACGTTGTAGGCGTACATCACGTTCCGCACCTCGCCGGTGTGCGCGATCTGCAGCGCGACGACGAGATCGAGGCGGAGGCGCACGAGGTCGACGAGATCGTCCTCGGCCAGCGGCTCGCCGCGCACGTGGGTGTGCACGAGCCGGAGCGCGCGGAAGCGGCCCTCGGCCGCGCGGAGGCGCCCGATGTCGGGGAGCATCAGCTTCCCCGCGTCGCCCACGATCACGTAGTCGACCTGCCCCGAGCGGTGCGCGAGCACGCCGACCTGACGCCCGGTCTCGAGCGAGACGGCGGTGAGCGCGCGCACGAGCTCTGCGTTCGCGAGCTCGTTGGCGGGCACCTTGCGGTGGTAGAGGCGCAAGAGCGCCTTCGTCGCCGACGGAGAGAGGCCCTGGGTATTTCCGTAGAGCTCGCTCAAACGCCCCTGTCGGTGCTCAATTGCAGCTCGAAGCCGTGGCGGGCTGCGCCCAGCTGACGAGGTTCTTCTTCGGGTAGTACATGGTGAACGAGAAGCACATCTCGTCGGCCGTGTTCTCGCCGAACTTCACCGGAGCGCCCGTGTCGTTGACCCAGGTGCACTTCGTCTCCACGACCTCACCCGCCTTGAGGACGTGCTCGACGGGCAACCACGATTGCGCGTCGAAGCTGAAGTTCTTCACCGTGCCGAGATCCGTCTGCGAGGCCGGGATGGTCGTCGAGATCGACTTCCCGATTTTGTGCATGTGCGGCAGCGCAGAGATCACGTGCGCACCGTCCAGCAGGCCCGTGACGGTGTGATTGCACGTCAACGTCTTCGTCGCGTTCACGGGGATGCTGAAGCTGAACGCTCCGAACGCGAACACGTCCGCGTCGTTCGGGCGGAGCTTGTCCGTCGTACAGAGATCGAAGCCGCTCGTGTCGGTCTGACCCGTGAGGTGATTCACGTTGTTGTAGTGGACCTGCACGATGTAGTGGGTCGTGCCTTCGGCCGGGAACCCCGCCTCGGGCGGGAGCGTGAGCGCGCCGCCACCCGGCGCCCAGCCGTACATCAGCTTCCACGTGAGCTGGCCGAACGCGCTGCACGGCTTCGGCGTGCCGTCGAAGCTGGTCGCGCTGTCCGACTGGAAGAGGAGCATGTGGTGCACGATTTTGTCGTTCTGCACCCGCGGGGTCATCCGGATGACCTGCCGCTTCGCGCTCGGCGTGTAGTCGAAGCCGTAGCAGACGTACTCGTCGGTCGCGTTCTGCGGCATCGTCCACGCGGCCTTCGGCGTGAGGCTCGTGTCCGGCGTGCACGCGTTGGGGTCGCCACTGTCGGTCCCGCCGTCGCTCGGCGTCGTACAGCTGTCGCCGTCGGCGCGAGCGGGCGCGCCCTGCGCGATCCAGTCGTCGATCGTGCTGGTGTCGACCGCCGAGAGGCGCGGGTTCGGCGCCTGCGGCATCGGCTTCGCGTCGTCGTGGATGCGCTGCCCGATCTTCGTGAAGACGGGGACGTTCGGATCGCTCTTCGACCCCGCGTGCACCTGCTCCCACGTCAGGAGCGGCATCGGCGCCGCGAACTTGGGCGGATCCGTGTGACAGGTCCGACAGTTCTGGGCGAGGACGGCGTCGACCCGGCACGGCAGCGGCGTCGACGTGACGGGGGTCGAGTCCGTCTTGCCGCTGCACGCGACGACGACCGCGATCCCCACGCCGACGATGGATTTTGTCACGAGCGCGGCGAGCTTCCGTGCCATTGGCGCGAGTATCGCACGGGCCACGCCCGGGCGCCGCGACTTACTTGTTCACGCGCTCGAGGTAGCTGCCGGTCTCCGTGTCCACCTTCACCCACTCGCCCTCCTTGATGAAGAGCGGCACGTTCACGGTGGCGCCGGTGCTCAGCGTCGCAGGCTTGGTCGCACCGCTCGCGGTGTCGCCCTTCACGCCCGGTTCGCTCGCCACGATCTGGAGGACCACCGTCTGCGGGATGTCGATCCCGATCGGGTTGCCGTTGAAGAGGGTGACCTGGACTTCCATCCCCTCGGAGAGCCAGCGCGCGTCGTCGCCGACCTTCGGCTTCTCGACGTGGATCTGGTCGCCCGTGTTCGGGTCCATGAAGACGAAGGTGTCGGACTCCTCCCAGGAGTAGGACATCTTGCGATCCTCGACGTCCGCGAGCTCCACGGATTCGCCGCTCTTCCAGGTCCGCTCGATCACGTTGCCCGTGACCAAGTTGCGCACCTTGCAGCGAGTGAAGGCTTGACCCTTCCCCGGCTTCACGAACTGGTGCTCGACGACGTAGAACGGCACGCCGTCCATCTGGATTCGGAGGCCTTTGCGGATGTCGGTAGTCGATGCCATGGCGGCCGGTGAGCTACCACGGCGCCCCGCAGGCGAGCAAGCTCTGCCTGGTTTCAGGCGGAAGAGTGGGCTAAAGGGGGCCCGGGAGGTAGGCCGTGCGGGAAGTCGACGACGAGCTCCGCGACATCAAACGCGAAATCATCGAATCGCGCGGGCTCGTCATCAAGACGAACAACCTGACGAATGCGCTTTCGGCCGACGTGAAGTCGATCGCGAAGCGGCAGCAGGGGTACGAGCGCCGGATCTCCTGGAACAGCGCGACCGCGTACATCGTCTTCGTGCTCGTGGTCTTCACGGCCCTGAAGTTCGCCTGGGACGCCCGCGTGGACGCGATCAAGGGCGAGACCGAGCAGAAGGCGGCGGACAACGAGCGTCTCCGCAAAGAGGCGCGCGAGGCCGAGAAGCGCGAAGAGGATCGCGCCCGGGCCGAGCAGAAGGCCGCCGCGTTCTACGATCTGGTGCGCCAGGGCAAGAAGGTCGAGCTCGTCGAGCAGTACGAGTCGATCAAGAACGAGCCGCTCACCAAGGCGGAGCAAGCGGCGTTCGCCGACGCCGTCGAGCGTGCGCGGAACGAGCTGGCGGCGGAGCGCTACCTGCAGGGCCTCGAGAAGGCGCACGTCCAACGCTGGCAGGAAGCGGCCACTGCGTTCGAGGAGTCGCTCCGGTACAAGGACACGTCGACCATCGCGCCGAACGTGCGGCTCGGTCTGGCGGAGGCGTATCGCCACCTCGCGCGCCCGCGCGACGCGATCCCGATCCTCACGGCGCTCTCCGAGAGCTCACCGGACAAAGAGGTGCAGGACGACGCGCTCTACATGCTCGCGTTCTGTCAGATGGACATCCAGGCGTGGAACGAAGCCAAGAACACGTGGCGCGCGTTGATCCGACGATTTCCGGATTCGCGCTTCGCGGGTGAGGGAAAGCTGCAGCTCGCGCAGCTGTCGATCACGCACTAAACGCCTCCGGGTCGGGACACGTCCCTTGCCCTTGCCCTTGTCCTTGTCCTTGTCCTCCTCGAGCGACGACGATGGCCGTCGGAAGGCCCCAAGCACTCAACCCGTGAGCGAACGGTACGCTGCCGTCACTTCCGCCAGACGGTGCCCCAAGCGCGACCTCTCCGCTTCCGTCGCGTTCGGGTGGAGATCCGGATGAAGCGTCTTGGCGAGCGCTCGGTACGCCGCTCGGATCTCGTCGCGCGTCGCCGCAGGGCCCACTCCGAGCAGGCGGAAGGCTTGCGCCACCGGCGCCGGCGCCGGCGTCTTCGCGCTCACGCGGTCGCGGTGGCGGCGCCGACCGCGGAGGAACTCGGTGCCCTCGAGCCCGCTCGTCGCCGACGGCGGCGGACGAACCGCCACGCGGAACGAGAGCTGCGCATCCGGGAGCGCCTCGAGTCGCGCGAGCCGCTCCAGGATCTGCCGGCGCAGGGCGGCGTCGACGACCGAGCGCGCGACGTGGAAGTCGCTCACCAGCACTTCCCCGACGAGCCGACGCGACGTCATCGCGCGGAGCAGCGTCCGGCGCGGCGTCTCCGCGTCGACGTGGCCTTGCTCGCGGAGGATGGAGAGCAGCGGCGTCGACGCGCCGTCGAGCTCGACCTGCGTCACCTTGCCGTTTGCAAAGTACACGCGATGGCAGCGGCCCGACGATTCGCGGAGCTCCACCACGCCGGTTGCCCGCGCGCGGTGAGCGGTGCCCAGGACGTCGCCGAGGGTGGTGCGGGCGAGGCGGCTCGGGAGCTGCATCCCTCAGGGACTAACCGAGGGTGCGCGGGTGGGCCAAATCCGTGGTGGGCCCGTCACTCCACGACGACGGGCGCTTCTTTCGCGACGGTCGAAGTACGGCACGCTCCTTCGTGGCAGACCACCGCGCGGACGGCGACCTTCACCGTCGCCGGGCCCCGATCCTTCGCCAGGACTGCGAACGCGAACGTCGCGCGCTCGGGGCGCACGTCCCCGTCGGCCGGGGCGAGGCGCCCGCGGAGGGGCGGGATGGAGCCCGGCAGGACCACGACGTCGGCCCAGGTCAGGGTCGTGCCGGGCGGCGGGGTCGCATCCACGTCGCAGCGGACCCGCCCCGGCGGCGTGTGCGCGGGGCAACGCAGGTCGACCGTGATCTCCGGCTCGGCGGCCATCGCCGGCGCCGTCGCCAGCACGAGGAGCCCCGCCAGGGCCGGATACCACCGCATCGCTTCATGGTATCAGAGGGCTCCGATGCGCCGCACGCCCCAAGCTCTGGTCTTCGGCTTCGCCTTCGCGCCCTTTGCAGCGACCGCGCTGGCGGCGCTCGCGACCGGGTGCGAGGACAAGCCCACCCCGACCGCGGTCGAAGCGGCCGCGACGACGGCGGCCACCGCGAGCGCTTCGGCGACCGCGGCCAAGCCCAAGATCGAGATGCCCCCGCGGCCCATCCCGAAGCCGCGCAACACGGTGGGGACGGGCGATCCGGAGGAGGCCCAGCTCAAGGCCATCGGCTACATGCAGGCGATGGTGCAGCCGCACCCCGACGATCCCATCCTGGACGACGCGTGGGTGAAGGGGCTCGTCCCGCAGCTCGAAACGGTGAACCGCGGCTTCGACAAGGGCGCCGCCGCGCAGAAGGCCAAGCTCGACAAGGTGGAGCTCGTCGGCGGCGGCCGGCAGATCAACCTGCTGATGGCGAGCGGCTGCGACGACCAGATCCCGACCCGCGCCGCGCAGGCCGTATCGGCGCCGCTCTCCACGATGCACGACCACGGCGTGCTGGTCATCCGGTGCAACGACGCGCGGGTGCAGTGCCTCCAGAGCACGCGCGATCCGGACGACGTCCTCTGCACGACGGCGCCCCGGCACTGACTTCACCAGGCTCGGCGCGCTACGGCATCAGCGCGATCCAGGCCCGACCCGCGCGCACGCACGCGACCTTGGTCCCGTCGTTCGAGACCGCGCAGTCGCGCTGCTCTCCGTAGGTACCGTCGAGGTCCTTGTTCTTCACTCGTACCGATTTGGTACCGCGGACCAAGATCCCCTGCCCCGTCGAGACGACCCACCACTTCCCGTCCGGAGAGCGTGACGAGCCGCGGACCACCGGCTGCCCCAGGAGCGCTCGCAACGCCGAAGCTTTGCCGCCGCTCGTCAGCAGCACCGGCTCGCCGGCGATGACGGCCTCGAGGCCCGACGCGCCCCACGCGAGCGGCACCACCGTCGCGGGCTCGCCCTTCCCGGTGCAGCGGCTCCCGAGCACCGGCACGAGCGGCAGCGGCGCGTCGACCATGTCCCCATCGCCGGTGGGCACGAGCGTGGCGTGGAGCGCGATGCCGTCGCACGGGTTGTACGCCTCGGCCAGGCGCTGCGCGCCGTCGGGAGAGACGACCGCGAGCGGCCACGGAGCGACGTCGCGCGCGTCGGCCTCGTCTCCCGTGTCGGGATCGACGCGGACCACGCCCGCCGTCGTGCGGACGAGGAGCTTGTTCGCGTCGTCGAAGGCGAGCGCGCCCCAGGCCGGCTGGCGCCCGCGCTCGACGAGCGGAACGGCGGCGACGGTTCGGACGCTCGCCGGTGCGACCACGGGGGCGACCGCGTCGATCCACGCGAGCGCGTCGTTCGTCCGCGAGGCCGTGCGAGTCGCCGGCGCGAGCTGCGCGCGCTCCAGCGCCGTGATCGCGACGAGCGGGTCGCCGAGCGTGGCGGCCGCCCGCGCCTCGGCCAAGCCCGCCTCTTCGAGGCCCCGGCTCGACCCGCACCGCAGACCCACGTCACCGAGCACGTTGCGGAGGCGCGGAGCCCCGCCTTCGTTGCAGAGTGCACCAAACAGAGCGCGGATCGCGCGGACCTGGCCCGCCACCGGCGGCGCGGTCGCCGCCTTCGCCGCCCGCGCGGCGAGCGCCGCCGCAGCGGCGCGGAGCGAGGCGTCGGGCTCGTCGGGATCCCGGCTCATCCCGGCCGGACGATCGAACCAGCGCAGCGTCCCCGTCGTCTTCGGGAGCGGCTCGAACGGCGCCGCGCCCCCCTCGAGCGTGAGCGTGAGGCTCACGTCGTCGATGCCGTCGCCGTCGCGGTCGGCCCCGTCGAGATCGAGCGATAGCTTCGGCGCACCGGTCGGGTCCACCACGTCGGCCGAGAAGTGGAGCTTCGGCGCCGGCCCCATCAGATACACCGCGAACCACCGTGACGGATCGCGCGACGACGAGACGGGACACGCCGTGCCGAGCTCCACGCCGATCGTTCGCTTGCCGGTCGCGATCAAGCGCCGGACGAGCGTGCACCGCGTGTCGGCGACGCTGATCCCGGGCGCGGAGCCGAGCACCGTCGGCCGCATCGTGCCGGCCGTGTCCTTGCGGAAGACGAGCACCTGTCCCAGATCGATCTCCGCGGTGCGGTGCGCGATGACGACGGCCTCGACCTTGCCGTCGCCGTCGAAGTCGCGTGCGACGCCCCAGTCGAACGCCATCGCCGGCGGAGCATCGAGCGTGACGCCCGCGAGCACCCA
Source organism: Polyangiaceae bacterium (assembly GCA_044224495.1). Lineage (GTDB taxonomy): Bacteria > Myxococcota_A > Polyangia > Polyangiales > Polyangiaceae > JBGAKG01. The sequence continues at coordinate 96,005 of JBGAKG010000024.1, read as the reverse complement.
ATGGGCCGCGCCGTCGGGCGCCTTCTCGACGCCGGGGGAAGGAGCGGGTCCAGCGTCGGTCGCGGCGAGCGCGCCCGCTTCGCCCGCGTCCTCGTCGGCGATCGAGTACGGGACGTACGGCGAGTCGCTCTTGCAGCTCTTGCACCCGCCGAGCGCGCTCGTGGCGACGAGCACGCCGAGCGTGAGTACCGACCGAACGTACCGGGCGAGATTCCGCTCACGCACGACCAAGCCTCGTAGCAGGCGACCTACCTCCTAGGCTACAACGACTCGCGCGATGAAGAGATTCCTCCGCGCGCTCGCGCCCTTCGTCGCCCTCCTCCTCCCCCTCCTGTCGCTCCTGCATCCCGCATTGGCGCGAGCGGAGGACGCGGACCCCCGCGCGGAAGCCGAAGCCACCTACGAGCAGGCTGCCAAGGACGACGAGGCCATGCATTTCGCGGCCGCGCTCGCCGGCTACGAGCGCTCGATCGCGATCCTCCCTTCGCACCGGTGGGCCCAGCGCGCGGAGACGCGGATCGGCTTCCTCCGGAGCCACGCCGAGGGCGACTTCGCGCCGCTCGCCACGCTCGAGGCGGTGCGCCGAACGCCGGGCGCGACGAAGGACCCCGCGCGGGTCGATGCGCTCGCGGCAGCCGCGCGCGGGTTCCCGCACGGCGCGGTGCGCGGCGAAGCGTTCTTCGTCTGCGGCGAAGCATGGCTCACCGAGCTCGGTCGTCCGGACGACGCGGAAGGCGCGTTCTCGGAGACGCTCGCGGAGCCTCTCGTCACGCCGGTGCTGCGCAACCAAGCGGCGGCGCGCCTCGTCGATCGCGCGCTCGCGCGCGGGGACGTCGCGCGCGCGCGCGAGGTGGCCGCATCCGTCGCCGACCCCACGCTGTCCAAGCGCGTCGCCGTCGCGGCGAAGCGCGGGCGGATGCACACCGGGGCGATCGTCGTCCTCGGCGCGTTCACGGGCTTCGCGGTCGTCGCGATCGCGCGCGGGCGAAGCCGCCTCGGCGCAGCGCGGCGCTTCGTTCCGTGGGCGCTCGCGCTCGTGGCCTGGCTCGGCGGCGTCGGCGGGCTCCTCGCCTCGCGCTACGAGCGCGGCAACGCGCTTCCGTTCCTCGCGTTCGGCGCGCTTCTTCTTCCGATCGTTCTCCTCGCCCGGGCGTGGGGCGTCGCGAGCGACGGCTCCTCGCGCGCGCGGCGCGCGGGGCGTGCGCTCGTCGCGGCGAGCGCCGTGCTCGCGGCTGCGTTCCTCCTCCTCGAGCGGATCGATCCGCGTTACCTCGACGGGTTCGGGCTATGACGGCGCCGCGCGGAGACTCCCGCGTTCCGCCGGCGCCGCGCCGCGTTCCTCCCGCGCCGCAGCGCGTCCGCGAGGGCCACGGAGCGAACTGCTCGAGCCTCGGCAGCGTCATCGACGCGCTCTTCGCCACGGCGGCGGTCAGCGGCGCCGTGCTCGCCGCCGTCGCCGCCGCGCTCGCGAGCGAGGACGTCCGCGTGCACGAGCCGCCGCCCGAGCGCGAACGCAAACGCGATGCTGCGGACGACGCACCCGACGCGAGCGACGAAGGGCAAGGCTCGTGATCGTCCGCCACGAGCGCTGGGGCGCCTGGGTGAAGCTCGAGACGCACCCGGCGATCGTGGCGCTCGACCACGAGGGCGTCGCCGCGCTCGGGCTCGCTGCACCCGCGCGGATCCCCGCCCGGCGGCGGCCGCTCGAGGTCCACCTCGCCGTCACGAGCCGCTGCGGCGCCGGCTGCGCCGGCTGCTACACGAACGCGACCCCCGACGGGACCGACGTGCCGGTCGCCACGCTCCTCGACACGCTCGGGAGCCTCGCCCGCGGCGGTGTCTTCGCCGTAGCGCTCGGCGGGGGCGAGCCGACGCTCCACCCGGAGCTCGGGCGCGTGGCGGAGGAAGCCGCGCGCCTCGGGATCACGGCGGTGGTCACCACGAGCGCGCACGGCCTGACCGACGAGCGAATCGCGCGGCTGCGCGCCTTCGCGCAGGTCAACGTCAGCTTCGACGGCACGGGCCCCCTCTACGGTGCGCTCCGCGGCTACGATGGCGCTCGCGCCGCGGAGCAGGCGATCGGGCGCCTGGTCGCGAACGGGATCCGGGTCGGCGTGAACGTCGTCCTCACACGGCGCACGTTCCCCGCGCTCGAAGCCACCGTCGCCCGCGCGCGCGAGCTCGGGGCCAGCGAAGCGCAGCTCCTCCGCTTCAAGCCCGGCGGGCGCACCACCGCGCTCGACTACGCCGCGGAGAAGCCGACGCCGGACCAGATCGCCGAGCTCCCGGCGGTGCTCGCGCGCCTCTCGCGCCACGCGCCCGCGCTGCGACTGCGCATCGACTGCTCGATGGTGCCGCTCCTCTCGGCCGACCCGGCGTTGCGTCCCGAGGCGCTCGAGGCGCTAGGGGTGCTCGGCTGCGTCGCCGGCGACGAGCTAGCGTCCGTGACCGTGGCGGGCAAGGTCGCCGGGTGCAGCTTCCTGACCGCGTCATCCCAAGATGGGACAGCGCTCGCGCACGGACTCGAGGACGACGCGTTCGCCGAGGCGCGCAGCGTCCCTGCCGAGCCCTGCGGCGACTGCGACCTTCGGCACGTCTGCCGCGGCGGCTGCAAGGCGGTCGCGCTGGCGACCACCGGCGCGCTCGGGCCCGATCCGGATTGCCCGCGCGTCGTCGCGTTCAGAGCGCGCAGCCGACCATCACCGGCTCCGGCTGGAGGCTGACGCCGAATGCCTCCGCGACCCCGTCGCGGACGGTGCGCGCGAGGGCGAGGAGCTCGCGCGTCGTTCCCCCGCCGCGGTGGACGAGCGCGAGCGTGTGCTTCCGCGAGATCCCGACCGCACCTTCGCCGAAGCCCTTCGCGAAGCCGGCGCGCTCGATCAGCCACGCCGCCGGGAGCTTCGTGCGCCCGGGCGTCGCCGGGAAGCGGGGGACCTTCGGCCCGTCCCCGAGCTTCGCGCGGATCCGCGCCTCGATCGCGGGGAGGTCCGCGTCGGCGACGATCGGGTTCATGAAGAACGAGCCCGCGCTGGTCGAGTCCGCGTCGCTCGGATCGAGCACCATCCCCTTGCCGCGCCGCAGCTCGATCACCGTCTCGCGGACGCGTGCCAGCGGCGCCCGCGCGCCCTCCGCCACGCCGAGCGCACGCGCGAGCTCGGCGTACGAAATCGGTGCAGACTGCACATTTTTCGCGAGCGCGAAGGTGACGCCGAGCACGAGCCAGCGACCCGGCTCGTCCTTGAGCCGGCTCTCGCGGTAGCGGAAGTCGCAGGCAGCCGCCGGGAGGGTCACCGCAGCGCGCTCGCGCCGGTCCCAGAGCCGCACGGAGCGGAGCGTGTCCTTGACCTCCTGGCCGTACGCGCCGACGTTCTGCATCGGCGTGGCTCCGACGCGCCCGGGGATCCCCGAGAGCGCCTCGACGCCGGAGAGCCCGGCCGCGACGGAGGTCGCCACGAACGCGTCCCAGTCCTCGCCGGCGGCGACGTCCATCACCGCGACGTCGCCCTCGTCCGCCCGCGCGATGCCCCGCGTCGCCACTTGGACGACCACGCCGTCGAAGCCTTCGTCCGCGACGACGAGGTTGGACCCTCCGCCCAGCACGAGCACCGGCTCCCCCGCCGCGTCGGCGTCGCGAACCGCAGCCACGAGCTCCGCGTCGGTCGCCGCGACGACGGCGCGCCGCGCCGGGCCGCCGAGGCGCAAGGTGGTATGGTCCGCGAGCCGCACGCCTCCTAGTTATCCGATCTTCCACTGCGATGCCCACTCCGCTCCCGATCGACCCGCTCCTGCCCGAGCTGTGCGCGCACGTCGCAGCGCACCCCGCGCTCGTGCTGGAGGCGCCGCCGGGCGCGGGAAAGACGACGCGGCTCCCGGCGGCCCTCTTGGGCCTCGCTGGGCTCGGCGGCGAGATCGTCGTCCTCGAGCCGCGCCGGATCGCGACGCGGATGGCGGCCGCGCGCGTCGCCGACGAGACCGGAGCACGCCTCGGGGGGCTCGTCGGCTACACCGTGCGCTTCGACGACGTGTCGTCGAAAGAGACGCGCCTCCGCTTCGTGACGGAGGGGGTGCTCACCCGCCGCCTCCTGCGCGATCCGACGCTGGGCAGCGTCGCCTGCGTCGTGCTGGACGAGTTCCACGAGCGGCATCTCCATGGCGACGTCGCGCTCGCGCTCCTGCTTCGCTTGCAGCGGACCGTTCGCCCGGACCTCAAGCTCGTCGTCATGTCGGCCACCCTCGACGCCACCTCCGTCGCGTCCCATTTGGGGACGACGGCGATCCGCAGCGAGGGCAAGAGCTTCCCCGTCACCGTGGAGCACGAGGATGCGCCCGACGACCGGGCGCTCGAGCTCCGCGTCGCGAGCGCCGTCCGGCGCGCGCTCGACGAGAGCGATGGCGACGTCCTCGTCTTCCTCCCCGGCGCCGCCGAGATCCGGCGCGCGGGGGAAGCGTGCGCGAAGCTCGCCGAGAGGAAGGGCGCGGACCTCCTTCCGCTCCACGGCGAGCTCCCGCCGGCGGAGCAGGACCGCGCCGTTCGGCGGAGCGAGCGGCGCAAGGTGATCCTCGCGACGAACGTCGCCGAGTCGAGCCTCACGATCGACGGCGTGACCACCGTGGTCGACACCGGGCTCGTCCGCCGGGCCGGCTTCGCGGCGTGGTCGGGGCTCCCCACCCTGAAGGTCGAGAAGACGAGCAAGGCGTCGGCCATCCAACGCGCCGGGCGCGCCGGCCGAACGCGCCCCGGGCGCGCGCTTCGCCTCTTCTCGCGCGCGGATTTCGACACGCGCCCCGACCACGAGACTCCGGAGATCGCGCGCGTCGATCTCGCGCAGACGTTGCTCGAGCTCCGCGCGAACGAGATCGGCGAGCTCCCTTGGCTCGACGCGCCGCCGCCCGCTGCGCTCGCCGCGGCCGAGGCGCTCCTCCGCACGCTCGGTGCGCTCGACGCGAGCGGCACCGCGACTTCGGTCGGGCGAGAGCTCCTGCGCTACCCAACCCACCCCCGCATCGCACGCGTCGTCGTCGAGGCCGCCGCACGCGGCATCGCCGAGGACGGGTGCACGATCGCCGCGATCCTCGGCGAGCGGGACCTCCGCGCCGAGCGCGGCGGCGAAGGCGGGCGCGCTGCCGCGGCCCGCCGCGCGACGGAGCGGTCCGACGTCGTGGCGCTGGTCGATCTGCTGCGCGAGGCGGAAGAGTCCGGCGGGCGCCGCGGCGTTCTCCGGGCGATCGGGCTCGACGAGATGCGCGCGCAGGCGGCCCTCCGCACGAAGCGCGAGCTCGCGCGGCTCGTCCCAAATCGGGACGTCCCCGCGCCCCGCTCGCCCGAAGCGTGGGACGAAGCGCTCCTCCGCGCGATCGCCGCGGGCTTCGCGGATCGCGCGGCGCGGCGGGTGTCCGGGCGGACCTTCGCGCTCGCGGGCGGCGGGACCGCGGAGCTCTCCGACGCGAGCTTGGTCCGCGAAGCCCCGTTCGTGGTCTGCGTGGATGCCGAGAGCGGCCGCGGCACGGGGCGTCCGCTCGTTCGGCTCGCCAGCGCGATCGAGCCGGACTGGCTGATGGACTTCTTCCCGGACGAGATCGTCGAGCGCGACGTGCTCGAGTGGAACGCGGACCGCGGGCGCGTCGACGCCGTGTCGCGCCTGGAGCTGCGCGGCCTCGCCCTGACCGAGACGCGGAGCGCGGCGCCGCCGAGCGAAGCCGCCGGGAAGCTCCTCTTCGAGCAAGCAACGCGGCGGGGCGGCTTCCGCGGCGCGGTGCCCGGCGATTTGGCTGCGCGCGCCGCGTTCGCGCGCCGCTTCGACCCATCCCTCCCCGCGCTGGACGAAGACGCGGCGAAGGTCGCCCTCGCCGCGTCGTGCGCGGAGCGGACGAGCCTCGAGGAGCTCGAGGGCATCTCGCTCGACGACGCGCTCCGCGGTGCGCTCGGCGCCGCGAGCGCGGCGCTGGATCGCCTCGCGCCGACGAAGATCACGCTGAAGAGCACGCGCGTCGTGCCCGTGCACTACGAGCTCGGGAAGGACCCGTGGATCGAGTCACGGCTCCAAGACTTCTTCGGCCAGATGACGACGCCGACGATCGCGGGCGGCAAGTTCAACCTCGTCGTGCACTTGCTCGCGCCGAACATGCGGGCGGTGCAGGTCACGACGGACCTGGCCGGCTTCTGGGAGCGCCACTACCCGACGCTGCGCAAGGAGCTGATGCGCAAGTACCCCCGTCACGGCTGGCCCGAGGATCCGCGGACCGCCGAGCCGCAGCTCAAGCCAGCGCCGCGGCGCCGCTCGTAGCTCGGAGCCTCACAGGCGCCAGTAGCGGAAACCTTGCTCGGAGAGCGCGAGGCCGCCGAAGACGTCCTTCACGTCGACGACGACGGGCTGCTTCACCTCGGGCCAGAGGATCGCGCGAAGGTCGGTGAGCGACTTCTTCTTGAACACGTCGTGGGCGACCGCGGCGACCACGGTCCCGCTCTTCTGGAGCTGGTTCCACGGGGTGAGCTCGATCCCGTACTCGTGCCGTGCTTCGTCGGCGTCCGCCTCGGGATCGCAGATCTGGACGTTCGCGCCGAACTCCTTGAGGGCGGCGACGATGTCGACCACGCGGGTGTTCCGCGTGTCGGGGCAGTTCTCCTTGAAGGTCAGTCCCAGCACCGTGATCGTCGCGCCGAGCACGCTCTGCCCGGAGAGGATCATGTTCTGGATCGTCTTGTCGGCGATGAACTTGCCCATGCCGTCGTTGATGCGCCGGCCGCCGAGGATCACCTGCGGCGTGTAGCCCATGCGCTCGGCCTTGTGCGTGAGGTAGTACGGGTCCACCCCGATGCAGTGCCCACCGACGAGGCCGGGCGTGAAGCGGAGGAAGTTCCACTTCGTTCCGGCGGCGGCCAGGACGGCCTGCGTGTCGATGCCCATCCGATCGAACACGATCGCGAGCTCGTTCATGAGCGCGATGTTGAGATCGCGCTGGGTGTTCTCGATCACCTTCGCTGCCTCGGCAACCTTGATCGTCGGCGCCTGATGGATCCCGGCGTCGACGACGCTGCCGTAGACGTGCGCGACGACGGCCAGCGCCTCGGCGTCCTGCGCGGAGACTACCTTCTTGATCGTGCGGAACCGGTGCTCCTTGTCGGCCGGGTTGATGCGCTCGGGGCTGTAGCCGATCTTGAAGTCCTTGCCGCAGGCGAGGCCGGACACCTTCTCGAGGATCGGCGCGCAGTCTTCCTCCGTCGCGCCGGGGTACACGGTCGACTCGTAGACGACGACGTCACCCTTCTTGAGCGCCTTCCCCACGCTCTCCGAGGCCTTGTAGAGCGGAGTGAGATCGGGCTGCTTCGCTTCGTCGACGGGGGTCGGCACGGCGACGATGAAGAAGTCGGCCTGCCGGAGCACGTCGAGCGACGTGGTGAACTCGATCTTGGCGGCGCGGAGCTCGTCCGCCGCGACCTCGCCGGTGCGATCGTTGCCGGACGAGAGCTCCTCGATCCGGCGAGCGTTGATGTCGAAGCCGATGGTGCGGAACTTCGACGCCATCGCGACTGCGACGGGGAGACCCACGTATCCGAGACCGACCACCGCGACGACGCGCTCTTTGTTCATCATGACCTGCCTAAAGGGGCGGCTAACTTACGAAATCCACGAGGGCTGGTCGAGCCCTCTTCGACGGGTGGGATTTGCGTTGCCGGCCGTGATGGCGGCGTTCACGCCGACCTCCGACCTCCGGAAGTGCGGAGCGCGGGCGCGCCACCGATGGTATGAGGACCGCGATGACGACGGCGCGGGACACCTGGCTCATCCAGCTCCGCGCCCAACACGCGGCGGCGGAGGCGATCACGCTCCTCGCGGGCGCCGGGATCGACGCGCTCCCGGTGAAGGGGATCGTCACGTCGCGGACGCTGTATCGTGACGTCGCCGAGCGCGTACTGACGGATGTGGACCTCAAGGTTCGACCCGAGGACTTCCGGCGGGTGGTTCAGGTCGTCCGCGGGGAGGGGCTGCCGATCCGCCAGCTGATGCACGCGTATGGGAACGTCGTCTTCGAGCTGGACGGAGTGATGATCGACGTGGAGTCGCATCCGAGTGCACCATTCACCTCCGCGCTGACGGTGGATGAGATGATCCGGAGAGCGCGGCCGAGCGACGTGCTCGGAGTACCGCACCTCTTGCCGGAGTTCTACGACCACGCTGCGGTGTTGATCCTGAACGTGTTCAAGGACAAGCTCGTGAAAGCCTTCCGTTGGGCCGTGACGGATGTCGAGATTCTCCCCTCGGCGCCGGAGTTCCGTACCGCCGAACTGGTCGCGCGACTCGGAAGCATCAAGGCGCTATCGGCCGCCGCTTTCGTCGCGGAGTGGATGACGGACGAGCGTGGGATCGACGGGTGGCGGGAGCCGGCTGCGTTGCTCCGTCGCGTTGCACCGCGCCCGAGCTTCATCGCGCGCCAGCGGTGGCTCGCATCGCACGCCGCGCATGACGCGCTCTCCCTCCGACTTCATGTTCGAAGCTCCGCTGATTCGGCCTTGCTCCGCGCTCGAGCGATCGTGTCGGCGCTGCTCTGGTCCGTCGAGGCAACCAGCCGCGTCGGAGATCACCCGCACGTCCGTCGTACGCTTCCGGACGAGGTGCTCGCCGCGACTCCAGCCACGCTCAAGCGTGAGCGTCGTTCCCCATGAACTCCGGCATCGTGACCGCCTCCCCACCGTGCTCGACGCCCTCTCGAGCGAGCACCTTCACTACGGTCTTCGCGAGGATTCGAAGGTCGAGGAGCGGCGACCAGTGGTCGACGTACCAGACGTCCAGCGCGAACTTCTGGTCCCACGACAGCGCGTTGCGACCGTTGACCGCCGCCCACCCGGTGATGCCCGGCAGCACGTCGTGCCGGCGCGCTTGCTCGGGCGAATAGCGGGGGAGGTACTTCACGAGGAGCGGACGAGGACCGACGAGGCTCATGTCACCCTTCAGCACGTTGAACAGCTGAGGCAGCTCGTCGATGCTCGTGGCGCGTAGCATGCGCCCGATGGGGCTCATCCGGTCGTCGTCGAAGCGCGGATCCCCTTCCTTCTCCGGTGCGTTGCGCATCGTTCGAAGCTTGTAGAAATCGAAAGGGACCCCTCCCCGGCCGGGTCGCTTCTGAACGAAGAACACCGGACGACCGTCCGTCGCCACGATGGCGACGGCAGCAACAGCCAGGACCGGGGCGGCCGCTACCACGAGAACCGATGCAGCCGAAATATCGAAAATCCTTTTGAATATCAGGGGGAGGCCGGCCTGGAGCACGCCCCTATGCTACCATCTCCGACCCCGATGGCCAGAACCCGACGCACCAGCTCTGGCGTGAATCCCGACGGGCTCGCCCGCACCGATAAACCTGCGGTGAAGAACGTCATCCTGACCTACCGCCGGGTCTTCGTCGTCCTCGCACACCTCGCGATGTGGTCGGCGTCGCTCTGTGGCGCCTTTCTTCTCCGCTTCGAGTTCGACATCCCGCCCTACTACCTCAAGACCCTCGCGTGGTGGCTGATCGAGGTCCTCTGTGTCCGCAGCGCGATCCACCTCGGGATGGGGCTCTTCACCGGGCTCTGGCGCTACTCGAGCTCACGCGATTTGATCGCGCTCGTCAAGGCGTCGGTCGTATCCACTGCGGTGTTCGCCCTTCTCGTGGTCTTCATCGGTCCCACGGGCATTCCCCGCACCGTAGTGATCATGGACTGGCTCGGCAGCGTGCTGATCGTCGGAGGCGTCCGTTTCAGCATTCGTGCGATCCGTGAGATCGCCGTGCAGGTCGCCAAGCCGCCACCCGAGGGGCGAAAGAAGGTCCTCGTCGTGGGCGCCGGCGATGCGGGCGAGATGCTCATGCGCGAGATCGTGCGTGCGCATGCCGCTCGCTTCGAGCCCGTAGGGTTCGTGGACGATGCAAAGCACAAGGTCGGCGAGCAGATCCACGGCGTCCCGGTCCTCGGCAAGATCGCACTCGTCCCCGAGCTCGTCGCGGAGCATCAGGTGGATGAGGTGATCATCGCCATCCCGAGCCTCTCCGGAAAGGAGATGCGCGCGATCGTCGAGATGTGTCGAGAGACGGGCGCCCACATCCGGACGCTCCCCGGCATGGACCGCATCATCGACGGCCGCGTCACGATGAGTCAGCTCCAAGCCGTGAAGATCGAAGACCTGCTCGGGCGAGCTCCCGTTCAGCTGGACACTGACGCGATCAGCGACTTCATCCGCTCGCGCGTGGTGCTCGTCACCGGCGCTGGCGGGAGTATCGGTTCCGAGCTTTGCCGCCAGATCGCGCGCTTCGGGCCGGGGAAGCTGGTACTCGTGGAGCAGGCGGAGAACAGCCTGTTCCACATCCATCGTCACCTCGTGCGCGAGTTCCCCGATGTGTCGGTCGTCCCGGCGATCGCCGACATCTGCGACACGAAACGTCTCGAGTCGATCTTCACCGCAGAGCGCCCGAACGTGGTTTTTCACGCAGCAGCGCACAAGCACGTGCCGATGATGGAGGAGAACCCGGGCGAAGCGATCAAGAACAACGTCTTTGGGACGAAGAAGGTCGCCGACATGGCCGACGCGTTCGGCGTCGACAAGTTCGTCATGGTGTCGACGGACAAGGCGGTGAACCCGACGTCGATCATGGGCGTGTCGAAGCGCGCGGCCGAGATCTACGTGCAGTCACTCTCTCAACGGAGCCGCACGCACTACGTGACGGTGCGCTTCGGCAACGTGTTGGGTAGCGCGGGGAGCGTCATCCCACTCTTCCAAGAGCAGATCGCAGCGGGGGGGCCCGTCCTCGTCACCCATCCTGAAATGAAGCGCTACTTCATGACGATTCCCGAAGCCTGCCAGCTCATCCTGCAGGCGGGAACGATGGGGAATGGCGGCGAGATCTTCGTGCTCGACATGGGCGAGCCGGTAAAGATCGTCGACCTCGCGAGAGATCTGATTGCGCTCTCGGGGCTGAACGTGGGCGAGGACATCGAGATCAAGTTCACGGGGATCCGCCCCGGTGAGAAGCTGTTCGAAGAGCTCGCAACGGACGACGAGCACGCCGACAAGACCAAGCACCCGAAGATCTTCGTTGGCCGATTCCGACCCTACGAAGCCGAGCGCGTACGGCAGTCGTTGGATGAGCTGCACGGGCTCTCGGACGGATCCGATCGCGACCGGATCAGGCGCGCGTTCGCTCGACTCGTTCCGGAGTACTCGGGTGCCGGCCGGGAGGACGAGCGGCGTACCCCGCAGCCCGAGCAACCTCGCGACAAGCATCTCGTAAACTGAAGAGCTCAGGCGTACCATTGCCGGCGATGCGTTGGTCTCGCTTGCTCTTCACGGTTGCCGCACTCGGCGCGGGCGTCGAAGCGTGTGACCTTGCATCGCAAGGGACGCTCCATGTCGTCGACGATGGTGGGATCGACGCGACGGCGGACGGTACGCCGCCACCCGACGCGGGCACCGACCAGGACGCCGAGATCAGCGACGGTGGAATGGACGCCGAAGCAGGTCCGTGTAGCGCGCTGCACGGGCCAACGATGGTGCCTGCGACGACGTTCTGCGTCGATTCGACCGAGGTGACGATAGGGCAGTACGCAGAGTTCATCGCTGCCGACGCGTCTTTGTCGGGCCTACCGACGCAATGCGGTGGGAAGACCTCCTTCGTTCCGACGGTTTGGACCGACGCCGCAGCCCCGAATCTGCCGGTCGACTACGTGGACTGGTGCGACGCTTGGGCGTTCTGCGCGTGGGCGGGCAAGCGGCTCTGCGGCTCGCTCGGCGGCGGCCCCATCGTCACGTCAGCCCCGGGCCAGTGGGAGACGGCCTGCTCCGCCACGGGCACCCGTCCCTACTGCTACGGCAGTTCGTGGAGCACGACGGACTGCAATGTCCGGCATGACGGGGGTCTGGACCGAGCTCCGGTCGGCTCCTTCCCCAATTGCGTGGGTGGCTACCCCGGCATTTTCGACATGACGGGGAACGTCGCCGAGTGGATCGATCGGTGTCCTGGGTCGAACTGCGCCTACCAAACGAGTGACTACACGAGCACTTCCGCCAACGGAGGCTGCGACAAGCAAGGGTTGGCCACCAACGCCCTCCAGGGGCTTCAGGGAATCGGCTTCCGCTGCTGTTCGAAGTGAGGATCCTCGCCGAGCGAGGAGAGCCTCGCCAGCTCGCGCGGCTCGAGGTACGTGACGAGCACGGCACGGTGAGGCCCGTAGAAGACGAAACGCGCACCAACGGCGAGCGCCGATGGGGCACACGCTCGGACCGCCGCCTCCATGTGTGCGATGGTCCCGAGCCCTCCCCCGACGATCAACGGCTTGCCAAGGGCATGGAGGAACGGACGCAGGAGGGTCAAGTCGGGTCCGGCAAGGGTCCCATCCTGGTCGACCGACTGGAGGAGGATCTCGCCAGCGCCCGCTCTGACGAGCATGCGAGCCCATTCGAGCGGGTCGCGCTCAGGAATGCGTACCCCCGTGTGGGACCAGACCGAGGACCGTCCGAACCTCGATCGTGCGTCCAGCGCTCCGACCACGCACTGTGCGCCGAACTCTGCCGACAAGCGTTCTACGAATGCCAGGTCGTGTAGTGCGGCCGTGTTCACCGCGATCTTTTCCACTCCAAGGCGCAACAGGCGACGCGCTTGGTCGACGGTATGAACCCCCCCGCCATAGCAAACCGGCATGAACGCTTCCGAAACGATCTCTTGGATGAAGTCGAAATCGATCGCGGCCGAATCGGGCGACGCGCGTCGGTCGAGCAGGATCAGCTCGTCCACCTCCTTCTCATTGAAAATCCGCACGACGTTGCGCGGATCGCCGACGTAGACGGGCGAGCGAAACCGTCGGGTCTTCACGAGCCCATGACGCTCGAGCAGGAGCATCGGGATGATCCGGAGCATCTGCCTCAGCGCTTTCGAATCGAGGAGAGGAAGGACCGGAGGAGCGTCATGCCGAAGCGGTGACTCTTCTCTGGATGAAACTGAGTTCCGAAGACATTTCGACGGCGGATGGCGGCCGTGAACTCGATGCCGTAGCGACAGGTGGCGGCCACATCGTGCGGGTCGTCACACACGACGTGGTACGAATGCACGAAGTAGAAGCGCGGAGGGCTCTCGAAGCCGCCGAAGAGATCGGGGTCGCGGCCGACCGTCGTCGACCAACCCATGTGCGGAACGACGCGCCGGTCGGTCGGCGGGAACTGAAACCTCTTAGTATCCGCAGCGATCCAGCCGAGGCCGGGAAGCGACCCCTCCTCGCTCCCTCGAGTGAAGAGCTGCATCCCGAGACAGATCCCAAGGATCGGCACGTTGCGTTTCGAGACGAGCTCCGTGAGCGGAGCGATGAAGCCCCGCTCGTCGAGGAGCCGCATGCCCGCGTCGAAGTGCCCGACGCCAGGAAGCACGAGTGCCTCGGGTGTTTCGACGGCGCCGCCGCGACTCGCGATCGTGGCTCGCGCGCCCAGCTTGTTGAACATGTTCGCGACCGAACCGACGTTGCCGAGGCCGTAGTCGATGATGGTGATCATCCACTGCCTGCAAAGAACTCTTCGATGAGCCCCACCACTCGTTCCACGTCACCCGGCCGCAGCTCGGGGTGGATGGGCACCGCGAAGGACTCCGCGGCGGCTCGTTCGGAGTTCGGGAAGTCGCCGGCCTGGTGTCCCCATTCTCGGAAACACTCCTGGAGATGCATCGGCTGCGGGTAGTAGATCTCCGTTGCGATGCCACGCTGCCCCAGGAATCGGCGCAGCTCGTCGCGTCGGCGCGCGCGAAGCACGAACTGATTGTAGATGTGCCGAGCGCCGACGATCTCCCGCGGAAGGGCAACGTCCGCGCCCTGGAGAGCGCCAACGGTCGCCCGAAGGCGCGATTGCCGAAAGCAGCTTCGGTATCGTTCGGCATTCGCTTGGCGAGCCGCAGTCCAGCGATCGAGATGCGGCAGCTTGGCACGGAGGACCGCCGCCTGAAGGGCGTCGAGCCGGAAGTTTCCGCCAACGAGAATGCTGAAGTACTTCGGACGCTGGCCTTGATTTCGGAGGAGGCGAACGCGCTCGGCGAGCGCGGCGTCCTGAGCCAACACCATTCCCCCATCCCCAAAGGCGCCGAGGTTCTTGGATGGGAAGAAGCTCAAGCACCCGAGCTCGCCGAGGCTACCAGCGCGAACGCCGCCGAGCTCCGCGCCGATGGCCTGAGCTGCGTCCTCGATGACCGGCAGAGTGGTCACCTTCCGGATCGCCGCGACGTCCGCCATCTGCCCATAGAGATGAACAGGAAGGATCGCTCTTGTCTGCGTCCGAATGGCGCCCGAAACGCGGGAGACGTCGATGTTGAAGCTCTCCTCATCGATGTCGACGAAGCGAGGCTTGGCCCCGAGGCGCGCGATGCACGTCGCGGTTGCGAGGAACGTGTATGGCGTCGTCACGATCTCGTCGCCAGCGGTGACGCCAAGAGCCATGAGGGCGACGAGGAGTGCGTCCGTGCCACTCGAGACCCCGATCGCGTGGGAGCAGTGCGAGTACGCGGCGACCTCACGCTCGAGCGCCTCGACCTCGGGCCCGAGAATGAAGTGCTGGGACTCGACGACGCGTCGGATCGCCGCGTCGACATCGGCCCGAATCGAGGCGTATTGCGCCTTGAGATCGAGCATCGGAATCTCGTTCACGACGCACCTCCGATGGCGGCGTCCTCCGCCATGTCCACGCACCGCAAGGCACCCTCGCGCTCCTCGTAGCGCCAACGGGACTCGGGACAGACGAAGAGGCCCTCGGCGTTCCTCTCCTTCAACCGATGACCGTGACGGCTCATCCAGCCGACCCGCTTCGCGGGCGCCCCGACGAGCAATGAATAGTCCGGGTAGTCTCCGCGAGCGACGACAGCGCCAGCCGCGACGAACGTGTATCGGCCCAGGGTGCTCCCGCAGACGATCGTCGCGTTGGCCCCGATGCTCGAGCCCCGACCCACGACGGTGCGGAGGTACTGGTTGCGTCGCACGATCTCCGAGCGGGGGTTGATCACGTTCGTGAAGACGCAGGAAGGACCGCAGAAGACGTACTCGCCGAGCTCGACCCCCTCGTAGAGCGACACGTTGTTCTGAATCTTGGTCCCCCTGCCGATCGCGACACCGTTGGCGACGAAGCCGTTCTGTCCGAGGCTCACATCCTCGCCGAGAATGGCTCCCCCCATGACGTGGGAGAAGTGCCAAACGCGCGCTCCTGCTCCGATCTTGGCCCCTTCGTCGACGACCGCCGACGGGTGGATGTAGGGCGGTTTGCTCATCGCGGGCCTCCAAGACGTGGATGTGCAAGTTTGCCC
The DNA here is from genome assembly GCA_044224495.1 of Polyangiaceae bacterium. Lineage (GTDB taxonomy): Bacteria > Myxococcota_A > Polyangia > Polyangiales > Polyangiaceae > JBGAKG01. The sequence goes on along the minus strand of JBGAKG010000024.1, from coordinate 80,708 downwards.
GGTTCCTTGAGTGGCGCCGTCCGCACACGGTGGACGAGCTCGATGGCGGGGCGAGCAGCTTGAATGCCGTAGCCACGACCGGCCAAAATCTCGGAGTAGGCGCGCGTGTGGAGGTCCGTGAACCCCTCGGAGAACTCGACCTCCGTTCCATCGATGGAGATGGAACGGAACGTCGTCTTCCCGCCCGGTGTGGCTGCGAACGGAAGGTCCTTCGCCTCTACCGAGAGGAACCACCTCACCCGCGCGCGCTCCAGCTCGATGAAGCCAGCCGCGCGACGCGGTTCACGGAGATGGGTCTCCACCCCGATCACGGACCCGAAGAGCCAGATGAGCAAGTCGAAGAAGTGGACGCCGATGTTGGTGGGCACACCACCCGACTTTTCCTCCTGCCCCTTCCAAGAGACATCGTACCAAGCCCCGCGGGAGGTGATGTACGTGAGCTCGACGTCGTGGGTCCCCGTGGAGGAGAGCTTCGACCTGAGCTCGACGAGGCGGTCGTGAACGCGGAGCTGAAGGATCGTATAGATCCGACGCTTCGACTCTTCCTCCAACTCCGCGAGCGCATCGAGGTTCCAGGGGTTGATCACCAACGGCTTCTCGCAGATGACGTCGGCCCCCACCCTCAAGCCCAGGCGGGCGTGCGCATCGTGAAGGTAGTTCGGCGAGCACACGCTCAGGTAGTCGAGGCGCCCCTCCGTCGGCCCCCGGCGAAGCTTGTCGAGGTAGCGGTCGAAACGCTCGAACTCGGTGAAGAATCGAACGTCGAAGGAGTATTGGTCGAGGATCCCTACCGCATCCTTCGGGTCGCAGGCCGCGAGGAGACGGTTGCCGGTGTCTCGGATCGCTCTCAAGTGCCGCGGCGCGATGTACCCGGCTACCCCCGTAATGGCGAAGTTCTTCATGGGAGGACGTCGGCGCTTTCAGGTACACGGCAGCCGCGCCGCTGGCAAGCCATGAGCCGTGGTGCAGGGGAAACGCGCCCCATTCATGATGTCGTGAAATCTCACACTGGCCGCCCATGAATAGGAGGGGAGGTTAAGGAAACTGAGCTTGGCGACGTAGTGGGAAGCATGGGACGCAAAACCTGCGAGCGAGCCGTGCGCCTCGCGGTAGCCACAGCGGGAGTCCTCGCGGGACTCGGTTGCTCGCGCGAGCCCGCGCCAGCTACCACCGTAATCGAGACCACTCCACATTCGTCGTCACTCGAGCGGCTGGCGCCGGTCGGGGGCAGCGTGCATGGATTGGTCGGGGCGGGCCTGCGGCTTCGCGAAGGGGACGTCAGCGTCGGCGTCGCGCGGAACGGGACCTTCTCGTTTCCCCTCCAACGGTCCATCGGTACGAGGTACCACGTGGAGATCGAGCGCGGCCCCGTGAACCCCGTGCAATCTTGCGCGGTGCTCGGCGGCGACGGGACACTTGGTCTCGACGGGGTCACCTCCGTTCGCGTCGAGTGTGGAGGGGACCTCCCTCTGGTGGGCGCGGCCCGAGGAGTACAGGGCAGCAACCTTGCCTTGTTGCGAATCGGCGGCGAAGCCGTCGCAGTTGGCGGCGAGGGCACCTTCGCCTTTCCCTCTCCCGCAGGCCCGGTCGACCGGGTGGTAGTGCTCCATCAACCCGAGTCGCCGACACAGGTCTGCTCGGTCGACCACGACGGGCTTGCCATCAACCTCCCGTCCGGCGGCACGCCGCTCGAGCTCGACTGCTCCACGTCGAAGTTCGCCATCGGTGGGACGGTCAGCGGTCTGATCGGAGCGGGTTTGAAGCTCAAGCAGGGGGGCGAAACGATTTCGATCGGCAAGAGCGGTACGTTCCGCTTCCCGACGAAGGTTGCGAGCGGGGATCCCTTCTCCGTTTCGGTCGCGGCACAGCCGGCGTGGCCGCCACAGACCTGCACCGTGAACGGCGCAAGCGGAGTCGTCGTAGCTGCCGACGTCGAGAGCGTAGCCGTGTCATGCAGCAAGCTCACGTTCACCGTCGGCGGGCAAGCCAGCGGGGTCCGAGGTGTAGGCTTGGAGCTCGCCTCGAAGAAGCTGGGATCCGTCTCCGTGACTGCGAACGGAAGCTTCGCGCTCCCTGGCACCATCGGTCCCGCGACCCTCTATGATGTGGGCGTCGTCGCACAACCTCACGACCCAAGCCAGACCTGCATCTTGAGCGGTGGCGTCGGCAAGGTCGCCCACCAGAACGTCACTTCGCTCGGGTTGACCTGCACGACCAACCGTTACACGGTTGGGGGAACCGTGCAGGGGTTGGTTGGCACTGGCCTCGTGCTGTCCCAGAATGGGAAGAACTTCGCGAACCTCGGCGCGAACGGTCCGTTTGCGTTCTCTGAAAAGGTCGAGAGCGGTTCGGTCGTCACCGTAGCCGTCGCTGCCTCCCCCTCCTCCCCCAGCCAGACCTGCACGGCGAAGCCTTCCGTCGTCGTCGTGGGCTCGAAGGACATCAGCAACATCAACGTCGTCTGTTCGACGGACACGTTCAAAGTGGGTGGGGTGGTCTCGGGTCTGATCGGTAGCGGCCTCGTTCTCGAGAACGATGGGGTGCAGCTCCCGATCGGAGCGAACGGTGCGTTCGCATTTCCGAAGCCCATCGTGAGCGGGAGCAACTACGGCGTCACCGTGGTGGCCCAGCCCACGGGCCCCGCCCAATCGTGCACGATTCAAGGCGGGACGGGAGTGGTCTCGAGTGGTCCCGTCACATCCGTATCCGTTCAGTGCTCTCCGACTTCCGTCTCGATCGGCGGGGCGGTGAGCGGGCTGGTCGGTTCCGGCCTCGTGCTCCAGAACAACGCTGGTGATCCCGTTTCGATCAACGGCAACGGCACGTTCGCGTTTCCAACCCCCCTCTCCAACGGCGCGAGCTACGACGTGCAAGTCGCCGCACAGCCGGCGGGGCCGCCACAGCTCTGCACTGTGACGCACGGCACCGGGACCGCTGGCGGGATGGACATCACCACCGTTCGAGTGGACTGCACGACGTTGCGGTACCTCGTCGGCGGCAAGGTCATGGGCGTGCTCGGGCAGGGACTCGTCCTGCACGACGCGCTCGGCGGGGACGTGCCGATAGGCGCCGACGGGAGCTTCGTTCTCCCGAATCCGGTGGAGAGTGGGCGCACGTACGCTGTGGTTGCGACCTCGCTGCCCAAGAGCCCTTGGCAGAGCTGCTCGATTGCGAACGGATCTGGTGTCGTCGGCGAGAGTGACGTGAGCTCGATCGACGTGTCCTGCAGCACGAACGAGTACTTCGTCGGGGGCACGGTCACCGGCCTATCCACCAACCAGATTGCCGTGTCCGAAAACGACGGCGCCGAGTCGTGGCTGACTGCGGATGGTTCGTTCACCTTCCCGCAGAAGCTGCCGAGCGGAGCCAGCTATGACGTCAAGCTGACGATCCAACCGGCCGACCCAGAGCTCACCTGCACCGTCGACCATGCGTCGGGAATGGTCGCCGGTGGGGACGTTGGAGACGTCACCATCTCGTGCGCACCCCGTCCCCGCACGAAGCATCGCTACTTCGCGGACACCAAGACTTCGACCGCACCCTGGCACGAGCGTGATGGCGCTCGGCTCGAGTTCTTCAACGGCCGATATTGGCTCCTGGGCGGTTGGTGGCCGGATGGCGGGACCGAGTGGGGCTCGGACGTCACGACCAATGCCATCTGGTCATCCGCCGATCTGGAAAACTGGCAGCTCGAGCTCCCGCACGATCCCGCTCCTCCCACCACTGGTCCAAACGCTCGTTGGCGGCGACGCCACACGTTCATGACCGCCGTCAAGGATGGCTACCTCTGGGTCCTCGGTGGGGATGCGTCCGACGGCGCGATACCCTCGGACGTATGGCGCTCGAACGACGGGGTCAGCTGGGAGCGAGTGGCGGCGAGCGCCCCTTGGGGGCCGGTCTATCTTCCCATCATCGGAGTCTTCCAGGGAGCGTTCCACGTCCTCGGTGGCTTCTCGCCAACTGATTGGAAAGCGCGCAGAGATCACTGGCGGTCCGTCGACGGCGTGAACTGGGACAGGCTCCCTGACATGCCATTCGCACGTGCTTCCGTGACGAACGCCGTCGTGAAGGATGACCGTCTCTTCGTGATCGGCGGGAAGACCGGTGACATCAACGGCGACGACCGTCCGACGGACACGTGGTCGTGGAATGGGATCGACTGGGTGCAGACGTCGAGTAGTGCGGAATGGCCAGGCCGTGAGTGGATCGGCACGGCGAGCTACGACGGCAAGCTCTGGGTGCTCACGGGGAGTGCCCGCACCAATCTGGGGGGTCTCCGCTACTCCGAGGACTCCGGCGCCACATGGGTCGAGGCGGGTCAGTTTGCTTGGCCGGGCTCCCATGCCGATGGGATCACGGTAGGACCGCACGGAATCGCGATCGCGAGCGGGAACGGCATGGCGACGAGTGCGTTCACTCTGAGTGCCCTGCCGACGGAGGCGACCTCATCGACGGCTGCGCTGCCGTGGACGGCCTGGTTCGATGGCGCAGCCTACAACCCCGTCGACGGAACCATTCTCGGAAAGCCCAGCACCGGCTCGAGCGGCCAGCGGCTGTTCGGCACGCGAGGGGCTCCCGTCGGGACGGCCCTCAACGGCTGGCCGGCGATCGCGCTGGACGGGACGGATGACTACATCGAGTACCACGCGGGTGGCGAGGCATCCGACCTTCTCGGTGACGACGCCTGGACGCTCGTCTTCGTCGGGCGTGTCGGCTCGACGACCGGCGATCCCGAACCCTATGCGAACCCGTCGCTGGGTGGCTGCAGCAACGCAGACTTCGCCGTGGACTTGCGCTCCGACGGCGCGGTACGCGCCTACCAGTTCTTCGGTGGGATCGATCGCGTGGCGTCCACCACTTGGTCATCGGGGACCACCGTCGTCTACCAGGCCCGCTTCGACGGCACGACCCTCTCGATCCGCCGCGGAAAGCAGCCGTGGGCCTCCATCACGAGTGGCTCGACGGTCATCGGGGGCACGTTCAAGATCGGAACCAACTACTCGGCCACACGCTTCGGGCGGATCGACCTGGCGGAGTATGCGACGACGAACGTGGCGCTCCCCACGCCCACGCTCGATGCCGTGTCCGACGAACTGACGCTCAAGTGGGGGGCGCTGCCGTGAGCACTGACGCACGAACACTGCGCGCGATCCGGGCCGCGCGGATGAACGACTGAACGACCCTCTCGTCGGTCGCATACTTCGAGTGTGGCCGAGGAGGTGACGTCATGATCGCCTCGAACTCCGTCATCGACAGCCCGAACTTCTTGGCGACGAACTCCGTGTCGAACCTGAGCTGCTCGGAATCGTACGGACTCTTCGCCAGCTCTTCGAGAGCTGCCTCGCGTGAGATCTGTCCGGTGCAGATCAGACGCGACAAGTGGATGCGACGCTTGTCGATGTGGAACTTCCTCGGGAGAATGTAGCCCTGGTAGAAGCGCGTGATCACGGACTCGTAGTGTTTGCCGGGGTACGGCTTCCACCCGAGCTCGCTGCTCAGCCGCGCCATCGCTTCCTTCTTCACGTAGGGTACGTACGATAGGAGCGGAAGCGACCGGATCCCGAGAACACGCTGCATCGTCCACATGCCGACCGTGCTCAGCGTCGGGAACGAGCGAAGGCGCCCGCCGCCGAACGCACGATGGATCGCCTGAATGTTCGTCAGGTCCGTCTTTCGGTGATTCCACGTGCGTGGCAACGTGACCTCGGTCGACGAGTTGTCTCCCGTCGAAATCCAGCGCACGCCGAAGCGGCGAGCCGTCCGATACATGCCGGCGATGATGGCGTGGTCGCTCACCAGTTCGAGATCCACCACCGAAGCACGGAAGAGCGCTAGCTGGAGGTCACGGAACTCCTCCCAATCGATGACGTACGTGACCAAATCGATGCCGAGCCCGCGCACGAGAACCTCGATGTTCTTCACCGCGAGCTCCGAGTTCCAACCATTGTCGACATGCACGGCGAGCGGTCGTAGGCCGAGATCTCGAACGGCGACGAGGACGGCGTACGAACTGTCGGCGCCGCCGCTCACCCCCATCACGCAGTCGTAGTGCGAACGATAGCTCTGACCCCGCATCGCATCGAGAATGCGCGGAAGCTCGTCTGCTCTGCGCCGGAGGTCGAACTCCCCCCTCGCCTCGGCGGCGTCGAACGCCACGCAGTAGTCACAAAGTCCACTCTTGTCGAAGAGCAGATCGGGGTCGGATTCATCCATCACGCACCGGGTGCAGACCTGGCCGCGGGCTGGAACGACGAGTGACTCCATCCGCGGATGCTTACCCGAGCGACGCCGAAATGCCACGAGATCCCGCATGAATGCGGCTGCCTGGCGTGGCAACGAATCGGGGTCGACGAACATCCCCCAGAAGCTGTGTTCGCTGTGGTATGCGGTCCTCGCCCATGAATGTCCTTGGTATCTGTCACGACGTCTTGATCTGTTCCGCGGCGCTCGTTCGTGACGGCGAGGTCGTGAGCGCCATCCCGGAGGAGCGTCTCGATCGCGTCAAGCAGAGCCGAGTGTTCCCCGTCCTGGCCATCAAGAAGTGCCTCGAGCTCGCCAACCTGCAGCTCACCGATGTGGACGAGATCGCGATCGCCTGGAACCCGTCCATCGAGCTCGAGACGATTCCTTCCGGATACCTCAACGCCCGACGCTGGCGTACCGAGCATCTGAGCCAAGTTCCGGCTCGCATGATGCAGTTGCTGGGCGCAGCTGCGTCCGACGAGCTCACCATCCGCGGCGCTGCCGTCGGATGCCCTCCGATCACGTTCATCAACCACTACGACGCGCACGTCGGCAACGCGTTCTTCGCGAGCGGGTTCGACGAGGCGGCGATCTTGGTCCTCGACGGTCGCGCGGAGAAGCAGACGAGCTTGCTTGCGATGGGCCGCGGGACGAACGTCGAGAAGCTGAGTGAGGTGAAGTTCCCCCACTCGCTCGGGTTGTTCTACGGGACCATCACGCAGCACCTCGGCTTCAAGCCCGACGGTGACGAGTGGAAGGTGATGGCGCTCGCCTCGTACGCGAGCGGCGACAACGAGTACTACCCCATCCTCAAGAAGCTCATCGAGGTCGATGCCCAAGACGGCACCTTCGAGATGGCGCTCGACCACTTCGAGTACCACAACTTCTTCGACCGCCGGATGTACTCGGACAAGCTCCTCAAGAAGCTCGGGCCGCCGCGCAAGCGCACCGAGCCACTCGGGGTCCAGCACGAGAAGCTCGCCGCCGCGATGCAGCGCGTCTTCGAGGAGTCCGTCACCCAGATCCTCCAAGCGCTCCACCGACGCACGGGCACGAAGAACGTTGTCGTCGCGGGTGGCTGTTTCATGAACAGCGTCTACAACGGCAAGATCGAGAGCCAGACGCCCTTCAAGAACGTCTACCTCGGGAGCTCGCCGGACGACTCGGGCACCGCGATGGGTGCGGCGCTCTGGCTGTCGGCCCAGCGGACCGGCAAGCGCTCGATGGTGGCCACGCGCCACAACTACTGGGGGCCCGAGTTCACCGACGAGCAGTGCCTCGACGTAGTGCGGCGCTTCCGCATCTCCTCGGCCGAGGTGGTGTCGAACCCGTCAGCGCGAGCGGCGAAGGATCTCGTCGACGGAAAGATCCTCGGTTGGTTCCAAGGGCGGATGGAGTTCGGCCAGCGCGCGCTCGGGAACCGGTCGATCTTGCTCGACCCTCGCCGCAAGGACGGCAAGGACATCGTCAACGCAGCGATCAAGTTCCGCGAGGCGTTCCGTCCTTTCGCGCCGGCGATCCTGGCGGAGAAATCTCACGAGTGGTTCGAGTGCGAGCCCGGCGCCAAGGTGCCCTTCATGGAGCGCGTGTTCCAGTTCCGCCCCGAGAAGCGCGAGCTCGTCCCCGCAGTCGTCCACGCCGACGGCTCGGGGCGCCTCCAAACCGTCGATCGGGACTCGTCCCCGCGCTACCACGCGCTCATCGGCGAGTTCGAGAAGCTGACGGGGGTGCCCATCGTGCTGAACACGAGCTTCAACCTCAACGGGGAGCCCATCGTCTGCGCCCCCGAGGACGCCTTGCGGACGTTCTACACGTGCGCGCTCGAAGTCCTGTACCTCGGCAACGTGCGCATCACCAAATGACCTCCGCGACGCTCGAGCTGGAAGATGGTTTGCGCGTCGCGGGCGAGCGCTTCGGTGCCGAGAAGGACGTCGCCGGAGAGGTCGTCTTCTGCACCGCGATGACGGGCTACGTCGAGGCCCTGACGGATCCATCCTACCGAGGACAAATCCTCGTCCTCACCTATCCACTCGTCGGGAGCTACGGCGTGCCCCTGCCCCGTGCGGCCGCAAGCCTCGACGAGCCGTTCGAGTCGCCGCGCATCCAGGTCCAAGCGCTGGTCGTCCACAAAGCCGTCGAGATGCACAGCCACCCCACCGCGACGCGCTCGCTCTCGGAGTGGCTCGCGAGTGAGGGCGTCCCAGGGCTCATGGGCGTGGATACGAGAGCGCTCACGGTCCACCTTCGCGAGCGCGGGACCATGGCCGGTCGATTGCTCGGTCATGGCGGCCCTGTCGACGCGGTCGACATGACCAAGGTCGCCGAGCTCGTGGCGCCCCGTGAGACCGTGAAATACGAGGGCGGAACGCGCACGGTGCTGGTCATCGACGCGGGAGCGAAGGACAACCTCGTGCGCTCGCTTCTGCGGCGCGGCGTGTCGGTGGTGCGCGCGCCGCTCACGGCCGATCTGAGGAAGCTCGGCCGCGAGGTCGACGGCGTCATCCTCGGGAGCGGACCCGGCGACCCGAAGTCGCTCGGAGGTCTCGTGGCGGCCACGCGGGAGCTCCTCGCGATGGAGCACAAGCCGATCTTCGGAGTCTGTCTCGGGAGCCAGATTCTCGCGCTCGCCGCAGGCGGCGATACGGCGAAGCTCCCCTACGGGCATCGCGGAGTGAACCAGCCCGTGCAGGATCTCCTCTCGCGCCGGTGTTACGTGACCAGCCAGAACCACGGCTACGCCGTGATCGAGGGCTCGCTCCGGGGCGACTGGGAGCCCTGGTTCGTCAACACGAACGACGGTACCAACGAGGGACTGCGCTCCCTCACCCGTCCCCACTTCGGCGTGCAGTTCCACCCGGAGTCGCACCCAGGCCCGGCGGACACCGACTTCCTCTTCGACGACTTCACCCGGCTCGTGTTCGCGATGGCGAGGGCGTCGTGAGGGCGCCCATGTTCTCGGCAAAGCGTCCGAAGCGCGTCCTGCTCCTCGGGTCAGGCGCGCTCCAGATCGGACAAGCCGGCGAGTTCGACTACTCGGGCTCGCAGGCGATCAAGGCGCTCAAAGAGGACGGCGTGCACACCGTCCTCGTCAACCCCAACATCGCGACGATCCAGACCAGCTGGGGCCTCGCGGATCGCGTCTACCTCGTGGCAATCACGAAGGAGAACGTGACCGAGATCCTCGAGCGCGAAGCGATCGACGCGATCTTGCTCTCGTTCGGCGGTCAGACCGCGCTCAACACCGGGCTCGCGCTCGAGGCCGACGGAACGCTCGAACGGCTCGGCGTCCGCGTGCTCGGAACCCCCGTGCGCGCCATCCGCGACACCGAGGATCGCGGGCTCTTCGTCGAGCGGCTCCGCGAGATCGAAGTGAAGACGGCCAAGAGTCGCGCGTGCAGCTCGGCCGACGAGGCGCGGGGAGCGGCGCGCGCGATGGGCTTCCCCGTCATGCTGCGCGGAGGCTTCGCGCTCGGCGGCGCTGGGAGCGGAATCGTGGATCGCGAAGAGGACCTCGAGGCCGCGCTCGCGAGGGCGTTCGGCTCGGGCACCGGACAAGTGCTCGTCGAAGAGTGCCTGCGCGGATGGAAAGAGGTCGAGTACGAGATCGTGCGTGACGCCCGCGACAACTGCATCGCGGTCTGCAGCATGGAGAACCTCGACCCCATGGGCGTCCACACCGGCGAGTCGATCGTTGTCGCGCCGACCCAGACGCTGCTCGAGAGCGAGCACCAGGCACTGCGGAGCATCGCGCTCCGCACCGTTCGACACCTTGGCATCGTCGGCGAGTGCAACATCCAGTACGCGGTGAACCCCGAGACGTTCGACTACCGCGTGATCGAGATCAACGCGCGGCTCTCCCGCTCGAGCGCGCTCGCGAGCAAGGCAACCGGCTACCCGCTCGCCTACGTCGCCGCGAAGATCGCGCTCGGCCACTCGTTGCCCGAGATTCCGAACGGGGTCACACGTCGCACGACGGCGTTCTTCGAACCCGCGCTCGACTACATCGTGTGCAAGATGCCGCGCTGGGACCTCGACAAGTTCCGCGGCGCGTCCACGCGCATCGGCAGCGAGATGAAGAGCGTCGGCGAGGTCATGGCGCTCGGCCGTACCTTCGGCGAGGCGATCCAGAAGGCGCTTCGCATGCTCGACATCGGCGTGGACGGGCTCGACACGAAGGCCCACGCGTTCCCCGACCTCGACGTGGCGCTCGCCACTCCCACGCCCGTTCGGATCTTTGCGGTCGCACAGGCGCTCGCGCGGGGCGTGACGCCGGAGCGCATCAACGCGCTCTCGGGCATCGACCCTTGGTTCCTCGGCGAAATGAAGACGGTCGTGGACGCGGAGGCCGAGCTCGGCAGGGCCGAGCATGTGCCTACGGAAGGCCTCCTGCGCCGGGCGAAACACGCCGGTTTCTCCGACCGCGCCATCGCGCGGCTCACTCGCACCACCGAGAACGCGGTGCGGGAAGCGCGGCGCGCGGTCGGCCTCCGGCCAGGGCTCGCGCGCATCGACACGATGGCGGCGGAGTTCCCCGCCGAGGCGAACTACGTCTACGCGAGCTACGGCGTGGCTGCCGACGAAGTACCGAAAGCGCGTCGGCAGCGCATCCTCGTGCTCGGCTCCGGTCCCTACCGAATCGGCTCCAGCGTGGAGTTCGACTGGTGCTGCGTGACCGCGGCGAAGGCCGCCGCCGCGTTGGGCTACGAGACCGTGATGGTCAACAACAACCCCGAGACGGTGAGCACCGATCACGACGAGTGCGACGTCCTCTTGTTCGACGAGATCTCCATCGAGTCGATCCTCGACGTCTGCGCCCGTGAGAAGCCGCTCGGCGTCATCGTGTCGATGGGCGGTCAGCTCCCCAACCGTCTCGCCCTCACCCTCCATCGCGAGGGCGTCCCGATCCTCGGTACGACGGCCGAGAGCATCGACATTGCCGAGGATCGCAAGAAGTTCAGCGCGCTCCTGGACGATCTCGGCATCGAGCAACCGCGTTGGGCGCACATCACCGATCTTTCCCAGGCCGACGCGACGGTAAAGGAGCTCGGCGGGTTCCCAGTGCTCGTTCGACCGAGCTACGTCCTCAGCGGCGCCGCAATGACCGTCGTCCATGCTCCCGGCGAGCTCGCGAGCTTCCTCGCGCGCGCCGCAAGCGTGTCACCCGAGCATCCGGTCGTCGTCTCGAAGTTCGAGAGCCATGCCCGCGAGGTCGAGGTCGATGCGGTCGCGCGCGATGGCGAGATCCTCGTCTCCGCCATCTCGGAGCACGTCGAGGACGCTGGCGTCCACAGCGGCGACGCCACCATCGTGCTGCCGCCCCAGCGATTGTATTTGCCGACCATCCGCGCCGTACGTGAGATCGCCGAACAGCTCGCGCGGGCGCTCCGCATCACCGGTCCCTTCAACGTGCAGTTCCTCGCGAAGGGCGAGTCGGTGAAGGTCATCGAGTGCAACCTCCGCGCTTCGCGCAGCCTGCCGTTCGTCTCCAAGGTGACGGGGCGGGACTTCGTGTCGATGGCGGTGCGCGCGATGCTCGGCGTACCCGTCGAGGCCGAACCGATCGACATGCTCCACTTCGACTACGTGGCGGTGAAGTCGCCGAAGTTCTCGTTCGGCCGCATCTCCGGCGCCGATCCGATGCTCGGCGTCGAGATGGCGAGCACCGGCGAGGTGGGTTGCTTCGGTGGAGATTTCCCCGACGCGCTACTCGAGTCGATGGTGGCGACGGGCTTCGTGCCGCCGAAGCGCGGGGTTCTGCTCTCGCTCGGTCCGACTGCCGAAAAATACTGGTTCCACGACGAGGCGCGTGCGCTCGCCGAAGAGCTGGCGCTTCCCATCTTCGCAACGGGCGGCACCCACGACGCGTTGAGCGCGATCGGCGTGAAGTCGACGAAGCTCGCGCGCAGCCCCGAAGAGCCCGGTCCGACCGCGATGCAGGCGATCCGCGAAGGGCTCGTCGATCTCGTCATCAACATCCCGCGCACCTTCGACGACAGCGGGCGGCCAGACGGCTACCTGATCCGGCGCGCGGCAGTCGATGCACACGTGCCGCTCATCACCGAGCTGCAGCTGGCGCGGGCGGTGGTGGACGCGCTCCGCATCACGTCGAAGCGGAAGAAGACGCTCCGCGCGTGGGACGAGTTCGTGCGAGCGCGGTGACGTTCAGGGCCAGCCGATCACTCCGCTGCACTCCACTTGGATCAGCGGCGCGTCGCCCTGCTGACAGCCCACGCCCGCGCGCTGGCAGGCGGTCTTCGAGAACGTGACCGTGAGCGTTCCGGAGCCGAGGACCGCATCTCCGCACACGCCGTTCACCATCGGGCCGACGTACTCCTTTCGAGTGCCGTCGGTCGGATAGAGGAACCACTGCTTCATCCCGGTGCTCAGGAGCTCGAGCCCCTTCGAATTCGAGACCGCGATCGAGCCCGTCGTATCGAGCGGCGCGTTCTGCGGCGGCCAGTACGACACCTTGACGGTCTCCGTGCTCGGCGCGCTCTGCGTCTTGCAGTCGACGCGCGTCCAGTACGTGCAGGACAGCGTCCCGGCATCGGCCGGCGCGGCGTCGACCGACGCTTCTTGCGTCGCGTCGACCGGAGCGGCCGCGTCCGATGCGTCGACGACGACTCCGGCGTCGAGGCTCCCGTCGTCGGACGCGTCGGCCGACGAGGGGGCGGGGTTGGGACTGCACGCTGCGGCCGCAGCGAACGCGAGGGCGAATGCGGGGGCCGTGTAGGCTACGTTCGAGCTCATCGAGGCGCTTTCTCGACCGCGACGTGGATGAGCGCTCCTGCGTGGGTGGTGCGCGACCATGCGACGCGTAGACCACGCCGCTCGGACCACCGCTCGACCTCGGGGATCGTGTGGAACGACACCGTGGGGTTGAGCAGCTGGTCGGCGTAGTAGTTCCGGATCTGGTCAATCGAAATGCGCGGCAGGGTCCGATGGGTGACGAGACGTCCGCCCCATAGGTACAACGCGAACGGCGCGAAGAGCAGCCCGCGGTTCGCCAGGCGATCGAGGAGCGCACTCCGCTGCGAACGCCGTGCGACGCGGCCCACCGTCCGGTACGCGCGCTCGTAGTAGCTCCCGCGACCGTAGAGGGAAACGAACGCCGTGCCCCCCGGGCGGAGCACGCGACAGAGCTCCGCGAAGCCACGCTCGGCATCACCCGTGTGATGCAGCGAACCCGTCGCGGTCACGTGATCGAACGAGGCGTCCTCGAACGGCAATGCAAGCGCCGACCCCTCGACGATGGTGGTCGTCGCCTTCACCGACTGCCCGAGGCGTTCCATTCGCGCACGCGCGAGCGCTGCGCTCCGAGGGCTGAGCTCGATCGCAGTGACGGAGTCGGCGCGGCGCGCATAGCTCGGGAGCAAGTGGCCCGGTCCACACCCGAGGTCGAGCAGGCGACCGCCATGCACCGAATCGAGGAACTCGCCGAGGGGCGACCCCGCCTTGACGTACACCTCGGGGTCTTCGACGCCCACGTCGTACGGGAACTCTTCGTAGTGACTGCGGGTGCGGTTCTCGGCCGAAGCTTCGGTGCTCATAGGGTGAGGTGGCTCCGTCGAAACTCGGCGAACTCCGAGGCGGGTACGTAGCCGTGGTACTCGTGCTCACTCTTGTGGCGCGTGCACTCCTTCGGATCGAGCGTCTTGATCGGCTTGGCGGGGTTGCCCGCGAGCACGACGTGACCCTCGGGGAAAGACTTCGTCACCACCGCGCCTGCGCCGACGACCGTGAAGTCGCCGAGCTTCACCCCCGGCAGCACAACCGAGTGCATGCCGAGCCAGCAGTACGCACCAATCTCCACCGGCTTCGCCACGGTGACGCGGTTGTCGGTGAGAGCGTGGTTGCCGCTGATGATGCCCACCCCAGGGGCGATCTGCGTGTAATCGCCGATCACGATCCCGCCCGAGCCTTGGATGTAGCAGCCCGGCATGAGCCCCGGCGACGTCTCGACGCCGATGACGATGTTCTGCCAGTTGTTCACGACCGACGAAGGGTGCACCGGCCAGTAGGCGCCGCGGTTGATGCCGAGCACCTTCTGGGCGACGAAGGTCGTGAGCTGGATGGGAGTCTGCGTCCCGCGCGTGTCGACCCAGGTGCGGGTGGGTCGAAAGGCGCGGAGGGCGCGGAGCGCTCCCTTGCGTAGGTCCATGGTCCGTGACTCTAGACGCGCTTCGCGACGGGCGTCCATGTCATCAGAGAGCTGGCGGTGGTTCAGGGAGCGTCCCCGTGCACTCCGTTTCGATCTTCAACGGGACGGGGTTGCAGGGTGGAGTACCTGAAAATGTCCTCGCCCCCGATACCGAGAGCGTCATCATGCCGCCGCTGACGGTGACGCTCACCCACCCGGAGTTGGAGGGATCGACGTAGGTCTGCGGCCCCGTCTTCGTGAGGTACAGCGGCTTCTGTGCAAACAGAGCGTCGACGCCACCCGAGACGAGGGCAACCTCACCTTTCGGATCGTTGATCGGGATCCCCCGGTTGATCGGGTTCACGTAATAGAGCTGCGGAACGTCGCTCTGCCAGGCTTGGTACCCGCAGCTCGGAAGATCGCCCCAGCGCCAGTTGCACACCGGCGGCCCGGCATCCGAGGCATCGGCAACATCGGCCACATCGGCGTCCGCCCCACCATCACCGACGTCGGCGTCACCGACGGCGGCATCGCTCCCCCCGTCGGCGGAGAGCACGACGTAGACGATCCCCAGGTGCGTCAGATCGACGTGGACCGCACCGCTCGCCCACGTCACCGCGAGCTGCTCCGGGGCTCCACCGTTGGAGCTCTCGAAGACTCGCGCTGCGGGTGGCACCTCGCGAAGGGAGAGGTGCGCCGGAACGACGAAGCGAAGGTCGACGGGATCGAAGCGGTAGGCGAAGGCGGCTTCGGCGACCGTCGCCGTCGTGATGCGGAGGGGCGCGGCGGCAGTCAACGCGCCCGCGGGCACGTCGAGCGTCGCTCGCTCGAACGTGAGGCTACCTCCCTCGACGCCGATGACACTCACCTCGCCGGCCGGCGCGGGCTCGGACGTCCCACACCCTCCGGCGAGCGCCATGAGCAGTCCGAGGTAGAGGATTGCCCTCATACCTCTAAGGTTGCACGAGAGAGCGGCGCCATTCACCCAGAAATCGACGATTTAGTCAGTCGAGCTCGAAGGCGTTCTTGTAGTCGAGCTTCAGCTTCGGGTCCTGATCCTCCTTGCGGAGCATGCAGTTCCCGATCGTCAGCACGTCCATTTCCGACCCCATGAAGCACTTGAAGGCGTCTTCCGGGGTGTGGACGATGGGCTCGCCGCGCACGTTGAAGCTCGTGTTCACGATGACCGGGCAGCCGGTCATCTCCTTGAACGACCGGATGAGCCGCGTGAACAGCGGGTTCGTGCTCTCGTGCACGGTTTGCACGCGCGCCGAGTAGTCGACATGGGTGACGGCCGGGATCTCCGACCGGGGGATGTTGAGCTTCTCGATGCCGAAGAGCTTCTGCTGCTCCTCGGTCATCTCCGTACACCGCTCCTTCTTCACGTTGGCGACGAGGAGCATGTACGGGCTGTCGCAGTCGAGCTCGAACCAATCTGCCACGTCTTCGCGCAGGACTGCCGGAGCGAACGGACGGAAGGACTCGCGGTACTTGATCTTGAGGTTGAGCGCCGACTGCATCTTCGGCGACCGCGCGTCCGCGATGATCGAGCGCGCGCCGAGCGCGCGCGGACCGAACTCCATCCGGCCCTGGAACCAGCCCACCGAGAGCTCGCTCGCGAGCGCCTTCGCGGTGTCTTGGATCATCTGATCCTCGGAGACGGTCGTGAACTTCGCGCCCGCCTTGGTGAGGCGCTCCTCGATCTCCGGTTGGGAGAACGTATCGCCGAGGTAGCTCCCCGCCATGCGGTCGGGCTCGCCCTCGGTGAGCGGCGGGCGCTCCTTGCCGAGGTACATGTGGTACGCGCTCAGCGCTGCGCCGAGTGCGCCCCCCGCGTCGCCGGCGGCGGGCTGGATCCAGATGCGCTCGAAGCTCTTGTCGCGGAGGACGTGACCGTTGGCCACGCAGTTGAGCGCGACACCACCCGCCAAACAGAGGTTCTTGATCCCGAGCTCCTTGGCAAGGGAGCGCGTGAGGCGCAGCACGATCTCCTCGGTCGCCGCCTGCACGGACGTGGCGAGATCCATGTGGCGCTGCTCGAGCATCTCCTTGTCGGGCTGGCGCGGCGGGCCGCCGAACAGCGCATGGAACTTGTCGTTCGTCATGCGCAGCCCGGTGCAGTAGTCGAAGTAGCTCTGGTCGAGGTGGAAGGTCCCGTCCTCGCGGAGATCGAGCAGCTTCTCGAGGATGAGGTCCTTGTATTTCGGCTCCCCGTACGGCGCGAGGCCCATCACCTTGTACTCGCCGGAGTTGACCTTGAACCCGGTGTAGTAGGTGAATGCAGAATACAAGAGTCCGATCGAGTGGGGGAAGTGGAGCTCGCGGATGACCTCGAGCTTGTTGCCCTTGCCGATGCAGACGGACGTGGTCGCCCACTCGCCCACACCGTCCATCGTGAGGACGACTGCCTCGTCGAACGGAGACGGAAAGTAGGCGCTGGCGGCGTGGCTCAGGTGGTGCTCGGAGAAGAGGAGCTTCTTCTGCCAGTCGAAGTCGGGGGCGAACTTCTTGAACTCGTCCCGCAGCAGGTCCTTCTGAAAGAGCTTCTCGCGAAGCCAGAGCGGCATCGCCATCCGGAAGGAGCGGAAGCCGCGCGGCGCGAACGCGAGGTACGTCTCGAGAAGGCGCTCGAACTTGAGGAACGGCTTGTCGTAAAAAGCGACCGCATCGATGTCGGCGAGCTTCACGCCTCCCTGCTTCAACACGAACTCGATCGCGTTCTTGGGAAAGCGCGCATCGTGCTTCTTGCGCGAGAAGCGCTCTTCCTGCGCCGCGGCGACGATGCGCCCGTCGTCGACGAGGGCCGCCGCGCTGTCGTGGTAGAAGGCCGAGACGCCGAGGACGCGCATCAGAAGAGGGTGTAGATGAACGGCGCGACGGCAGAGCCCTTCGCGACGACGAGGAGGAGACCGAGGACGAACATCGAGATGAGGAGCGGCGCGAGCCAGAACTTCTTGCGCGACTTGAGGAAGGCCCAGAACTCGGTGATCAGGGTGAGCATGGGAGGGTTCTCAGAACTGGTTCTTCAAGGTGTCGGGGGCCGGACCCGGGGGCGTTCGCGGGATCCAATAGCTGCCCTTGCCTTCGCCTTTCCGCAGCCTCAGCGGATCCTTGCCCGCGAGTCGGAACAGCAGCGCGGTCGGCGTGAGGATGAGGAAGAAGAAGATGAACAGGACGATGGGCGTCGTGACCTTGCCGATCAAGAGCCCGAGCATGGTCCACGCCTTGTTGAGGGGACCGAGCGCTTTGGGAACGACCAGCGCGAGGAACAAGAAGAGCGCGCCAGGGCCGAGGAGCCAGAACCGTGGCTCGAGTCCCTTGAGCTTGGGCGAGAACGTGAAGAACAGACATGCGCCGGCCATCACGAGGCCGAAGGTGCGGTTGGTGGAGCCCTGCACCTCGTGCTCACGCGAGTAGTCCTCGTGGGACCCTTGGTTCGGCTGCGCCATCGGGAGGGAGGGGTGTTACCGGCCTGGACGGGTCGCGTCAATCGGTTCCAGGGGAGCTCCCCATGTCGTTGCCCGCCCCGCCCCCCGCATTCACCCAAGGGTGAGCAAACTTGAGGGAAAAATAGGGTATTTCGAAGGAACGAGCGGCGTGTTACGGGCGAGTCATGGCAACCGGAACGAGCTGGGGGCGACGAATTCGGGGCTTCTTCGTCTGGGTCGCCATCACGGTCGGGCTCACGGCGGTGGTGTCCGAGTGCGGGCTCCGCGTCGCCGGCGTCGGCTTCCCCGAGTTTCACGAGCGAGACACGCGGCTTGGTTGGCGGCTCATCCCGAACGCCGAGGGCATGCAACACGAAGAGGGCGCGGCGCACGTTCAGATCAACTCGGACGGCATGCGGGATCGCGAGCACGCCTTGGCCAAGCCCGCCGACACCTACCGCATCGCGTTCCTCGGCGACTCGTACACCGAAGCGCTGCAGGTCGAGGTCGACAAGACGTACTGGGCCGAGGTCGAGCGCCGCCTCGGAAGTTGCCCGAAGCTCGCTGGCAAAAAGGTCGAGGTGCTGAACTTCGGGGTGTCGGCCTACGGGACCGCCAACGAATACCTGGTCCTCCAGGACCGCGTGTGGAAGTACGCGCCCGACTCCGTCGTGCTCGCCTTCTACACGGGGAACGATCTCAAGGACAACACGCGCCCCCTCGATCCCCTCGCGTATCGTCCGTACTACGATCTCAAAGACGGACAGCTCGTGCTCGACACGAGCCGCGCCGAGGTCGTCCCGCCGCTCACCAGCCGCATCTGGCAAGGTGCGCGCGCGCATTCCAATTTGGTACAGCTCCTCCAACGGATCCGTAACTCACGCGCGACGAAGTCGGTCGCGCAGGCGGAGGACTCGGATCCCGAGGTGTCGGACGCCGTGTTCGCCGAGCCCAAGAGCGAGAAATGGAAGAACGCGTGGACGATCACCGAGGCCCTGCTCTCGGCGGTCGCGGGCGACGTGAAGTCGCACGGCGCGACCTTCACCCTCGCCGTGCTCAGCGCCCCGATCCAGGTCGACTGGGATCCGACGAAGCGCGACAAGCTCGCGGCGCGGCTCGGGGTGACCGATCTCTTCTATCCCGATCGGCACCTCGTCGAGTACGGGGACGCGCACGGATTCGCTGCGGTCGCGCTCGCGCCCGAGCTCCAGAAGCAGGCACTCGCGTCGAAGAAATGCCTGCACGGGTTCACGCAGCCCGCGTGCCAGGTGGCCCACTACAACGAAGACGGTCACCGCGCGGCTGGGGACTTGTTGGCCGACGAGATGTGCAAGCGGATGTAGTCCGCCGAGCACCGCTTACTGCGAGATCGTCGCCGTATACCGATCTCCAACCTCCGCTCCCGTCACAACGACCCAAAACGTTCCGGGTGTGTGGGGGAGCGCGACGCCAACCTTGCCGTTGGCCCAGAGGTAAGTGGTCAATTGGGCCACCTCCGTCGCCGGCTTCGTGCAATCGGAGCGCACCGAGAGCGTGTAGGTGCCCCCGGCGGTATCCGGCGACGTCAGGAAGATTTGCAGGGTCTGGGAGAACTGAGGTTCCGTGTACTTGAAGTAGCGCGTGCTCGTGTCGAGCGCGCGGGGGTAGACGGTCGGGTTGAGGAAGATGTCGTCCGCGGTCTGGCACGACGTGTTGGTCGCAGCGGGTGGAACCGTCTCCACGGTCATCGCGCGAGGATATGGGAAGCCGAGGTCCTCGACGAAGCGATAGGTGTAGAGCCCCGGGGTCAAGACGACCGCTGCGACGTGGGATACGCCGACATCGACGAGCTGGACTTTGCCCGCACCGCACCCCGAATAGAAGCCGAACCTCTGGTTGCCCCCAAGGAGGTTGTGATTCTCGTGAGCCGCCACCATGACGTTCTGGGAGACGGTGAACGGCGTCTCGTAGACGTTGGTGAACGGGTCTGACGACACGAAGTCCGCCGGTTGGGGGTACACCACGTCGCCGACATTCACTGCAATCGGAGGGACGTTGCACGCCGAAGCATCGCTCGGGCCATTCGACTCGTCGTTCGCGTCGAGCCCTGCGTCGGACGAACCGCCGAGGACGTAGGCGACACCGAGGTGCGAGACGTCGGCCGAGACCCATCCGTTCGCGAACGTCGTCGTGAGCGGGACGGCGCCCGCACCCTCGTCCCACATGAGAACGGGCGACTGCACGGGCACGTCGACGCGCACGCGGACCGTGGCCTTGGCGTCGAGCGCGAGCGACGTCGGGGAGAACGTGAACTTCGGCGACGGTCCGCCGGTCTGGCTCGTGGCGATCGCAATGTGCGTCGCAGCGTGCAGCGCCCCCGGGGGCAGTACGAGCTCGGCCCCATCCGTCGAGACCGTGCCACCGGTGGCGCCGATGTCGGCGCTCGCCTCGACCGGGGCCTCCGACGAGCAGCGCAACAAGCCGGCGGCGAGCGCGACGATGCTGCCAACCACCACCAGGGCGCGCGTGGATGGCAGAGCTCGCCTCATAGGGGCACCGTTGCGGCTCGCGGTCCGAACATTCAGACGATTCGTTCTACCACGCGACTAGAACGCGAAATAGATGAACGTGGAGGTCGTAGTGCCCATGACGCCGACGCATGCGGCCACGGCGGCGTAGGTGGTCGCCTTGGCCACGAGCGGCAGGCGCGCAAACCAGCGTTCGAGCGGCTCGCCATAGATCTGCGAGACCCAGCCGAAGAGGCAAATGCCGACCGCGACCACCATGCCACGCGTGTAAGCGTACGGCGCCGAGCCACGGGCGAGGCCCTTCAGGAACGCCCAGAGCAAGTGGTTGTTCTCGGCACGGAAGAGGATCCACGAGAAGGTCACGAGCTGGAACGTCACGAAGACCGCGATCCACCGACGGCCGGCCGTCACTTCGTCCCACTTCTTTGCGGGCCCGCGGAAGTGACGCTCGGCGACGAGCATGAGACCCTGGAGTCCGCCCCAGAAGACAAAATGCCACGCGGCGCCGTGCCAAAGCCCCCCCAAGAGCATCGTCAGAATCAGGTTCCGGTACACCCCCGCCTTGGTCGGCATGCGGTTGCCGCCGAGGGGGATGTAGAGGTAGTCGCGGAGCCACGACGAGAGCGAGATGTGCCAGCGCTGCCAGAACTCGGTGATGCTCGCCGAGGAGTACGGCCGGCGGAAGTTGTCAGGCAGCCAGAACCCCTCGAGGCGCGAGCAGCCGATCGCGATGTCGCTATAGCCGCTGAAGTCGAAGTAGATCTCGAACGAGAAGCAGTAAGCCCCGAGCAGAGCGAAGAGTGCGTTCGAGCGATCGGGGTGGCCGAAGGCCTCATTCGCGTAGACCGAGAGGAAGTCCGCTAGGACGATCTTCTTGAACATCCAGCGAAAGACGAGGAGGAGCGCGCTCTCGAAGTCGGCGGTCGACAGCCGCGCGCGCCGGTCGATCTGCGGGAGGAAGTCGTGCGGACGGACGATGGGCCCCGCGATCAGGTGCGGAAAGTACGCTACGAAGAACGAGTAACGGTACCAGGATCGAATAGCCTTCAGCTCACCCCGGTAGACGTCGATCACGTAGGCCATGCTCTCGAACGTGTAGAAGGAGATGCCGACGGGAAGAACGATGTTGAGGTCTACCCAGTTCGCGCGCACGCCAAAAAGGCCCACGAGCGCGGCGACGTTCCCCGCAAAGAAGTTGAAGTACTTGAAGAACCCCAGGATCGTCAGGTTGACGACGATCGACGCGGTGACGAGGAGCTTCTTCTTCCTCGGCGAGTCCGTGTCCTCGATCATCTTTGCGGCGACGAAGTCGACCTGCGTGGAGCCGATGAGGAGGATGAGGAGCCACGAGTTGTTGCGTGCGTAGAAGTAGTAGCTCGCGAGGAGCACCACCCAGATGCGCAGGCGCGGAAGGCCAACGAGCGCCCAGCTCAACCCCAAGATTGACAGGTAGAACGTGAGGTACGTGAGACTGTTGAAGGCCATCGTGGTTGGCCTTACCTGGTGGCGGCGAGCATCTGTGCGAGCAGATGGGACACCTTCTTCGAGCCGACGTCGTTGACGTGGTCGTAGTCGAAGTAGTCCTCGTCCAGCATTTCGTCGAAGTTCGCCCGGAGGTAGGGAAAGCCATGCGCTTCGACCTCGTGACGCACCTTGTCGAGGAAAGCGGCGTAGAGGCGCCGGTTGCGCACATCCTTGTAGCGGAACGGGGATTCGTGGACTTCGTTGACCACGAGATTCACGTGCCGCTCGCGGAACAGATCGAGGATGCCGACAAAGGTGTTCCAGAGCGCAGGATCGGGCTCGAAAGCTTCCGTCTGGATGACGCGCGCCTGGAGGCGCTCGCCTTCCTCCTGCTTTCTCCGGAAGAAGGCGTGGTCGATCTCGATGCGTCGGTAGTTGCCCGCCCACATCCAGACGGCGGCCGAGGTGATCTCGTCGCCGTCCGTGATCGGATCGATCTGCGCGACAGTCGGATCGCCGGCGAGCCGCCCCCTGATCGCAGCATACTCGGCGGCGTTCCTCAGGCCTTTGACGGGGTCCGGCGCGGTCGGAAAGAGCGGGGCGTTGATCCGGACGTCCAGACCGGACCGGAGCTCCTCGCGGCGCGCGAACAAATC
This sequence comes from Polyangiaceae bacterium, assembly GCA_044224495.1. Lineage (GTDB taxonomy): Bacteria > Myxococcota_A > Polyangia > Polyangiales > Polyangiaceae > JBGAKG01. Next base: position 58,270 of record JBGAKG010000024.1, on the reverse strand, counting down.
GACGCCCGGGATGGACGTCGCCACGTTGTCGAGAATGCGCTCGGGTGAATAGCCGAACCGGAGGTACTGCGGGACACGCTCGGGGCGAATGGGGTACGTCATGTTCGCCTTCGGGTGAATCGGCAGGAAGTTCAGGTGTCCGACGCTCCAGACGACGCGCGTGCCCTCCGGGATCATCGTGGTGAGGTCGAAGTACTTTGCGTACTGCGTCTCGAACCAAACCGCCCAGTGGGCGAGGTTCACCGAGTGAGTCCCGATCTCGGCGTCGACGAGCACCGGGTCGAAGCCGCAGAGCGTGCGGCTGTCGCCGATGAAGATCGTGTCGTACTCGGAGGCGTGCGCGCGGTAGTACGCGACCTTCGCTTCGGCACTCCTCAGGTGCTTCGGAGCGAGATCGGCTTCGCCGAGCTTGTGCTTCAGGAGCAGCCGCTCGACGCCGAAGCGGAGCGCAAGGCTCGCGAGGACAAACGCCCCTACGAACGTGGCGAAGTAGCGGAGGATCGTGCCCCAGCGCACGCTGTCGGAGGATGTCGTCGCGTCGGAAGGGAGGCGTCGAAAGCGCGATCGAACCGAGAATTCGTCATCCCGGCCTCCCCTTGGGGTCACGCCGTCGAAACGGGGCAATTTGCCTATCGTCACGACGAGGCCCCGGCCACGACAACGTGGGCTCGCGCGGATGGCATAGCTCGACTCATGTGCACACCGTTGCAGGGTGCGGTCCGAAGATTCAGACGATTTGGTACTACGAAGCGGGTTTGGCCGCGTCGACCGGCGCCACTCCGCGGCCGCGCGAGAATGCGCGCGAGCGAACGAAATAGACCGCATACACGAACGAATACGCACTTGCGTAGAACGTTACGGCCGTCGTCGCGTTGCCGAATCGATGCATACCGAGCCAGAGCGCAGCGCCCGTGAGCACCAGCACCCCGACGTGGAGGACGAAGTCCTCAGCCTGCTTCTCGACGATGTAATACGAGTAGCTGAGGGGGCTCACGACGAGCTTCAGGAAGTACATCGCCGCCAAGATGCGCGCGAAGTGCCCGGCCGGTTCCCAGGCAGCGCCGAACACCACGCGGAACAAGAGCGGCCCCAGCGCCAGGAGCAGCACGAGCGGCACGATGCCCAGCGCCGCGAGCGTCCGGGCGATCTTGTCGAAGATCTCGGAGAAGTTTCCCTTCTCCCGGCGGTCGCGTGCCGCGCGATCCTTGAACGCATCGAGCACCGATCCGGAGATCACCGAGAGTGGCGCGTTCACGACGAGTTGCACGAACGCATAAAGCCCGCTCGACGCCTCGTCGAGCAGCAAGATCGGGAACTGTCCGGCGAGCGTGCTCAAGAGGTCGGCGGGCAGCGCGAAGATCGCGAAGCTCCGGTAGCGCTTGCCGACCTCGCGCATCAGGCGTCCGTCGAAGCCGGCCAGGCGGCGATCGGAGCGCCACAAGACGTAGCCCACGAGCACGAACGTCGTGACGGCTTGACCAATCGCGCTCGAGAGGATGAGGCCCCCGCGGAGGTGGAGCACACCGAAGCCCAGGTTGGCGATCCCCATGACGATGGCGCGCGCGACGCGGGCGATCGAAAGCACTCGGAACGCTTGGAGCCGAATGAGCCAATAGTTGAGCGTTTGGAAGGCGCTCTGGAACAGGACCATGGGCGGGACGAGGTAGACCCAGGCTCCGAGCCGCGAGCCTCCCAGGCGGTCGATCGCAGACGCACCGCCGGCCGCCGCGAAGAGCCCGACCGCACCTGCGACCGCCAGCGCGAGAGCCAAGCAGAGGCCGACGACGTTCGCAGCGTCATGGTCCTTCTCGGGGAGAACGACGGCGAACTCGTAGCGTCCAGAGGCGAACGCCGAGATCGTCGTCGACGCGACCATGAACGCGGCGTAGAGCCCGTAGTCCTTGGGGGCGTAGAGCCGCGTCATCACCGGCGAGAGCAGCATCGGGATGGCCTGCGCGATGACGGTGCCGGTCATCATCGTCGCGACGTTGCGGAGGAACGAGCTCTGTCGGAGGCGGGCGAGGAGTCCAGAAGCCAACCGCCGGAGCATAGCGACGGGAACCGACTCCGACTATAACCAACACCGATGCGCGTCCCCCTCGTGCTTGTCCTCGCGCTCTCGACCGCCTGCGCCAGCGATCCGGCGCAGCCCAGCGCCGACGCCTCCGCCGATGCCGAGACCGGGGCGGACGGAAACGATGCGAGTGGCGATGCCCCCGCCGACGCGAGCGCCGACGTCAGCAGCGATGCTTCGGACGACGTGCTCAGCGGCGATGCCGGCGATGCCGATGCGGACGCCAGTGCCCCCTGCGGAGACCTGAACCAAGCTTGCTGCCCGAACGGGCCGGCATGCGCCGACGTGACGCTGTCGTGCGTCGCGAGCAAGTGCCAACACGTGATGGTGGTGACCGCGGCTGGCTCGGAGTACGACCTCAACGGCGTTCCGGCCCCCGCGCTCACGCTCAAAGCAGGCGTTGCATACACCTTCGACCTGACGGCCGTTCCCAGCTACCACCCGTGGATCTTCACCAACAGCTCCACTGGAGGGCTGTCCGCGACCCCTCTCAGCGTGGGGGTGTTGCCGGGCTACTCGGGTCAGACCGGATGCGGAACTTGCTCCTCGTCGACGTTCACGATCACGCCGAACGCAACGCCGTCGAGCTTCTACTACATGTGCCAGAACCATCAGCTCTTCGGCAACCAAGTGACCGTCTCGCCCTGAGGAACGGATGGCTCCCATCCACATCGTGCTTCCTACCCCCGCCATGGGCGGCGCGGAGAAGCGATTCCTGGGATTGTTTCTCGGGCTCCTCGGTGACCTACCGGAGCTACGCCTCGTCGCAGACGGACGCCTACTCCAGGCAGCTCGGCGCTCGGACGAGCTCGCTGGGCTGAGGCAAGATCTGGGTCCCCGGGTGTCGACGTTCGGCCCCGAGCGCTTCTCGCTCCAACGAGCTCTGGCTCGCGCGTTCGCCGCTTCGCCGCGCTCCGTCTTTCACTACGTGCTCGTCCCGCCTCCCCTCGCCCAGTGGTTCCCATCGCGACGCACCGTCTTCACGATCCCTCTCTCCGGTCTCAATCTCTATGGCTCCGTCGGCCGTGCATCGCTCTATGCCGGGGCGCTCGTTGCGGCTCGCACGGATTTCCTGGACCAGGGCGTTCACGACGCCGTCGCGACGAAGCTACCGTGGCTTCGCAGACGCTTTTCGGTGACGCCAGGAAGCTTCGTCGACACGGGGTTCTACGAACCCCTCCCCGCTGCGGACAAGAAGCCCATCGTCACGTTCGTCGGGCTCTTCAGCCACGAGAAGCAGGCCTTCCGCCTGGTCGATGCGCTTCCGAGGACGGCCGAGCTTCTTCGCGAGTCCGGTCATTCCTCGGTCGCATTTCGGCTCTTCGGACGCGACAGCGGCGAGGAGAGTCTCTCCGAGCGGGTCGCCGCCATCTCGAGAACGGTGGACGTCCAGGCGAGCTTCGAACCCGACCCTCGCAAGCCACTCGCTCGCGCCAAGGTCTTCCTGTCCCTCCAGCGAAACACGAACTACCCCTCGAAGAGTCTCCTCGAAGCGCTTGCGTGCGGAGCGTTGCCGGTCGTGACGCGGGTCGGGGATTCCCATCGCATGGTGCCCGACGGGATCGCGGAGTGGATCCCGCGCGACTTCACGCCGGCGGATCTCGCGCGGGCGATCGGGCGAATTCTCTCCCTTTCGGACGACGTGTTCGACGCGAGAGTTCGCGCAGTCCGCGACCACCTCGAGCGCCACTTCTCGTTCACTGCGATGGCGCGCTACTACCGCGGCCTCTGGGAAGCTGTCCGCTGAGCACGTCCGCTAGGGGCCGTAGAGCTGGCTCCGCTCGCGCGCCGCTGACGCACGATAGCCTGCATCTCCCGTGAGTGTAGCCAGTCGATCGTATGCCGTCGCAGCCTCGGCATGAAGCCCCGCTGCAGCAGCTCCGGCGGCCAGCCGCTCGAGCGTGAGGCGATCGTCGGGCGAACGCTCGGCTGCCTGGCGCAGGAACACGATGGACCGCGTTTGCCCCCCGCGCTCACGCTCGATGGCCGCTGCGCGGAGCAGGTTCTCGACGCAGGGGACCCCGGTCGTGCACGGAGTACGCGCGATGCGGTCGATCGCAGCGGTGGCCAGGTCGTACTGTCCTGCCGCGGTCGCTATGCTCGCCGTCGTCTCGAGGCAGTCCGCGGGATCCTCGACCTGCCCAGCGGCCGACCCCAGTAGGCTCAGCGCACCGCTCACGTCGCCAATCCACTGAAGGACGCCGGCGTAGTCGCTGTACGGAGCGCACTTGGTGGGAGCAGCATGCTGGGCCAAAAGCGCGTAGGTCAACGCAGCTTGAACGCACGACGGCAGCTCCTCGAGACACCATGACGCGTCGCGAACATCCAGGAGCGCATCGTGCGAGCGCCTCAGGAGCGGTCCCGTGGCTTCGGGGTCGCGACGGAGAAGCTCCGCATCGACACGTGCTCGGGTTGCCGGGAGCTTGAGCGCGACCGCGACGGCGACCTCCTCGAGGAACGGACTGCTCGAGGCATTCGCAGGTGCCAGCTCCATCGCTTCGTCGAAGCCGGTGACGAGTGGGAGCACTTCCCTGACCACCGGCGCACCGTTCTCCTGCTCCGCGGTGAGTCGGTACTCCAGCCGAGATTGGCTCGCTGACCGCAGCCGGAAGTACCGAGCCAGCACGAGGTGCGCTGGCGGATAGACCGGTGCCCGTTCCAGGCAACGCCCCGCCCAAGCAACCACGTTGTCGCCGTTGCTCAATCGTGCCCGTTCCGCCGCGAGGTACGGGAAGTAGGGCTCCGCAGGGTGGCGGCGCATCGCCCCTCGCAGCTCGGCGTCGAATGCTCCTTGCGGGCTCGAACTCGGCGCCGTGATGCGAAGGAGCGCAAGGCGATCGTCCACCAACTCCCTCCCCGCCAGAACCGTGAGCCCCCCGCAGAAGAGGCTGAGCCCAACCAGCACGATACCCAGGGGGCGGAGGCCAGCTCGACGCAGGGGTACGCTGCTCTCCTGACTTTCGACGTCGCGCCGCACGAGCATCGCGGCGCATGCGGTGACGGCGAGCGCGACCGCCGGAGTCTCGAGATTGAAATCGACGAGGTTGTGCAGCACGGTCGCCGAGATCGCGAGCCACGGCCCCAGCATTCGGTCGTCGCTGCCAATTCGAGGGGGTCTCAGCGCGTAGCCGTACCCGACGAACGCAGCGATGGACACCGGCAGCCCCCATTCGCTGGCCCACTGGGCCACGATGTTCTCGGGATGCGTCCAGACGATGTAGGACGTCCCTTCTCGAAACGCCGGAAACGTCGACTCGAAGGCGCCACGTCCCACGCCGAGCCACGGAGACGCGGGCACCATGCGCAGGAACACCGCGCGAGTGAGCCCGAGCTTCGACACGTCCGTGTCGAGGAGCCCGCGGATCGAATCTGGCGATGCCGCCAACACGAGCATCACGACCCCCGCGACCCCCAGAGCCAAGGGCGCGAGAAAACGCGGAGGCCCCTTGCGCAGGCGTGTGACGGCCAGCGCAACGACGACGAGAAGAAGGACGCCCACTGCCCCACGCGATGCAAACCAAACCTGAGCACCGACCAAGAACAGAACGACCACCCCGAGCAGCACCCGATTCGCGCAAGGACGCGCGCTCACCATCGACGCACCCGCAAGCACGAGGCCGATGTTCGCGTAGGCCGCGAGATGGTTCGTGTTCAAGAGTGGCGCGATGATGCCCACCCCCGTGCGGGGCGCGTAGAATCCATAGACCTTGTCGACGGCGGCCACCGTATGGAGGAGCGCGACGAGCGTGATGAGAACGCTCGACACGATGAGCGAGCGTTCGAAGAACGTCGCGCCACCCCGCCGGCTCGAGAGCGCCGCCACCCCGACGAAGGTCGCGATGTAGAGCATCTGCCGTGCCGCCTCGATCTTGGTCGCCGTGGGGTCGAGAGAGATGCACGCCATCCCCGCCGTGTCGCCGAACGGCTCGAGAGCGCGGTCCCAGACGGCGGCCGAGTGCGGGGCCACCAGAGTGACGATCGAACGCGGTAGGGGTAGCACCTGGAGAAGGGCAACGAGCGTGAGGCCGATGCCGACCCCGAGAGCGACGGTCGCGCGACCGTGGAATCGCATCCCACGCCCGCGGCGGATCACGAGCACCAGTGCAACGTTCGCGACGAGAGAGAGAACCAGGAGCACGGGGGCATCCGCTCCCCCCAACGCGAGAGCCGACCCCAACAGAACCGCGGCCATGAGCAACTGAGCGATGCCGCGCTCATCGGTCATGGGTCGGAACCCCGACGGTCACTACGTGCGACGGACGTCATCGGCTAGCCTTGCCCTGGAAGTCCACGCTACACTCCGGTGCGACACAGGTTCAAACGTTCGACACGAGCCGCGCATCCTACCCCTCGTTCCATACGATGTTGAGTATCTTCCTCGCGCTCGCGCTCGGCGGTGCCGGGTACGCCGGAGCCCGCGCCCTACCCTCCACCCGTGGAAGCGCGATCCCCACGGCCCTGCTGGTAGGCTACGTCCTCCGTCTCTTCTTGAGCATCGTCGTACGCAACGTTCCGTTCTTTGCGCATGGGCTCGGCGGAGACTCTCGGCTGTATGAGGACTACGCTCGCCTCATTGCGCGGATGTGGGAGACGACCGGCGTTCACTTCGTGGACGACTCCGAGCTCCCTGTCCTTGGCGCCACGACGCTGCCTCCGAACATCTTCGGCCTCGTCTTCTACCTCTCCGGAGATTTGGGGACGCTCGGGTGCGTTTCGATCGTCGCCTTTTCGGCCCAGCTCCTGTTCCTCAACATGTATTCGCTCGCCGTCGAGCAGGGCGCACCGCGAGACGACGCGCAACTGCTGACGCTCCTCCTCTACTTCAGCCCGCTCGTCCTGTTCTACACGTCCGACACGTACAAAGACGGGCTCGTCGCGAGCCTGACGTTCGGCGGGGTGGCCAGTGCGGTGCGCCTCTCGAGGCGCTTCTCGATCGCGCAAGTCCTCGTGGGCGGAGCCTGCATCTGGGCGCTCTGGCACGTGCGTTTCTACCTGGTCTTCGTGGCCGTCGCTCCCCTTGGGGTCGGACTGGTCGGGCTCACTTCATCGTCGCTGCTCCGCCCAATGCTCGTCGCGCTCGCCCTGCTCATCGGAGTGCTCGCGCTGGCCGCGTACTCCGACGTCCTTCAGAGCGCAACCGAGCGCGCGAGCGAGACCTTCGCCAACGGCACCGCGCAGAACGTGCTCGACGCGAATGCTCGGACGGGGTCTGGAGTCACCTTCGACGACGGGGGACAGCCGTTCGGTGCCTTCGGTCCGAAGCTCGCCTACACGCTCTTCTCACCGTTCCCTTGGTCCGGCGGCTCGCTCGGCTTCCAAATCGGAAAGGTCGACGCGTTCATTTGGTACTACATCCTCTATCGCAGCGTTCGAAGCATCAGGCGAGCCACCGCGCAGCAACGGGGTTTCATCCTCATGCTTCTCACGTTCTTGATTCCTTGCATCGTCATGTACGCGACGAGCGTGTCGAACGTAGGCCTCATCGTGCGCCAACGACTCGTCATCGTCCTCACCACGTCGGTCATCGCGATGCTCGTTGGACGGCGCGACACCGCTCCCACGGATGTGGAACCTGCTCAACTCGCGGAGACCGCGTAGCCTCAGAGGAGAACGCGCGGTGCCAATTTTCGCGCCACGCGAGCGAGGTCGAGCGCCTGCGCCTTTCGACGCGCACCGGAGCTTTCGAGAAGGTCCAGGGCGCGCGCGGCAACGCGGCTGCCACGAGTGAGACTCCGACCGCAGGCTTGGGCCTCGAGCGGATCGCTGGCAACGTACCACCCGTACGCCATCGCGAGCCGCTCTTGGATCTTGACCCTCCGACGTAGTCGGGCGAGCTCACGTTCGGGAAGGACGCGCCGAGCGGCGAGCTCGTCCAGGTAGTTCTCCAAGACTTCCGTTCTCAGCGCGAGCGACCGAGAGAGTGGCATCGACGTGCTCGCCTGCCCCTCGTGACGCCGAATGCGAACGAGCGGCTCTTGCAGGAGCCCGACGCATCGGCGCTCCGCGAGACGCATGAGGAGCGTGAAGTCTCCGAAGTGAATGGGGAGCGATTCGTCGAAGCCGTCGCGGATCGCTTCTCGGCGAAAGACGAGCCCCGGCATGGGCACGAGGTTGCGTCCGCGGCGGATGAGGTCGCGGATGTAGTCTTCGCCCGCGACCACCTGATCGTGATCAATCCAGCGGCGCCGTTCGGTGACCGCACCCGTCTCGTCGATGAAGTCGTAGTTCGAACCGACGAACGTGATCCTCGCGTCGGATTCGAGCATGGCCGCGGCGCGTTCCACGAGGCGGGGTTCCTGCACGTCGTCGTCGTGAAAGAAGACGACGAACGGCGCTCGTGCCGCGGCAATGCCTCGGTTGAAGTTCGCGAACATCGGGATGCGCCGCTCGATGCGGAGGAGCCGTACCCTGTCATCCGCCGCCGCCCACTGCGCGAATAGTTGCCGAACAGCGTCGTCTTGGCTCGCGTTGTCGAGCACGAGGACTTCGTAGTCGGTGTACGTCTGGCGTTCGACCGCGACTCGGACGTCTTGCAGATACTCCGCGCGACCGATCGTGGGGACGCAGATCGTGACCCTCGGACTCACGTGCGACGCCCCACTGCGCACCAAAACGGGGGCTGGTCACTCAGGACGACGTCGCCGAGACCCGCCGCGCTCATCAGCTCCCGCACTTCCGGCGCGGTGAAGCGTTGCTCCAGCTGCGTCCCGAAGCGATCCAACGCATCCGTTCTCATGGTGTAGAAGCTCGCGTGACGGTAGCCCGACAGAGGAACGTTGTTCACGGACAGTCCCAAACGCTCGGCGGCTTTCGAGAACCGCGCGAGGGGGAGGTACACGCCCGCGGCGATGGCATCGGTCACCTTCGTCTTCGCCGCCGACGGAAGGCGCGAAATCCCTCGCCGCGCGGCGTCACTCAATCCCCACATCGCACGGAACCATGCGGGTCGGTCGTCGAAGCGATAGTAGAGGTAGACGAGAAACGGTGCGCCGCGCTTGAGCTTCGCCGTGCACGCACCGAGCGCGGCGGCAGTATCCGGGAGATGGTGCAACACGCCGAGCGAATACCCGAAGTCCATGGAGCCGTCGGCGAAAGGCATCGAGGCGACCGACGAATGATGAAACTCGACGTTGGGCGCGTCGCCAAGGTTGCGTCGCGCGACGGCCAGAGCCGCATCGCTGGCGTCGACGCAATGCAACTTGTGGACGCGTGGCGCGACGAGCTTCGCCCATCGCCCGGAGCCACAGCCCGCATCGAATCCGCACGCCTTCTCGGGAAGGCTCTCCCATGGAAAGATCCGGAAGTATGCGTCGAAGTGGCGGCGCAGCTCGTCGGAGGAAAGTCGACTCTGATCGAACCTGGACCACTCCTCGCCGAACCCGCGCACTGTCGCTTCGTGGACGTTCTCCCGCATGACGCGGGTAGCCTAGCATGGCGGACCGTGGCGTCGGCCGGTTGAAAGGCGGGCCTCGCTCTGGCAAAAGTCGGGCGTGCGCATTCTGTATCTGACTCACAACGGGCTGACGGAACCCCTCGGGCAATCTCAGGTCCTCCCCTACCTCGTCGGTGTTTCCCGGCGGGGCGCTGACGTCGCGATCGTGTCGTTCGAACCCAGCGGGACGAGCCGCGACGCGTTGGAGCGCGTTCGTGCGACCGTGGATGGCGCACGCATCGAATGGGACTACGTCGAGCGGTCCGCGCGCCATGATCTCGCGACCAAGGTCGCCGAAGCGGCACGGGCCCTCGCCCTCGCGACGGCATCGGCGGCGAGGAAGCGCCCACGCATCGCTCACACGCGCAGTTACGTCTTCGGCCCTGTCATCGAAGCCATCGCCACGGCGACCCCAGGGTGTCGAATGCTCTTCGATTGTCGCGGCTTGCTCGCGGACGAGTACGTCGACGTCGGCCACTGGAGCGAGGACGACGCGCGTACCAAAGCGGTACGTGCTTTCGAGAGGCACGCGTTTCGGCGTGCCGATGGCCTCGTCTTCCTGACTCGGCGCGTTCGGGATCTCTTGCGCTCGGAGGGCCGACTCTCCGAGATCGCATCGGTCGAGGTGGTTCCGTGTTGCGTCGACCTCGCTCGCTTCGCTCCATCGGCCTCGGCTCGAGATCGGATTCGCTCGGAGATCGGTGCGGGTGCGCGACCCGTCATCGTCTACTCGGGCTCGCTGAGCGGTTGGTATTTGGTGGAAGAGATGGCCCGCTTCGTCGGAGCGCTTCGGCAGCGCATGGGTCCACTTCGCTGGTTGGTGCTGAGCCGTTCCGACACCGAAGAGCTACGACAGGCGGCCCAGCGGTACGGAGTGCCGAGCGAAGAAGTGATCTGTCGTCGCGTGCCGCCCCAAGAAATGCCGGACTGGCTCGCCGCGGGCGACCTCGGTCTGTCGCTCATCAAACCTTGCTTCTCCAAGCTCGGGTCGAGTCCAACGAAGGTCGCCGAATACTTGGGCGTGGGCATGCCCGTCCTGATCAACGCCGGGATCGGTGATCAGGAAGACCTGGCTCGCGAGGAGCGCGCCTGCGTCTTGGCCCGGAACGTCGAGCCCGCAACCCTCGACGCTGCCGCTGAGCGAGCGGCCACCCTGCTCGCGGGTTCGCGGGCACCCGCGGTTTGCCGAGAGCTCGCACGAAGCGAATTCGACGTGGACGACGTTGGCATCGCCCGCTACGCCCGGCTCTACTCCGAGCTGGACCGCTGAAGCTCTCGCACCATGGACGCGATCCCGTCCTCGAGCCCGAGACGCGGACGGAACCCGACCTCGTCACGAAGGCGCGTCACGTCTCCGACGAGTGACGGCGGCTCGCCCGCTGGCACTGGAAGCGACCCGATCGCGAGCGAGCCGCCTGCGTGCCGACGGACGACTTCGGCGACCTCGGCCAACGTCGTGGGCACACCGCTCGCGATGTTGACCGGCCCCTGCACGTCGGAATCGGCCAAGGCCACGAGGGCGCGAGCCACGTCATCGACGTGCAGGAAGTCGCGAACCTGCCGGCCGTGACTCATCGGTGCCATCCGCTTCGTGAGGAGGTTGTGCACCACACTACCGACGAACCGCCGTGGGTCTTCGCCCGGTCCATAGAGGAAGAAGACCCGACCCCATGCCCAACTCAAACCGGCTTCGACGGCGTAGGCCTCGACGAGCCTCCGCAGCGCGTCCTTCGCGACGCCATACAGCGTCGACGGGCGGAGCGGCGTGACGGTCTCCTTCAGCAGTCCCGTGCTGCCCCAATCGTATTCGGCGCAGGTCCCCACGAACGTCGCACGTCTGCCCCCTCCCTCCTGGAACGCGCGAACGAGCGCAAGCGAGGCTGCAACCCACGACAAGTTCTCGGGCGAGCGCCAGAACTTGCCGTGCTCGGCGTACCAGGCCAGGTGGAGCAGATCCGTGGCGCCGATCTCGCGAACGGCGTCGAGACGGCACGAGAGGAGGTCGACCTCGTGCCAACGCACCGTGGGGAGCGGCGGCGGTGACGGTTCGACGTGGGTAGCGTGGACTTCGAGTCCCGACTCGACGAGTCGATCGATGACTCGCCGACCGATGAACCCACTCGCTCCGGTTACGAGCACCCGCTTCATGGCACGAACGGAGGAAATTCCAGATCTCGTGTCGAAATGATCACCGGGGCGAACGGCCACCGAATGGCGAACGCTGGATCGTCGTAACGAAACCCCGCTGCGAGCTCGGCGACGTACGGCGTTCCCATCGCGTACAGCACTTCGGCGCCGTCGGAGAGCGTGAGAAAGCCGTGTGCGAAGCCAGAGGGCACGTAGAGCGCCGAGCGATTCTCGGCGGTCAGCTCGACCGCGACGGAACGTCCACGAGTCGGACTCCCCTCGCGGACGTCCACGACGACGTCGTGAATCGCGCCCCGCGTACAGCGAATGAGCTTCTTCTCGCCGTGAGGCTCGCGCTGAAAGTGCATCCCGCGAAGCGTCCCGCGCTGCGCGTTGTAGGAGACGTTCTCCTGAAGGACGGCCATCGGAATGCCGCGAGACGCGAACTCGTCGACACAGAAGCTCCGCGCGAAGAAGCCCCTCTCATCCGCCCTCGGCTCGAGGTCGACGAGAAAGACGCCCCCGAGCGCAAGCGGGGTGACCTTCAATCGAACACCTCGAGCTTCGGGATCGCGACGACGAACCTGCCACCCCAGGAGCCGACCGGCACTTGCGCGACGATCTCGTTCCTCAAGTTCCAAGGCAAGACGAGCACGTAGTCCGGGCGAAGCTCCGCGAGCGCATCGGGAGCACGAACCGGAATGTGCGTACCGGGAAGGAAGGTGCCCTGCTTGTGTGGGCTGCGATCGACGGTGAACTCGAGGAGGTCCTCGCGGATGCCGCAGTAGTTCAGGAGCGTGTTGCCCTTCGCAGGCGCCCCGTAGCCGGCGATGCGCTTTCCTTCGCGCTTGGCTTGGATGAGGAACGCGAGCAAATCGCGCTTCACCGCGTTGACTCGTTCAGCGTAGCCAAGATAGCCGTCGATTCGATCCAGCTTCGCACCGCGCTCTTCGCTCAGCACCTGGTCGACGCTCGCTTGGCTCGCGTGCCGCGCCGAGGCATGGCAAGCGTAGACACGGAGGGAACCACCGTGGGTCGGAAGCGCCTCCACATCGAAGACACGGAGCCCATGCTCCTCGATGACGCGCTTCGCCGTCAGCAGGGAGAAGTAGCTGTAGTGCTCCTGATAGATCGTATCGAACTGATTCTCTTGGATCAGCCGAAGTAGGTGAGGAAACTCCACGGTGAGTACCCCTTCGGCGGCGAGAACCAGCGGAACGCCTCCGATGAAGTCGTGGAGATCAGGGACGTGTGCGAGGACGTTGTTCGCCGTCATCACCGATGCCCGCACTCCCCTCGCCGCGAGACGCTTTGCGGTGTCCACTCCGAAGAAGCTCACCTCCGTCGGGATGCCGCGCTCGGCTTCCGCAACTCGCGCCACGCTCGCCGATGGCTCCACGCCCAGTACACCCACCCCCGCGGCCTTGAAGTACTGAAGGAGGTATCCGTCGTTGCTCGCCAACTCCAACGCGAGGGAGTCAGCGCCCAGAGCGAACCGCTCGATCATCCGATCGACGTACTGCTTCGAGTGGGCGAGCCAAGACTCCGAGTAGGACGAGAAATAGATGTAGTCGTCGCCGAAGATCGTGTCGGACTTCTCGACCACGGGCAACTGGACGAGGAGACACTGCTCGCAGACGAACACCCTCAGCGGGTAGAACGGCTCCATCCTCCCGAGATCGGACGCGCGAAGAAACGAGTTCGAGAACGGCGACATCCCGAGGTCGACGAAGACGCGGGAGATGGCGGCCCGGCAGATGCGGCAGCTGGGTTCAGACTTCATGGTCCTCGTAGCGCTCGACGTCCGTGAGGACTCGCTCGCGGGCGTTCTCGTTGCGTTGCGTGTCGCGATACCACGTCGCGGTCCAGTCGAGGGCCGCGGAAAGCTGGAGCCTCCCGTGCCAGCCGAGCTCGACCCGAGCCTTCGTCGTGTCCAGCCGCAACAGCTTTGCCTCGTGCGGACCCGCAGCGTTTTCCTCGCCGCGCCATCGCGCGCCCGGCCCCCACGACTTCGCGAGAATGCTCACTACTTCGGCGACCGTACGAATGTCGCCATCGAGTGGGCCGAAATTCCACCCCCCAGCGAATCGCGTGGGCTCCAACGCCAACCGCTCCGCCAACGTGAGGTAGCCCGCGAGCGGCTCGAGCACGTGCTGCCACGGACGGACGGAGCGAGGATTGCGAAGCACGACCTCCTCGCCCCGGAGGAACGCTCGGACGGCGTCGGGCACGAGTCGGTCGCGCGACCAATCACCGCCACCGATCACGTTGCCGGCGCGTGCTGTCGCGACCCCGCCACGAGAGAAGAAGGACCGCGAGAAAGATGCGGTCACCAGCTCTGCGCATCCCTTGCTCGCCGAGTAGGGGTCGTGGCCGCCCATCGGGTCGGACTCGCGGTAGGGCCACACCCACTCGCGGTTCTCGTAGCACTTGTCACTGGTGACCACGACCGTGGCGAGAACGCCGTCCACCGCCCGAACGGCATCCAGCACGTGTGCCGTACCGAGCACGTTCGTCGCAAACGTTCCAACCGGATCCTCGTAGGACGGGCGAACGAGCGACTGCGCAGCGAGATGCAGCACGACTTCCGGTCGAGCATCGTGAACCGCCTTGTCGACCGCAGCTCGATCGCGAACGTCACCGATCACGGAGTGGACGAGCTCGGCCACTTGGGCGTCCTGGAACAGCGACTTCGTCTCCGGCGCGAGGGCGAAGCCCGTCACCTCGGCTCCCAACTTGTGGAGCCAGAGCGCGAGCCAGCTTCCCTTGAAGCCGGTATGTCCGGTCAAGAAGACGCGACGACCGCGCCAAAAGTCGCTCGCCATCAGTCGGACCACACCTTCCAGGGTGCGGCACCGCTCGCCCAAAGTTCTTCGAGCACCTTCTTGTCCCGCACCGTGTCGAGCGGTTGCCAGAAACCACGATGGACGAAGGGGTGCAGCTGCCCGCTCGCAGCCAACGTTCGAAGCGGCGCGTCCTCCCAGACTGTCTCGTCGCCGGCGATGGATTCGATCACGCTGGGCTCCAGAACGAAGAAGCCGCCGTTGATGAAGCCCCCATCCCCGACCGGCTTTTCCTGGAACGCGACGACGCGCTCGCCGCGAATGTCGACGGCGCCGAACCTGCCCGGGGGCTGCACGGCCGTCAACGTGGCCGAGCACCCGCTCTGCCGATGCGCGGCGACGAGCCGACCAACATCCACGTCACTGACGCCGTCGCCGTAGGTCATGCAGAACGTCTCGTTCGGGGTGAGGAACGGCGCCACACGCTTCAGACGGCCTCCGGTCATGGTTCCGTCCCCCGTATCCACCAGCGTGACCGTCCAAGGCTCCGCCTTCGAGTGATGCACTTGGGTCGCGTTCTTCTTCAGGTCGATCGTGATGTTCGCCGTGTGGAGGAAGTAGTTCGCGAAGTATTCCTTGACCAGGTACCCCTTGTATCCGAGCGCCACGACGAAGTCCGTGATGCCGTGCGCGGCATAGATCTTCATGATGTGCCAAAGGATCGGCTTCCCGCCGATCTCGATCATCGGCTTCGGGCGAACCCCCGTCTCCTCGCTGATCCGCGTGCCAAGACCGCCCGCCAGAAGGACCGCTTTCATCGCGAAACA
This sequence comes from Polyangiaceae bacterium, assembly GCA_044224495.1. Classification (GTDB taxonomy): domain Bacteria; phylum Myxococcota_A; class Polyangia; order Polyangiales; family Polyangiaceae; genus JBGAKG01. Next base: position 43,027 of record JBGAKG010000024.1, on the reverse strand, counting down.
CCTCCTATCACCTTCCGTTGCGCGGAGGCGACGATTGTCGCAGAACATCGGGGCCGTGAATACCGCGCGACTCTCGCGCAACAGACCGGCGAGGCCAGTCATGCGTCTTCGTATCCGCCCGATCCATCTGCTTCTCCCCCTTCTCGGACTCCTGAACGCCGCAGTTGCGCGGGGTGAGACCGTCTTCTCGACGGGGGGCAGCGGGCCGTTCGCTCCCACCTCGGGCACGGTAACGTTCGACACGGACGCCGGGACCTATGCCGGCGCGATTTCCGGAGGGGGAGGTCGAACGGTCGTCCAGAACGGCTCGATCGAGGTGATGGTTTTCGACTTCACGACCGTCACGATTCCGGCGGGAGTGACGGTGAAGGCCGTTGGCAAACGGGCGCTCGGCATCCTCGCCACGCAGAAGGTCACGATCGCGGGCACGGTCGACGTGAATGGGGAAGACAGCGGCGCCCTCTTGCTCTCGAAGGGCGGGCGCGGAGGCGTGGGTGGCGGAGGAGGCGGCGGGGGCGGCAACGACGGACTGCAGTCCAACACGGTCACGACCGACGTTCCGAAAGGTGGCGCCGGCGGGCTTGGTGGAGGGGGCGACGGATGCACTGGGGGATTCAACGTCCCGATCATCCTGGGGTCCGATGGAGTCGGAGGAATCGCCAACGGCCGTCGCGGAGAGAACGGTGCGGGTGGCGCCGGCGGCGGATCGGACGCGGGGACTCCGGCCCTCGATCCCTCCCACCTGAATGCGGGTGGCGGCGGAGGGGGTGGCTGGGGCGGTGGGAACGGCGGCTCCTACGGATTGCTCACGGGCTGCACGGGCGCGAATGGCCTCGGTTCGGGTGCTGGTGGTGGCTATGGGACCGTCGGCGGACCGGGACTTCGCCTCAACGACAACCGAACGATTCCTGGTGGTCCCACCTACGGGACCGACGACCTCTCCGTTCTTCAAGGCGGTTCCGGCGGCGGCGGGGGTTCGACCGACACCGGCTATCCGCCTGGCCACAACGGAGGCGGCGGCGGCGGGGGAGCGTTGATGATCACCTCGCTGGTCGCGATCGAGCTCACGCCGACCGCCGTCGTCTCGGCGAACGGAGGGACCGCTCTCGGCGATCCGGCGACGAACGATGCAGCCTTTCTCGCCGCGGGCGGGTCGGGCTCGGGCGGGGCAATCTATTTGAACGCGCCCGTCGTCACCAACGTCGGCACGCTCTGCGCCAAAGGTGGTGCAGCAGGGAAAGGAGGACCCTTCGTCAGCCGAGGGTACTGCACCGCGGCATACGATGCGAACGGAGGCGCTGGCGGTGGTGGTCGAATCGTCGCCTTCGGGTCGGAGGATGCGGGAACCTGCCCGGGTACCGGCACGACCAAGGTCGGTCCCTTCCGATGCTTGGCGACCTCACAGTGCCCGCCCGGCTTCGTGTGCAGCTCCGAGCACAAGTGCGAGCTGATCCCGATCGTCGATGCAGGGAGTGATGGCCAGGTAGATTCTGGGGTCGACGCGTCCACCCCCGACGCCAGTGATGCGGGCGCCAATCCTCCCGACGACAACCTCGGCGGCGGGGGCTGCTCCTGCACCTCGGCGAGCTCTCGCTCGGGTGATTGGTTTCTGCTAGCGGTGGCAACCGCGTTCATGATGACTCTCATCCGCCGACGGAGATAGATGCCGCGACGACCGCGACTTGCGTTCGCGGTGACGCATCCGGCCACCGCCAGCATTCTGCTGCGCGGTCAGCTCGCGTACCTGCGGGCGAACGGATTCGACGTCGCTGTCGTTTCAGGCCTCGGCCCAGAGCTCGCTCTTCTGCGCGAGCGGGAGGGGGTCGAGACGTTCGGTGTCGATCTCAGTCGCGAGCTTCGACCGTGGGAAGCACCGAGCGCCCTCGCAGCCATGCGGAGTGCCCTCCATCGTTTCGGCCCCGACATCCTCAACGCGAGCACTCCGAAGGCCGCACTGTTGTCGCTCCTCGCTGCGCGTGTCCTTCCCATTCCGCGGCGGCTCTACCAAGTTCGTGGGCTCCGCTTGGAGGGCGCGACTGGATGGCGTCGCTCCGTCCTCCGCGCGCTCGAGCGCTCCACGGTCGCACTGGCGACCGACATCGTGTGCGTGAGCAGGAGCCTTCACCGCGCGTGCATGGCGGAACGGGTCATCGCTCCCGGACGCGAGGTTTCCCTCATCCCGAGCAATGGGATCGACCTCGACCACTTCCGCTCGCGAGCAGCTACCGCAACTCTCGGACTCGCCACGAGGCACGCGCTGGGCATCGACGCCAACGCGCTCGTCTTCGGGTTCGTCGGCCGTCTGGCGCTCGACAAGGGCATCGAAGACATCCTTGGCGTGATGGAGCGCATCAGTGCAAGCCGACCGGAGGCCTCACTGTTGATCGTCGGCGGAGATTTGGCCGGAGATGCGCTGTCCAGCGAGCTGACTACGCGGCTCCGCAAGCTGCCTCGCGTGCACTCGGTTGCTCGCGTCGACGACACGGCTCCGTACTACGCCGCGATGGATGTCCTGCTCTTTCCCTCGCATCGCGAGGGGCTCCCCAACGTGCCGCTGGAAGCGGCGGCGATGGAGGTCCCTACCCTCGGCTACCGGGTCACGGGGGTGACCGACGCCGTCGACGACGGTGTGACGGGTCGGCTCGTTGCACTCGGAGACGTCCCGTCACTCGCCGCCGGCGCTCTGGAGTACGGCTCCCCGTCGGTTCGTCGCGATCACGGGATGGCGGCGCGCCGTTTGGTCATGGAGCGTTTCTCGCAGTCCGCGACGTGGGCCAGGTGGCTCGAACTGTACCGTTCGCTCGCTCCGAAGTGAGCTCACGGGAGCCAGCGTTCCAACCAAGCTGCGAGTGCGAACGCATGCCAGAGGAGCTGGGGGTCGCGCGCCGCCCACGTTCGCCAGCGACCGTTGCCCAGTTCCACTGAAGACAGGACGCCGACACGTTCGAGCTTCCTGGCCTCGAAAACGCGATCGCACTCGGGCGCGAGATGCCCGCGCAGCCACTTCTCGACCGGGACCCCAAAGCCCTGCTTCTTCCGATCGGCGAGCGCGGATCCGAATCTGCGTCGGTAGAGCTCCTTGAGCACGCGCTTTCCACCGCCACCAAGAGTGTATGCGGCGGGCAGCCCCACCCCGGCCTCCGCCACCCGGTGATCGAGGAACGGGACTCGAGCCTCCAGGTGACACGCCATCGTCGCGCGATCGACCTTCACCAGCATGTCATTGGGGAGGGGGCTCCCCATGTCGCACGCGAGGTGACCGAAGAGCTGCTCCTGCCCTCTCGGCGCGCGGCGCTCCGCATCGGCAAACGCGCGTAGCGCCGGAACGACGAATCGCTCGGGGCTCGCTGGTCGAACGACCAGGGGCGCCGTCTTCTCGAGCGCCCCTACCTGGGACAGTGCGAGCCAAGCTGCGCCGTTGCTCCCCGCGAGGCCGCGCGCCACCCGCTTCACGGTGCGCAAGAGCTCGCCTACCCGCGTCGTGCGGTCCGTCCGAGACGGAAGGGCGAGCAATGCCCGCGCGGCGAGCTCGCGCAACCTCGGGGCGCGTTCGAGCGAGGACCGGAAGGCGATGATTCGATGTTTCTTGTATCCTGCAAATACCTCGTCGCCACCGTCGCCACCGAGCGCCACCTTGTGCGTGCGCGCAACGACCTGCGAGAGGAGGTAGGTCGCCAAGCTCGACGAATCCCCGAACGGCTCGTCGTACGCAGCGAGCGCGGCGGGGACGGCAGCCTTCGCAGCCTCTTCGTCGAGAACGTGAACCTGGATTTCGGCGCCGCATTTTTCCGCTACTTCGCGCGCAAACGGCGACTCGTCGAAGCTCTTCTCGCGAAAGCCGATCGTGAAGGGCTTCACCGTCCCGTGCTCGAGCGCGTAGGCGAACACCAACGACGAGTCGATTCCTCCGCTCAAGAACGCTGCGAGGGGCACGTCGCTCTCCAAATGCTCCTTCACGGCGCGCTTCAAGAGCGGTTCGACGAACGCGCACGCCTCGTCGAGCGACGTCACGGTTCCCGCATCCCGATTCGGCGCGAGCGTCCAATACCGACGGGTCGTCCGCGCTCCGGTAACGAGATCGACCTCGAGCCGCGTCGCAGGTGCCAGGCGCTTCACGCCCTCGAAGATCGTGTCTTCGTTCGGCACATACGACCAAGAGAGCATCGCGTGGGCGCTCCCGTGATCGAGCGCGAAGCGCTCCGCGAGCCCATGGCTCTTCGTCAGTGCCAGCGCTGAAAGCTCCGACGCAAACGCCAACCCGACGCCACCGTCCGCGACGAACAGCGGCTTGATGCCGAAGCGATCACGCGACAGCACTACCCGCCGGCGCTTGCGATCGTGCACCGCGAACGCCCACATGCCTACGAGGTGCTCTTCGACTCGCTGCGGGTTCTTCTCGTAGAGACGGAGGATGACCTCCGTGTCGCTCCGCGTCTTGAATCGTACGCCTTCGGCCTCGAGCTCACTGCGGAGCGCGGGCGCATTGTAGACCTCGCCGTTGTAGACGAGCGCAATCTGACCGTCGTCCGAGAACATCGGCTGCGCCCCGTGTTCGATGTCGACGATCGCGAGCCGCACCATTCCGAGCGCGACGTCGTCGTGAACGGTGACGCCGCCACCATCGGGGCCGCGGTGGCGAATCGCCTCGCACATGCGCGTGACGAGCGCGCGTGCGTCCTCTGCCTTCGCGTCGAGCCCGAAGAACCCTGCGATGCCGCACATCAGCCGAACGCGCCGCGCACGATCCCGGCGACTTCTTCGCGCTCCGCCTGCGTGAGCGCGGAGCCGCTCGGCAGGCACAGGCCGCGGTCGAAGAGCTCGGCGGCGACCGAGCCCCCGATGACCTCGCACTCGGCGAAGACGGGCTGCAGGTGCATCGGCTTCCAGACCGGGCGCGCTTCGATGTCCTTCGCGGCGAGCGCGAGCCGAACCTTCTCACGGTCGATTGGAGCCACCGAAGGATCGAGTTGAATGCACGTGAGCCAGAACGTCGCGCGACCCCATGGCGCCTCGCCCTGGAAGGTCAGGCCCGGCAAACCCGCGAGCGCCTCTCGGTAGAACGCGTTGTTCGCTCGCCGCTGCGCGACGCGCTCCTCGAGCACGCGGAGCTGCCCACGTCCGACGGCAGCGAGCAAGTTCGAGAGCCGGTAGTTGAAACCGATGACGGAATGTTGGTAGTGCGGCGCCGGGTCACGCGCCTGCGTGGCCAGGAAGCGCGCGCGATCGGCGCTGGCCTTGTCGCGCGAGACCAGCATGCCCCCGCCCGCGGTCGTGATGATCTTGTTTCCGTTGAAGGAGAAGATCGCCATCGCGCCGAAGTTCCCAGCGCTCTTCCCGCGGTAGGTGGCACCGAGGCCTTCCGCGGCATCCTCGATCAACGGCACGTCGTACTTCGCGCACGCTGCAACGATAGGGTCCCAGTCCGCGCACTGGCCGTACAGGTCGACCGCCACGACGGCTTTCGGCAGCTTCCCCCTCTTCGCGCGATCCTCGAGCGCTTGCGCGAGCAGCGCAGGGTCCATGTTCCAGCTCGTGCGCTCGCAGTCGACGAACGTCGGCCGAGCCCCCACGTAGGTGATCGCATTCGCGGTCGCCGCGAACGTGAGGTCGGACGTGAGGACCTCGTCGTCTCTCCCGACACCGAGCATCAGGAGGGCGAGATGGAGGCCCGCCGTTCCCGAAGAGAGCGCGCACCCATTCGGGACGCCGACGTAGTCGCAGAACTCTCGCTCGAAGGCGTCGACGTGAGGCCCGAGGGGTGCGACCCAGTTCGAATCGAACGCGTCGAGCAGGAGGCGCCGTTCATCGGGGCCCATATGGGGAGGAGAAAGGTAGACCCGCGGCATGGTCTCTTCTTCGTACCCTTGGAGGACAACGAATGAAAGGGCGCGTTATCGTTGGAAAAATTCTATGAATCTCTCCGCCAAACGCTGCATCCAACTGGCACGGAGCCTGATTCTGAGGTAGGGAAGTCCCCCACGTTCGGACAGGAATAGATGCCCCAACCGGAGAAGTCCACCCCCAAGAAGACCCCCCGTACGGAGGAGGGAAGCTTCGATGTCCGGCGCACCCTCGCCGGGGTGGCGAAGCATTGGCCGATCGTGGTCGCCCTCTTCCTGGTGGGCACGGGGGCGGCGTTCCTCTGGTCCAAGTCGCGGCCGAAGATCTATCAGGCGTCGGCGATGCTGGAGTTCGACCCGAACCCCATTCGACCGCTCGGGGGTCAGAACGACCCCATGATGCTCGCTTGGACGAGCTTCCTCGACAACCAGGAGAACTACCAGACTCAGTTCACCATCATCACGAGCGATGCGGTACTGAGCAAGGTTGTCCGAGACTTGGGATTGGCCGCAGACCCAGCCTTCAGCGGCGGGGCTGGCCGAACCTCGAAGGATGCGACGGAGTCCGCCATCTCGACGCTTCGCGGGAAGATCATCGTCGAACCGGTGAAGAACAGCCGACTCTTCTACGTACGCGTTGAAGATAGTGACAAGGCACTCGCAACCCGCCTCTGCTCCGCCGTCGCGCACACCTACGTCGACCACAATCTTCAGAAGTCGATCGGAGAGAGCTCGGACGCCGCACTCTGGTTGACCGGCCAGGTTGATCACTACGGTAGCGAGCTGAAGCAGAGCGAGCTCGATCTCCACAACTTCAAGAAGGACAACGATCTGCCTTCGAGCACCCTCGAGGAGGTCAGCAAGATGATCCGCCTCGAGATGGAGTCCTACGACGAAGCCCTCACGAAGACACGGACGCGACGGAAGGAGCTCGAAGCCCGGCACGCAGAGCTTGCGAAAATAACCGTCGACAACGTCGACTCTCTCCCCGCGTCGGAGCTCCTCAACAATCTGTTCCTTTCTCAGCTCCGCGCGCAATACTTGGCCGCCGTCAAAGAGCGGCAGGAGTTGGTGTCAGGTGGGATCGGTGGTGGGAAAGGCGAGAACCACCCGCTCGTGCTCGCGGCCGACGAGAAGATTCTTCAATCAAAGAAGGCGCTCGTGGCGGAGGTTCGCAACATCCAGGGTGCCGTCGAGCGCGACCTCGCGATCATCCAGCGTCAGGAAGCCGGCGAGGCGGCGCTCTACGAGGACGCGCGCAAGCGCGCGGTCGATCTCAACCTGAAAGAGCTCGAGTACCATCGGCTCGACCGCGCCCGGGCGCAGAACGAGAAGATGTACAGCACCCTCCTGGAGCGGATGAAGGAGGCCGACCTTGCTCGAATGATGAAGGTCAACAACGTGACCGTCATCGATGAGCCCATCGAGCCCAAGGTCCCCATCCGCCCCAACACCGCGGCGAACATCGGGATTGGTGCAGGAATTGGCTTGATCCTCGGGATCGCACTGGCGGTCCTCCGCGAGCAGCTCGATACGTCGATGAAGACCCCGGCGGACGTCGAGACCCGTCTCAACCTCACGTTCCTCGGGATGCTACCGGCGCTGGACGAGGAGAACGACAAGAGGAAGGGCGGAAAGAAGCGGCGCCGTCGTGGCGACCTCCCCCGCGCTGCAACCGACGACCCCGCAATCTACGTCCACCAGCGGCCCCTCAGCGGCGTCGCCGAGGCGGCGCGTACCCTCCGCACGAACCTCCACTTCATGAGCCCCGATCACCCGCACAAGGTGATCCTCGTCACGAGCTCCGCCCCGGCCGAGGGAAAGACCACCGTCGCGTGCAGCATCGCGATCGCGATGGCGCAGAGCGGTCAGCGCGTCTGCATCGTCGACTGCGACCTCCGCCGCCCGCGCCTCCACCGCGTCTTCGGCCGCGTCGGCGACATCGGTCTCACGTCCGTCCTGATCGGGGATGCGACGATCGAAGAGGTCGCCAAGCCCGCCAAGGCCGGCCAGCAAGGCGGGGAGATCCCGAACCTCTGGTGCATCCCGGCCGGCTCGCCTCCCCCCAACCCGGCAGACCTGCTCCACTCCGAGCGCTTCAAGCAGACGCTCGCCGAGCTCTCCAAGCGCTTCGATCGCATCGTCATCGACAGCCCGCCGCTCGCCGCCGTGACGGACTCCGCCATCGTCTCGACCCTGGTCGACACGACGGTGTTCGTCATCCGCGCGTTCCACACGAGCCACTACCTCGCGCGGCAGGGCCTGCGCGCCCTCACCGACGTCGATGCCCCGATCGCCGGTGCGGTGCTCAACGCCGTCGACCTGACGAAGACGACGTACAGCTACTACTACCAGCAGTACTACTACTACCGGCGCGAGGGTTACGGCCCGATCGAGACCGAAGGCGGCGACGGCGACGACGATCGCTCCAGCGCCGCCGCGCCGCCGCCCAACTGAGCCGCGGCGCTCTCGCTCAGAACCCGATCACGAGCCCCACCATCCCGGCGATGATGGGTGCGACCACGACCTTCTGACTCCCCGGCGGCGCGTCGACCGCGAACGTCACCGCGACGCCGACGTCCGCGTCGAACTCGAGGCCGACCGAGCGCCCGAAGACGTGACGCCACCCCACCCGTCCGCGCGGGACGAACGACCGGAAGAGCAGCCCCGAGCCGTTCTGCTTCGCCTCTTCGTACCCGACGAGGCCCGCGAACAAGAGCTCGTTCGTAGACCAACGGTCGAGGCCCACGCGCGCCTCGTACCCGAGCGCGAGTTGGATGCCACCGCTCTGCGACGCCGTCCCGGTGCCGCGGTTGTTGCGGTAGCCGATCTCGAGGAGGAGCGAGCTCACGCCGGCGAACGCGTAGCCGAGCCGCGCACCCACCGCCTGCGTGAAGCCGAAGCCGCTCCTCGCCCAGTACCCCGCCTGGTAGTAGGCACCGATGTCGAAGCCGACACCGCGCCGCATCGGGCTCCCGTCCGCTTCGACCTCGCGCCGCTCGACCTCGTCGATCTCGGACTGCGTCTTGTTCTTGTCGTCGGACTCGAGGGTCGGCGACTTCGTCTCGTCCTTCTGAACCTCGCGCGTCGGCGCCCGCGCCGCGCCGACCGCCCCCACACTCACCACCGCGGTGCCGCTCGCCTGCGCGTGCACGGTGTCCTTCGGGAGCGTGTCCTCGAGGTCCTTCAACCGTCCTTCGACCGCCTCGTGATCCGGCGCGTCGGGCGCTGCGGCCAGGTAGGCCCGGTAGTCTTCGACGGCAGCGTAGGTGTTGCCGAGCTTCTCGTGGCACGCGCCGCGATCGCGCCGGAGCGTCGGATCGATCGAGCCCTCGATCGCGCGATCGAAGAGATCGAGCGCGGACTTGCAGTCACCCGCCGCCGCGCGAGCGCGCGCGGCAGCCGCGTTCGGGGACGCCTGACGCGTGAGGGTGAAGGTGGAGCCCGTCGCGGGCGGCTTCGTGCCATCCGCGAAGGCGGTTCCCCCCGCGAACAGGGTCACGAACGCAACGGCGACGGAAGCGACGCGCATGGCCCCCATCGTACGAAACTCGCACGACGGAACGCCAATTTACGCCAAGCCGAACCTCAGGGCTGACGCGGCGGGATCGGGGCGGAGGGCGAGACCTCTTTCGTCCCCGTCCCCGCCGGCGGCATTGCGCCGGTCGGCGGAGGCGCCGAGCCGGATGCGGGGGGCATGGCCCCCGTCGCCGCCGAACCGGACGCTGCCGGCGCCGCGCCCGCCGGGAGCGGGCCCCACTTCACGCGGCCGAACCGCGCGGCGTGGTGGAAGCTCCCCTGCCCCAGGATCGGAGACCAGGCCACGCCGTTGTTCTGCTTCATGATGTAGAAGTTCATGCGCCACGCGTCGCCGGGCTTCGGCGGGTGGTTCGCTGCCTTCGCGAAGGCGGCCCACGGGATCGCGGCCTCGACCGTGTACCCGTCGTCCTTGTCGTCCGCCTTGTCGAGCGTGCCGCTCACGACGACGGCGCTCTTCATCTTCGGATCCCACTCCTCGTGCCCGAACGGCCCGTTCGGATCGGTGAGGGGGACGCGCTCGGCGTCGTACTGCGTGTGGAACTGGCGGTTCTGCGGCGAGATCTGGAGCTCGTAGTAGTCCTTGTTGTCGCCGTCGCCGTCGGGGTCGACCATGATCTCGACGGTGTCCTTCGTCCAGAGCTTGGGCTGCCCCTTCACGGACCACTCGTCGGGCTTCTTGGCTTTGTCGTCCCAACCACCGACGACGTCGGGCTCTTTCACCTCGAACAGGACGTAGAGGTTCTTGTCGTCCCACGCGAGCTTGGCTTGCCCGTTGGCCGGGAACGCGGTGTTCGGAGCACCGGTCCCCACATCAACGAAAGGGAGCGGCGAGGCGCCCCCCCACACCTTGTCGTCCCCTTTGCCGTCGATCTTGATGACCGGATCGTTCTGCGCGAGCTTGTTCACCACGATCTCGGGGATCTCGGTGTGCTGCGGCTCCGCCTTCGGCGGCGGCGTCAGCCCGGTCTTCACGCGGAAGAGCGCACCGTTGTCGCCGTCGTTCGCGCCCGTGAGGATGCGAAGGCGCGCATCGCCCTTCCAGATGCCGGTCGTGAAGACGAGCTCCGGCCCCTGCACCCACTCCGGGATTTTGTAGGTCTGCTCGTCGAGGTAGAACTTGCCCTTCTCCCACTTGGCGGGAGGAAGGATCTGGCCACCCTCTTCGCGCTTCTCACGCAGCGGGCCGTTCCAGTCGAGGTTGTCCTGATGACCGGACACCTCGTCGAGGACGTGCGTGTAGAGGAGCCAACCATCGTCGAGCGTCGCGTCGCAGCGCCACACGTAGGTGATCTTCACCTCGGTGTTCGGCTTCGCGATCTCCGGCTCCACCTTGAAGCCGACGATGTGCATCTTGTTCTCGAAGTTCACGTCGGTGGGCTTCGCATCCGCCGGCGCCGCCTCGACGATGTAGGGCTTGAGCTTCTCCTTGTCCTCCGCGGAGGGCCCCTTCTTGCCGCCGACGCAGGCCATCGCACCGAGCGCGATGGTCAACCCCAAGAGCCTGACTGCGTTTCGCATCGTTCTCCTCTTCCCTCAGCGCCGGCTCTTCCGCCGGGCCTCCTTCTCGCGCTTGCGCTGCGCTTTCTTCGCGTTGCGCTCCTTGTCGGAGAGCGACTTCATCTTCGTCATGCTGTCGGGCGCAGCGTCCCCACCCATGCCGGGCATGCCGGGGAACCCGCCCATGCCGGGGAAGCCCATGCCGGGCATCCCCATGCCGGGGAACCCGCCCATGCCACCCATGCCCGGGAAGCCGCCGCCCTGCTTGGCCATCTTCTGGAGGTTGCGGGCCATCTGGACGTTCTTCATGCCCGGGATCTTCCCGAGCAGACCACCCAGCCCACCGCCGCCGCCGCCCAAGTTCTCCATCATCTGCTTCATGAAGAGGAACTTCTGGACGAGCTCGCTCACCGCGTTCTCGGGTGAACCGGAGCCCTTCGCGATCCGCTTCACGCGGCCCGGATCGCGGATCAGCGCGTACGGATCGCGCCGCTCGAACTTCGTGAAGCTCTGGATGATGGCCTCGATCTTCACGAGCTCCCGATCGTCCAGGTTCACGTCCTGCGGGAGCATGTCCATCCCCGGCATCTTGCCGACGATGTCCTTCAGGCTCCCCATCTTCTGGATCATCCGGATCTGCTCGAGGAAGTCGTCGAGGGTGAACTTCCCCTCGAGCATCCGCATCGCGTCCTCGGCCGCCTTCTTCTGATCGACGACCTGCTCGAAGTCCTTCATCAGGCCGACGACGTCGCCCATGCCGAGCACGCGGCTCGCCATGCCCTCGGGCCGGAACTCCTCGAACTTGTCGGTCCCCTCGCCCATGCCGATGAAGCGGACGGGGGCGCCCGTGACCTCGCGGATGCTGAGCGCGGCACCGCCACGCGCGTCGCCGTCGAGCTTGGTGAGCACGACGCCGGTCAGATCGAGGCGGTCATTGAAGCCCTTCGATACCTTGACCGCGTCCTGGCCGATCATCGCGTCGACGACGAGCATCACGTTCTCGGGCTCGACGTCGGCCTTGATCGCCGCGAGCTCGTCCATGAGCGCTTCGTCGATCGCGAGGCGACCGGCGGTGTCGAAGATGATGACGTCGCAGCCCTTTTCGCGCGCCTCGGCGCGGGCCTGCTTGCAGATCTCGAGCGGCGATGCGCCCGGAACGTTGAAGACCGGGACGTTGATGCTCTTGCCGAGCACCATGAGCTGCTCGACGGCGGCCGGACGCTGCATGTCCGCCGCGACCAGGAGCACCTTGTGCTTCTCGCCCGTGAGGTAGCGCGCGAGCTTCGCGCACGTGGTCGTCTTTCCGGAGCCCTGGAGGCCGACCATCATGATGCCGGTCGCCTTCCCCTTCTCGCTCGAGAAGGTGAGGGCATCGCCTTCGGCCGTCATGAAGGCCACGAGCTCGTCGTGGCAGATCTTCACGAACTGGTCGCTCGCGGAGACCTTCACCGTGTCGCCGGACTCGCTCTTCGCGCGGATCCGCACGGTCTCGCCGACGGCGCGGTCCTTCACGCGGGCGAGGAACGCCTTGACGACGCCGAGCTCGACGTCCGCCTCGAGGAGGGAAAGGCGCACCTCGCGCAGGGCGGTCTCGATGTTCGCGTCGGTGAGCTCCTGGAGCCCGGCGAGCCGGTTCTTTGCCTGCTTGAAGCCTTTGGCGAGTGCGTCGAACATCGGTGAGGGCCACGGATTAGCACGCCTTGGGCAGGTTGTAACCTCGCGCTATCATCCGTGCCCATGAGCGAGATCTCGCGGCTTTTTCCGGTACGGCTCTTCCTCTTCGGTACGCTCCTCGGGGGGGCGGTGCTGCACTGCGGTGGCGGGGACACCCCGGGCTCGCCGATCACCACCCCCGACATCCCGGGCGGCGGTTGCGACGCGTCGAAGCCGCTGGATCAGGGGGGATGCGACGTCTCCGACGCGCGGGGGATCTTCGTGGCTCCCACTGGCGCCGACACGAACCCGGGGACGAAGGCCGCGCCGCTCCGCACGGTGCAGGCCGGGATCGACAAGGCGAAGGCCGACCCCGAGCGGCGCGACGTCTACGTCTGCACGGGCGTGTACGAAGAGCAGATCAGCCTCGACGGGACGGCGCAGGGCGTGGCCTTGCATGGGGGCTTCCAGTGCGCCGACTGGTCCTACGCGGCGACCACGGTGAGCCTCGCCCCCACCAAGCCTGGGTACGTCGCGAAGATCACGGGGAGCGCGAGCGTGATCGAGACGTTCGAGCTCCACGCGAAGGATGCGGACACGCCGGGCGCTTCGAGCATCGCCGTCTACGTCGAGGCTGCCCCCGGCATGACCTTCCGCCGCGTGAAGCTCTTCGCCGGAAAGGGCGCGGCCGGTGCGGACGGCTCGCCGGGCGACGCATGGTCGACGGCCGCGCAGAAGGGCGCGGACCCTGCTGGCGCGAAGGCTGCGACCGCGACGAGCTGCACCTGCAGCACCGGCTCGACGACCGGCGGCGGCGGCGGCGGCGGCACGGCGCCGGTGCCGAACCCGAGCGCCGGTACGCCGACCATCGCCGGCGCCGCAGCGAACGCGGGCACCCCGTACCCGCTCGGGCCCTCGTCGCCGTGCAACCCCATCGGCTCGGCATCGGCGTTCGACGGCGCGATCGGGCTCGCGGCGGACGTGGTGAAGGGTGCCGGAGGTATCGGTGCGCTGAGCAGCAACGGCTGGGCGCCCACGCGCGGCCAGGACGGGCTGGAGGGCGGCGTCGGCCAAGGTGGCGGCGGGGGCTCCGGCCGTCCGGATCAGGAGGTCGGCGGCGGCGGCGGCTGCGGCGGCTGCGGCGGGCGCGGAGGCAAGGGCGGCGGTGGTGGCGGTGCCAGCATCGGTATCGCGTCGCTCAACGGGACGGTCCGCATTCAGAGCTCCACCATCACGACGGGCGACGGCGGAGACGGCGGCAAGGGCGGCGACGGTTCCGCCGGTCAGGCCGGGGGTGCGGGAGGCATCGGAAACTTCGCCATTTTCCCTTACTGCGCGGGTGGTGCGGGCGGGAAAGGCGGCGCTGGCGGCGGCGGCGGCGGTGGTGCAGGGGGCTCGTCGATTGGCGTAATCAGCGTCGGCACGAAGCAGCTCGAGCTCGACAAGGCGACCATCTTCACCATCGGCGCGGCAAAGAGCGGCGGCGCGGGTGGCGGACCGAAGGGCGCCACCGGTGGGAGCGGCATCGACGGGCTCGCAATCCAGTACCTCGGTCCGAAGTCACCGTGAGCGTGAGGCGCTGAACCATGTGTGGCATCTTTGGAATCGTGGGACCCGGCGCGCGAGACCCGTCCGTCGACGTCCGCCGTGCCCTCGCGGCGATGAACCACCGCGGCCCGGATGCGTCGGGGATCGTTCGCCTCGAAGGCGCGACGCTCGGGCACGTGCGGCTCTCCATCCTCGACCTGACGCCAGGCGGCGCGCAGCCCATGCAAACCCCCGACGGGCGGTTCGCGGTCACGTTCAACGGTGAGATCTACAATCACCACGAGCTCCGCGACGAGCTGCGGGCGCACGGGGTGGTCTTTCGCTCGCGAAGCGACACCGAGGTCCTGCTCGAGGGATACCGGCTCTGGGGCGACGCCGTCGTCGAGAAGCTGGACGGGATGTTCGCGTTCGGCGCTTTTTCCGTCGAGCGTGGCGAGCTCTTGCTCGCAACGGACCGCGCCGGAAAGAAGCCGCTGTATTGGGCACTCCGAGACGGAACGCTTTGGTTCGGCTCCGAGGTGAAGGCACTGAGCGGAGCCGGCCTCGACCTGGAGCCCGATACGGAGAGCCTCCCGCTACTCCTGGCATTCGGATACGTGCCCGCACCACGGACCATCCACGCTGGCGTGAACGCACTGCCACCAGCCAGCAGACTCCTGCTCCGCCGCGACGGCTCCCCCCGCGTGAGCCGCTACTACCGGCCACCGTTCGACGCCCCCCGAGTGACGAGCAGTCTCCCCGAAACGGAGCGCGAGCTCCGTCATCGCTTCGAGGCCGCCGTGGCGCGCCGCATGGAAGCCGACGTGCCCGTCGGTGCTTTCCTGTCAGGCGGGATCGACTCCACGCTCGTCGTGGGGGCCATGGCACGCCATTCGACGCGGCCGGTGAAGACGTTCTCGATCGGATTCTCGGGTGACCCGCGGTTCGACGAGACCGAGTACGCCCGCGTCGCCGCGAAGTTTTTCCGAACGGAGCACACGGAGTTCGTACTCGAACCGACCAGCTTCGATCTGGTCGAGAGGCTCGTCTGGCACCACGACGGACCGTTCGGGGACTCGTCGGCGATCCCGACGTCGGTCGTCAGCATGCTGACGAGGCGACACGTGACGGTGGCACTCTCGGGCGACGGAGGAGACGAGGCATTCTGCGGCTACCCCCGACTGGTGGCAGCCGAGCTCGCCGAGCGCATTCCAGAGGCGCTCCGCGCGGCCCTAGCGCGATGGAGCGGGACGGGACACGCTGACGGAGCCACATCCCGCCACCGCATCCGTCGGTTCGCTCGCGCGCTCGGGAGGCCGCTAGCCGACCGCCTTCACGGTTGGATCACCTTCTTCGATTGCGAAACCGCGCCGGTGTTGCGACACGAACTCGCGACTTCGGCGGCAATGGCTCGCGCAAAGAACCTCACGCGGGAGATCGTCGCCGACTGGGGCGCGGCCCCCCCCCTCGCGCGAGCTCTCGCCTACAACTTCGACACCTACTTACCGTACGACCTGCTCGTCAAAGCCGACCGCTGCTCGATGGCCCACTCCCTCGAGGTTCGGTCGCCTTTCCTCGACACCGGTCTGCTCGATTTGGCTGCCCGACTTCCCGCGAAGTGGCTCCGTCGTGGGACGTCCACCAAGTGGATCCTCAAGCGCGCGTGCAGCGATCTGCTTCCTCCGGCGATCGCGCAACGCCGGCGCAAGATGGGGTTCGGCGTTCCCCTCGACACCTGGTTCCGCACGACACTCCGCGACTACGTCCACGACATGTTGGGGGACGGAGCACGGCTCGAAGACTGGATCGAACCGGAGCTCGTTCGCGACGTCCTCGGTCGTCACGACCGTGGCGTGGCCAACAACGGGCTCCAACTCTGGCTCCTCCTGACGATCGAGGTCTGGCTCCGCAAGCGGCGCGAGTGGGTGGGGGCTCCACCGGCCATGCCCGCGGCGGCCTAGCCTCAAGGCGGCGCCGACGGAATATTGTATTTTACACGCAGCTTGATGAGGCGGTTGTCGCACTCGTCGAGGTCCTTCATCCCGCTCGCGAGGAGATCGTCCGCCTCGTGGACGTCGAGCGAGATCTTCAGCGCCTCGGGCGAGCCCGGGAGGATCTTGCCCGCCTTCACGTCCTCGAGCCGCTTCTCGAGGTCGCTCTGCAAGCGCAGCCCCTTGGCGGTTTCGTCGGCGGCCTTGGTGCACGCGGTCTTGGCGTCGCACACCTCGGGATCGGAGCACGGCACCTTGTCGAGCGCGTCCGCCAGCTCCGGCTTCTTCTCGTTCGGCGCCTTGCGGTAGGCGTCCACGGCGGTGGCGAGGTTCTTCGCTTCGTCCTTCGTGCCGTTGCAACCGACGACGACGAGACCGAGCACGAGCGCAATCGAGGCGAGGACCGGGGACGACTTCATGGCGCCGGAACGTGGTAGCACAGGGTCATGCGTTACCGCAGGCTTGGGAAGGCGGGGCTCAAGGTCTCCGAGCTCTCGTACGGCGCGTGGGTCACGGTCGGCGGCCAGATCGGCGAGGATCCGACCTACGAGTGCATGACCGCGGCGTGGGACGCCGGGGTGAACTTCTTCGACAACGCCGAGGCCTACGCGAGCGGCAACGCCGAAATCGTCATGGGCAAAGCGCTCAAGCGCGCGGGCTGGCGGCGCGAGTCCTATGTCGTCTCCACCAAGATCTTCTGGGGCGGCGACGGGCCCAACGACAAAGGGCTCTCCCACAAGCACGTCCTCGAAGGCGTGAACGCCGCGCTGCGCCGGCTCGACCTCGAGTACGTCGACCTCTGCTTCTGCCACCGTCCCGATCCGGAGACGCCGATCGAAGAGACCGTGCGCGCGATGGACATCCTGGTGAAGCAGGGGAAGGTCTTCTACTGGGGCACGAGCGAGTGGAGCGCCGCGGACATCCTGCGTGCGCACGGCATCGCGAAGGAGAACCACCTCACGCCGCCGGTCATGGAGCAGCCGCAATACAACATGTTCCACCGGCGCCGGATGGAGCACGAGTACCTCCCGCTCTTCAAGGAGCTCGGCTATGGGACGACGATCTGGAGCCCCCTCGCCTCCGGGGTGCTCACGGGCAAGTACAACGACGGCATCCCCAAGGGGAGCCGGCTCGATCTCGACAACATGAAGTGGCTCGGAGAGATGGTGCTGAGCGACGAGCGCATCGCGAAGGTGAAGAAGCTCGAGCCGATCGCGAAGGACCACGGCGCCTCGCTCGCGCAGCTCGCGATCGCGTGGTGCCTCAAGAACGAGAACGTGAGCAGCGTCATCACCGGCGCGAGCCGCCCCGCGCAGGTGGCCGAGAACATGAAGGCCGCCGCGATCGCCGAGAAGCTCGACGCGGGGGCGATGAAGGCGATCGACGCAATCTTGGGGAACGCACCCGACGGGCGCGACTGATTAGCGCCGCGCCGGCGGCGCATGCACGTGGATCGCGTCGGCGTCGACGTCGATCACGGTCGCCGCCCGCTCGCACTCCCACGTCGTGACGTTCACGTACCACGTGTCCTGATCGAGCCACGCGCCGCCGTCGTCGTGGATGTGCCCGAACAGATGCAGGCGCGGCTTCGCCACGCGGACGCGCGCGAGCAAGTCCTCGCAGCCATTCCGGCCCGCGGAGCTCGAGCGATCGCCGAAGCCCGCCGGCGGCCCGTGCGTGACGAGCACGTCCAGTCCAGTCGGCACGAGCGCCCACTTCTCCGCGAGCGCCGCGCCGCGCGGGAGGTTGAACGCCCAGTCGTTGTACTCCGGCTGCCACGGGCTGCCCCAGAACGAGAGCCCGGCGACGGTGGCCGATGCATCCTGCAGGTACGTGATGCCCGCGAAGAGCTCGCGCGCGAGCTCGGGCTGGAGCGCGAACGCCCAGTCGTGGTTGCCGGCGATCACCACCTTGTGCGCGTGCGGTAGCCGCCGGATCCAACCGGCCGCGACCGCGAGCTCGGGGAGCTCGCCGCCCCGGCACATGTCCCCCGCGTGCACGAACACGTCCCCATCGGGGACGACGAGCTCGTCGTGAAACGAGTGCGTGTCGGAGACGCAGACGATGCGCGCGCTCACGTCACGGGCTCGCGCACTCGGCCGATTCGCCGTGGCCCTTGCAGACCTCACCCTCCGCGCACGCTGGATTGCATGCACTGACACAGCTGTCTTCGACGCAGTCGTAGCCCGACCGACACTGTGGCGTACACGCGGATGCGGTGGACGAGCTACTCACCGCCTTCACTCGTGAATCACGCACGAGACAAGAGAATCGAACCGTGGTCTTGGTTGCCCCCCAGCTCGATCCGGCTGCATTGCCGGATACGCTCTGGGATTCCACTCCGAGCGCCGCACATCCGTGTTCGGCGCCGGTCTGCTTTGCCGACGTCGTCGCCGAATCGAAGCTTCCTCCCGACGCCGTCACGAATCCTACCTCGCGATACCCCACCCGGCTGTGGTGCTCGGAGAAGACCTTGACCGACTCGACGGCAATTGGCGTCCCCACCCAATGCGAGGAGGAGGAAAACGAAGCCCCGCCGCACCCGCAGGCAAGGACGACGCACGAGACCACGATTCGGCGCATGCCAAAGGTCGTCATCCGCTCATGCTAGCCGAGCGTAGAAGCTCGCGAGCGCGTCATCGAGCTTGGAGACGTCCGGACCGCCCGCCTGGGCCATGTCGGGGCGTCCCCCGCCCTTCCCGCCCACGACCTCGGCGACGGAGCGGATGATGTCCCCGGCCTTGTAGCGGTCGGTGAGCCCCTTCGAGACCGTGCAGACGAGCATCGCCTTGTCGCCGGCGGCCGCACCGACGAGCACGACGCCTTCGCCGAGCTTGTCGCGCAGCTTCTCGGCCAGCTCGCGCAACGTGGCCGCGTCGCCGACGTCGACTCGAACCGCGAGCGCCTTCCCACCGGGGATCTCGCGCGCTGCGGCGAGCTGATCGCCGCCGCCGGCGCCGCCGCCCGTCGCCGCCATCGCGAGCTTGCGCTTGAGATCGGCGATCTCCTTCTCCTGCTGCTTCGACTGATCGAGCAGCTTCTCGACGCGGTCTCTCACGCCGTCTTTTCCGCTCTTCAGCACCTGCGCGGTCGCATCGAGCGTGCCCTCGAGCTTCTGGACGTAGGCGAGCGCGTTCTTGCCCGTCGCCGCCTCGATCCGGCGCACGCCGGCCGAGACGCCGCCCTCGCTCACGATCTTGAAGAGCCCGATCTCGCCGAGCGCACGGGCGTGCGTGCCGCCGCAGAGCTCGACCGAGTCCTTGGTCATCGTGAGCACGCGGACGACGTCCCCATACTTCTCTTCGAAGATGGCCATCGCGCCCTTCTTGCGCGCTTCCTCCTGGTTCATCACCTCGGTCTCGACCGGGGCGTTCCCGAGGATCTTGTCGTTCACCATGTCTTCGATGAGCGAGATCTCGTGCGCCGTGAGGGGCTTTCCGTGCAGGAAATCGAAGCGCAGGCGATCGGGACCGACGAGCGAGCCCTTCTGCGTCGCCTGCTCGCCGAGCACGGTGCGAAGCGCCCAGTGCAGCAAGTGCGTCGCGGAGTGGTTGCGCCGCGTCGCCGTGCGGCGCCCGTGGTCGACCTCGAGCTTCACCGCGTCGCCCACGCGCAACGTGCCGGTCGTGACCTCGCCGTGGTGCGTGACGAGCCCCGCGAGCGGCTTCTGCGTGTCCGTGACGTGCACCTTCGTCGCGCCCGCCGTGATCACGCCGTGATCGCCGACCTGTCCGCCCGCCTCGCCGTAGAACGGCGTGACGTCCACGACGACGTCGACGACGTCGCCCTGCCCCGCCTCTTCGGCCAGCGCTCCGTCCTTCACGAGCGCGAGCACCTTCGCGGCCCCTTCTTCGCGCTCGTAGCCCGTGAAGCGAATGCCGTTCGGCGCGCTCTTCTGGATTGCGGTGGAGACCGTGCGCCACACGTCGGCGACGGCCTCTTCGCCCACCTTCGAGCCCTGGCTCCGCGCCTTCGCTTCCGCGAGCGCGGCATTGTACCCGGCGACGTCGACGCCGAGCCCGCGCTCCCGCGCGATGACCTCGGTCAAGTCGTGGGGGAAACCGTACGTGTCGTACAGCTTGAACACGGTGTCGCCCGGGATGGTCGTCGCACCGCGCTCGCGGAGCGACGCAATCTCGTCGTCGAGCAGCTTGAGCCCACGCTCGAGCGTCTCGCGGAAGCGAATCTCTTCCTGCTCGGTGACGCTCGCGATCATCTCTTTGCGCGCGACCAGCTCGGGGTAGACGTCGCCCATGAGCGCGACGACCTCGAGCGCGACCTCGTGCAGGAAGGGGCGCGCGATCCCAAGCCGGTGCCCGTGCCGAATCGCACGCCTCATGACGCGCCGAAGGACGTAGGGACGGTCGGCGCGATCGGGGATCACGCCCTCGGCGATGAGGAACGCGGTGGTGCGCGCGTGATCGGCGATGACGCGCATCGAGACGTCGTCATCGGCCTGGGTGCCGCCGTACGGCTTGCCCGAGATCTGCGAAGCCTTGTCGACGAGCGCGCGCAAGAGATCCGTGTCGTAGTTCGTCGTCTTGCCCTGGATGACGCTCGTGACCCGCTCGAGGCCCATGCCGGTGTCGACGCTGGGCGCAGGAAGCTTGTCCATGACGAACGCATCGCCATCCTTCCGGCGGTCGAACTGCATGAAGACGAGATTCCAAATCTCGAACCACCCCCGCCCGTCGGGGAGCGGCTCCTCGCCGAACGTGTGGTACGGCGCGGCTGCGCCCTCTTCGAGCGCGCCGAGGTAGAAGTGGAGCTCGGTGCACGGCCCGCACGGGCCCGTGTCCCCCATCTGCCAGAAGTTGTCGCCGGGGATGCCGGGGATCCCAATGATGCGCTCGTCGCCGAAGCCGGTGACCTTCTTCCAGATCGCGCGCGCTTCGTCGTCGGCCGGGACGCCCTCGGCTCCGCCGAACACCGTCAGGACGAACCGGTTCTCGGGCAGGCCCCAGACCTTGGTCAAGAGCTCCCACGACCACGCGATCGCATCTTCCTTGAAGTAGTCACCGAAGCTGAAGTTCCCGAGCATCTCGAAGAACGTGTGGTGGCGCGCGGTGACGCCGACGTTCTCGAGGTCGTTGTGCTTGCCGCTGATGCGGATGCACTTCTGGCTCGACGTCGCGCGCTTGTACGGACGCGAGTCCTTCCCGGTGAACACGTCCTTGAACGGCACCATGCCGGCGTTCGCGAACATGAGCGTCGGGTCGTTCCCGGGGATCAACGAGCCGCTGGCGCAGACCTCGTGCTCTTTCGACTTGAAGAACTCGAGGAACGAGCGGCGCACTTCGGCCGCGGTCATCGCGCGCGACATCCCGGTGAGAGACATGCGCGCGGTTTAGCACAACCGGCGACCGCTGATCAGCGCTCGAACAGCGCTTCGTACTGCGCCGCGACCACCTCGGGCCGGAAGCGGTCGTGCCACGCCGCGCGGATGCCGTCAGGGTGTTCCAGCACGTCGGGGTGAAGGACCTGGCAGGCGGCGTCGGCGAGGGCGTCGGGGTCGCGCGGCGGCACGACCGTGACGGGGCCGAGCTCGGGCAGCGGCCCACCGCTCGCGACGATCACGCGCCGCCGCAACGCGAGCGCCTCGAGCAGCACGAGCGGGAGGTCGACCTTGCCGTAGAGCTCGTCGACCGGGAAGAGCACGACGTCCGCGGCGCCGAGCACGACGGGCATGTCGGGGACCTCGCCGAGGAACGTCACGAACGGCTCGACCGGCCGCAGGAGCTCCCGCAGCTCCTTCTCCACGACGGCGGCACGCGGCGTCTTCGGGCGGCACGCGAAGACGATCCGGGCGCCCGGCACGCGGCGCAGGATCTCCGGTGCCGCCCGCGCGACGGTGCGCGCGCCGGTCGAGAACTCGAGGTCTCCGGGGTAGAGGAGCAGCGGTCCGTCACCGAGCCCGTGGGCCTCTCGAAACGCGGCGAGCTCGGCGCCCGTCCGGAGCGCGGGCGCCTCGGCGCACGGCGGAATGACGCTGATTCGCTGCGCGGCGATCCCGTTCTCCACGAGGCGCGCTTTCGTCCACTCGCTCAGCGCCACCACGCGGTCGCCGAAGAGCAGCGACCGTACCGAGCCGAAGTCCTTCGGGCGGCTCGCGACGATCTGCACGACCGGGCCTTTCCACCCGCGCGCACGCTGCGCGGCGATCGCGATGCGCGCGGCCGACGACGACGCGACGTTCGGCGCGAACACGAACGCCCACGCGTCGAGCGGCGGCCCGAACAGCAGCCGATTCATCACGAGCGTGTTCGCTCCCGGCGCGAAGCGACCGGCGAGCCCATACACCGGCTCGCGCACGACCCGCGGCCCGAGCGACGGCGCACCGGGCGCGACCATCACCGTCGGCTCGACGCGCACCATGCGGCTTGCGACGTCGCGCACGAGGTTCTTCGAGCCGTCGTTCCACGGCGGCATCACGGGCTTCGAGACGAAGAGGAGTCGCATCGGCAGACCGCGCCGAGCAGCTCAGCGCGCGGCGACGACGATACCGCTTTCCGCGCCGCGGAGGGCGCTCTCGACGGCCCCGTCCACCGCCTGGTCCTGGAGCCGCAGGATGCCCACCGCGCTCGTCGGGCCCTGCGACGTCCCCACCGTCGTGGCGGCGCCGGTGAGCGTGCCTTTCAACGTCTGATCCGGGACCTTGCGCATGTTGAGCTCGACGCGCGCCTGGATCGTCACACTCGAAGCGGACTGCGATTGCGAGACCGCGAGCACGGTGCCGTCCAGCGCCATCACCGGGATCTGCTTCGCGGCGGCGCGCTGGAGGAGCGCGGTGTCGGCAGGGCCGGCGACCACGGCGTTCGGGAGCGAGCGCGCGCGCGCGGCGGTGGCGTTGCGAAGCACCTCGGTCAGCTGCTCCCCGCGGACGCCGCTCGAGTTCCGCATGTTGCCGAGCTGGATGACCACCTGCACGCCCGACAGCGTCAGCATCTTGTTGAGCTGATCGAGCGACTGCGTCATCTGCGACTTGGCGCTCTCCGACGTCTCGCGCCCGACGGCGCGCTGGAGCGCGGGGACCGACGCAGGGTCGCCGAGCTGCCCGAGCGCGGCCGCAGCGGCGCTCCGCACCGCGACGTTGGTGTCGCCCAGCGCGTTCTCGAGCGGCACGCGCGCGGACCCGTCGTGGGACTTGCCCAACGCGAGCGCCGCGGCCACGCGCACGCGAAAATCGGCATCGTTCAGGTCGGTACGAGCCCGACTGGTATCTTCCGCCGAGGCTGTACCGAGGAGGGCGAAGAGGAGCGCGACGACTAGCAGCGCTCGAGCTCTACCGCGCATGGGCACTCCTCTCCTCCTCCGATGAGCCTCACACCGCGAACGATCCCCCGAAACCCGACGTGCGAGGTTGGACGAACCTCGCACGCCGTTCATTCAACTCACAGGAGCTGCTTGAGCTCCTTCTCGACCTCGGCCTCGTCACCGTCGTTGAAGCCGACGTGGGCGAAGCGGACGATCCCGTTCTTGTCGATGATGAAGGACGTCGGCATCGTCGGCGGCTTCCACTGGCCGGCGATCGACTTCTTGTCGTCGAAGCCGAGCGGGAACTTCACGTCACCGTGGGACTTGCCGAACTCCGCGATCGGACCGGCTTCTTCGTCCTGCGAGACGCCCACGATCTCGACGCCGCTCGCCTTGTACTTCGTGTAGAGCTCCTGGAGCTTCGGGAACGACTCCTTGCAGGGGCCGCACCAGGTCGCCCAGAAGTCGACGATGACGACTTTGCCCTTGAGCGACGCGAGCTTGACCGTGCCCTGACCGTTGTTCGTCGCGAGGCTGAAGTCGGGGGCCGGCTTGCCGATCAGCTCGTGCTGGGCGCCGCCGGGGGAAGCCGCACCGCTGCCGCCACAAGCCACCGCACTACCGGTGACGACTGCTGCGAGGAGGGCACTCCGGACGAGACGCTGCGCGATGGAGACGTTGTTCATGAACGTCGAGTCTAACACCAGTCTTGTTCAGGTGATCACGCGATCACGCGATCCAGAGCCTCCGAGAGTGTGCGCACGGCTACCACCTCCAGCGTGTCGCGCTCCTTCGTCCCCTTCGCCGTCGATGGGCGATCGCTGTTCCGCGGCCGAGCTGCCTGCGCGGACGCCGGCACGATCGCGGTCGTGAACCCCATCGCGCGCGCTTCGGCGAGCCGCTGCGCGATCCGGTCGACTCCGCGCACCTCGCCCGAGAGACCAATCTCGCCGAACGCGACCACGCCCGGATCCACCGCGACGTTCCGCAGGCTCGAGGCGAGCGCCAGCGCGAGCGGAAGATCGAGCGCGGGCTCGTCGATCTGGACTCCCCCCGCGACGTTGACGAACACGTCGAGCGACGAGAGCGTGAGCCCCGCCTTCCGCTCGAGCACGGCGAGCAACATCGCGAGCCGACCCGAGTCGATGCCGTTCGAGGTCCGCCGCGGCGACGCCATCGTCGTGCTGCCGACGAGCGCTTGGACCTCCACCAGAAGCGCGCGCGCGCCCTCGGCAGTGGCCGCGATCATGCTGCCCGACGCGCCGCGCGGGCGCTCGGCCAGGAAGAGCGCGCTCGGGTTCGGGACCTCGCGCATGCCCCCCTCGCCCATCTCGAACACGCCGACCTCGGTCGCGCTCCCGTAGCGGTTCTTCAGGACGCGGAGCGTGCGGAGCGAATGCCCGCGCGTGCCCTCGAACGAGAGCACCGTGTCGACGAGGTGCTCCAGCACCTTCGGCCCGGCGAGCATGCCGTCCTTCGTCACGTGCCCGACGAGGAGCATCGCGACGTTGCGCTTCTTCGCGCGCTCGACGAGGCGCGACGTGACCTCGCGGAGCTGCGACACGGTGCCGGACGCGCTCTCGATCCCCGCGCTGCGGATCGTCTGCACGCTGTCGACCACCATCGCTCCGGGCTTCGCGTCGTCGAGCGCGGTCTCGACGCGCTCGAGCTCGTTCTCGGCCAGCACGAGGAGGTTCTCCGGCGAGCGCCCGAGCAAGCGCCGCGCGCGCGATGCGACCTGGGAGGCGCTCTCTTCGCCGCTCACGTAGAGCGCCCGCACGTTGCGGTCGGCGAGCCCCGCCAACGCTTGCATCAACAGCGTCGATTTCCCGACGCCCGGGTCCCCGCCCACGAGCGTGACGCCACCGAGCACCGCGCCGCCACCGAGGACACGGTCCAGCTCGCCGATCCCGGTCGGCACGCGCGCGGAGCCGTCGTCGTCGATTTTGTCGATCGGCAACGCCTCGGGCCGGGTGCTGCTGCGCCCACGGCCGCCGGTCGCCTTGCGCGACACCTCCTCGACAAGCGTGTTCCATCCCCCGCACGCGGTGCAGCGGCCGAGCCACTTCGGGAAGATGGCTCCGCACGCTTGGCAGGTGTACTTCGTCTCGCTCTTCGCCATCCCTGCTCCTTCGACCGGACCGCGCTCCCGGTTGCCGATTATCGCAGGCCCTCGAGGAAACGCCGGAAGATCGAGTACCCCTCGTGGACGAGGGCCAGGCCGGTCGATTCGTTCTTCTGATGAGCTTGGGCGTTCTCGCCCGGCCCGAGGTTCACGGCCGGCACGCCGCGGGCGGCGAACCGCGCGACGTCGGTCCAGGCCTGCTTGCGCTCCACGGCCGCCACTCCGGCACCGACGAGCTTCTCGACCAGCGGGTGATGCCGGAACGGCTTCGCCGCCGGGCTCAGATCGGTGAACTCCACGCGCGCGCGATCGCCCACGAGCGCGCGTACGCGCGCCTGCGCTTGGTCGAGCTCCCAGATCGGCGCGAAGCGGTGGTTCAGGTTGAGCACGAAGCGGTCGGGGACGACGTTGCGCCCGCGCCCACCGTCCTTCGCCTGCGTGACCGTGGTCACGGTGCGGAAGACGAGCTCGTCGAGCGTGGTCTCCTCCGGTGCGAGCGCGCCGACCTCGGCGAGGAACGCCGCCGCCTTCGTGATCGCGTTCTCGCCCTCCCAGGGCCGCGCGCTGTGGGCGGTGCGCCCCTCGAACGTCACGGTCGCATGGATGGACCCGGTGCAGCCGAGCTGGAGGCGGTTGTCGGAGGGCTCGAGGCAGATCGCGAGGTCGACCTTGCCGAGCTCGGGGTCCTGCTCCAGCACGGGGCCGAGCTCGTTCTCGAGGAACGGCCCTTCCTCGCGCGCGTAGAAGCAGAGCGTCACGTCGCAGGGGAGCGTGGCGAGCGGGAGCGTCTCGGCGAGCGCGATCATCACCGCGAGGCCGCTCTTCATGTCGCTCGAGCCGGCGCCGAAGATCCGGCCGCCCTCGAGGCGCGCGGGGCCGTTCTCGGTCCGCACCGTGTCCAAGTGCCCGCACAGCCCGATGTGCGGGCCGCCGCTCCCGCGCCGCAGCGGAACGACGATCGAGTCGCCGTAGCGACGGATCGGCGCCGCGAGCGCGAGCTTCGCGAGCCGCGCCTGGACGGCATCACAGAGCGCGCGCTCCTCGCCGATCGGCGACGCAACGGCGGTGAGCTCGAAGAGCGTGCGATCGAGCAGCTCGCGCGGCGCGCCGGTCATACCGGCACCGCGAAATCGCGGAGCGCATCGTTGAGGCTGACCTTGCGATCCGTCGCCTCGTTGCGGCGCCCGATGATCAGCGCACACGGAACGCCGTACTCGCCCGCAGCGAACTTCTTCGTCCGGACGCCCGGGATGACGACGCTCCGCGGCGGGACGTGACCGCGGTGCTCGACCGGGTCCTTCCCGCTCACGTCGATGATGGCGGTCGACGCGGTCAGCACGACGCCGGCCCCGATGACGGCCTCGCGCCCGACGACCGTGCCCTCGACGATGACGGCGCGCGAGCCGACGAAGACGCCGTCTTCGAGGATGACCGGCCGTGCACCCGGCGGCTCGAGCACGCCCCCGATGCCCACGCCCCCGGCGAGGTGGCAGTCCTTGCCGACTTGCGCACAGGAACCGACGGTAGCCCACGTGTCGACCATCGTGCCGGAGCCCACCCAGGCGCCGATGTTCACGTAGCCCGGCATCACGATCGTGCCCGGCTCGAGGAACGCGCCCCGCCGGACGACCCCGGGCGGAACCACGCGCACGCCCGCCTTGTCGAGATCACGCTTGAGCGGGATCTTGTCGTGGAACTCGAAGGGGCCGACCTCGAGCTTCTCCATCTTGCGGATGGCGAAGTAGAGGAGGATCGCCTGCTTGATCCAGGCGTGCGTCGTCCACGCGGCGGGCCCGTCGCCGGAGCCACGCTCGGCGACGCGAATTGCACCGGCGTCCAGCGCGGCAATCACGTCTTCGATGGCTTTCACCGTCGCCGGCTGGGCGAGGAGGGAGCGGTCGGCGAAGGCGCTTTCGACGGCGCTCTGGAGCTCTTGCTGCTGCGAACTGGCGACCATGACTGCGATCTAACAGATGGGCCGTAGCCCGAGGATGAGAGTTTCGATAAATTGGAAGGTCCGGCGAGCGGATCGCGCCGGACCAGGCATGCGAGCGCTTCCGAGCAAAGACTTTCTCCGTCTTCTTTTCGACCTCGCGGGGCGACAGGCGACGGGCGTCGTCGTGATCGAGCGCGCTGGCGTCGAGACGCGACTCGAGGTCCGCAGCGGTCGCGCCGCCGCGATCGAGGGGGGCGCGATCGCCGAGACGCTCGGGCGCCTGCTCGTCGACGAGGGCGCGCTAGGGCGCGCCTCCTACGCGGCCGTGCTCGCGCAGATCACCGACGCCGAGTCGCGCTTCGAGAAGAAGAAGTTCGGCGAGGTGGCGATCGCGTGCGGCTTCCTCGCCGACGACCAACTCGAGCCGGCGCTCCAAGGCCAGCTCAAGATGAAGGTCGCTCGCTGCATCGAGCAGGACCGCGTGCGCGTGCGCTTCGACGAAGGGTCCATCCTGGAGCCGGGACCGCGATGGGCGATCCCGATCGAGTCGTGCGTGATCGGCGCGCTGTGGCGCTTCGACGATCCGCGCCTCGCCGACGTGCTCCGACCGATCCGCGGGCGCCGCCTCACCGTGCGAGAGCCGCTCCCCGTGATCTCCGAGCGCCTCGGGCTCTGGGACGACGAGGTCCCGTTCCTCGATACGCTCTCCAAGCGCCCGGTGGAGGAGCTCTTGGAGGACGACCGCTTCGATGCGGCGCCGATCCTGGGAGCCCTCGTCCTCGCGGGGCTCGTCGCGCCCGAAGGCGACGACGGCGGTGCGCGCGCGAAGGTGCTCCGGCCGAAGCCCACGCGCCGCCGGTGGACGCACCTGCCGAGCGCGCGCGCGAGCATGAAGTCGTTCTCGGAGGAGGAGCCGCCGTCGCGCGTGCGCGCCGAGGCCATCCTCCGCAAGATGTCGAACGAGCGGGACGACGTGCGCGGCACGTTCGCGAATGCACCGCGCTCGCTGGCCGAGGTCCGCCTGATCGCCGAGGCCGCGTTCCAGCTCGGGCTCGGGCACCTCGCGGCGAACACGCTCGACCGAGCGTACGCGGAGTTCGCGCGCGCCGCGGATCTCGTGCCCTCCGCGGCGGAGTACGTGCTCTACGCGCGGTACACCGATTTCGCCGCCCGTCAGGCGCGGAGCACCGGCTTCGACGCCGCGCAACGCGCGGCGCGGACGGCGGCGCTCGAGGTCGCGGTCGACAGCGCGCTCGCGCAGATGCCGAACCTCGCGTTCGGGCACTACGTGCGCGGACAGATCGCAGCGCTCGAGTCGCGCGAGACGGAAGCGCTCGCGTCGTTCCAGCGTGCGGCGCGGCTCGACTTCGATCTCGTCGATGCGCAGCGCCAGATCCGGCTCCTCGAGCTCAAGAAGCGGCGCTCCGGCGCCGCCGACGACAGCGGCGCGACGAAGTCGGTGGCCGCCGAGAGCGAGCCGCCGCCCGCAGAGCCGATCCCGACGATGGAGGAGCTCCTCGCCGCCGCGCCCGAGCCTCCTCCTCCCGGGCGAGAGATGGCGCTCACGGTGCCGGATGCCGTCACCGACCTCGATTCCCCCGAGCCGCCGCCGCCGCCGCCGGCGCCGCCTCCTCCGCCTCCTCCGCCGCCGGCGCCGCTCACTCCGCTCGCGACGTCGACGGTCGACTCCGATCCCGCCGTCGCGTTGCCTTCGCCGAGTCGACCTCCGCCGCCGAAGCGCGGGTGGCTGCCGTGGGCGATCGCCGCGGTGGTCGTCCTCGGCGTCGGCGCCGGCGCGGCGACGCTGCTGCTCGACCCCGGGAAGAACGGCGGCAAGACCGCTTCGACCGCGAGCGCGACCGCGACCGTGTCCGCTGCGGCGACCGCGACTGCGACCGCGACCGCGACGGTGTCGGCGACCGCGTCGGTGTCCGCCGCGCCGACCGTGGCCGCGACGGCCACCGCGTCCGCGACCGCGACGGTGTCGGTGTCGGCGACCGCGTCGGCGCCGCCGATGGCGAGCGCGTCCGTGGTACCGTCCGTGACTGCAACCGCGGCGCCGACCGCGACGGCTGCAGCGACCGCGACGGGGGGCGACACCGGCACGCTCGTCGCGCCCGCGGCCGCCGCGAAGGGGCATCGCGTTCTGGTCGATGGAAAGAGCGTGGGCGACGCACCCGGACCTTTCACGGTCCGTTGCGGCGCCCACACGGTTCAGATCGGGAGCCACGGGCGCGAACAGAAGCTCACCATCCCCTGCGGGGGCGAGCTCGCCGTTCAGCCCTGAGGCGTCTTCCGCTCAGGCGCTCGCAGCGACCTTCGAAGCGGGGAAGAAGTACGCGATCTCGATCTTCGCGTTGTCGAGCGAGTCGGAGCCGTGCACCGCGTTCTCACCCACGTTGGCGCCGTGGAGCTTGCGGATCGTGCCCGCGTCGGCCTTCGCCGGATCCGTCGCGCCCATCACGCCGCGGTACTTCGCGACCGCATCCTCGCGCTGGAGGACCGCGATCACCACCGGCGAACGGGTCATGAACTGAACGAGCTCACCGAAGAAGGGGCGCGCCTTGTGGACCGCGTAGAAGCCTTCCGCGACGGCCTTCGACAGGTGCGTCTTCTTCAGCGCGAGGATCTCGAAGCCGTTCTCTTCGAGGAGGGCGAGGATTGCGCCCGCCTTCCGCTTCTCGACGGCGTCCGGTTTGATGATGCAGAGGGTGCGTTCGACGGCCATTGCTTGATCTCCAGGCTGAATTTTCGGCCCTCAAGTAGTGGATCGCGCAAGGAATTGCAACCCGCTCCCGCTCCTGCTCCAGCTCCAGCTCCTGCTCCAGCTACCGCTCCCGCTCCAGTTCCCGCTCCCGCTCCCGCTCCCGCTCCAGCTCCAGCTACCGCTCCCGCTCCAGCTCCCGCTCCCGCTCCCGCTCCCGCTCCCGCTCCCGCTCCCGCTCCCGCTCCAGCTCCAGCTCCCGCTCCTGCTCCAGCTCCTGCTCCAGCTCCAGCTCCAGCATCCCTGTCCGCGTCAGCGACCGCGAGCGCCTCACGACTCGGGACGACGTTCCACTCCTCGGCTCTCTCCGGCTCGGCGCGGGACGCGCGGAGGACGTGATGTCTTCTGGCCTAGCCACCTGCTGACGTGGGGCTCGCTCGGCATCCTCATCGTGCCACCGTGCTCGGCGGTATCCAGGCCCAGCCGCCTGCGGCGGTGGCGCGGAGGACCGCGCCAGCCTGGACACCGCCTCCGCGCGGTGGCCCGACGAGGACGCCTTCGCGCGCTGGCGCACGGGGCAAGGAGGAACTCATGCTTCAGATCGAACGGTTTGCTCTCGATACGGTTCGGCGGTTGGCTCCGGTCGTCGCGGCGGTCGCGGTGAAGGACTCGGATCTCGCTCGGCAGCTTCGGCGCGCCGCTTCGTCGATTGTGCTCAACATCGCCGAGGCGCAGGCGGCTCGCGACGGGAACTCGCGTCTGCGCTTCCGCTCCGCGCTCGGCTCCACGCGCGAGACGCGGGCGGCGCTCGAGCTCGCAGTGCTCTGGGGCTTTACGAAAGAAGCACCGGAGCTCGCGGACGCTCTCGACCGGATCGCAGCGACGCTGCACAAGCTCGGTCGCTGAATCGCGCCTTGGACGCCCGCGGTTCGCCGCGGGCGTCCTTCATCACGGACACGGATACGGACACGGACACGGACGCGGGCGCGGGCGCCGACGCGGGCGCGGACGCCGACGCGGGCGCGGACGCCGACGCGGGCGCGGACGCGGGCGCGGGCGCGGACGCCGACGCGGGCGCGGACGCCGACGCGGGCGCGGACACGGGCGCATCGCATCCGTGCCCGCGATTCGACGCCGTCAGCGCGCGAGCGCGACGAGCGCTCGCCTCAGGCGGCGGTGGTCGCGCAGCAGCTCGGCGTGGCGCTCTTCCACCGGCGCTCCCTTGGCTCGGATCACCTCGGCCAATGCGCGCAGGTCCGTGCGCGACCAGCGCTCGATGTCCGGGAGCGTCGCCACGAGCGGGAGCCAGCGCTTCCATGCGAGCTCCTCCCCCGCGTTCAGGCGCCGCACCCCAAGGTGAGGTCGCGCCCAGCGGTCGAGCTCGCGCAGGCCCCGCTCCCGATCCGAGCCGAAGCGGCTCGTCATCACGTCGCTGATGTGGCGCGCGATCGCAGAGAACGAGACCCTCCCCGCCACGTCGGCGTGGGGCCGCCCGAGGTGGAAGTAGACGTAGCCGCGCGCGAGCCGCCGCAGTACCGCGCGCGAGGACCGATGCTTCGGGTCCCGCTGCATTGCGGCCTCCTCTTCGCGGAGGAGCTCGGCGATGGCGGGATCGTGCGGGCGAAACCCGAGCTTCGCGTAGAACCAGAACGCTCCGCTCGCGAGCGCCTCCTCGTTCTCGTGCCCAATTTGGTACGGCGGCACCGCGAACGTGTCGACGGCGAAGAGGTGACGCACCATCGCGAGCCCGCGCGCGTAGACGGCGGCGGTGGTGGCTCCGCGGAACGTCGGGAACACGTTGAAATTCAGCTCCGCGCCGCCGAACAAGAGCGCCGCTTGGTAGTACCCGATCGGGATGCCGTTCTGCAGGACGAGAAAGACGTAGACCGTCTCGAAGGTGGGCCGCTGCTCCGGCACGATCCCGATGCACAGGAAGGAGAGGCCGTCGCCCGCGTCGACGAGTCGCACGTCGGCCGGGTTCCCGTACTTGATCGCATCGAGGTCGCGTCCGCGGGTGAGCATGGTGACGCGCGCGAGGTCGATCGCGGCCGTCGCCTCGGTGCCGCGCAGCCAGCGCACGCTCTTCGGCGCGATCGCCACGGCGGCGCGGAGGTCGGGCCGCGTTCGCGCCGGGGCGGCGCCGAAGCGCGCCTCGGGGGCGCCGGGCAGAGCCCAGCTGCCGCGGCAAGGGCCACCCGGCCCGCCGCGGAGGACGAGTGGGAGCCCGAGTCCTTCGAATACGTGCTCGCGCACGCTCTCGTCCGTGCGCAGGCGCTCGAACCGCCGTACCAAAAAGGTACCAAGGGGCTCACGCGCGGACGCCAAGGACTCGAGCCAGCGGCGGAGCTCCGCCCGCTGCATCCCGGGCTCGACGGCCTCGACCCAGCCGAGCAAGCGGGGCATGACGCGCTCGAGCTCCGCGCCGTCGTCGAGGGATGCCCAGTCGACGCGGAGCCGTTCGGGCCAATGCTGCGCGAGGAAGCGCGCGGTCACCCAGTGGAACGGGTAGCGGATGTCGGTCCCGGCGATCCCGCTGTCGACGAGCTCGGCGCGATGGCGGCGCAGGTCGGCGCGCGCGTGGAATCGGTCCAAGATGCCCGTCGCGGCCGAGGCGATGGCGTCGTCGTCGGGGTGGACGCGCGCGACCAACGCGGCCTCGTGGAAGCGCGAGAGCATCTTCGCGCTCGGGAACGACCCCGAGTCGAGCCGGTGAAGGAGCGCGAGCTTCTCGCGCGCGGTCTCGGGACCGAAGGAACGTACGAGTGCTTCGAGACGAGCGAGGTCGGTGCCGACCGCCATGGCGGGACGATAGCGGAACTCGGGCGCCGAGCGCGGCGCCGTGTTGGTGACCGAGTCCGTGCCGGTGGCTTCCGACCGAGACGCGAGGCACACTCGACGTGGGGCACATGTTCCGTAGGCCGAAGACGCATCCGCTCGTGGCCCTCGCCTTGGGGTGTTTCTCCGCCGTCGTCGCGCTCGAAGCTGGAGCGAGCGCCGAGCAGGGCGAGGAAGCCGGGCCCAACGCGGCTCCAACGACGATGGGCGACGCGGGGGGAGCTCGCGGCGCCGGCATCGACGCCGGCCCGTGTCCGGCCGACATGGTCCCCATCCCCGGCGCCAGCGTCCGGTTGGGAAGCAAGACCGACCCGCTCAACCCGCCTCACGTCGCGACGCTGCGGGCCTTCTGCATCGATCGACTCGAGGTGACGTGGGGCGCGTATCGGGGCGCCATCGGGGCGCCGCGACCGTCCCCTGGTTCGAGGTGGGACGGTCCTTTCCCCGTGGCGATCGGGTTCGATGCTGCCAGCGCCCATTGTCGCGGACGCGGCCGCAGACTGCCGACCCCGGACGAGTGGGAGTACGCGGCGACAGGCGGGACGGAACGCATCTTCCCGTGGGGCGACCAGCCCTCGCCCAGGGGGCCGCGGCGCGGCGAGCCCGTGGGGACCAACCCGCGTGACGTCTCGCCGTTCGGGGTCGCCGACATGGGGGAGAACGTCGCGGAATGGACGGAGAGCGGGAGCCAGTGTGCCGACGATGCGAGTGCCAGTCGATTCATGGCCTCACGCGGGTCTCCGGGCATGCGGCTTCAGCAGGTCGTGTGCAGGCCGGCCGTGAGCGTCAGCCCTGGATTCCGGTGCGCGAGATAGTCCCTACTGGAACGTCAGCGTCACCGTCTGCGTCGGCGACGAGCAGGTCGCCGTCTTCACTCCGCCCCAGATGTTCGCCGAGCCGAAGCACGGGCGGAGGAGGTACCCCGGGTTCGGGCAATTGTTGAGATCGCAGACGCTCGGCGCATCGATCCAGAGCTCCTGTCCGGTGCGGTTGCAGTTCGACCACACGTGCCCGTTGCAGCTCACCGGGAAGTAGTTCGTCCCGTTCTTCAGCGCCGCCGCGAGGCCATTCACCACCGAAGGGGTGTTGCAAGTGAAGCCGACCGAGTCGAACGTGCCCTTGATGGTCACCGACGTGTAGCTGCTCCCGAGGGATGCCCGGAACGTGTTCCACGCCGTGCACTGCGCCGTCGGCACCTGACCGCTCGTGAACGTCTGGTTGAACGTCGCCGGCGGCGGGCCCGACGCGCACGCGCCGTTCACACAGTTCGGCGTCCCACCGGAGCAGACGTTGCCGCATGCGCCGCAGTTGTTCTTGTCGGACAGCGCGTCGCTGCACGTGCCGTTGCAGTTCGCTTGGCCGAGCGGGCAGCACTTGCCCTTGTTGCAGTGCTCCGTGCTCGCTGCGCAGGCCGTCGTGCAGTTGCCGCAGTGATCGTGTGCGTACTGCGTGTCCCAGCAGAGGTTGTCGCTGCAGAGCGTGCTCCCGTTGTTCGGGCACGCGATGCCGCACGCCGAGTTCGAGCACGTCGCCGCCCCGAGGTACCAACCTGGGCTCACCCCCGCGTCCGAGGGCGGCAGCCCCGCGTCGGGGTTGCCGTTCCCGGTGGAAGGACCGCCGTCGGGGAGGGGACAGCCGTTGCCGCACGAGCCGCAGTTCTTGGGATCCTTCGTCGTGTCGATGCAGCTTCCGGAGTCGCCCGCGCACTTGATCAGCGGAGCATCACAGGAGCTCTTGCACTTGCCCGCCGAGCAAACCTGCGCGGACGAGCACACGTTGGTGCAGGAGCCGCAGTGCTTCGGATCCGTCAGCAGATCGTACTGAGGGCATCCGCCGCCACCGTCCCCGGTCGTCGAGCCGTCGGCGGACGTTCCCGCGTCGTCGTCCCCGACGCCGACGGAGGTCGACACGCACGCGGCGACCGCGAGCGCAGACGAAGCGAGGATGGCGAAGGAAAGGACGACGCGGCGCATCCCTGAAGGATCGCTGATTCTCGAGGGAGGCGCAACGCAGTCGCGCCGTCCTCACGCGGACGCGCGCCCGACGGTCACTGGAACGTGAGCGTGATCGTCTGCGCCGGCGCCCCCCCGCACGTCGGGCCGTTCAGGGCGTTGAAGCCCGAGTTCGAGAAGCAGGCGCGGAGGATCCGCCCCGGGTTCGGGCAGTTCGACGTGTTGCACTGGCTCGGCGGATCGATCCAGATCTCGTCGTGGGTCGGCCCCGTGCGCGCGCAATTCGACCACACGTGGCCGTTGCAGGAGACCGTCGTGTAGCTCGAGATGTTCTTCAGCGCCGCCGCGAACGCGTCGACCTGTGCAGGAATGTTGCAGGTTACACCCACCGGATCGGCCGTTCCACTCAGCGTCATCGTCGTGTAGCCCGAACCGAGCTGGGCGATGAAGTTGGTCCACTGCGTGCAGATGGTCGACTGCGTCCCCGGGAATGCCGCGCTGAACGTCACCGGCGCCGGCCCCGACTTGCAGACGCCAGCGACGCAGTTCGGCGTGCCGCCCGAGCAGACGTTGCCGCACGTGCCGCAGTTGTTCTTGTCGGCCTGGAGGTTCACGCACGTGTTGCTGCAATTCGATAGCCCGTAGCCGCAGCACTTGCCCTTGTTGCAGTGCTCGGCCGTCTGGCATGCCGTGCCGCACGCGCCGCAGTTCTCGTGCGAGTACTGCGTGTCCCAGCAGAGCTTGTCGCTGCAGAGCGACGTGTTCTGCGGGCAGGTGATGCCGCAGACCGAGTTCGAGCACGTCGACGTGCCGAGGTACCAACCAGGGCCGACGCCACCATCGGGCAGTGCCACGCCGGAGTCCGGGTTGTTGGTTCCGCCCTCGGGCCCGCCGTCCGGCATCGCACACGGGCTGCCGCAGGAGCCGCAGTTGTTCGGGTCCTTCGTCGTGTCGATGCAGCTGCCCGAGTCGCCCGCGCACTTGATCAGCGGTGCGTCGCAGGAGCTCTTGCACTTGCCCGCCGAGCACACTTGCGCCGACGAGCACACGTTGGTGCACGAGCCGCAGTGCTTAGGGTCGGTCTGGAGGTCGAACTGGGGACAGGCGCTGCCATCGCCGTTGGCCGAGCCATCCGGGGTGGTGGTGCCGCCATCGTCGGTGTCGACACCGACCGACGTCGAAACGCAGGCCACGACCGCAGCTGCGGACACTCCGAGGATGGCGAAAGAAAGCAGGACGCGACGCATCTCCCGAGGATCGCCGATTGCGTCCGCAATCGCAACGACGGAGCCCGCTCGAACGCGATCCGTCGGATCGTCGGCGATCCGATTCGGCTCAATGATTTCCAGTACTTGAGTCCGGAACGCGGTGTGCACTGCTTCTCGGCATGCCCGCGCTCTCCCGCCTCTTCGCCATCGCTGCGCTCGGTCTCGGCGCCATCGCGATCGGCTGCTCCGCCGCTCCCGACAGCGAGTCGACCGAAGACGACCTCGCCGCTTCGCAAGGCGCCGCGATCACCAAGTGCCCCGGCCAGAGCGACTTCTCCCACTTCGCCTGCCCCTCGTCGTGGGAGCAGGCCGCCAAGCCCCAAGACTGCACCTGCGTCTCGTCGCGCTACGACTGCATGGTGCCCAACCCGCAGGCCAGCCTGGACGCCGACAAGAACCGCGCGCGGTACCTGAATGGTACGACCGGCACTTGGCCCGTCACCCCCGGCATCGGCGTCTACGACGGTCGCCACGTGCGCATCGGCACCTCGACCTCGCAGAACGTCCTCGTCAACTACGGCCAGAAGAAGACGATGGCCGGCCGCACCTACGTCCTCGCGCGCACCGTCAGCCTCGGCACCAACGGCTCGGCGTCCGGCTGGCTCGACGCCGCCTGCGTCGGCTGGAACGGCACCAGCGCTCCCGGCGCGGGCTGCGAGACGGCACCGACCCCCGACGTGAAGATGCCGGTCGTCCTCGGCCGCCGTCCTCCGCAGGCCTCGCAGGATCGCGTCACGCCGTACCGCTTCCTCAGCGCGGTGCCGAGCTGGGTGCAGCAGCTCGGGCCCGACGCGGTGAAGGTCGTCTGCGACACCGACGACGCGCACATGTCGCTCGGCGACTACCTCCCGCGCGGGCGCGACGGCGGGCGCGTCGTCACCACGCACTTGCTCTTCACGCTCCCGGGCCAGCAGCCCGCGCTCAGCGGCATCGCCGGCGACACGTTCGTCGTCGCGCACCAGGAGAACGGCGCGATGGTCTCGAACGGCATCCGCTTCTATCGGCTGAAGGACGTCCCGGCGGTGATGGTGGACCTGTACCCGCAGTCCTCGCCCGATCCGATCGACGGTCACCCGCGCACACCGTTCGTCTACGGCTACGTGAAGTACCAAAAGGGTAACGGCGATTGGGCCAAGCGATTCGGCTGGGTCGCGTACCTCGCACTGGAGAAGGCGTGATGAAGCTCTCGATCCTGGTGGTGGCGGGCGTGCTCGTGACGGCGACGGCGGCGCTCGCCGGCTGTGGCACCGACGGGTGGGACGGCGGCGGGCGCGGCGTGCCCGGGGGCGGCGGCAGCGTGACGCCGTCGACGGAGACCGACGATCTCGGCGGCGCCGAGGTCCCCCCGGACCCCCAGTTCGACACGGCGACGGAAGACCCGCCCGCCGATCCGGAGTGACGCGCGAGCTACTTGCTCGTCAGCTCCTGCGAGATCTTCTGCGTGTCCGTCTCGGTCTGCGGCTGCCCGCCCTGACCCTGCGCCGGCACCTTGATGATGCGGTCGACGCTCTGGCTCCCCGTGGCGCGCGAGGCGACGCCGTCGAACTTGATGTCGACCGTGTAGCTGCCGCTGCCTTTGATCTCGACCGTCGTGCCCGCCGGGATGCGCGGATCGTTCACGGCCGTCGGCGGCGTCGCCACCGAGCTCTCGATCTTCACCGACGCGCCCGTCTCGTTCTTGGAGATGAGCGAGATCGTCGCGGTCGAGCTACCCTTGCCCTGCTTCGTGAGCACGGACTGCCACTTCGCACCGACGCCGACCGGATCGGACGGGAGCGGCACGAGCATGATGTCGAACGAAGCAGCGACCACCTGGAGGAGCTCGGCCGCCTGCTGCGGGACCTTCTCGTCGGCGAACTTGATCTCGTCGATGTCGCCTTGCGACGAGGCATCGAACGAGCCCGTGAGCCCGACGACGGCGGCCTCCATCGCCTTCTTCTGGTTGGCCATCTCGGGCGGGATGTTCGCGCCCGCCGGGATGAGCAGCTCGAGCGAGCTCACCTTGAGCTCGAAGTGGGTCGAGCCCGTCGTCGCGTTGCGCGTCTTGGGCGTCACCGTGAAGACGTACTTGATCGGCGGCTGCTGCCCGCCGCCCGGTTGATCGGCGGCGACGGACAACGTGATCGTGTTGGTCACCGTGCGGGCCTTGCCCATCGCGAACGCATAGGAGAGGCGCGCGCGCGGCTCCGCGCCGGCGTCGAGCACCTTCGCCTTGCCCGCCGCGCCGAGCGGCGTGGTCGCGGCCCCGGCGCCCGAGTCGACCATCACCACCGACGGCGGCTTCTGCGACGGATCGTCGAAGAACGAGTTGTAGACGACGTCGCTCGAGATCGGCTCCGGCTGCGCGGGCGGGGTCTTGGGCTTCGCCGGCTCGTCCTTGCCGCAGGCCGGGAGGGCGAGGGCAGGCAGCAGGCAGAGCGCAACGAGAAGACGTGAAACGGCTCGGGGACGCATGGCCCCGGCACCTTCGCGGGCTTTGGCGGCGAGGTCAAGGACCGTTCACGCCCGGTCGAGTTGGGGTTGCCTCGGCGCGGGGGCGCGGCCAAGATGCGGCCGATGTCCGGGCTGCGCTTTCTGGTCATGGGTTGCGGGGGGATTGGCGGCATCACGACTGCGCTCCTCGCGGAGAGCGGGCACGACGTGACCGCGGTCACGACCAACGAGCACATCGCGCGCGCCGCGCGCGAGCGTGGGCTGGACCTACGCGGCGAAGGGCCGGCGCGGCAGGTGAAGGCGCGCGTGCTGTCGGCGCTGCCCGAGGGCGAGCGCTTCGATGCGGTGCTCCTCTGCACCCAGCCGCCGCAGGTCGAGGCGGCGGCGCGGTCGGCGCTTCCGGTGGCGAAGGACGAAACGCTGTTCGTCTGTCTCCAGAACGGCCTGTGCGAGGCGCGGGTCGCCAAGATCGTCGGCGCGCCGCGCACCGTCGGCGCGGTCGTGGCGTGGGGCGCGGCGATGCCGGAGCCGGGCGTCTACGATCGCACCGCGCAGGGCGGGTTCGCGCTCGGCGCCTTCGTCCCGGCGGGCGGCCCTTCGCCGGAGGCGAGCACGCTCGCACGGCTCGCCGACCTGTCGCGCTCGCTCGAGGTGATCGGCCCCGTCGAAGCGACGGACAACCTCGCCGGCAAGCGCTGGAGCAAGCTCGCGATCAACGCGGCGATCTCGTCGCTCGGGACGCTCGGTGGCGATCGCCTCGGCGCGCTGATGCCGCACCGCTTCGTGCGCCGCCTCGCGCTGGAGATCATGACCGAGTGCGTGCATGTTGCACGCAAAGAGGGCGTCCGGCTCGAGAAGGTGAGCGGCACGATCGATCTCGATTGGATCGCGCTCGACGAGGCGGAGCGCGCGGCGGCGGGGTCGCCGTCGCTCGTCGCGAAGCATGCGCTCCTGCTCGCGGTAGGGTTCCGCTACCGGCGGATGCGGAGCTCGATGCTCTCGGCGATCGAGCGCGGGCGCGAGCCGGCGGTGGACTTCCTGAACGGCGAGATCGTGGAGCGCGGGCGGGCGTACGGGATCCCCACGCCGGTGAACGCCCACGTCCGCGACTTGGTGTGGGAGATCGCGCAGAAGAAGCGCGGCGCCGGCGTGGACACGTTGAAGGAGCTGTTCGAGCGGACCGGCCCGCACGGCTCCTGAGCTCCCGCGCTCCTCGGCGTTTGCCGGCAAACGATCGGGAGCGGTGGGCTTGCGCGGGTGGGATTCCCGACGCACGGTAAAAGAACATGGATTCGTCCGGCGGGTCACCGCCGCCCAGTAGTCCGAGCGGCACGAGCTCCCCGAGCTCGAAGGTGCCCGCATCGCGGCGCAACGCATCGACGGTCCTGGGTTTTTCGGCGACGGCGCTCGGCCATCGCCCGGGAGTCGACGTCGAGCGGCTCGTCGAGAGCTTCGACTGGGCGCGCCGTGGGGCGCTGCTGGCGCCGACGCGGGTCGCCCTCGGGTACCGGGTGTTTTGGACGCGCCCGCCGGCGATGGGGTACCTCGACTTGCCCGCGCGGGCGGGCGAGTAC
The DNA here is from genome assembly GCA_044224495.1 of Polyangiaceae bacterium. Taxonomy (GTDB): domain Bacteria; phylum Myxococcota_A; class Polyangia; order Polyangiales; family Polyangiaceae; genus JBGAKG01. Next base: position 2,898 of record JBGAKG010000024.1, on the reverse strand, counting down.
GCGGTGCTCGGTCGGCACGACAAGTGCGACGGGTTCCTCGACGGGGACGAGCGGATCTCGCTCCGGCACCTCCTCCTCACGAGCTACCCGCTGGATGGCGGTGGGGTCGCGCTTCGATTCCTGGATCTGCTGACGCAGCTGCCCCTCTTCCTGGACGACGCGATCCCGCGCCGCTCGCTCGTCGCAACCGGCGCGCTTCGGATGCGGCTCGGGAGCTGGGTGATCGGCGCGCTGCCGATCGTGGACGGTGCGGTCGACACGAGCGCGGCGCTGGCCGAGGGCGCGGCGCGAGTGGAGGTGCACGAGACGTCGTTGCCGCCTCGGATCACGCTGTCGTCGCGCATCTCGACGGGGGTGGCGTCGCTACCGCCGGTCGCGCACTCGATGATCTTCAGCTACCGCGAGTCGGCGCGGCGGGCGCCGCCGCCGGGCATGGCGTCGCTGACGTTGGCGCGGGATGGTCAGAGCGTCACGGTGGAGGTGCCGGACGACGATCTGGAGCGGGGGATCCTCCTCGGACGGGCGGATCGGTGCCTGGATGCAGGCCTTCGGTCGGTGCTGACGAACGGCATCTCGCGCACGCACTTGCTGTTGCTCCGCGATCGCGGGCGGACGTTCGCGTACGATCTGGCGTCGACGAACGGCACCTACCAGCACCGTCAGCGCGTGCGGAGGGCTCAGCTGGACGACGCGGGAGCGAGGCTCTGGCTCGGGCCGACGGCGGGGGTGCAGCTCGAGTACCGGCGAGGGCCGACGGTGCACTGAGCTCGACGACGACCCTCGAGTCGCCGTCAGTAGGAGATTGCTGCCTTCACGACGCGGTCGGGTCCGGCGAAGGGAGCGACGCGGGCGCCGTCGAACAGGTGCTTCACGCACTCGTCGCCCTTCGAGCTGTGATCGAAGTGGAGCGAGCGGAGATATCCATCGGGTCGAAACGTGAGTGTCAGGAAGCGGGTGCGGTGGGGGCTGCATCCCGATGCGGCCCTCACGAGGTCGTCCAGCGTCGGGTGGCCAGGCAGCGGAGCAACGATGGGAGCACCGTCGGGGCCGTCTGCGACGACACCGGCCGCGCCACCTTCGGCCGTGAGCACGACGTGGCCCTCGACGCGAGAGGCGAGGAAGACGACCGCAAGAGCGCTTGCCCCGGCGAGCGCGGTGAAGCCGAACGTGCGCGCCTTCATCGACGCATCGTAGCGCGCCGCGCGCGGGCGGGCGCTCAGTCGATCGAGAAGTTCTTCCCGACCGTGACCGCCGCGGGCCCGAACGCAGGGACCTTCGCGGTCTTGAACTGCGAGACGAGGCAGCGGGCGACGGGGCTCGTCTTGTAGGGATCGCGGTCGACTTGGACGTCGGCGACGGAGCCGTCGGTCGCGAACGTGACGAGTACGTGGCCGGCGCCGCGGGGACCGCCGCGAACGGCACCTACCACCACCGTCAGCGCGTGCGGAGGGCTCAGCTGGACGACGCGGGAGCGAGGCTCTGGCTCGGGCCGACGGCGGGGGTGCAGCTCGAGTACCGGCGAGGGCCGACGGTGCACTGAAGTGGGGACGCTTCACTGAAGTGGGAGAGAGGATGTTGCGCCTGGGGCTGAAGCCCCAGGCAGCGAGGTTCCTCGTTGCGTACCCAATCCAAGCCCGCCTTCGGCGGGCTCGCGCGTGACGAGCGCGATGCACCGAGTCCAACGCACGAGAGAAGGGGAGCGCACGTCCAACGTTGTCGTGCGCGTCGCAGACTGGGAGCCCGCCCTTGGGGCGGGCTTGGAGCGAGTGCGCACCGAGAAACTTCGCTGCCTGGGGCTTCAGCCCCAGGCGCGCCCGCCGCTCTTGCGACGTCAGTCGATCGAGAAGTTCTTCCCGACCGTGACCGCCGCGGGCCCGAACGCAGGGACCTTCGCGGTCTTGAACTGCGAGACGAGGCAGCGGGCGACGGGGCTCGTCTTGTAGGGATCGCGGTCGACTTGGACGTCGGCGACGGAGCCGTCGGTCGCGAACGTGACGAGTACGTGGCCGGCGCCGCGGGGACCGCCGGGGGCCTTGCACTTCACGAGCTCGACACCCGAGAGCGACTTCACGGCCGCGTCGCGATCGAACGACGGAGTGGTCGGGGCCTTCGCATCGGCGATGGGGGCGAGGAGGACGACACTCGAGGCGAGCGCGGCGACGAGGAGGTTCTTCATGGTGATCTCTCGCTGGAGCAAGCGCTGTGCCGAACGACGGCGCGAGAGCGCGACGCGGGAATTCCGCTGCGCGCGGAGACGCTCGCGAAGCATCGCGAGCGGCGCCAGCGAGGCCGGTGAACGCGGGCACCAGGGTCGCCGATTCGGGGTCCGAGGCGCGGTGGTCGAATCGTGATCCACTCACCGGAACGTTGTTATGACGATGCGGTTCCCAGCTCCGGCTCCGGCACCAGCTCCGGCTCCGGCACCAGCTCCCGCTCCCGCTCCCGCTCCCGCTCCCGCTCCGGCACCCGCTCCGGCACCCGCTCCCGCTCCAGCTCCGGCTCCAGCTCCGGCTCCCGCTCCCGCTCCCGCTCCGGCACCCGCTCCGGCACCCGCTCCCGCTCCTGCTTCCGCTCCCGCTCCCGTCGTACGCGTCCGGGATCCGGATCCGATCTCCGCGCAGTCGTCGGTGCTCGTCGCTTTCTCGAGCGCAGGCGCGCCTGGGGCTGAAGCCCCAGGCAGCGAAGTTCCTCGCGGCGAGACTCGGTCCAAGCCCGCCGAAGCGGCGGGCTCGCGATGGAGAGATCGCGGGCTCCGCGATGGCCGCGGAGCCCGCGAGAGGAGTCAGCGCGTGAGCTTGTGGAGCGTTGCGTTGATGCGATCGAGTGCAGAGAGAAGCGCGTCGTCGCGCTTGGTGAAGCCCCAAGCGACGGCGAGCTCGAGTGCCATGCGAGTCTCTC
>JBGAKG010000046.1:0-4155 GCA_044224495.1 Polyangiaceae bacterium | reverse complement strand
ACCGTCGGGACCGACGTCGCCTCGCTCGAGAGGGCGAGTAGCTCACGCCCGAGCCCGCCGCAACCGATCCCGAACCGCCATCCACGCCTCTCCGGAGGGCACGTCCTCGACCACGATGACGTCCGCCATCCGGTCGGCGGTGTGCAGCGCCGCGAAGAGCTCGGCGGCGAACGCCTCCGCGGTGGCGGAGAGGAGCTGGACGCCGAGCGCGGCGCCGGCGTTGATGTCGCTCGTGAGGGGCGCGCGCAAGACGACGCCCACGCGCTTGCCCGCTGTCACGAGCTCGCTCGCGCGCCGCAGCGCCGCGGCCTGACCGGACACCACCTCGACGTGTGCGCGCGGGGCGTAGTGCCGCGCGGAGAGGCCGGGCGCCGCGTGCACGCCCGCCGCTTCGACGATGCCTTCACGGACGACGAGGTCAGGCATCGTCTCGCGCAGCGCTTCGATGGAGAGCGCTCCCGGCCGGAGGAGGCGCGGCGGTGAGGTGGTCACGTCCACGACCGTCGACTCGATTCCGTGCTCGCACGGTCCGGCGTCGAGCACGAGATCGACGCGATCGCCGAGCGAAGCGACGACGTGCTCCGCGAGCGTCGGCGAGATCGACTGGTATCGATTGGCGCTCGGCGCGACGAGCGGCTCGCCGAGCGCTTCGAGGAGCGCGCGCGCGACCGGATGGCTCGGCGCACGCACCGCGACCGTGTCGCCGCCACCGGCGACGAGCGGCGAGACCCGAGACGCCCGCGGCACGACGAGGGTGAGCGGTCCGGGGAAGAAGCGCGCGGCCGCGCGCGCGGCGAGGTCGGGGAGCTCGGCGGCGACACGACGCGCGCCGTCGACGTCCAGCACGTGCACGATGAGCGGATGCGTGGCGGGCCGGCCTTTCGCGGCGAACACCTTCTGGATGGCCGCCTCGTCGAAGGCGCGCGCCGCGAGCCCGTAGACCGTCTCCGTCGGCATCGCGACGAGGCCACCTTCGCGGAGCACTCGGACGGCGCGCGCGATCGCGTCCGGGTCCGGGCGCTCGCGATCGACGACGACGACCTGGGGCCGGTTCATCACGCTCCGCGCTTTAGCAAAGAGATGCCGCGACGTCGAAGCGTGGCTGCCGGCCCGAGCCGCGATAGTCTGACGGCGATGAATCGACGCGCGAGTGCCCTCTTCGTCGTCTTCACGGTCGGGTGCGGAGGCGCCAGCGCCGAGAGCGCGCCCACCGCCGCTCCCAGGAATGCCCCGTCGGCCGACGCTGGGGCGGCGCCGAACGCGTCCGCTCCCGTGGTCACGAACGTGACGCTCCCGCCCGAGCGCCCCGTCCCGCCGCTCGGCCTGGGCTCGAAGATCGCGCGCGTTCGCGGTCGAGGCGCGACTGACCCGATCGGCGACCCGCCTCTCCCGGCCTGCGCGGCCAAGGCCGCGAGCGGCGCCCCAGACGCGATCGCGACCGCGCTCCTCCGCGCTTGCGAGCCGAGCATGAAGGCCGCAGGCGCGACGCAGCCGATCACGATCGGCGAGCGCGATCCCGGCGCGACGGTCACGTTCGACGCCAAGCCTGGCTGCCAACGCATCTTCGTCGGCCTCGGTGCCAACGTGGAGGACGTGGTCGTGTCGGTGCTCGACTCGAAGGGACTCCTCGCTGCGCAGGCGCGGTCGGAGCCGGGGGCGCACGCGATGGTAATTCCGCCCGACGGGCCGCTCTGCTTCGACGTGGCCGACGCCGCGAAGGTGATCGTCTCCGCGGGCCGAGGCCAGGGCGCCGGCTCCGTGCAGATTGCACACGAATGACGGCGACAAAATAGGCGAAGCGGACGCTCCCTCCGCAAAGAGCGCCCGCTTCTGAGGAAAATCTGTTTTGTCTGGGTGCGGAGCTTCGGTTCGATCAGCCCCCGTTGTTCTGCTGCGGGGCCGGGGTCTTGTTGTTGTTCCCGCTCGGCGCCGGGGTCGCGCCGCCGGTGTTCTGCGCGGGCGCCTGCGTGCTCCCGCCGCCGGCCGCCTTCTTCACGAGGGAGAAGTGCACGCCGTGGCCGAGGTACTTGAGCGTGAGGTAGCCGCCGGGGTGAGCGCCCTGCGTGATGACGTGGAGGAGGCTCGGGGGAACGAAGAGCCCCTCACCGACGTCACCGCGCGGACCGGTCATCTTGCGCGCGATGGCGAGGTACGGCTGAACGGCCTTCTGGAACTCCGCGTAGCTCGGCTGCTGCTTCGCCACGACCCGAACGATTCCGTCGAAGACGTCCTTGACCGTCGGCTTGAGGGCCGGGTTGGTGGGGAGCTCGTCGAGCTGCGCGTCGGTCAGGGTGCGCGTGAGGGCCGGGTTGCCCGGGCCGAGCTGCATCGACTGATAGAGACCGGGCTCCATCTTCGTGAGCATCTGGGCCTGAATCGGGGCCACGGTCTCACCCGCACCGCGAAGCGACTCGATCTCGACCTGACGATCCGGATCGCGCGGGATGTGCGTACGGAGGAAGTGCTGGACGATGTCGGCCATCGTCATCGGCTCGAACGCGAGGCCACGCGACGGGAGGCCGTCGTCACGCTTCGGCGCGGTCGCGACCTGGTCGATCGGCTTGAGCGCGCTGAGCTTGTTGAAGTCGGGCTTGTACTTCGCGAGATCCGCGAGGCGCGGGTTCGCCGTGTTCGAGTCGTTCGAGACGCCGGTGATGTCGCCACTGAAGGGCCACATCGAGCCGACCTTCGCCGTGAAGTTGCTCCAGTCGGAGTCGGTGAGGGCGACTCCCTTCGCGTCCTTGAGGCCGATGACGTACTGCTTGGCCAACGGGACGAGGATGCCGGCGCTCGAGGAAACGTGGGCGAGCTCGGCGCAGTAGATCTTGTTGGCCGGGTCCTCGAACCACTTCTTCGCGTCGGCGTCGCCGCCGATGGCCTTCACCATCTGCGCGACGTGGATCTTGATCTGATCGGGATTGCGCGCCGCGAGCGGGTCGCCGCCGTTGTAGTCGCCGGGGAACACGGAGACCGTGTTGAACAGCACCGCCATCGTGCGGATGTTGTCCATGTAGAGCTTGGCCTGATCGGCGCTCACGCTCGTCGGGAACACCGGCTTCACGAACACCATCGGGTAGTGGTCGTCGCCGAACGCACCCTGCTGGTAGTTCTTCGGGTTGTTGATCGTGATCGCACCGGCCTTGCCGCCGCGATCGACGCCCACGACGATCCCGATGTGCGTGTCCTGGAGCTTGAAGTTCTCCTTCATGTCGCCGCCTTCGCTCGACATGTCGAGGTAGCGGTTCGCGGGGCGGTGATGCTTGATCATGAAGCCCACTTCACCCGGCTGGATGTACTGGCCGATGACCGCGTCACCCTTACCGCTCGGGCTCACGGCCTCGGCGGGGTCGTTCGGATCGGCGTAGGGGATCACGTTCACGGTCTTCGTGAACATGTGCGTGTTGGCAGGGATCTTCTTGCCGCCCGCGTTGATGACGACGGTGTACGCGTCTTCGGGGTGGCCCTCGCGGATGGGCGCGTTGGCTTCCGGAAAGGCTGCGTTCATCTTGGCGATGTCGAGCTCCCAACCGGAGCTCTTGACGTCCGTGTTGGCGAGCGCGTCGTCAGACGACTCGTCTTCAGCGGGCGTCGACGAGCAGCCAACGATGCTGAAGGAGGTTGCAGCGAGGAGGGCGAGGACCGAAGCGAAGTGGTGTCGGCGGAGCATGACTGACCCTTCTGCACACACCGGGCCACAGAATCCGCACCCCTCGCGTTGCATAAATCCCGACAAAACCGGCGTGGTCCATCCACGACCAGGGGGTCGCTCGGGGGCCATGCGATCCATCCCCTGTCACTCTGGAGCAGGAGGGCTCCCCTCCTGCACCTCCCTGGGCTCGTCGCTACCCTCCGCTGCGCTTCGGTGCGCTTCTCGCCGAAAGGGGGCCTCGCTATGAGCTCGACCCCCCTTCGATCCCCCGTGGAGAGACGAAGAGACCTTCTCCTGCGTGCCCGTGCCCCTGCCCCTCACTCGTGGCGGAGCGCGACGATCGGATCGAGCCGTGAGGCGCGGCGCGCGGGGAAGAACCCGAACGCGACGCCGATCGAGCCGCTGACCGCCAACGCCGCGCCGAGCGCGATTGGGCTCGGCGCCATCGACCAATCGAGGAGCGCGCTCGCCGCAGCGACGACGCCGCTCCCGAGCACCGCACCGGA